>NZ_APJX01000002.1 GCF_000350545.1 Desulfotignum phosphitoxidans DSM 13687
TTTATTCATCAACACCCCCGGCTGTTGAATGAAATTCCCCGGGGAACCCGGCTGTACAATGAGATCAAGCGCTGCAGGTCCGCCTCTGAACGATCCAACAGTACCGTCAAAGAAACCCTGAATATCCTGGAAAAACCCATTGTGTATAATAAGGTAAGGGCAGATATCCTGGTACAGATTGCAACCATTGTCCTGCTTTTATATCGGGCGTTCGCCTTTATCGTCAAAATATCGATGCTGTTCATGAAATACCGGGAGACACAAGATCCGGACATTGCAAAAAAGTTACAGGCGTTTGAGGTGCCAAAGGCCATCCGGAATATCATCCAAAGAGAATGATCCGAAAACAGACCGATTCTGCTCCCTGCCTGAAGGTCAGTTCCTGACCTTACGTCCTTCTTTTTTTCTCTGCTGATTTTTTCTTCTTTTCTGGTCAATTTTGTTCCCGATTTAAGATCAATATATCGGTTTTTTCTGTCCCACAGCTTTTACTACCCGTCGCTTTTCGCACCTGCTGACCGGTACCGCGATTTTAGGCCCCAGTATTAAACAACCTCAATTATGATAAAAAAGGTTTTCACTTTAAAGACTATTATTATAATATGACCTGGTTAAAAGCAATCACTCATTTGGGAAAGAATGGCCCATGAAGGTGTTTTCCAGAAAATCACACATCCCGGTGCCGGTGGCCCGCCTGTTTGCCTGGCATGCCAGAGACGGCGCCATCCAGCGCCTGACCCCGCCCTGGGCCCCGATGGCACTCAAATGGCGGCAGGGCAGCGGCATTGACAAAGGGGTGCGTGTGGGCTTTGACATGCGGGTGCTGGGAATTCCCATGACATGGGAAGCCGAGCACATCGATTATTATGAGAACCGGATGTTCAAAGACCGGCAGATCAAAGGGCCGTTTGCCCGCTGGGAGCATACGCATCTGTTTGCGCCAGACAGGGGCCAGGGGTCTGCCATGACGGATCAGGTGGCATATGAGCTGCCCGGGGGATGGTTGAGCGCGCCGTTTGACCGTCGTGTACAAAAAGAACTGGCCCGGATGTTTGATTACCGGCACCGGGTGCTGGCCCATGACCTGATCCATTACGCGGATCAGTGCCGGCCCATGCGGATTCTGATATCCGGCGCATCCGGCAGTATCGGCAGCGCGCTGGTGCCTTTTTTACGTACCTGCGGCCACAAGGTGATTTGCCTGGTCCGGCATAACGGCCCTCTGGCTGACGATGACGTGTTCTGGGATCCGTATAACGATATTCCGGACATGGCATCCATCGGTCGGGTGGATGCAGTGATCAACCTGAACGGCAAGGATATTTCCCGGGGAAAATGGACGGACGGGCAGAAACAGGCCATCATGGATTCCCGGATACAGCCCACCCGGTTGCTGGTAAAAAAGATGCTGGAGATGGATCAGCGGCCTGAAGTGTTTGTTTCCGCGTCGGCCATCGGGTTTTATGGAGAAGGGGCTGATGCCGTGTTCACGGAAACAGATCCTGGGGGGGATTCTTTTATTTCCCGGGTGTGCAACGAGTGGGAACAGGCCTCGTGGCCGGCACAGGCGGCCGGTATCCGGACGGTTCAGCTGCGTATCGGTGTGGTGCTCACCCCGGCCGGCGGGGCCCTGGCCCGGATGCTGCCGGCATTTGCCGCCGGGTGCGGGGCAAAACTTGGGAAAGGCCGCCAGTATATGAGCTGGATTTCCATGGATGACACCCTGGGCGGCATTTTTCATATCCTGAGAAACAAAGACATTCAGGGCCCAGTAAATCTGACGGCACCCAATCCTGTGACCAACCAAAAGTTCACCCGGACACTGGCCCGGGTGTTGTCCCGGCCGGCAGTGTTCAGTATTCCCGGATGGCTGGCCGCACGCCTGTGGGGCGAGATGGGAAAAGAAACCCTGTTGACCAGTGCCCGGGTGATGCCTGAAAAACTGATGAAAACCCAATTTACATTTCAGTATCCTGACCTGGAACCGGCGCTAGGACACCTGTTGGGCCGAATCGATTCATGACTTTGATAACAAATGGACTGTGGTATGTCTTTACATCTTAAATTGCTGTTTTCCTTTCTGATGATAGTTGCACTGGTGTTCGGATTTGTGCATATTTATTTTCCTTTGCAGGATTACAGTTTTGAACGGCTGCATATTTTTCTGTTCAACCTGTGTACAGGCGGTTCGATTCTGCTGTATTACACACAAGGGTTTAAACAGGTGTCCGGCACGGTGAAGCTGTTTTTTGCCGGATCGTTGATTTACGCATTTTCCGCGTTTTTCAACTGGTATGCCATCACCCTGGCCGTATCCGTGCCGCTCTGTTTTCTGGTGGAAAAAATCCGGATTCAGACCTTTTCCTGGATTCCGTTTGATTTTTTTCAAACACAGGTGCCTGTGGCCAAAAAATTTCACCAGTCCGCTTTATTATGCCTGTCCACGGGGATCGCCATCGCCGCTGTGGTGATCTTAAACAATGAATACTTTCACTGGGTGTATATGGAAAAACTGGTGCTGAACACGTTTTTTTTAGGGTTTTCATTTCCTTTGTCATTGATCACGCTGTCTCTGGTATTTTCCATGCTCAGGCAGATTGAAGGGTCGGGTTTGAAAGTATTCATGGAGCTGTGTTTCTGGACCATTACCCTGGGCGTGATTATTTTTTTCATTTTTATTCTGCTGGAGCGGTTCATCCCCCAGATCTTTGTGACCTTTGCTCTGTTTGCCGCCGTGGTGGTGGTGTTTTATCTGTATTACACCTTTGCCAAGTCCATGCAGCAGAAACTGTTTCTGACATCGGGCATCGGGTTTTTGATCGTGACCGCCGTCACGGGTATCGCCTATATCTTTTTTCAGATGTCGGAGGGGTATGATCCCCAGAAAACCAGGTGGCTGCTGCATCTGCATGTGTTTGCCTCCCTGTATGGCTGGAATCTGTGCGGCCTGGCCGTGATCTGCCGGTTCAAGGATTTTCCCATTCAGCTGCATTCCCCCACCGTGATTTTCATTCACTGGCTGACCGCGATTGTGCTGGCACCCATGGGGGTGTTTTACGGCGGGTTTGCCATTCTGGCCATTATCGGGTATGCTTTTATTACGCTGGTTCTGTTTTTCAGCGGCAATCATACCAAAAAGGTGGCTTTGTGAGCAGCACCCGGGACAATGTTCGGCGGTTTTTCGAGCAATTCAAACCCAATGCAAAAGTATTGGTGATCATCAATGCGGATCCGGATGCCATTGGTTCGGCCATGGCAGTCAAACGCCTGTTGTGGCGCAGGGTGTCTGAAGTGGCCATCGCCCATTTCAACCGCATCAGCCGGCCGGATAACCTGGCATTGATTCAGCTCACCGACGTCGGGCTCAGGAACCTGGCAGAAGTGGACAAAGCCCAGTTCGATCATTTTGTGATCGTGGATTCCCAGCCGGATCATAATGAGGCGTTTGCCGGCATCACCTATACCGCCATCATCGATCATCATCCCTTGACCCGGGCCGAAGCCGCCTATACAGATATCCGCCCCGGATACGGCACCTGCTCCACCCTGTTGACCGAATACCTGAAATCCTGGAAAATCAAGCCATCCGCCAAGCTGGCAGCGGCCCTGATGATGGGCATTAAAACCGATACGGCGGACTTTACCCGCCAGGCCACGCTCAAGGACATCCGGGCGTTTCAATACCTGTATAAATTTGCGGACAACAATATTGTCACCAAGGTGGAGCGGGCGTTTTATACGGATGAGGACCTGGATTTTTTAGGCACAGCCATCAGAAAACGGCGGGTGGTCAACAACCGGGTCTTTTTTCATGCCGGCAACATTTCCAAACCGGATGAACTGGTCATGGTGGCGGATTTTTTCCTGACCATTGCCGGGATCAACTGGTCCATTGTTTCCGGGGTGGTGGACCGAAAACTGATTGTTATTCTCAGAAACGATGGCCTGCGAAAAGGGGCAGGCAATACGGCCAAAGAAGCCTTTTCAAAATATGGTTCCGCAGGCGGTCACAAAACCATGGCCCGGGCGGAACTGTCCCTTCACCTGATCCGAAAGGATACCGGCACTGCAGCCCAAAAATTTCTGGCCGGCTGGATCATGGACCGGATTGAAAAAACCGCGGGAAAAAAAATCGAATAAGATTGTCAGTCTGAGAACCTTTTCTGCCCCAGCCCGTCCCGCGGGTATCGATACCTGATCAAAACATGCCGGATTGGGCATGTCATTGCATGAACTCCCGCAAACACCGGTTACACAATACCTTTTTAAAAAATGAAAAATACATATTTTCACCCATTGTTTTTGGGTGACGTCTATCTCATTATGAAATCATTGCACGAAATCATTGTACATGAAAGAAACCCGAAATTCTTGAAAAGGAGACAGTCACATGGCACAAAGAAAACAGGTTTACAAATGCGACGTATGCGGAAACATGATTGAAGTCCTTCACGGCGGGGAAGGCGATTTGGTATGTTGCGGGGAGGACATGAAACTTTTTGAGGAAAAATCCGCCGCAGAGGAAGGCAAGGAAAAACATGTGCCTGTTATTGAGGCAGCAGACGGCGGGGTCACCGTGAAAGTGGGGAGTAACCCCCATCCCATGGAGGAAAAACATTATATCGAATGGATCGAAATTCTTGATGGGGATGATTCCTGCCGCCATTTTCTAAAACCCGGCCAGGCCCCGGAAACTTTTTTTGCCACGAAAAACCAGAAGGTGACAGCCCGCGAATACTGTAATGTTCATGGGTTGTGGAAATCATGATCACCGGACCTGCCATATCCATGGGAAAGGGCGGCATCATTTGTTGCCGCGAAACCAGGGTGTTTTATGACAGATAAAAAAAAACAAGCGGCTGAACTGGATGTCTGTACCCAGGCCCCTGAATTTGCCGAACATGCAAGACCCAATGAAGCGGGCGAAGATGCCTGTGATGACGGAAGAGCAGGAACCAGAAGTCAGAGAAAGGAGGTGAATGCCATGACAGACGAAAAAAAGAAAAATGAAGATGGTGAAGATCTTGTTGAGGAAAGAAACAAAGAACGCCAGGAGACGATGGATAAAATGTCCATCGATACCTCTGAGGCCCACACCTATGATAAGAGTAAATCAGACGATGGTGAAAAATGTTCATAACGCCATAGCCGGAAACAGCGGCCGGGTCCTTAACCGGCCGCTGTTTTTGCAAAAGGAGAAACATGTTTTGCTACCAATGTGAGCAGACGGCAAAAGGAGAAGGATGCAAAATTCAGGGTGTCTGCGGTAAAAAACCTGAGGTAGCCGATCTGCAGGACCTGCTTTTATATAGTCTCATGGGGCTTTCCCGGGTCGCACTGGAAGCCTTGCGGGCCGGCATAGATTGCCGGGAATATGGCGTATTTACGGCTAAAGCCGCTTTTTCAACACTGACCAATGTAGACTTTGATCCCAGGCGGTTTGAGGATCTCATCCGCCGGTCTGCTGCATTGCGCGAGACACTCAAGGAACGCATAAATAAAATCAGAAAGCAGGATTTGCAGTGGAATGAAGGCCCTGCCACATTTGAACCGGCAGTCACCCGGGAGGAATTGCTCAGTCAGGCTGCATCCGTGGGATTGTTTTCATACCCGGCGGACAACCCGGATATTCTGTCATTAAAACACACGGTATTGTTCGGCATCAAAGGGGTGGCCGCCTATGCAGACCATGCCCAAATTCTGGGACAGGAAGATGATGATGTTTACCATTTTATATTCAAGGGGCTGGCTGCCATCCAGCAGACCGGACTGAATCTGGACGACTGGGTCAAACTGACCCTGGACTGCGGCAAGGCGGCATACCGGGCCATGGAACTATTGGATGCCGGCAATACTCAAACATACGGTCATCCGATACCCACAAAGGTTCCCCTGGGACATAAAAAAGGCAAAGCCATCCTGGTATCCGGTCACGATCTCAAAGATCTTGAAGAACTGCTCAAACAGACCCGGGGCAAGAGAATTTTTGTCTATACCCATGGGGAAATGCTCAGTCTCCACGGGTATCCGAAACTAAAAGCATATGACCATTTTTACGGACATTTCGGCACGGCATGGCAGAACCAGACCAAGGAATTTCCTGATTTCCCCGGCCCAATCCTGATGACCACCAATTGTCTCCAGCGGCCCGGGAAAACCTACCAGGATCACCTGTTTACATCCGGTATGGTGGGATGGCCGGATATCCCCCATATCCCGGACGCCGATTTTCAGCCCGTGATCGACCGGGCACTGGCTATGTCCGGGTTTGAAGAGGATGCCGACAAGGGCGCCGTCATGGTAGGGTTTGCCAGACATGCCATTCTCGATAAGGCTGATGATATACTTGCCGCTGTCAAGGCAGGCAGGATCCGCCATTTTTTCCTGGTGGCCGGTTGTGACGGTGCCAAACCCGGACGTAATTATTATACCGAGTTTGTGGAAAAATTACCAAAAGACTGTATTGTTATGACGCTTGCCTGCGGGAAATACCGCTTCTTTGACAAGGATCTGGGTGATATTGACGGCATACCGCGTCTTCTGGATGTAGGGCAATGTAATGATGCCTATTCGGCCATCCAGATCGCCCTGGCACTTTCCAGGGCACTGGATACCAATGTCAATGACCTTCCCTTGTCCATGATTTTATCCTGGTATGAGCAGAAAGCGGTCTGTATTCTTCTGGCGCTTTTGTATCTGGGAATTCGGGATATCCGCTTAGGCCCAAGCCTTCCGGCGTTTATCACACCCAATATACTGAACTTTCTGGTGGAAAGATTTAATATCATGCCCATAAAAACACCGGACGAAGATATCAGGGAGATCCTGGGATAAAAATCGGTTCAGCGTAAAAATCCCTGTATAATGCGGTTGACGGCCTGGTCATAATCAAGGCCTAAACTCATGAGCTTCATTAACTGGTCATTGGCGATTTTGCCGATGGAGGCTTCATGGGTCAGTTCCGCATCCGGATGCAGGGCCCGCAGCGCCGGTATGGTCTGGTTGATGCCATTGTCCATGATAATGGCATCGCATTCAATATGGCCGTAGCATTTGGCTTTGGCTGTCAGGTTGACATAAAAGTCCTGGGAGGAACTGCCCTTTATCACAGAACGGGAAACAATATTGGTTTTGCTGTCTGTTCCTGCCAGGGTGATCTCATTTCTGGATTCTGCAGACTGTTCTTTTTCGGTCATCACCCGTTCCGTGATCAGCAGCACACTGCCGGCACCGATAGTCGCCTCATTGACGCGTTTTGCCTCATCCACACCCCCTATCTGGGTCAGTTCCATCTGTGCCTGGGCATTCTCCTCCATGAACACCTTTGTTGTGGGATTTAAAATGCGTTTGCCGCTGCCTTCGCCAATGGCAATATGCTTTTCAACATATTTTACCTTTGCGCCGGCCTTGATCTGAAATTCATGGATACCGGAATGGCCTTCAGATGCATTGCCGCCGCAGTGAATACCACATCCGGCCACAATGGTGACATCAGATCCCTCCCCTATAATAAAAGTATTATACACCACATCATGCAGGCCTGCCTGGGACAGGATTACCGGGATATGAACCGATTCATCCTTCGTGCCCGGCTTGATATCAATGATAATGCCGTCACCTTTTTCATTGGTTTCGATGTTGATGTTGGCGGACACCTCCCGGCCTTCCAGTTTTCCGTTTTTCCGGATATTGTAGGCCCCTTTGGGCATACCTTCCAGATCCGCGACCTCTTTTAACACTTTTTTATCGATAGCATTGAGCATCATCTTCTCCTTGACAGAATTCATCAAACGTACAGACACTTAAATCCTCCAGCATGGGCATGGCACCTGCCAGATCGCCGGTATAGGCGATCTTTCCTTTTTTGATCAGCAGCAGGGTGTCGGCGGCTTCCAGGAATGACTTGTTATGACTGACCACAATGGTGGTGGTGTTGTTTTCTTTTTGTTCGCGCTTGAGCAGATCCACCATGGGGCCGATGGTCCAAAGATCAATGCCCGTGTCCGGTTCATCATAAATGGCCACCTTTGGATTTCTGGCAATCACGGTGGCCAGTTCGATTTTTTTGATCTCACCGCCCGACAGTTTGCTGTCCACGGGTTTGTCTAAAAAATCCATGGAACAAATCCCGACCCTGGAAATGATATTCACCAGTTTTTCTTCATCATCAGATCCCAGGGAAATGGATAACAGGTCCCGGAAGGTTGTCCCTTTGAACCGTGCCGGGTGTTGAAATCCATAAACAATGCCGGCGTTGGACCGTTCATTTATGGGAAGGCTGCTGATATCCGTCCCGTTAAACATGATTTTTCCGCTTGTGAGTGCATTGATGCCCATGATCAATTTGGCCAGGGTGGTCTTGCCTGATCCGTTGGGACCGGTGATGGCATAAAACCCCCCTGGTTCAAAGGTAAAACTCACATCATTGATAATTGTCTGCCCGGACGGCGTTTTCTGTTCGCCGGTATCCAGAGCAGGAACGGTGAAAGTAACATTTTGTAGTTGCAGCATAAATACTCTCTTTTTTTGGCGGTTGAAGCGTTCTTTTTAGTGGTCATCGTCGCTGTAATACTGTAACAGTGTTTTAATGTCTGTGACCAGGGCTTTGACATATGACATCTCGGCATTCTGCTTGGCTTTCATTGCCGAAACAATCACGGCATGATGATCGACCAGTCGTTTTTTGTAGTCTGCCTGGGACGATTTGACCCGTTGGGTCAGAAAATAGTCGCTGATCGTGGTGATGATTTTCTGGGCATGGTTTTCCTTGTTCATCACCCAGCGGACCAGCTGGTTCTGGGATTGGGCATCGGATTTTTCAGAAAGCGCATTTATCATTTTTATCGATTTTTCAACAGTTGCCGCATCTTCAAGCATTGAGTGAATCCGGGCATTATCATCATAAATACCGCAGGGTATCTGGCAATGTGCGGAAACGGTTTGCTGAAGCATCGGTATGCAAACCATTGCTGCCAGCAGAAGAAAGATCGTTGCAATTATTTTTTTCATTTTTTTCTCTCCTTTTGTTTAAAATTTTACCATCACGTGGACAGCAGTTTGGCATTGACCGCCACAATGACCGTGGAAAGGGACATCACAACAGCACCTGCCGCCGGCGGCAGCAAAAATTGATAAAACGGGTATAAAACCCCTGCTGCCAGGGGAATGGCAACGGCATTGTAACCGACTGCCCACCAGAGATTCTGCACCATTTTCCGGTAGGTTGCGCGCGACAGTTTGATCACTGCGGTGACATCCCGGGGATCAGAGTGCACCAGCACGATATCGGCTGCTTCCATGGCCACATCCGTGCCTGCGCCGATGGCAATGCCCACATCTGCTTCAGCCAGGGCAGGGGCATCGTTTACCCCGTCTCCCACCATGGCCACCCGCTTATTATCCTGCCTGATCTTTTTTATCTGGTCCGATTTTTCATCAGGCAGAATTTCCGCCATGTAATCATCCAGGTTCAGCTGGTCTGCAACGGTTTTTGCCACTGCCGCAGAATCACCTGTGAGCATCATCACCTTGATGCCCATGTTTTGTAATCCGGACACGGCTTTTTTTGCCGATTCGCGAATCACATCCTCCAAAGCCAGTGCCGCTTCGATCTGATCATCTTTCAGAAGATACACCAGGGTCTTTCCTTCATCTGCCAGCTGATCCAGTTTGTCCTGAAAGCTTTTTTCCACGGCAATATCATTTTCCTTTAAAAATCCCGGGCTCACCACTTTGATTTTTTTGCCTGCCACATCCGCTTTGGCACCTTTTCCCGGAATGGCTTCAAAATTTTCAGGATCAGGGATGTCAATATTGCGGTCTTTTGCCGCCCCGACAATGCCTTTGGCAATGGAATGTTCAGATCGGCTTTCCAGTCCGGCTGCAAGCGTTAGAATTTCTTCTTCAGAAAGGCTGCCAAAACTGACAATGTCAGAAACCCCGAAACGGCCCTCGGTCAGGGTGCCGGTTTTGTCAAACACCACCACATCCAGGTTTTTTGCCCGTTCAAAAGCGGTCCGGTCCCTGATGAGCAGTCCTTTTTTAGCTGCCATGGCCGTTGATACCGCCACCACCAGGGGTACGGCCAGACCCAGGGCGTGGGGACAGGTAATCACCATCACCGTGACCATCCGTTCTAAGGAAAAAACAAATTCCCTGCCTGCCCCAAGCCATGCCCCCAGGGTGATGCCGCCGGCAGTCAGGGCGATGATGGTCAGCCAGAAAGCGGCTCTATCTGCCGTGTTCTGGGCCTTTGATTTGGATTCCTGTGCTTTTTTCACCATGTCGACAACCTGGGAAAGATAGGTGTCGCCCCCTGTTTTTTGTATCTCCACATCAATGGCGGAATCACCGTTGATGCTGCCGCCGATAACTTCATCTCCTGTGGTCTTTTCCACCTGCCTGCTTTCACCGGTCACCATGGATTCGTCAATGCGGGTCCGCCCATCTGCTATGACACCGTCCGTGGGTATTTTTTCACCGGGTTTGACAGCGACCTTGTCTCCTTTTTTAAGCTGTGATACCTTGACCTCTTCAGTTCCACCGTCTTTGGTGATGCGAAGGGCCGTTGACGGCATCAGTTTGACCAGTTCCTCCAAAGCACCCGAAGCCCCCATTACCGAGCGCATTTCCATCCAGTGTCCCAAAAGCATGATGATGATGAGGGTGGCAAGCTCCCAGAAAAACACTTTTCCCTCAAGGCCGAATACCACGGCGGAACTGTAGGTATATGCAACAATAATGGCAAGGCCGATCAGGGTCATCATGCCCGGGTTCTTTTGGGTGAGTTCGTCAAAAAGACCCTTTAAAAACGGCCATCCGCCATAGAAAAAGACAATGGTAGAAAACCCGAACTGGATATAGGCATCACCTGCAAAGTCCCATTGGCTGCTGATACCCATAAATTGCTGGATCATGGGGGACAGCAGTACAATGGGAATTCCCAGAATAATTGATACCCAGAACCGGCGCCTGAAATCAGCCACCATATGGGCATGGTGATCTGTATGGTCATGGTCCTGGTGTCCGTTGTCGTGGTTTGCCTGATGGCTGTCATGGTCGTTGTCATGGGTATTTTTGGTCATACTGAGCGCCTTTTCTGGTTGTGTTTAGTCTTTCGACCCGTGCCTGGAGTCCGGGCCTGCATCAAATTCCATAATTTTTGCAAACTGCTTGTCGATACCGGGGCGGACCTCGTGGTAAAGGGGACTGTCCGGACCCATACGTCCGCCCATGTCATAGGTAAAAGAAGCGTTGCCTTGATGTCGGATCCAATATCCTGCAAGTACCGGACCCAGCCCATCATAACAGGAATGAAAGTGAAGGTATTCATCCCGGGGCCGGGGGCGGTCATTCACCCATTTTCGGGGGGCTTCTTCAAAAAACACCGGGTTGATCCGGTTCTGAGTCGGCACGTCAAAGCCTGTGTCTGTCAGCTGTGTCAACACGGCATCCCCTTCAAACAACAGGGTGTTTTCCGGCAGGTCACGGGTGTAAAACCGGTCTTCATTAAAACAGACAAAAGAAAGCCGGGTCAGGTCCTCTGGATTTTCCGGCTTGAAATAATATCCCACAAAGGGACCGAATCCCAGCACCCGGTCCTTTAGCTGGATGTCAAGCTGATCCACATACCCTCTGGGTATTTTCAGGCTTGTTCCCTTTTCTTTTTTCGGCCCGGGACATCCGGAACAAAAGATGCTCACTAAAACAAGGAATACCGGAAAGACAACAGATATCGTATTTATATTAGGGTGTCTGGCCGCCATTTTTTCCCTTCCATAAAAAATGGATGGCACCGATGCACAGGCCGAATATAAAAACCAGCAGAACAACCGCGGCAGGCCGGCTGCCTGTCCAGTCCGCAAGGGTGATCTGGCCCACATTGAAGGGATCATACAGCAATGGAATGAAAAATTCGTGCAGATGGGCAAAAAACGCGGCACCGGCCAGTCCGCCGATAAGGGCAAACACAGCATCCAGCCGTCCCTCTCCTACGGCAGCCCAGGTGGTTCCCGGGCAGTACCCGCAAAATCCCCAGCCGATACCGAACAAAATACCTGCCACACCCGTGGCCACCAGACTGGTGGGCAGCACCCGGGTATTGGCCACACCCGCGGCTTCAAGTCCCAAAAGCCCAACGGCTGAGAGAATCACCGCCATGAGCATGAATTTGGGGATATCACTTTCCATCATCAGATGGGCTCTGGCCATTTTATCTGCATTGCTTGCGCCGACGCGCTGGATCACAAATCCAAAGGCAATGCCGGACAATAACCCCAGCCATATTTCTGAACCCATTATTCCTCCTTTCCTGTGTTGCCGTAGACAAGGTGGGCTGTGACCATGGCAACGGCAAAGATAAGCACCCCGAAATACAACCCGCTGACAGCCAGCTGTGTGGATCCGGAAATAAACAGCCCCAATGTACAGCCGCCTGCCAGTCTGGAGGCAAAAAGTATGATGAATCCACCGGCAAAGGTGGCTGCAAATCGTTTGATCCGGCTGTTCCCGAACCGCTTTTCCCATATTTCCGGGATATCCCGAACCTGTATTCTGCCGGTGCGGCCGGCGGCAAAACCACCGATGGCCATGCCCAGAACAAAGGCAAAGAGCCAGGAACCCGTATCCGGCATCGTGGCGTAATGGGGGTTGTTTTCAACATACCCCGGCGCAACTGTCTGGACCGCCCCTTTGATTAAGCTGACAAAACCGCTGGAAGAGGCCGGTGGCCCGAATGTCGCAAAAATAAATACAATGATGCCTGCCAGAGCAAATGCAGCCGGAAGCCACGGCCAGTAAAGAGGGGAGTTATTTTTTTTATCCATGATCAACCTCCGCATGACATATAGCCGCCTGCAGGTTTGCCTGAACCGGATCTGTCTTGTGATGTTTTTGTATCAGATTTCCGGGTTGAGACGGTCTGGGTTTCTGTTGAAGGGGTGGGCAGCATACTGCCTGCCAATGTGTTTTCCCTGGTTTCCACGGGGAAAAATTTATCCGGATTCCCCCACTCTTTCCAGGACGGTTCATAGGTGTACACCCGGTCAAACCCCATCAGACGGAGTATAAAATAGGAAAAGGAACTGCGTCTTCCTGAATTGCAGTAAACAATCACGGCCCTGGATGCATCCAGGCCGGCGTAAAGGGTCTGGAGCTGTGCATAGGGTTTGATCCCCTTTGTGTCCAGATCGGTCCATGCATCCTGATAGTTGATGTTGACGGCTGTCGGGATATGCCCCAGTTTCAATGGGGTGCCGTCAAGACCTTTGGTGCCCTTTTCACCGATATATTCCTCTTTTGAGCGCACATCGATGATCTGGTAACAGAAATCGCCGAGCTGCTGATACACAAAATCACCGGTAATCAGCTGGTGTTTTTGTATGTTTTCTGCAGGCGCCTGATAAAGCAGCGGCTTGGTTTCACCCGGCGTGGTTACAAGGTCATACCCGGCATCTTTCCACCCATCAATGCCTTGCACGAGAATCTTTTTGTTTTCATGTCCCAGGATATCCAGAACCCAGAATACATAGGATGCCGTGGCGCCGCCGTCCCGTTCCACGGAATCGTAAAGAACAATGGTATCTTTCGGTGTAATGCCGTGACGGCCAAGGATTTCCTGGGCCCGGGCAATCCCGATGAACGTCGATGCCACATCATCCCCGATATCATTATGCTGGAACATGGACCAGGGAAGCCGTATGGCACCGGGGATCAATGCCCCGTCAAAATGGTCATCTGTTCTGACATCCGCGATGACCAGGTCTGTATCATCTATATGGGCCTTGAGCCACTGGGGATATGCCACAAAGCGGGAGTTGGGGTAGCTGTTTTCCTGCTGGGAGGCTGAAACCAATGACCACAAAAGGCCCAGAAACAGAACCAGCGCCAGGGTCACATACCTTAAACTGTTGTTTTTTTTCATGGAAGATTTCCTCCGTCTGTATGTGTATTTGTACTTACTTTACGCGGCAGATGCTGGTTGGGTAAATGGGGGGTTTTACCCATTTGAAAGAGACAAGGCATGTATACTGTCGGGAAACAGGATGAAAATACATGATGATTGATATCCATATGCATAAAACCATGCATTTTTTATTGAAGATGACAGGGTATAATGCATCTTATGAGAACAGTACAATGGTTTCGCAAAATTGCTTCCCGGAACAAATGGTCAATGCGGCTGCTGGGCCTGCCGCAATCGGATACTGCCGAAGATGTTCCGGGTCTGGTGCTGATTCAGATAGACGGACTTTCCATGACCCAGTTTCAAAAAGCCCTGCAAGCCGGCCGGCTGCCCTTTCTTGAAAAGCAGCTACGCAACGGCCGGTGGGGTTATAAACCCATGTATTCGGGTATGCCTTCCACCACCCCGGCTTTTCAGGGCGAGCTTTTTTACGGGGTCAAATCCTGTGTACCGGCATTTGAGTTCATATCCCGCAGCGAACAAAAGCGGCACGTCAGTTTTTATCCCCAGACCGCCAACCGTATCGGCGACCGTCTGGAAAAATCAGGTACCCCGCTGCTGTCCGGGGGACACACCTATGCCACCATTTTTACGGGAGGGGCGGCTCAGGCCCGGTACTGCTCTCAGACCATGACACTGGAATCCATTGCCAGCGCCGTAAATCCTTTGAAACTGGTTTTTCTGCTCATTCTGCATACGGGAAAGTTTGTGCGGATTCTGGGGGTGACCATCATTGAATTTTTTCTGGCCGTGACCGATTTTTTCCGGGGTGTTGTTCAGGGAAGAAAATTTATCAAAGAACTCGTATTTATCCCCGCCCGCATTTTAATCTGTGTCATACTCAGAGAACTGGTCTCGTTCCGGACCAAGCTGGCTGTGGGCAGCGGCGTTCCCATTGTGTGTGCCAGTTTTCTGGGCTATGATGAACAGGCCCACCGCAGGAACCCGGATTCCATGTTCGCCCACTGGAGCCTCAAGGGCATTGATGATTCCATCAAGGATATCTGCAAAGCAGCCGATCAATCCGACTGTCGAAAATACAAGACCATCATCTATTCCGATCACGGGCAGGAAACGGTCACCTGGTACGGCAGCCGGTATGGGATTCCGGTGAAAGAGGCCATACGAAACGCTTTCTATGAACTGAATCCGGATGAAAAGCATGCGCACTCTGGTTCTTATGACAATGTTCTGGACGGGCTCTATAAAAAGGCCCGGGCATTAATAATGAACCGGCGGTTTTCTGAAAATCTGCAAAAGGACAGTGGCCCGGTATCCGGGGATAAAATAGAGATTACCACCATGGGCCCGCTGGGTCATGTTTATTTGCCGGGCACTCCCACCCGTGATTTTATCAGCAGGTTTGCCCAAACATTGATTCGGTCGGTTCATATCCCTCTGGTACTCTACAGGGACGACCATTCCATTGTTGCCATGAACCAGCACGGGACCTTTGATCTGGAACAGCAGTTTTTAATGGTCCTGGGAAAAGATCACCCGTTTGCCGCCCAGACAGCCGAAGATCTGGCACGGGTCTGCCGCCATCCTGATGCCGGTGACATTGTGATTTCCGGATGGGATCCCACGGATACGCCTTTGTCATTCAATATTGAAAGCGGTGCCCACGGGGGCCCCGGCTGGGAAGAAACCCGCGGTATGGTCGTGCTTCCCCAATATCTGAATACAAAAAAAACATATCTGCGGGCCCGGGATCTCAGACACCTGATACAAGACTATCGAAACGGATATGTATCCCATGAACACCCTGAAAATTCTCAGTTATAATATTCATTCCTGCCGGAACATGGACCGCAGATACAATCCTGCCAGAACGGCCAGACTGATTGCAGGGTTCCATGCAGATATTATTGCACTCCAGGAAGTAGATGTCGGTCATAGGCGGTCCGGATATATCAACCAGGCTGCCTATATTGCTGATCACCTTGACATGTCATTTGATTTTTTTACACTCAAGGAAAGCCCCAGCGGCAGATATGGTTTGGCCATCCTGAGCCGGTTTCCCGTACATGACCTGAACTGCGGGTGCCTGCCGGCCGCGTTTGCAGCAAAACCGATGGAAAACCGCGGGGTGATGATGGCCAGGGTCGAAACACCAATGGGAGGTGTACAGGTGTTGAATACCCACCTGGGCCTGCGGGCCAAAGACCGCAAGCTGCAGGCCGCGGCCCTGGCCGGCAGCAGCTGGATCTGCAATGATCTTAATTCCGGGCTGCCCGTGATCCTGTGCGGTGATTTTAATGCCGGCCCGGGATCGTTTGTGTACAAAACCCTTTGCCGGCATCTTTTTGACATCCAGAAAGTGTATAAAAACAGGCGGTACCCAAGACCCACCTTTGCTTCCTGGCTGCCGGTCCGGCGGATTGATCACATTTTTATTTCCCGCCATTTCTTTGTAAAGGATGTCAAAGTGCCCATGAATTATGAAACCCGCATGGTATCGGATCATCTGCCTTTGTACGGGGAAATTGCCATCACGCCATGGTGATGTTAGATCAGGGCCCGGACTGCTCCACTTTCAGCTTGAAATTGACGGCCCGAAGCACCTTCATGATGGTGTCGAATTTCGGTTGAACATTTCCGGACAGTGCCCTGTACAGGGCTTCCCTTTTGACACCGGATTCTTTTGATATATTGGTCATACCCCTGGCCTTGGCAACGTCACCAACAGCCCGGAGGAAGAATGCTGGATCGTTTTCTTCGATGGCTGCATTGAGATATTCCGCTATGACCTCCGGGTCATCCAGGTATTCGCTGATATCTAAGTCTTGTATTTCCATGCTTCCCTCCTTGCTTCGGCGGCCATTTTCTTGGCCCGCTCTATGTCCTCTCGCTGAGACGATTTGTCCCCACCGCACAACAGAACAATGATCACATTTTCAAGCGCGATATAATAGACCCGGTATCCTTTTCCAACGTGGATTCGCATCTCATAGACACCTGCATCAACCGGCTTCACATCACCGGGGTTCCCTTCAATCATCCGTTTTAACCGGATCAATATCCGCGCTTTTGCCTGCTTGTCTTTCAGCGCGGATATCCATTTTTTGAACCTGGGTGTCTGTTTGATTTTCATGACAGAAATGTAACCCATAGGTTACAGAAAGTCAAGACGGAGAAGGCACAACAGGACAGAGACTTCACTACCCCGGAAGGGGATGCGATCTTTGCCATGGTGATGTTACGGCTGTGTACATGTTTCAAACGGCCATATTACAGGAATCCATGTATTGTTTCCAAATATTTTTCACGATATTGTTTTTAGGGATTATAAATAAAAGCGCATCCGGCATCCGTCAGCATCCGGGCAGCATTGCCCGTATAAACGGCATCGCCCGGCACGGTTGCCGGTATGTTTGCGTAGAAACAATTGCCTTTTACCAATCATTAAAACATAGCATAGCAAAGGAAGATGTCATGCCCTCAGAACCCACAGAGAAAATTTATGAACTCATAACAATGAACCGGCAAATCGGTCATACCTATACAGTAAAGATGAAAGACATTCCTTCGCCATTTATTGGAGTTCCGGTTGGCTCGACCAATGATCCGGATAAATTTGTAATGGACCTCACCAACACGGATCCCGACGAGGAAAACAGGATCATCGAAGGGAATATTGCAGATATAGAATATATGGAGAAATGCTGATTTGTTGCAGACGAAAGTACTGACCTGCCGTAAATGGCAGCAGGTTTTTTGATTATAGTATTATTATTTGATTAATTGACAGGAAAAATACTGGAAAATGATGTCTTCCGATACAACATCAGACCCGAATACAGGAATGGTCATCTCCATCAGGGGAAATGTGGTGGATGCCCGATTTTCTGACGATATTCCACAACTGCACAATATGCTGATCTGTGGCAAGGATGACACCATACAGATTGAAGTTATCCTGCACCTTGATGATCAGACCATCCGCGGGATTGCCCTGACCAGTACCCAGGGACTTGCTTTGGGATCAAAGATCCGGGATACCGGGCGCCACCTTGAGGTACCCGTGGCAAAATCACTGCTGGGGCGGGCCCTGAATGTGTTCGGAGAACCCATTGACAAGAAAAAACCGGTTCAGGATGCAGAGTATCGGACCATTCATGGCTCTCCGCCGTCCATGGACAAACAGAAAGTATCCACAAAGATTTTTGAAACCGGGATCAAGGTGATCGATATTCTTTCCCCCCTGGAACAGGGCGGCAAAAGCGGGCTGTTCGGGGGTGCCGGTGTCGGAAAAACTGTCCTGATCATGGAGATGATTCACAATATGGTGGGCATCCATGAAGGGGTCAGTCTGTTCTGCGGTATCGGTGAACGGTGCAGAGAAGGAGAGGAATTGTACCATGAGATGCAGGAGGCAGGCGTACTGGACAAGACCATCATGGTGTTCGGACAGATGAATGAACCCCCGGGGGCCCGGTTTCGTGTGGGCCATTCCGCACTGACCATGGCGGAATATTTCAGGGATGATCTCAACCAGGATGTTTTTCTGCTCATAGACAATATTTTCCGTTTTATTCAGGCAGGCATGGAGGTTTCCGGACTGCTGGGGCGGCTGCCGTCACGCCTGGGGTATCAGCCCACCCTGGGTACGGAACTGGCCGAGCTTGAGGAAAGGATCACCAACTCCACCACCGGGTCCATCACCTCGGTGCAGGCCGTATATGTGCCTGCGGATGATTTTACGGACCCTGCAGCGGTCCATACCTTCGGGCATTTGTCGTCCAGCATTGTTTTGTCCCGGAAAAAAGCGGGGGAAGGCCTTTATCCGGCGGTTGATCCGCTTCAGTCCAATTCCAGCATGCTGACCCCTGATATTGTGGGAGAAGAACATTACCGCATTGCCGGAGACATTCGAAAAACGCTGGCTGAATATGAAAACCTCAAAGATATTATTTCCATGCTGGGCATTGAAGAGCTGTCCAGAGAAGACCGCCGGACGGTTCACCGGGCCAGGCGCCTGGAACGGTTTCTGACCCAGCCGTTTTTTGTGACCGAACAGTTCACCGGTTATGAAGGCCGGTCCGTCAGTATTGCAGAGGCTCTGGAAGGCTGCCGGCAGATTCTGGATGACAAATTTTCAGACCGGTCTGAACAAGACCTGTATATGATCGGCAGCATTGATGAGGCCAAAACATCATGAAACTCAAGGTGATGCTGCCCACCCATGTTTTTTTGGACATCCCGGTGCAAAAGATCACTGCTGAAGGGGTGAACGGGTTTTTTGGCCTGTTTCCTAAGCATGTGGATTTTGTGACCGCACTGGCATCGGGTATCGTAAGTTTCCATGATGAAAATGGCCAGGAGCAGCACATGGCCGTTATGGAAGGTGTGCTGGTGAAAAAAGGGGATACGGTTTTCATCTCCACGCGCAGGGCAGTGAAAGACAAAGACCTGGCATCCTTGAAAAACACCGTGGAAAATGACTTTTTGGAACAAAAACAAAAGGAAAAAAACATGCGAACGTCAGCCACCCGCATCGAAGCCGGATTTATCCGCCGTTTTCTGGAGTTCCAGGACAATGCCTGATACATCAGAAGACAAAAAATTTTCAAAAACCATTGAAACAAAGCAGGCACGCAAACTGGCTGCCCGCAAAAATGCGGATCACACCGTCTGGTTCGGCCTGGGCATGTTCGGGCTGGTGGGCTGGTCTGTGGCCATTCCCACCCTGATCGGCACATTTGTGGGCCTCTGGCTGGACAAAACCTGGCCGGGCAGGCCTTCCTGGACATTGACACTGCTGTTGACCGGCGTGGTGGTGGGGTGCTGGAACGCCTGGTACTGGATCAAAAAAGAAAGCAGAAAAAAGGATTAAGATGCAAATGACATGGTATGATCTGCAAAAAATGGTATTTTGTCTGGCCGTCGGACTGGGGATCGGATATTTTCACTTTGGCGGTCTGTGGCTTACCCTGCAGCGGTTTGCCGGTACAAGGCGTTACGGCCTTGTTTTTGTCGCAAGTTTTCTTTTCAGATCTTTTGTTACCCTGGCAGGGGTTTATTTTGCGGGAAATGGTGAATGGCTCGGCATGACTGCCTGTCTTGCCGGGATATTGATCATGCGCAAGATTTTTATTGGTAAAATGCAGCCTTTGGCTGTGATTCGGACAAAAGGATCACCTGTATGAATTTTATGGATATCAAGCAGATCAGTCCGGACCAGGTGGTGTTTTTTCAATACCATTTTATCACCCTCAACCTGACCATTGTGTTTACCTGGGCGGTGATGGTTTTGCTGGTAATCGGATCCTGGCTTGTCACAAGACGGCTGTCCACAGGGCAAAAAATCAGTGCCTGGCAGAACATACTGGAAATTCTGGTTTCCGGCATCCAGGACCAGATCAGTGAAATCAGCCGGCAGAGAGCAACAAGATATATGCCGTTTATCGGTACCCTGTTTGTTTTTATTGCCGCCTGCAACCTGCTCACCGTGGTACCGGGGTATGAATCGCCCACGGCATCGCTTTCCACCACGGCCGCCCTGGCCATCTGTGTGTTTATTTCCGTGCCCCTGTTCGGCATTGCCCAAAAGGGCCTGGGCAGTTATCTCAAACAGTATATTCAGCCCACGGTATTCATGCTGCCCTTCAATATCATGGGGGAATTGTCCCGGACCCTGGCCCTGGCCGTCAGGCTTTTTGGCAATATCATGAGCGGTTCAAAGATTGTGGCCATCCTTCTGGCCATCATTCCTTTTGTTTTTCCGGTGATTTTGCAATTGCTCGGACTTTTGACCGGGCTGATTCAGGCCTATATTTTTGCCGTGCTGGCCATGGTGTATATTGCATCCGCCACCCAGATCCAGGAACATTCAGATACAAAAACAGACACAAAAAAAGACGACAACCAGTAAAGGAGATTATGATATGAGCAGTATCAGTTTTATCGGTATGGCATCTGTTATTACAGCCGGTCTTACCATTGCCGTGGGGGCCATCGGGCCGGCCATCGGTGAAGGTCGGGCCGTGGCAAGCGCCTTGAGTTCCATCGCCCAGCAGCCCGATGAAAAAAACACTATCACACGCACCCTTTTTGTGGGACTGGCAATGATCGAATCAACCGCCATATACTGTTTTGTGGTGTCCATGATCCTGTTGTTTGCCAACCCGTTCTGGGATTATGTGATTTCAGCAGCCAATTGAGAGGGATATCATGTTGATTGACTGGTTTACAGTGGGGGCCCAGGTCGTGAATTTTTTGATCCTGCTGGTGCTGTTGAAGCTATTTTTGTTTGACCGGATCAAGCAGGCCATGGACCAGCGGGAAAACAATATCAAAGAGCGCTTTGACAAGGCAGAAGAACAGGAAGCCAAAGCCAAAGAATCCCGGGAGAGCTTTGAAAAAAAGACACAATCGCTGCAGGATGAGTGGGATGCCCGGTTGAAACAGGCAGACAAAGAAGCAAAAGAGCGGCGCGAATCGTTGATCAAAGCGGCCCGTGAGGAAGTGGACGGCTTGAAAAATAAGTGGCAGACTGCATTGGAACAGGAAAAAACCTCTTTTTTTGACCGGTTTAAAAAACAGGCGGCCCGCCTTATTTTTGATACGGTGGAGAAAACCCTGTCCCATCTCGCAGATACCCGGGCCCAGGACCAGGCCGTGAAAAAATTTCTGTTCCGGTTTGAAGATCTGGACAAAGAAGATCTGCCCCGGGAGATTGAAACACAACCCCGGGTGAGCACGGGATTTGATTTGTCCGAAAGCCAGCAGAAATCAATTCAAAAGGCACTATCACAAAAGCTGCCGGATTTGAAAAATATTGCATTTGATGTCAAACCGGAACTGGTGTTCGGGATTGCGTTTGCCGCCGGCGGCAAAAAAATGACCTGGCATGCCCACGACTATGTCAGTGCGCTGGAAAAACAGATAAACCAGGCCATTGAAAGCAAAGATCATGAACCGCAAAAACAATGAACTACACCATGCCATGGATGATTTCATATCAACCATGGCAAACATACTGGATACCCATGATCCTGCACTGCATGTGCGGGATTTTGGCCGCATTGAATCCATCAGTTCGGGTATTATAACGGTTGCAGGCCTTAAAGGGGTCCAGTCCGAGGAACTGCTGCTGTGCACACCGAATGCGTATGGCATGGCATTTGATCTGGACATGGACGTCATCGGGGTCATCATGCTGGATGAAACCGATACCCTGCATGCCGGCGGAGAGGTGAACCGCACGGAAAGGGTCATGTCCGTTCCCACGGGGGACGCACTCATCGGCCGGGTGGTGGATGCAAGGGGAAAACCCCTTGACAAAAAAGCATCCCTTTCACAGACAGACCTTCGGCCCGTGGAACAGCCGGCCCCGGAAATCATGGACCGTGCCCCGGTAACCACCCCTTTACAGACAGGTATCACCGTCATAGATACATTGATTCCCATCGGCAGAGGACAGCGCGAACTGATCCTGGGGGACCGGCAGACCGGAAAAACCGCCATTGCCCTGGATACCATTGCCAACCAGAAGGGAAAGGATGTGGTCTGCATCTACTGCGGAATAGGGAAGCGGGGATCCGCCCTTGCCAAGGTCATTACCGAACTTACCAAAAATGATGCCATGTCCTATTCGTTTGCCGTGGTATCCACGGAAGAAGATCCGCCGGGCCTGCAGTTTATGGCCCCTTATACGGCCACGGCCATGGCAGAGCATTTCATGCACCAGGGAAAAGATGTCCTCATTGTATATGATGATCTGACCCGCCATGCCCGGGCCTATCGTGAGTTGTCGCTGCTGCTGCGCAGACCTCCTGGCCGGGAAGCCTATCCCGGTGATATCTTTTATATCCATGCCCGGCTCCTGGAACGGTCCACCCATCTGATTGCAGACAAGGGAGGGGGCTCTTTGACGGCCCTGCCCATCATTGAAACCGAAGCACAAAATATTTCCGCATACATTCCCACCAACCTGATTTCCATCACGGACGGGCAGATTTATCTGTCACCGCTGTTTTTCAGAGAAGGCATTCTGCCGGCCGTGGATGTGGGAAAATCCGTATCCCGCGTGGGGGGCAAAGCCCAGCTGCCGGCCTACCGAACCGTTGCCGGAGACCTGCGCCTGACCTATTCCCAGTTTGAAGAACTGGAATCATTTTCCCGGTTTGGCGCCCGTCTGGATGAAGCGACCCGGACAAAACTGTCCCGGGGGCGAAGGATACGCGAAATTTTAAAGCAATACCGGTATTCCCCTCTGCCGTCAGCGGATCAGATTGCCGTGCTGATTGCCCTGACCCACGGGGTATTGGATGATATCCCTTTGTCGGATATATCCCGGGCACAGAAAAACATACGCAAGGCCGCCAATACCGACCACAAAGAGGTGATGGACAAGATTACCGCAGGGGAAAAAATTGATGAAAAAGCCATTGACACCCTGGTTCAGGCGGCGCAAAACGCCGTAAAATCAATCACGAAAGAATCCGCTGATGCAGACCCTGTCACAGCTTAAACGCCGGATCGACAGTACGGGTGATCTGCACTCCGTGGTGCGGACCATGAAGTCGCTGGCAGCGGTGAATATCCGTCAGTATGAAGATGCATCCAAATCTCTGGTGGATTATGCCCATACCCTTGATATGGCACTGGGTATCGTGCTGCGCCATGATCCGGATACCCGGCTGCATACCCGGCGTTCTGCCAGAAAAAAACCCGGGGCCGTCATATTCGGATCAGACCAGGGCATGTGCGGATCACTCAACGAACAGGTGACATCCCATGCCAGGGACCAACTGACGCAACCCGGCAAAGATGCCGGGCAGATGCCCGTGATATGTGCGGGAATGCGGGCAGGGGGGCTGCTGGAAGATGCCGGCATCCATTGCGATGAGATAAGGGAACTGCCCGGTTCCGTGCATACCATCACTCCCCATGTGGGAGAGATTTTAATGGCCATTGACACCTGGCAGGCCAAAACAGATGTGGACCATGTGCTGCTGTTTTATGCCCGGCCAAAATCCGCTGCCGGATACACCCCCCATATGGTTCACCTGCTGCCCATCGATGCCCAGTGGCTTGCACAGCATCGTTATCGTACCTGGGATTCTGCAAGCCTGCCCATGTTCACCATGGATCCTGACCAGCTGCTGTCCAGACTGATTCAGGAATATCTGTTTATCACCATATTCAGGGCTTTTGTGGAATCTCTGGCCAGTGAAAATGCCGCACGCCTGGCAGCCATGCAGGGGGCACAGAAAAACATTGAAGAATTGATGGAGGACCTTGAAAGCCAGTACAACCAGCTGCGCCAGATGTCCATCACAGAAGAGCTGCTGGATATTGTTTCAGGATTTGAAGCCCTGGATCAAAACAGCAGGTAAGCGGCAGGGGAAAAAAACAAAGATCAGCCATCAGATATGCATCTGCGCACGTTGGCGATGAGTGTGTCCGAGGGCACCGTCTTGTTGAGAAAGACCGAGGCGCCGGCGCGATACATGGCATTGATGACCCTTTTGTCGCTGTGCATGGAAAGCGCGATCACCTTGATGTGCGGATTTTTGGACAGAATCTTCTCTGTGGCTTCCATGCCGGTTTTTTCTCCCAGATTTACATCCATGATAACCACGTCAGGTGTCAGTTTTTCAGCCAGCACAACTGCCGTGTCAGCATCGGCCGCCTCTCCCAGTATCTCAAAATCCGGTTCCATCTGCAGCAGGCCGGTCAGTCCTTCGCGCAGCAGTTTATGGTCGTCTACAATGAGAATACCGATACTGTCTTTTGGATTACGTTCCGGCACAGCAGGCTTGTCATCTGCCCGCCTTTGGTGTCGGTGGCCGGGGGGTGTGGTGGTTTCATCGGTTTCACCGGCCGGGGCGGTCAGAGTAACAGTGGTCCCCTGCCCGGGTGCGGATGCAATTTTCATCCGGCCGCCGATATCTTTTAACCGTTCCTCAATACTGAACAGCCCCAGAGAGGCCGTATTGTTTTGGGTTTCCTCAAACGTGTCCGGTTCAAATCCATTGCCGTTGTCCCAGACAATTATTCGGATATTCTGATCTTGTGTCCGCTCGATGGAAACCGTTGCCTGGTCTTCTCCTGAATGTTTTACCACATTGAAAAGCAGTTCCTTCAGACACTGGAAAAGCAGAAAACAGATATTTTCCGAAATCGGATCAATGGGTTCTTCCACCCGGGGGGTCAGGGTAAAATTAAACTTTTTTTTCATATAGGTGACCAGCCAGTTAACACCCCCGGCCAGGCCATCGTTCAATATGGCGGATGGAGAGAGATCCACTGTAAGAGACCGCAGTTCCGCCAGGGTTTCTTCCAGAATACTCTCAATTTTATGGGCGGTTTTATGGGCATCGTCGATATGGTTTTTGCGATGAATATCCCATAAGTGCATGCGTGCTCCCACCACCAGCGGCTGAATATGGTCATGGAGAACGGCGGCCAGACGGTTGCGTTCCTTTTGTTCCGCCTGCCCGAGTTTGTTGGCCAGCACCCGCATCCGCTCCGTCTGCTGCTGGATTTTGGCTGTGCGGTCCCGGACGCGTTGTTCCAGCTGGTCATTGATTTTTTCTATGGTTTGTTCGTACGCTTTCTGCTCTGAAATATCCTGTGCAATACCGATCATGCACAGCGATGGATCCGCATCGTTTTGATAAAATTTGCCGGAGATCTCTATCCAGGACAAATTGCTGCTGTCCGGTCGGTGAATGCGGCAGGCAAAAGCAAAAACATTCCCCGGATGCCGGGCCTTTGAAAATGCATGATCAAACGCTTCTTTGTCCTGAAAATCCACGGCCTGTTCCAGAAAATCTGAATAACGCAGCGGCGGCTGTTTGCGGGACCGTCCGAAAATCTGGTACATATGATCATTTTCCCAGCAAGCCGTATTTTTGGTAAGATTCCATTCAAAAATGCCTATATTCAGGGAATCTGCAGCCATACGCAACCGCTGGTCACTTTTCCACGAACGGGTTTCTGCCTGGCGTATCTGCGTGCGGTCCAGGGCGATTATCACAAGGTGTCCATCAGGGGATGAGATCCGGGAGGCGGCACCCAAAACCGGTGTCCGTCCCCCGTCCGGACGCAGGAACTCCCATTCCTGGACTGATACCACCTCCTGGTTCAACAGACGTTCCGACCATGTTCCTGCCTCAGTGCAGTTTTCAGGTGTCAGGCATGTCTCCCAGTTGATCCGTCCCGCAATTGCATCCGCCCGGCTGTATCCGGTCATGCGCAGCATCTCATCGTTTATATAAGTGACATTGCCGTTGCTGTCACCAAATCCGATGCCGATGAGGTTTGCATCAGCCAGCGCGTGAAAATTCCGTTCGTTCCTGCAAAGCATATCAATGGTTTGCTTCAGGTTGAGCAGCTGCATGTACCGGTCATCTCCAAAAATAGCGTCAATCTGATCCTGCTCAAGGGCTGCCAGCACTTTTTGGGTCTGGGCCAGCTGATTTTCAAGGTCTTGGTATGTGGGTTTTTCTGGTTTCATCCTCATCCCATTCCGGTTTAGAGCCCCCCTATCAAAATTTGACCATTAATGCAAACCATTTGAAACCGGGGTTTTCAATGTGCGTACGTATCGGCATATATCAATTCATGAGATTAAGAAGATACCAATATTCCCTTTAAACTGACATAAAGGATTTCCCCCATTTTCAGTCAATCAAGGATGTATAAAAGGCTGTTTGGTATGTATGTTTTTGCCGCCGGGTGGATCCAGCGGCTGGAATGTCACGAATTTACAAGGCCTTTTTCAATGGCAATGGCGGTCAGCTGAGACACATTGTTGACAGCCAGCTTGCTCATGATGTTGGCCCTGTGGCGTTCAATGGTTTTGGGGCTGTTGCACAGCAGGTCGGCGATCTCTTTGCTGGTATAGCCTTCAGCCACCAGTTTCAGCACTTCTTTTTCCCGCTGGGTCAGGGTGTCCCATGAACTGCGTTCTTTCAGATGTTTTTTTCCTTCAAGATATCCTTCCATGACTTTGCCGGCGATGCTGGGACTGATATATGTTTTTCCCGATGAAACCAGACGGATGGCTTTTAAAAGGTCATCCTGGGACGAATCTTTCAGGCAGTAGCCCTGCACGCCGCTTTGGAAACATTGCAGGATAAAGTCTTCTGTGTCATGAATGGTCAAAGCAAGGATCTTGATATCCGGTATCTGGCGTTTGATTTCTTTGATGGCGGAAAGACCGTCCATTTTCGGCATGGACAGGTCCAGCATTGCCATGTCCGGATGATATTCCAGGCACTGGGCAATGGCTTCAAATCCGTCTGCCGCCTCGGCAACAACCTCAAGGGTATCATCACAATTGATCATCAGACACAATCCTTCCCTGAGTAATTTGCTGTCTTCTGCGATCACAATACGTGTTTTTTCCATGATGGCTCCCAGTCTGAGCAGTTGTTTTTCATCCAGACATCACGCATGGATAAAATTATCTAATAGCAGAGACAAAAGCCAAAGGCAATGATTAATGATTTCAGCCGGAGAAAACGCATGCAGGGATAATTAGCCTTGATTTTGGAAAGAAAATTATTAATTTCGCAAATATTTGCATGATTAATAAATTGATCTCGATCCGATCAATCAGACTGACATGCGGTCCTGGAGGACGGCTTCCTGGGTTTTTTCCGGACCATGGACCGTTTTCAATTCTTTTTCATGGGCTGCTTGACAGGAAGAATCCAGGAAACAGGCCATTGCCACGGTCAGGTTGTTTTTCACATGCTGATTGGGCAGTTCCGATGCCAGAATATTTTCGATATACGAACTTTTCCAGAATGCATCCACTATTCCCCCCAGGGTCACTGTGCCATTTTTCACAGACACTCTGGGTGCAAGAATTTTTAAATCAGGTATCACTGCAAGTTTCAAGAGTATCTCAATTTTGGTTTGAAAGTCCGCTGTGTTTGCCGCTTTTTTTTCTTTGATTTTCTGTGTTAAATTCATAAATTAAGTCCTTTCAGATCGGCACTCATGGCCATCAGCTGAGTTGTATTCAGGCGGGTCACCGCATCCTGAACAGTATATTAAGTGGCAATTGGAGAAACGGCCATCAGTAAATCACTGTATTTTGGCGTGCCAAATCATGCAGATAACTGCGGGGTAGCTCCTTGCATCATCACCTGTTCGGAATCGTTGCCGACAGCCTGGTTCCTTTTCCAGGACTGGACTGCACCTGGAATGTCCCTTCACAGAGCCCGATGCGGTCTTTCATGCCGCGCAGTCCAAAGCCTTGGTCATACGATCCTGTTTCAAGCCCATGGATATCGAATCCGCATCCATTGTCTTCCACTTTGAGCCAAATCAGATTATGCACCGCGATCAGCCTGATTTTGACGGCATCGGCCCCGCTGTGTTTGCCGATATTGTTCAATGCTTCCTGAACAACGCGATAGACCACGGTTTTAATTTTTTCAGAGATAACCTCGTCGGAAAGCTTAAACTCAAAATCCACCTGGATCCCGGGAAAAAATTGGTTCACTCTGTTTATTAATTTTGAAATTGCGTCCGTCAGTTCGAAACCCTCAAGCTCTCTCGGGTTCAATTGATGACAAATGGTACGGGTTTCTTTGATGGTATCTGTCAAATAGCTGATAATTTGCTCAATGGACTTGCCGCTTTCACAAGACGACACGTTACTGCTGTCCATTCTGAATTCCATGAATAATTTAATTGCAGTCAAGTTGCCGCCGATGCTGTCATGTATCTCTCTCGCCACGGTTTTGCGGTCGTTTTCCATTGCATTGATGGCATCTTGCGCCGTTTTCTGGACAAAGAATCTCAGGTGTTCATTTTCTTTCCGGTATTTTTCCAATTCAAGCAAAATGCTGTTTCGTTCGAACCCGTGTCTTGACCGTCGCGCGTTCAGAACGTCTTCTGTTACAGTGTGTTCGGTTGTATAGAATTGAAATTCAGTCAATCCAACCTCGTCGGTTGAAACGTCATTATCAAACGGGCCTGGATTCATTGTTGTCCCCAACATGGCATAATCTCCTTTCACCAATCTGTCTTTTTTTGCCTGGGTCCCTTTTGATTTTTCTATTGCCGGCATGAAAACTAATGTTTCGACGGGTACTGTTGGGCACCAAATTCAAGATGGCGGTATGTCTGCGCCGTTCAGGACTCTTTTGAAGGGATGTCAGATTAAAACTTTCCGGCTTTCATCTCATTTATAACTCTAAACGGAATCGTCTTTTACGTCAACAAGACAGAAAGTCATAAAAAACCTGATGGATCACCTATTTAAAATAGGTGTTAGCCCGGAGACAAAAATAGCAGGAACGCTTATTGTGCCGTTTTTGAAGTCATTGAATTTTTCAAGGCGCTTCGCTGTTTTTTCTGTTCGAAATTTCCTGGGAGGGGATATAATCTTCCAATGGCCCCAGGGTGTCCAGATCATGGGAGAAAACCGCTTTTAAAAATGTGTCCACCCACCAGTATATGTCTGTTTTTTTGACTATTTTGCGCAACGCCCGCATGCGTTTTTTGCGTTCATCAAGACCCATGTGGCAGGCCTGGTTAATGGCATCGGCAATGCCCTCGATATCGTGGGGATTGACCAGAAGTGCGTGTTTATACAATTGGCTGGATGCACCGGCAAACTCACTTAATATCAGCACCCCGTCTAAATGGATATTGGATGCGCAATATTCTTTGGCCACCAGATTCATCCCGTCTTTGAGCGGAGTCACCAGGGCAATGTCAGCAGCCCGGTATAAAGCGGTCAGTTCGGTTCTGTCAACGCCTTGATACAGATAGTGGATGGGCACCCATCCGGGCCGGGTGAATGTGCCGTTAATTTCGCTGATTAACTGCTCAATCTCATGTTTGAGGTTTTCATATTCCGGGATGCGCTGCCGGCTGGGGACCACAATCTGAACCATGCTGATTTTTTTTTCCAGTTCCGGATACCGCTGCAGTGCATTGCGAAACGCCAGCAGTCTTTCAGGGATACCTTTGCTGTAATCCAGGCGGTCCACCCCGAGAATCAGGTGATCAGAGGGAAATACAGCGCGGATTTCATCCACTCTTTTTTCCACGGCCCGGGTGCCGGCTTTTTTTGCAAATTCATTGTAATCAATACTGATGGGAAAGTTGCCCACCCGGACCATGCGGCCGTTGACCTGGGTGGAAAGCACCTGTCCCCTTCCTTTTATTCTGATGTGGTTGAGCATGGCGTGCACGCATTGGACAAAATTGCGCCGGTCTCTTTGGGTCTGAAAACCGATCATGTCATAGCACAACAGGGACTCAAGAATCTGAAACCGCCAGGGCAGCTTGAGAAAAATGTCCAGGGGCGGAAACGGAATATGAAGAAAATATCCGATTTTTGCGGTTGCGTGTAATTTTCGCAAGGCCTGGCCCACCCCCATTAAATGGTAATCATGCACCCAGATGTGATCATCCTGGCTTTTGATGTTTTGGGCGATGGTCCGGGCAAATATTTCATTGACTTTCTGGTAGGCGTTCCAATAGTCAGGCGAAAAATCACACCGGGTCTGCAGGTCGTGAAACAAGGGCCACAGCACCTGATTTGAAAATCCGAAATAATACGCATTGACCAGGCTTTCAGGCAGGAAAACCGGTTCAAAGGTATAGCCGAAATCCCCGGCCGCCCGGGTAAACACGGATTCCAGCGCTTTTTTGTCGTGGGCCCGGGAGGTGCCCGGCCATCCGATCCACAACCCACCTCGGTTTTTCAATACCGGTGCCAGCGCCGTTATCAAGCCCCCGGATCCCTGTTCTGCCTGCCACCGGCCTTTATTGTCTTTGGACAGGACAATGGGCAGACGGTTGGATACGATGATCAAACGGTTTTTTTGAGAATTGTTTGTTTTATTGGTAATATGCATTTTACCCTTTTCGATAATATGAGAACCTGTATTCAACTAAGTTCTTACAAGAACTCGATGATGTAAGAAGATACCAGGATTCCCTACAGACGGAAATAAAGGATTTCCCCCATTTTCAGCCGTTCAAGGCTGTAGAAAATGCAGCACCGGTTTCCGGGTATCTGTGGAAAGAAACAGATATTTTCCATAAAGAACTGAACCTGACAAAGAAGAAGTTGAAAGCCCTTTGATATGGCGCCAGTGGCATGTGGGTATAATCCAACGCTCAGAATGCGTTGCTTTTGTGATAGACGGCATAATAGGCCACCGGAATCAGCACCAGGGTAAACAGGGTTGATGCAGCCAGGCCGAAAATAAGGGCCCAGGCAAGCCCTGAAAAAACCGGATCCAGGGTAATGGGAAATGCACCGATGGCGGTTGTCAGTGCGGTGAGCAGAATGGGCCGCATCCGGATGGCCCCGCTCTGGAGAATCGCCTCTTTCAGGTCCATGCCCTGTTCCAGGGAAGCCTGGATAAATTCAATGAGCACCAGGGCGTTTCGTATGACAATGCCGCCTAAGGCGATCATGCCGATCATGGAGGTGGCGGTGAAAAAAATCGGATTGGAAAATTCGCCCACCGGAGAGGCAGCCACCAGGTTGAGAATAAAAAATCCGGGCATGATGCCCAGCAGGGTTAAGGGAATTGCCATCATGATCAGAACCGGCATGAAAAAAGATCCGGACTGGATGACCAGAAGAATGTATATGCCGATCAAGGCGGCAGCAAAGGCGATACCCATGTCCCTGAAGACCCGGATGGTGATTTTCCATTCTCCTTCTCCTGCCCAGTTCACCTGAATGCCTTTGGGCAGGGGGTCTTTTCTGAGTTTTTTCTGCATGTCAAGGATGGCCTCTGCCGGGGCCCGGCCGGCAGTATCTGCAAGCACATACACCACCTTGTCAAGGTTCTTGTGATAAATGGGCTGCTGGTTGGGCAGTATCTGGACATGCACCAGTTCCGCTAAAGGAACCATGCTGCCGGTTTTAGACCGGAGGGGCACCGAGGTCAGGGCCACGATGCCGGAGCGGTGTTTTCTGGGCATGATCACCCGGATGTATAAGGGATTTCTTTCCCTGGGCAGATGCAGATGCGCGGGTGTCATACCCTGAATCATCCCCTGAAGGGTGGTGGTGATCTGCCGGGTGGAGATACCGTGAAGCGCGGCTTTTTCTTTGTCGATGATAAAATCGATGCGCTCATGAAGCGTTTGGGCCATGTCATCGATGTCCACCACAAAGGCTTCTTTTTCCATGATTTTTTTCAGGTGGTCTGCGGCCTGGATCAGCTGGTGGTAGGGCACATCCGCATCAGCATACAGCTCTCCCACAAGGGTTGACAGCACCGGCGGTCCCGGCGGAACTTCCACAAGCTTGACTTTGGCATTGTTTTTACGGGCAATGGCCTCCAGGTCATTTCTCAGGCGTAAAACAATGGCGTGGCTCTGCTGGTCCCGCACATCTTTGCCCGTGAGGTTGACCCGGATATCAGCCAGATTATCTGCTTTGCGCAGATAATAGTGTCTGACCATGCCGTTGAAATCCATGGGAGAGGCGTCCCCTGTATAAGATACCATGCTGGTGATTTCCGGAACGGTTGTAAGAAAGGTTTCAAAATCCTGTACAACCGCATTGGTCCGTTCAAGGGTGGTGCCTTCAGGCATGTCAATAACGATCTGGAATTCGTTTTTGTTGTCAAAGGGCAGAAGTTTCAGGGGTACCAGACGGAACAGGGCCAGAGAGCAGGAAATCAGCAACAGTACAATCACCAGCACAAACAGCACCATGCGTTTTGTGCTTGAGTCCAGAAACGGCTGGACAATGCTGCGGTAGATGCGGAACAAACGGCTTTGTTTTGAGATACGGTCTGATGATCCTGTATCCGGATCATTCTGATCCATCAGTTCGGGCGCAGTGGATCTGAGCAGTTTCAGGGTCAGCCAGGGCACGATGGTCAGGGCACTCAGGGTGGAAAACGTTACCGTCAGTGGCACATTCACCGCCATGGGAGCCATGTAGGGCCCCATCATGCCGGTAATGAAAAACAAGGGGACAAAGCAGACAATAATAGCCAGAGTGGACATGATCACCGGGGGCAGCACCTCGTCAACCGCAGCCAGGGTGGCCTTGAACGGGTCAAGCAGGCCCATTTTGATATGGCGCTGGATATTTTCCACATTGGTGATGGGATCATCCACCACCAGACCCAGAGAAAGAATCAGGGCAAACAGGGTCACCCGGTTGATGGTGTAGCCGAACAGGTAATTGACAAACAGGGCCAGAGAAAAACTGATGGGCACGGCAACGGCGACGATCAATGCCTCCCGCCATCCCAGTGCAAAAGCCAGAAGAATCACCACCGAGGCGATGGCAAATCCCAGAGAGGTGACAAGGCCCCACACTTTTTGGGCAGCCGTTTCTCCGTAATTGCGGGTGATCTCATAATCAACACCATCAGGAAGGATCTGCTCATGAATCCGCTTAAATTCATCTATGATTTCTTTGGCAACAGCGACGGCATTGGACCCTTTTTTCTTGGAAACAGCAAGGGTGACGGCAGGGTAGCGTTTGCCGGGCACAAACTGGCCATGTTCTTTTGCATAAGCGTTTGAAAAACTGATTGCCGTGTAGCTGTCGGATTGTCTGGGGATGTCCTGGATATGGGCAATATCTCTCAGATACACGGGAATATTGTCTTTTATTCCGACAACCAGAGATTTTACATCCTCGGCAGTATACATAAAAGAGGTGGTGGTCACCGGAAAACTTATGTCGTTTCTGGAAAAATCTCCTGCATTGACAGAAAAATCCGCCTCCTGCAGTGCCTGCTGCACATTCATATAGGAAATTCCATAACCGAACATTTTTTCAGGATCCAGTTCAACCCGAATTTCTCTGGGCCTTCCCCCGTGCAGAACGGTTCTGGAGGTGTTTTCAACCCGGCTGAGCCTGGCCAGGGCTTCCTGGCCGGTTCTGTGGAGCTGGGCATCATCCAGCAGGTCGGAAAACAAACTGATGGTGACGATGGGCACATCATCGATCTCTATGGGTTTTATCACCCATTTTTCGACAATGGGGGTGACCTGGTCGATGTGCATGGATATTCTGTTTTGCAGTTTTATCAGGGAATCTTCCCGGTCTTCTCCTACAAAAAAACGGACCGTGACCACGGCCATGTCTTTTTGTGAGATGGAATAGACGTACTCAACCCCGTCGATCTGCCATAAAAACCTTTCCAAAGGGATGGATACCAGCTGCTCGATTTCCCGGGGACTTGCGCCCGGGGCATTGACATAGATATCTGCCATGGGCACAACGATCTGGGGTTCTTCTTCTTTCGGGGTGACAAAAAGGGCGGCAGCACCCAGGCAAAGGGCAATGATGATAAAAATCAGGGAAAATTTTGAACCGAGAAATACCTTGACTATCGAGGGAATAATGCCTTTGGGATCAGAGGGCTGCTGGTCTGTCATATCACCGGGCCTCCCCGATGCCTATGGTTTCATTGGCTGACAGTCCTGACAGAACTTCCACGCGGGTGTTGTCCAGGGGAATGGTTGTAATATACCGGCGCTGCCAGGTGCCATTGGTTTTGACCATGGCAAGTTCGAGCTGTCCGGCATGGATAACCGCCTCTTTGTCCAGGGTGATGATGGTTCTGTGGGCTTCCGGGACCATCAGCTTGGCATACATGCCGGAATAGATGCCTTCTTTGGCCGGGATGGCGGCTTTGACAAGAAAGGTGCGGGTCTTGGGATCGGCATAGGGAATGATTTCTTCCACCACGGCATTCAGAAAAAGGCCGGGGGTGGGGATGACCGCCTGAAGCTGGGAACCGGTTTTGATGGTGTTGATGAGGCCTTCTCTTACATGGGCTTCCACCCTGTAGCCTCCTTTGGTCCGCACCGCTGCCAGGGGCTTGCCCGGCAGGGCCAGATCTCCGGGTTCCACCAGGACCCGGATGATTTCTCCGTCCACAGGCGCAATGATTTTTGAAAAACCACGGTGTACCGTGGCTTCGGTAATGGTTTCTGTGGCCTGCTGGATGCCTGCCTCTGCCTCCACCAGGGATTCACGGGACATGGACAATGCGGCCCGGGCCTTCAGAAGACCGGCTTGTGCATTTTCCAATTCCTGCTGGGTGGCGGCACCGGATGCATAAAAGCTTTTGATGCGCGCAAAATGCTGTTTTGCATTGGTATAAGAGGCTTCAGCCGCTTTGATGGCCTGGAGGGCTTTGTCCCGTGAGGCTTTGGCCCCGCGAAGCGCTTCTTTGGCACTTTCCAGCCTGGCTGCGGCCTGTCTGCTGTCCAGGGTGATCAACAGGGTGCCTGATGTGACGATCTGTCCTGCTTTGACATGCACATCGGTTATCTGGGCACTGATCTGGGCACTGATACTGGTTTCACTTTTGGGCCGGACAGTTCCCACGGCCGGATAGGTCTGGGCAACGGTCTGCTCCTTTGTTTCAACTGTTTTTTGCGGCTGATACCCTGCATCTGCATCAGCTGTTCGGCAGGGGTATGGGGCAAACACCAGCAGGGCTGACAATACTGTTTTTGCAATCAAATTGCAGGTCGTGTTATTAATATGTGAAGACATTTTTTTACTTCTCCTGTGACCAGAGTCTGGAAAGGGTTCCAATGGCCCGGGCGATCTCGATTTTTGCCGCTTTGCCGTCATAAAATGCAGCAGCTTTGTTGATGCCGGCCCTGGTTCTGTCCAGTTCCGCCTCCAGGTACCGGGTAATGGGTTCAGCACCGCCATCATAGCGCTTTTTTACTATATGAAGGGATTCTTTTGCCATATCCACACTGGATTGGGCAACATGCAGCCGCTGTTGTGCGTTTTCATGCGCCAGATAGGCCTGTTTTACGTCCTGGTAAACCTGCATCCGGATTTTTTTTCGGGCTTCCAGGGCCCTTTCCAGTTCATGCCTGGCTTCAGCAATCTGCGCCCGGGTGGCAAAGCCGTCGAACAGGTCCCAGGCAAGATTCAGGCTGGCGGTGTAATTGTCCTTTGATGTATTGTACGAAAAATCATCACTGTCCATATACCACCGGGCCTGCAGGTCAACTTTGGGCCGGTAGCCGCTCGCTGCCAGGGATACAGCCGTTCTGGCCATATCGATCTGCTGCTTTGCCCGGTGCAGTTCCGGCCGTTTTTCAAGGGCAAGGGCCCAGGCTTTGTCAATGGATTCGGGAAAGCTTACCATACAGGTGCTGTCCGGGTCCGGGTAAAGAGAAAAAGAATAGCCGGGTGTATGCCCGAGCAGTGTGGCCAGGGCTGTCATGGTGGTGGCCAGGGTGTTTTTGCTTTCCACCAGGTTTTTTTTTGCTTCAGCCAGGCGGACCTTCAAAGAGAGAATATCTGATTTTAAAACACTGCCGCCCCTGAAACGCACCGTCATCATATCCAGCTGTTCTTCCACCGTCTGCACCGATGTCCGGGCGATGAGGATATATTCCCTGGCTTTGAGCGCGGTGAAAAACATCTGGATCACCGCAGCGATGCGGTCATTTTCTGTCTGAAGGGCCAGTGCGGTCCGGTCTGCGAGTTTTTTTTGTGCCAGCTGCTTTTCCAGCCGGTTTTTTCCGCCGTTATACAGACTTATCCCGGCCATGATGCCCACTTCAGTATTGGTGAACGACCCGGGATCGTTAAAATCAACATCAGGGGGCAGTTCTCTCTGGTCAATGGTTTTAAACAGGTAGGCAGAAGGGGCATCACCTGCTGACAGTTCACTGAAAGCCGTTACCTTGGGCCAGAAGACCGCTTCGGTTTTTTTGACCGAAGCTTCGGCTTTTTTGATCAGGGTGCGGGCCATCCGGATATCCGGATTGTTTTTTAGTGCGGTTGTGATGGCTGTTTCCAGGGTCAGCAGATGGTCTTCTGCCCGGGATACGTCCGGCAGGGCACAGCAGGTGGCGATAATAAGAAAAGCAAGAATCAAAATGCTTTTGAATGACAGATTAGCGGATTCCATCTGTTTCTCCCATATGTGCTGGTCTCAAACTGCCGTGTGTGCGGGGACAAAAGGGAAGAAATTACATTTTTGACTTCCCAAAACATAATCCTACCATGCATTCGGTTGATTTAAAAGAAAATGATGCAAAGATGGAAGTAAAAATGCAATGCCGATCTGAGCCACATGATCAGGCATATTATCTAAGACCGATTGCAGCCTGCCGTACCGATGCCACAAACCGCAGGTGACGTTATTATCTTCTCCGGACTCAAAGAGCATGGCTGGTTTTATTTTCGGCTGTGCCCTGCCGTCTTTCTATGTTCCGCATGAGCAGGAGTGAAATTACCCGGTACAAGATGAGCATCGTGAACAGCACACCCAGCAAGGCGCAGGCGCGCCAGAAAAACGCATTCATCACCACCTGGCTCTGATCGGCCACCGTCATGATCCGCCCATCGACCGAATCATTCACCTCCTGCATCCCGTGTTTCAAATCTGACAATCCTGACAGGTGTTCCGCCCTCGTGAGCATCTCGTTCATTTCCTCCACGGCGAGCGTCACATCTTTGGCCGTCTGCTTATACTCGCGGATGTCAAAGGTATGCCCCTCCTTGCCCGTCTTCGACCGGGTCAAGGCCGCAAGCCGAGCAAACAGGCTATCCGCCGTCGTGAGCATCTCGTTGAATGATTCACTCGCTGGTTTCAGCGACGCGACGAACGTGTCTGCCTCGTCTACAGCGGCCCGCATGTTGGCGATTGTCGCATCGGCACGCTGCAAACGGTCATCGATCCCTGTGAGGATGGCTTGCCGCTCGGCCGCGATGTTTGCGGATAGTTGCTCGATCTGATCGGTCACCGAATGCACGTCGGCAAGTGCCGTGTTGAGTTCAGGGGTGGCGACCAAATCGGCCTTCATCGCCGCCGCCTGCCACCGGAGCAGCGTGGACTCGCGCTTGAGCCGATAGAACGTTCGCTCGGCGAGCACTCGTGCCTCGTCGACGGACTGCGCCGCTTCTCCGATCTCCTCGAAGAGACCCCGGGCCTCGAGCACCCGCGCGGCGGCCGACTTGCCCCGCCCGATGGCGAAGTTTGAGAAGCGAACAAACGAGGCGCGAACAACTTTCGGGTTCTCCTTTCGCCAGTCCTGCAGCAGAGAGTCCAGAATGTCGAGTTGTTCGGCGGAGAGCACACGAGCGGCAAGCACCCACGTTTCCTCTCTGGCCTGAGACAGGGCGTCGGCCAGCGCCTGGCCTCGCTCACCGAACACAGCCACGGCCCTGCCGTCCACGTCCCACTCCTGACTGACCAGTGTCGTGACCACGACCAAATCGAGCACGCGGGTGAACGCGTCGGCATTACTGGCGATGTCGTAAATGTTGGTGGCGTTGTCCACGAGAAGTATCTGTGCCGCTCGGCGCTGCTCGGGATCAGGATTATCCTCCTTCAAAGCGTCGCAGACGGAATAGAGCAGGCCGACGTAGCGGTCGGCAAAGCCGCGGGTGAGTTGATCCAGCTCCGCCGAGGTAACGCGTTCGCCGGCCTCCGCACCATCGAGCCGGCGTGAAGGTTCCTCTGTTGCGCTTTTCTGCAGCGCGGCGCATCCCCCCGACATGAGTACGGCGAGACACATCCCCAACAGCGAGATTGTGGTAAGTGACGGTTGAATCTTCATCAGGCAGTCCTCCTTGTTTTCTTTCAGGGCTCTTTTTCACCCGACTGCATCAACGCCGCTAATCAGCCACACGGATTTTAACGTCGGCTGAATTGGCATTGGACTGGGGCTGGGTGGCAAGCCAAGGGGCAACGGCACGGATATCATCGTTACCCATGAGATCCTGCGGGTCGTTCTTGCGGTTGCCGTCCTTCGCCAGGAAAAATTAAAGCAAGAACCACAAGCCCAGAAAAAGGAGCAGGGCAATGGTCAAATCAATAACATGCGGTGCTTTAACCGCATAGAGCAGATCATCAATTCTGGAAATTACCCTGACCCATCCGGGAATGTACTGGTCTATCACCGCGACTCGCGGGTCAATGGCTTTGGCGGCTCTCCTGCCACTTTCCACGGCGCCTTCAATGCTCCAGACATGGGTCTGGGTTTGGGTATGCGCACCGGCGAGAAACAGGTTGGCAAGCGGTGTGGTCTGGGGCGGCATAAAGTGCTGGGTAGTGGTACTGTTCACCCATTTGGGTTGATACGGCCTGATTCCCTCAGCAGAGAATTCCCACTCATGCCAGACCTCGATTTCCATCATCGAAAAATCCTTCAGCGCTTTCCCCTGATTCGCTTCCCGGATCATTTCATCAAGCGCGCCGCAGCGCAATATCTGGGCCTTCACCTCCTCTTTGAACTCCTCTTTCGTGCATGTATTGACGGGTTTATGGTAGATCCTGCCGGGAACACTGCTGATACAGGAGGTTCCGGTCCACAGCGATTTCACGTTTTTTCCCAGATCCACGTCCTTGTTCCATGCCTGTTCCTCGGCAAACAGGGTCAGGTTGAATTCTGAATCAGTCACAATTACGGCCATTCTTTCACGGGGAAAATGGATCTCCTCTGAAAACGCCACCCGAAAGGATACCTGGGTATGCGGCCCATCCTGGACGAGGGGCGTAAACAATCGGAGAACCTCCAGCTTTGCCAGTTCGGGAGTTTTGCTTAAAATTTGTGCCGTGGCAAAAGGATTAATGGCCAGGATATAGTAATCACCGACAATTGTCTCGTCGCCTGAAGCAGTGGAAAGAATCGTTGTGCCGTCAAATTCAATTTTTGTCAAAGGCTTTTGCCAGTGGAATTCGACTCCCTTTTCCTGGAGACAGGCGATCCAGGGCTCGAACCAGTATTCGCTGCTGGGCCCTTTGAGCAACAGCCATCCCTCTTCCGCCCCATGGGTCCATGCCGTGCCAGGAATATTCCGTGGGCATATTATTGTGACTGCAACGGGCACTTCTGAAAAATCCGCCCGGCTGTTCCATGGCTTCATACACCGATACCTGATATCCCAACTGGTTGAGTTCATGGGCGGCACTTAATCCGGCGATTCCGGCGCCGAAAATAACGACTGATTTCAATGTTCTTCCTCCAGCAAATTATATCTCATTTTTGCAGAGCATGCATGAAAAAGCAAGTACTTTTTGCCCGGCAGCAAAGCGGGAATATGCCTCTTCGCCGGAGGAACATCCCGGCACCCAGACCCGAAAGGGTGGTGCCTGGTTTCTTTTTTCCCGGTCGGCTTTTTGTCAACCAAAAACAGCTGTGTCCTTATGAAATCATCATTTTCCGGTTGGTAATTCAAAAAACCACTATACATAATCGGCCGGCGGAAAATACATTTTTTCCTGTATTGTGCTAATCAGTGCCTGGTATTATTCTTAATCGGCCTTACCGTCCTGCCGCTGACCGGTGCGTGATATTACTTTGACTTTGAACCACCTCAATACAAAGGCGTATATTATCAATATTTTTAATATAGTAACATTAAGGATTATCACTAATGGAAAACAACCTGAACAGACAATTTGTGCCCTTTGATGGCATAATACCGGTAAAATGGTGGTCCTGGTTCCTTTTTTTCTGTCTGATCTGTGTAATCCAGGCTGCTGAGGGCCAGGAAAAACAGATCACCAATCATCTGGGCATGACCTTTATCCGGGTGGCTCCCGGCACATTTCTCATGGGAAGCCCTGAAACTGAAGAACACCGGACAAGCAATGAAACACAGCACCAGATTCATATCAGAAAACCGTTTTATCTCCAGGAGACCGAAGTAACCCTGGAACAATGGCGGGCGGTGATGGGAAACAGCTGGTTTATCAGACGAGAAGGCACAGCCCGGACCCCGGTCACCCGTGTCTCTTTTTATGATGTCCAGAAATTTATCAGAAAACTCAACAAAAAAGGCAGCGCGCAATACCGGCTTCCTTCGGAAGCGGAATGGGAATATGCCTGCAGGGCCGGCACCACCACCGCATACAGCTGGGGAAATGAGATTGACTGTTCCAAGGGCATGTATGCCAATAATCAGAAAAAATTGTGCGATTGCTGTGATTATTACCGGTCTGTGGGACTGCCGGTAAACGGGCCTGCCCCGGTGGGGTCCTTTGCCCCCAATCCATGGGGGTTTTATGACATGCACGGCAATGTCTGGGAATGGTGTGCAGATGTATATACCGATGACATACGCACCCCCGGGGTCAACACCTATGATCTTTTCTCTTCCAGGCCCAGGGTACGCCGGGGCGGCAGCTGGTACAAATATGGCCAGTTTCTCAGAAGCGCCAACCGAACCTATGCCCATCCCGGCGCCAGGTTCCAGACCACCGGATTCAGGCTGGTCCGTGAGACAGATTGATGCGCGCAAAACTGCTGGATCTTCTCAAAATTTATGAAGAGGAAATCAGCCTTTTTTTATGGACAGCCGCCCTTTTGTTCTGGAACATGTGCAATGATCTGTTCAACACCCGCCAGTCCAAACGTCTGTTTCCCCTGCTCACGGCCGGGGGGGTCATCGGACTCATCTTAGGCAGTTTCGGCACCCCGTATTTTGCAAGCCTGTTCAGCATGGACAATTTGCTGTATCTGTATCTGGTCACCACTATTTTTGGTGCATTGATGATCCAGGCCATGGGGCGCAGTTACGCCACCTTGATATTTACCGAAAAAACAGGAAAATCCGGCAAAAAAAGGCCTCCCATGATGGAAGAAATCAAACGGGTATACCCCTTGGTAAAAGATTCCATCCTGGTAAAAATTGTCCTGGTTCTGACATTCATGCCCAATGTACTCATTCCCATCATGAACTACCAGTTCAATTATGCGGTTAATGAACAGTTTGCCTCGGAAAGTGCCATGATCCAGTTTTTCGGTAATTTCAGGGGAGTGCTGTATATCGTCAGCCTGATTGTTTTATTGTTTGTGGGACGTATTTACGGCCGGTGGGGAATGCCTGTGGCCCTCATGTTCCACCCTTTCAACTATATGCTGGCGTTTATGGCTTTTCTGCTCCGATTTGACGTATTTTCAGCCATGTATGCCAAGATGTCCACCAACATCATCCGCACCACCATTAACGGCCCTGCCAACAGTATTCTCATCGGTCTGTTTCCTGAATCCTACCGGGACATGATCCGCCCTTTTTTACGGGGCACTGTTGTCAGACTGGCCCTGTTCACAGGATCTGCACTGATTCTTGTTTCCACACCCTTATTTCATCCGAGATACCTGACCCTGGTGGCCCTGCCATTTCTCATCGCCTGGGCGGCAGCCCCGTTTGTGCTCAAGGCCAGGTATTCAAAGATTTTACTGGACATGATTTCCAGAAACCTGCTGGATATCAAAAGTCTTGACCAAAAAGAACTGGGCCAGATTTTTAATCAGGAAAAAACACTGGCAGACCTGGAATCCTTGTTTCTGGCTGCCCGGGGCAACGATGCACTCTGGTATGCCGGACTGTTGAAAAAAATTTCTCCAGACCGGCTGGATAAGTTGATTCTCAAAAACCTGGGCCACCAGGATGAGGATACCCAAGTGGCCCTCATCAAAATGATTTCTCCTGAATACGGCCCCCGGGCCGCAAAAGATCTGGTCGGGTATCTGTCCTCCCAGCGTCATGAAACCACCATCGCCATTTTGAAGTTTGTCTTCCGCCACGGTATCCAGGCTGTGAATCCATCTGATTTCTCCAGCTATATAAACAGTTCTCACCCGGTGGTCAGGGGATTTGCCTGCGCATGCCGGTATGCAGACCAGCCGGAATCGCTGCATCAATGTATCGAGGACTGGCTGTCTCGCACAGATACACCCTTTCGCCGGTCCGGTATTATCTGTGCCGGATTGAGCGGAAACCAGGAATATATTCCCAGGTTCCAGTCCCTGCTCAAGGAACCTGAAATCGATCCGATTATACCCGATATCATCAGAGCCCTGTCCCGGCTGCAGGCTGAGGCAGGCCATTCAGCCGCTTTGTCTTACCTGGATCATAATCATAAAGAAGTGCGCATGGCGGCTCTGGACGCCCTTTCCATAACAAATGATGATACTTTGAAAAAAGCGATTCACCTGCTGGGAGATCCTTCAGATGCCATCCATGACTTTGCCTTTGAAAAAATCAAGGCTGCGGACTATCAGAACAATCTGCTGCTGGTGGAATCTTTGGCACTGCCATCCACCCGGGTTCGGCGGGGACTTTTTAAACTGCTGGAAACCCTGGATATAAAAGACTTCGATGTATTGCTGTTCGCTAAAAAAAATCTTTCTAAAGCCTATGAATACCTGGCCATGGCCCAATCTTTGGAAAATCTTCCCCGGGGCGGGATGCAGGATCTTGCCATGGAACATCTTGTGGGAAAAAAAGAGATGGTATTGGAAAACATCCTCAAGGTTCTGGCCATCCATGACCAGACCAAACGGATGAAATCCGCCTGGCAGGGAATTTTCTCTTCTGACTCCCGCCAACGGGCCAATGCCATTGAACTGCTTAATAATGCTTTAGACAACAAAACCTTTAAAACCATGCTGCCGCTTCTGGAAAGCCCGAACCCTTCAATGGCTTTGACAGAAGGCAGAAAGCTTACAAAAATACAAACATTTGACACAGAGGGAAAACAGGCAGTATCAAATCTGCTTTCCTCTGCAAACTGGGTAGATGTGATCATTGGGCTGGGGATTCTGCGAGAAACACCAGACATATCCATCAACCAGGATCTGATCCATAACTTGAAACAATCTGATAACCCGCATATTTTACGGGAAGTTGACATGTTATGGAATAAAAACAAAAAGTCCGGGGAAACCAATGGGGAAGATTCATCCGAAAAATTATCTCTGGGAGAAAAGATACTTCTTTTAAAAGAAATCGAAATATTTTCAGGATTGAGCGCCTCGGAACTGGCAGCCATCGCCGGTGTTACCGAGGAGAGGGCATATGATAAAAAAAAGGATGTGATCAAGCAAAACAGTGCTGGCGAAACCGTTTTCCTGATTATTGCCGGCAAAGTATCGGTAATCATGGAAGGGGAAAACAGCAACGAGGAATCAATCGACCAGATGTCATCAGGCAGCGCATTTGGGGAAATGGCATTGATTGATGACGTCCCCAGGTCCGCCACTATCCGAACCATGACCCCCTGCCGGTTTCTCCTCCTTCACAAACAGGAATTCAAGGAAACCGCCATGGAATTTCCCCGCATTGCCCTGCAGATCTGTTCGGTTCTCAGCCGGCGGATCAGGCATCTGCATTCGCTGGTTCAGGAAAAAGTTATCTGAAACAGGGGAGGGGAAAAGTGGGGGCCGACAGTGGTTTGTTATTGTCCGGTTACGGGTTCACACTGGATATGTTCAGTTCACTATCCACAACCACTGCACCCCCCTCGAGGGCATTTTGTGTCGCAGCATCATAGTGTGCTTTGGCTGTTTGTAGCGCCGGGTCTCTATGCTTTGTAGATATATCTCTCGCATATTTTCCGGTAATGGTAGCCGTAAATGGACAGGGTGATGGCCATAGGCACCAGTTTGGGTTTTCGGACCAGGGTCCAGGCAATCAGATTCCAGTAATGGAACCGCTCTTTTCCGAAAAAACCGAGCCGCAAACCGGCTCTGAAAAAGCAAAGAAACCGCTGAAAATCAATGGGAACAATGGTTTCAGGGGCTTTGAGCTCCATTAATAAAGTCCTGATCCGGCGGTAATAATTTTTCGGCTGATAGATCTGTTTCATGATGGCCTGGTATCCGTTGAACAGATTGTCCATGCCCATCTTGGGGATGATATTGGTGGTGCCGTTTACATTGTCCCCGGTAAAGGATTTCGTTACCCGGCTTTCCTGCTGCAGCCGGTCAAACAGCCGGGTTCCCGGAATGGCCTGGAGCATGCCCACCATGGCCGTGACAATGCCGCTTTTCTGGATAAAATCGATCTGGCGCTGGAAAATGGACGGCCCGTCACTGTCAAACCCGACGATGAACCCGCCCATGACCTGCAGCCCGGAACGTTGGATGATGCCCACGCTTTCCAGAAGATCCCTGTTTTTATTCTGGGTTTTATGACATTCGGCAAGGCACACTTCATCCGGAGATTCAATGCCGATAAACACGGAATCAAACCCGGCTTTTACCATCATGTCTAAAAGTTCAGGATCATCCGCCAGATTGATGGAGGATTCCGTAAAAAACACACAGCCTTTTTTATCTTTTCGCCAGTCAACCAGGGCCGGGAGCAGATGTTTTTTTAAATACGACTTGTTACCGATAAAATTATCATCCACAAAAAAGATACTGCCGCGCCAGCCGGCTGCATAAATATGATCCAGCTCCAGGATGATCCGGTCGGCTTTTTTTAACCGGGGGATGTGGCCGAACAAGGCCGTCACGTTACAGAAATCACAGTTAAACGGGCAGCCCCTGGAAAACTGCAAGCTCATGGATGCATACCGTTTCATGTTTAACAGCCCCCACAAAGGCACGGGGGTGTCATCAGGATCACAAAATCCGTCGGCCCGGTATATTTTTTCAGCCCGGCCGTTGCCAAGATCCGACAAAAATCTGGGCAACGTCAACTCCGCTTCATCCAGCACCAGGTGGTCCACGTCCATGAACGCTTCGGGTTCACAGGTAAACAGCGGCCCGCCGGCCACAACCTTGACATTCAATGTTTTACAGCGATCGATGATCTGCCGGGTGGATGTGCGCTGCACGGCCATGCCGCCGATAAACACCAGATCGGCCCAGACAATATCCTTGTCTTTGAGGCGCTCCACATTCGTATCCTTCAGGCGTTTGTCCCAGTTTTCAGGCACCAGGGCCGCCACCGTGATCAATCCCAGCGGCGGAAAAGCCGCTTTTTTTCCGATAAAGCTCAAGGCATGGGTGAAAGACCAGAACGTATCCGAAAATTCAGGGTAAATGAATAAAATTTTCATCTTAAAGCACTCCTTATTGTACCTAAGGCCAAATATGGCCGTTCAGGGTTTGATAATATTAAGCTTTCGCATCCGGCCGCGCAGGGTGCTGCGGTTGAGCCCAAGAATCTGGGTTGCACTGTTTTTCCCGCTGACTTTCCAGTTGGTCTGTTCCAGAACCTGGACAATATGGTCGTGCTCCACTTGTTCCAGTGTTTTGGCTTCCTTTTTTTTATGGGTATTGTCTAACGAGGCCAGCGGCTTGTTAAAATCATCCACCATGCGCAGTTTCGGGCCTGACGAAATGATCACGGCACGCTCCAGGATATTTTCCAGCTCCCGGACATTTCCCGGCCAGTCATGATTTAAAAGAGCATCCATCATCAGTTTGGGAACAATGGGGGTATCTTTGCCCAGGCGCCTGGCAATTTTTTTGACATAAAAAGCCACCAGAAGCGGGATATCCTCTATTCGGTCCCGAAGGGGCGGCATGGTAATGGGAAACACATTCAGCCGGTACCAGAGATCTTCCCGGAAATTGCCTTTTTTTACTTCCTGTGCCAGATTCCGATTGGTGGCGGCAATGATCCTGGCGTCCACCTTGATGGTATGGGGGCTGCCCAGGCGTTCAAACTCCCCGTCCTGGATCACGCGAAGCAGTTTGCCCTGCAACTCCAGGGGCAGTTCTCCGATTTCATCCAGAAAAAGCGTGGCCCCGTTTGCAAGTTCAAACCGTCCCAGCTGCCTGGCGCTGGAACCGGTAAACGCCCCTTTTTCATGACCGAACAATTCGTTTTCAATCAGGTTGGCCGGCAATGCGGCGCAGTTAATTTTGACCAGGTCCCTTTTTTTTCGCGTGCTGCTGTGATGAACGGCCCGGGCCACAAGTTCCTTTCCCGTTCCGGTTTCACCCAGAACCAGGACCGTGGTATGGGTGGCGGCAATCTGTTCCACTTTATAGAGCACATATTTCAGCGCATCGCTTTTACCGATAATATTTTCATGGTTGTGATCCAGTTTGATTTCTTCGGTCAGATACGCTTTTTCCCCTTCCAGCTGCTTTTTGAGTTTTTGTATTTCCAAAAGCGCCTCTTCTGCGGTTTCCTTTTCTTTTTCCGCCGCCGGTCTGGCCAGGGCAAGTTCAGATGTGCGGGCTTCCACAATCTCTTCAAGGTTCCGCTTATAATGCTCCCGCTCGGTCACATCCTCGATGGCCAGAAGAATCAGCTGGGCATCGATTGATTTCAGGTTGATTTTTCTGGCATTCAGATGCATGATCTTGGGGCCGATTTTTTCAAAAGAATGCGCCACCTCAAAATCATTGAATACACAATTTTGCGGCAGGACCTCTTCCAGCAATTCTCTGAGTTTGGGGATATCCCATTGCCCGTTGCCAAGGTCATAGATCAATGCACCTTCCGTATTTTTCTGGGTGACACAGAAATTTTTGTAAAAAGAGGGGCTGGCTCCGACCACCTTATGACTGGTATCCAGTAACAAAAGGGGTTCACGCACCGATCCCAGGACATTGTTAAACACGTTTATAAACGCTTTTTGCATTTTCAGATCCTTTCCTGCAAGGCTGGGGAATTCCGGCGGCAACGCCGACCACGGAGTCGATACCGGCCCCGATTTTCCATGTTCGAATAAATATATGAGTCTGGAAAAAATTGAAATCAGGGAAAATACCCATAAAAAAATGGAAAACCATGTATTATAATATTCTGCTTATCAGGATTTCGGGGAGAAGATAAAATGAAGAAGGCAAAAAAGAAATCCGGGGGGTATATTCTGCGGGAAATCGCACAATGTCCTTTTGAAATTGGCCCTGTTGTTACCTCCGGGTCATCATCCGGATAAGGTCCTCGCAGCTGTATGTGTTGATGACATCTGCTGGTTCCAGCCAGCCGCGCCTTGCCTGGTCGATACCCCGCCGCAGGTGTGACAGGCCGCCCGTATCATGGGCATCGCTTGAAACGGCAATTTTGACATTCATATCCCGGGCCAGCCTGCAGGCATCATCGTTCAGGTCCAGCCGATCCGGCTGGGCATTGAGCTCCAGAAAACAGCCGTTCTCTTTTGCAGCGGCCATGATTTTTTCCAGATCCACTGCATAGGGCTTGCGCCGGTTGATGAGGCGGCCGGTGGGATGGCCCAGGATATTGAAAAAGGGATTTTCCATGGCTTTGATAATGCGTTCTGTCTGTTTTTTTCGGGACAGGTGATGGGAAAAGTGGATGGAACAGACCCGCAGATCCAGTTTTTTCAATATGTCATCAGGCAAATCAAGGCTTCCATCTGCCCGGATGTCCACTTCCACGCCTTTGAGTACACGAAAATTTTCCAGACGGTCATTGAGCGCGTCAATTGTTTCGATCTGTTTTTCCAGGCGGGGGATATCCATGCCGTTGGCGATGCGGACCTGCACAGAATGATCTGTGATGGCAAGATATTTGTATCCCATGTCCTGAGCGGTTTGCACCATTTCTTCAAGACCGGCCAGGCCATCGGTCTCAGTGGTATGGACATGCAGATCCCCTTGTATGTCCTGTAACTGGATCAGCCGGGGCAGCCGGTCCTGTTCCGCCGCTTTGATTTCACCGGTATGTTCCCGAAGTTCCGGTACGACAAAAGCCAGGTCCAGGATCTCATAGATCTGTTTTTCATGGGAAACGGAGATCTGTTTTTTCCCTTTGAAAATACCGTATTCATTGATTTTCAGGTTTTTTTTCACGGCCCGTTTCCGAAGGGCGATATTATGGGCTTTGGAACCTGTGAAATGATGGAGCCCTGCAGCATAGGCATCCGGGGCAAGTACCCGCAGATCCACATGAAGACCGGAGGAGAGCACTGCCCGGCAGAGGGTTTCGCCTCTGGAAATGATTTTTTTTATATCTGCATATGCGGTGAAATGTTTTATCACCTTTTCGGGTGTGTCACTGCAGATCAAAAGATCCAGGTCTCCCACGGTTTCTTTGCGCCGCCTGAAACTGCCGGCCAGCTTGATCCGGTCAATATCCTGTGCTTTTTTCATATGGGCCAGCAAAGGCGCGGCCCGTTCTTCCGCCTCAGATAATAAAATGCGCCCGGATTCGGATGTCATCTGTTCAAGGCCGTTTAAAACAGCGTGTTCGAGTTTTTTCCCAAAGCCCTGTATAGTGCGGATTTTTTTGGCCCGGGCAGCGGCTTTAAGCTCTTTTATGGTGGAAATGCCCAGTTCCTGATACAGCTGTTTTACCCGTTTGGGGCCCAGGTGTTCAATCTCCATCAAACGGGGCAGTTCTGAGGGCAGACGGGCTTGGATTTCCTTCAGTTCTGTAAAGGTTTTTTGGGAAACAATCTGCGTTATCTTGTCTGCCAGGTCCTGGCCGATGCCCGGGAGTGCGGTCAGATCCTCTTTTTGTTTGATCAGGTCGGGTACTGGCCGGGACAGCCCCTTGACGGTTCTGGCGGCATTGCGGTATGCCCTGACCCTGAAAGGATTGGCATCTTCAATTTCCAGCAGATCCGCCATGCGGTTGAGCTGTGCTGCGATGTCCGTGTTATGCACCGGCATGGATTGGTTGTATCCTTCAGATGTGAAACTTTCGGGTATTTCCGACTTTCAGTTCATACAGGTTTTCCTTGAATCCGAATTTAAACGTGTTTTCCGGGCTGCACAAAAGCGTGATTTTGCACATTTCCTGGGTGGTTTCAAAGGCCAGGGTACTGCCCCGATACCGCACCTGCATTTCCAGTTTTTCAAGCACTTCAGGCAGTTCCGGGTTGACCCATAAGATATTGCCCCGGGTTTTTATGCCCATGTATGCTTCCTGGAGAATGTTGACTGATCCGGCCATGGCGCCCAGATGAATCCCTTCCCGGGTGGTGCCGCCTTGAATATCATTAATGTCGCTTTGAAGGGCTTTTAGAAAAAACTTCCAGGACCGTTTCCGGTCCGACCGGGCCATTACCCAGGAATGGACCACCCAGCTCAAAGAGGAGCCATATGTGGTACGATGGACATAATAATCGATATTTTTGGGAATCGTTTCATATTCAAACGGATAATTCAATTGTTTGAACAGGGTTTTCAGTTCAGGCGCGGAAAACAGATAAAACAGCATGAGCACATCCGCCTGTTTTGTTATCTTGTAATTGTTGGGACTGTCTCCTTCGGCTTCCAGTATGCGGTCCATGCGCTGGATGTTGGTGTATTTTTCCCGGTATTTTTCCCAGTCCAGTTCCTTGAGCCGGTCGTAATGTTCAAACTGGCTGATGATGTTGTCGTCATGAAAGATGATCCGCATTTTCCGGCTGATATCCCACCAGAGATCTGTTTCAGATTCTGTGATGTGCAGGGTTTCACAAAGCTCTTCAATGCGGTCTTCGGGCAGAATTTCCAGGACGTTCAATGCCTGGGTCAACACCCAGGTCGCCATGACATTGGTATAGGCATTGTTGTCCAGCCCCGGCTCATCCGCATCCGGGTAGGCATCATGGTATTCATCCGGACCCATCACTTTGAGGATTTCGTACCGGTCAAAATCTTTGTTAAACGTGGAAATGCTTGCCCAGAACCGGGCGATTTCAAGCAGCACTTCCGCACCATACTCAGACATGAACTGCATATCCCCGGTGGATTCGAAATATTTCCAGATATTGAATGCAATGGCTGCATTTACATGCTTTTGAAAATGTGAATTATCCGGGATCCATCGCCCGGATTTGGGATTCAGGTGCACGGTCTGGGTTTCTTCTCTGCCGCTGCTCCCGCTCTGCCAGGGAAACATGGCACCTTTATATCCGGCGGCCCTGGCAGCGGCCCTTGCCGTATCCAGCCGGCGGTACCGGTACAGCAGAAGCGAACGGGTGATTTCCGGATGCTGCAGGGTTATAAACGGGTAAATATACAGCTCATCCCAGAAAATATGCCCCCGGTAAGCTTCTCCGTGCCAGCCCCTGGCAGGCACTCCCACATCCAGATTAATGGTCTGTTTGGATGTGGTCTGCAGCAGATGAAAGATGTGCAGTCGGACCACCATTTCCGGATGGTGGTCTGAGCGTTTTTTTCTGCGGTCGGTCAGTGTAATGTCGGATCGGCGCCACAATTGTTTCCAGGCCAGTTTGTGGGTTTTGAGCAGGGGTTCAAAGCCGGGGGTACGCTGGATTCTTGCCCTGGCGGCCAGACCGCACTCGGAAATGGCAATATCCCGGGAGGTGTGCACCAGAACCACTTTTTCCACCACAATGGTTTCTTTCTTTTTGATATCCACGGTATAGCGTTTGCCCACATATCCATCATCATCCATCAGCTTGGGTGCCAGTTCCAGGGCCTTGCCTTTTCTGGTTATCCGGGTTCTGGCTGTCATGGCCACCCGCAGTTCTGACTGGACGGTCTGTACTTTCAGATAAAGCGGCCTGTCTTGAACGGATTCACTTTCCAGAACTTCAAGGTGCCGGCTGTTCAGCTCGCCGTACCTTTTTACCCCCCGGTTCTGAACCGTGCCGTCGATGGCTGATTCCACCTCAAGGGCACCGGTTTCATTTTCACTGGTCAATGATACCTGCATGGCAGCCGTGTGCCGGTCCCCCATATGCACAATGCGCTGTTCTTCCATCCGGATGCGGCGTCCCTGTTCGTCTTCAAAAACAACGATATGGGTGAGAATCCCGTTCTGGATATCCAGTTCCCGGCAATAGGACCGAATGGCTGCATTTTCAGGAGAAAACCATTGTCCGCCTGTGAAACGAAACTTCAGACACAGCCAGTTGGGCATATTTACCAGATCTTCGTTCTCAATGTCCCTGTCGGCAATCTTGGTTTTGAGCCGGTTGTATCCTCCGGCCAGGTAGGTGCCGGGATAATGGATGTCGCCGGCAGACACCTGGGCACTTGCCCCCCGGGTGGCAAAATAGCCGTTTCCCAGTGTGCACAAAGCTTCGCGAAGTCCCTCTTCCTGCGGTTTATAGGTATTGTAGGTTAAATTCCAGGCAGGCATATTATCTTTCCTTTTCATCAAAAAGTGTTTCTATAAATGCGGCAGTTTCCCGGGTGTTTTCCAGTACAAAATCAGCTGATGTCGGGTGAAAACTGCCCTTGACGATAATACTGGTGCCGATGGTTTTCAGGCTTTCAAATGCATCCTCATCCGTAATATCGTCTCCAATATACATGGGATAATAGGTGTCCAGATTCAGGTTCAGTTTTTCCATCAGCCATGTCAGGGCTTTTCCCTTATGCCATTCAATGTCGGGCTGCAGCTCAAACACTTTTTTCCCTTCCGTGATGCGCAGTTCAGGGTGATCGGTCTGGACCTGGCGAACGGTCTGCCGGACTGTGGTTACCTGCGCCTGTTTGACATTCCTGTAATGGATGGCAATGGAAAATTGTTTGCGTTCAAGGGCCGCACCCGGGATGTGGGTCAGGTTTTGTTCCAGCTGACCCTGGGCCTTGTCCAGAACAGGCAGAAATTGCTTTCCCTTCTGCATTTCAAGCGTAAGATTCGCCGGGCCGGAAATATCAAAGCCGTGGCTGCCGGCATAATAGAGATTGTCCAGTTTTACAAAGTTTTGAATGGCTGCAAGGTCTCTGCCGCTGATGACGGCCACCACCCATTTTTTGGCCACTTTTCCCAGCGTCTGCCGGGTGCTCTGGTCCAGGAATGCCTTTTGGGGATCATTGACAATAGGGGTCAGGGTGCCGTCATAATCCAGAAAAAGGGCGATCTTCCTGTCTTTGGCCCGCTGTAGAATCTGTTGAACATGGTCCAGGGCCGGAGGCAAAGATGCCATTTCTTTTTTTCTGACCGGAAGCCTGTCATTGATGCGGATATCGCACAGATCTGAAAACACCACATCAGCCCCTGCTTTTTTCAAAATGGATTCATTGTCTGCCCTGTTTACACCGATCACCCGATAAAATCCGCCTTTTTTTGCAGCGCTCACCCCGGATGTCGCATCTTCAAAAACAGCGGTGCGCTTTGCTGTGACTTCCATGCGGCGGGCAGCCTCGAAAAAGATATCCGGGTCAGGCTTTCCTTTTATTCCCAGCTTTTGGGAAAGCACACCGTCCACCACTGTGTCGAACCAATCTGCAATCCCGACCGCCTCAAGCACGGGAATGCAGTTTTTACTGGCGGAAATAACCGCTATTTTCCATCCTTGTCTTTTGATTTCATACATCAGGCTCAATGTATCTTCGTATACTTCGGGTCCTTGTTTTTGCAGATAGGTATTGAAAATCTCATTTTTTCTGTTGCCAAGCCCATAGATGGTTTCATTGCTCAGATCGTCTGACGGATTTCCCCGGGGCAGGTCGATCCCCCTGGATTTGAGAAATGATTCCACCCCGTCATATCGGGGTTTCCCATCTACATAAGTGCGGTATTCTTTGTCTGCATCAAAAGGAATATATGCCTGGTTTTCACGGGCAGCCCGGGTTTTTAAATAAGTGTCGAAAAGGGTTTTCCACGCTGTTGCATGCACCTTTGCCGTCTGGGTGATCACACCGTCAAGGTCAAAAATAACACCGTCACAGGTCTCTTTTGAGAGCCCGAAATCTGTTTGATTCATCTGTTTTTTCCTTTCGCCTGATACCGGTCTGAGTTTTGTTTTGGGCCGGTAATATTGAATTTTTCTAAATACACTCAACATATGTTTTTTTTTGCCGGTGATACAATACACAATAACCCCCATATTGGAGGAAATTTTCTTGTATTTGTCTATTTTTGATCTATGACGGCCTGTTGAAAAAACACAAACCCGATTCAACTGCATACCCTTACGATAAAAAATGGTGGTTTTTCACCATATGATCCTTTTTCATGGTCTGGTAAGGTGACAAAAACTGGCAACATACCGGATAATAAGGAGAAGAGACAGATGAAACATATAACAACACCCGGTAAAATGCATCTGGCGGATGCATTCAACAAAAATGACCTCGATGCTTTGCTCAAACATGAAAACGCTGCATGCATCTCCATATATATACCTACCCACAGGGGCGGCAAAGAAAGCCTGCAAAATCAGATCCGTTTTAAGAATACCATGGAGAAGATCAAACCCATCGTTCCGGGCATTGACCTGGGCCCTGCCATGGCGCTGCTGGAGAACGGCAATGCCGCATTCTGGCAGTATCAAAAAGACGGGTTCGCCCTTTTTATGTCACCTGAACTGACGCGTGCCTTTCGGCTTTCCATGGACACGCCCGAAGTGGCAGTGGTGGCAGATCAGTTTCACCTGAAACCGGTTTTGCCCCTGGTGGCCTATGACACCACTTTTTTTATCCTTGCCCTCAGTCAGAATGAATGCCGGTTGTATCAGTGCACCCGGCAGCATTGTGATGAAATCACACCCGAAAATCTGCCGGACAGCCTGTCCCAGGCATTGCGGTTCGATCTTCAGGAAAAACAGCTCCAGTTTCATACCGCAAGCCAGACCAGCCAGACACCGGGCAGAAAAGCGGCGGTTTTCCATGGACAGGGTGGGGCTGATGATGAAGATAAAGACCGTATTCTGAGGTATTTTCAAGCCATTAACAAAGCGTTGACCACCTTTTTGGGTCCGCGTTCGGATCTGCTGATCCTGGCGGGTGTGGATTATCTCCATGCCCTGTATCGAACCGCCAATACCTATCCTTACCTTGTAAAAGAAGGGATCACTGGAAATCCGGAAAATATGTCGGCACAGGACCTGCAAAAAGCGGCCTGGAAGATTGCGGCACCGCATACCCGCAAAGACCTGAACCAAGCGTTAAACACATATCACGATCTGAAGGGGTCAGGCAAAACTGCCAATGATCTGGCCCATATTCTTGAGCAGGCACCCACCGGGCAGGTGAAACACCTGATAGTCGCCCGGGATGTTGACCAATGGGGGCAGTTCAGCTGGGATGACGGACCGGTTTTTCATTCTGAAAAGCAGGCGCAAGACCAGGATCTGCTGAATGTGGCCGCATGCCATGCACTCAGAAACGGTGCGTCTGTATTTCCGGTGCCTTTGAAAGAGATGCCCGATGATTCGCCGGTGGCGGCTGTTTTTTATTAACACCCATGCATATAACAAGAAACAGGAGGAAAACACAATGGATCGCTTGAACGCTAAAACCGCATTGATTACGGGCGGTGCCCGGGGAATCGGCCGGGAAATCTGTAAACTGTTTGCCAGGGAAGGGGCATATGTGATCGTCACCGACATTATTGATGATGAAGGCGAACAGCTGGTTGAAGAAATCCGCCAAAACCAGGGCCGGGCAGAGTATCAGCATCTGGACACTTCTGATGAAAAAAATGTGGCCGATGTGATCTCGCCGGCTGACAGCCTTACCATCCTGGTGAACAACGCCGGCATTGCCGGTCCCAACAAACCCACCCATGAAATTGACGTACAGGAATGGGACAACCTGATGAACGTGAATGTCAGGGGGGTATTCCTGTGTACCAAATATGCCATTCCCCATATGCAAAAAAACAAGGGGGGCAGTATTATCAATCTTTCTTCTATATATGGTATTGTCGGTGCACCGGATCTGCCGGCCTATCATGCATCAAAAGGTGCTGTCCGGTTGATGAGCAAGACAGATGCCTTAATTTATGCAAAACAGGGTATTCGTGTGAATTCCCTTCATCCGGGTTATATCTGGACCCCCCTTGTTGAAGAACTGGGGAAAGCCTCGGAAGAAGGGGTGGATGCCTTTCGAAAAAATCTGGACAGCAAGCATCCCGTCGGCCATGTGGGAAAGCCTGAGGATATTGCATATGGCGCCCTGTACCTTGCTTCGGATGAATCCGCATTTGTCACCGGCAGCGAGCTGGTCATTGACGGGGGCTACACCGCCCAGTAAAAGAAATAGCTGACTTTTTGACATCAACCGCTTTTTTGGGCGGTCTGCCTTGCCAGCAGTTCATGCTCACCTGTCAGAATGGTTTCAATGATGCTGTCCAGGGGCTGATCGGTCCGGACCGGCATGTGCACATCCGCTGACAAATGGTCAAAAGGGTCCATGCTCTTTCTTATGGCTGCAAAATGTTCCAGCCGTGCGTCAGATACCGTGGATTGATGTTCCCGATTTTTGAGCCGGGTTTTTATTTCCCGGTCCGGGCACCGGCATTCAACAAAAATGATGTTGGCAGATGTGTCCCGGGCCAGCTGCAATATATCCTGCCGTTCTTTCTGCTTGCGGCAGGCGGCATCCAGGATCACAGAGCTGCCTTTTTCCAGCGCTGCCTGGGCCGTGATCAGCATTTTGCCATACACAAGTGAGGTGGCCTCCGGGGTATACATGCCCTTTTCAAACCCTGTTTTGCCGGATTTGTCAGGCAACTCCTCAAACAGGGTTTTGCGGAGTTCATCACTGCGGATCCAGGGTATGGAAAACAGTGCCGCCAGTTTTTCTGCCACCGTGCTTTTGCCTGCTGCAATCATGCCGCAGGTCACCCAGATGACCGGAAAAGCCATTTTCAGGGCATACTGGTAGGCCAGATCCAGATATTGTTCCATTTCATGAACGTGTTCAGCCTTTTTGGCATCATCGTGTGACGGCATGGCCTCAATCTGCAGATGATACACCTTTACCTGCACCATGGCCCGAAAGCATTTGTAAAAATCAATCACCTGCATCAAATCCGCGTCACTGGTTATTTTTACATAACGGCTGAGCAGAAAAAGGGCGGCCGGCCGGTATCCGAGAAAATCCATGTCCATGGCCAGAAAAGCCAGATCCGATGCCGTGTCCTGGTAACGGAATGTGTGGTTGAATTCAATACAGTCCAGTATCTGAACGCCCTGATCATTGTAAATATGTTCTGTTTTTAAATCGCCATGGGTATCGCAGATATGGTTGTTTTCAATTCGGCGGTCAAATAACTCTTTATGGCGGTCCAGAAACATCCGGGTTGCGGCCTTTATCAGTTGAACTTTTCTTTTGTTGGTCCCGGTGTCGGAAAAATCAGGCAGGTGGTTGAAATTGTCCCGGCACTTTTGCCCGATGGCGTCAAACGAACCAAACTGATCCCTCTCCTTTTTTTTTAATGCAGATGCGTTATAAAAATCAGCCAGGGTATGGATCAGACGGTTGATGAATGATTCAGTCACCCGGTTTGATACAAGCAGGTATTCCAGGGTGTGTTCATCCTGCAGCCGCCGCATTTTAACGGCGTAATCCACGGTTTCTCCGGTTGTGTTCAACCCATATCCGTTTTTGTCCCATGTGATTTTTTCAACCCCAAGATAGATGTCTGAGGTGAGCCGCTGATTCAACCGCACCTCTTCACAGCAGAATCTATAGCGCTTTTCCAGGGTGCTGAAATCAAGAAATCCCAGATTGACGGGTTTTTTGACTTTATAGACCCGATCACCGGCAAGAAAGACATCAGAGATATGTGTCTGCTTGTGTATAATCTCGGCGGGCTTGTGGGGATAAAAGTCAGCAGATGTCATTGCCGCAACCAGTGTGCCATGGTCGTATTTTTTCAAATCTTTATGCATGTGTTTACTCCCTTAGGGTCTGTTCCAGATGTTTTTTACCAAAATCATATAGATACGGATGGGTAAAATAAATGGGTGTATTCCCCCATTTGACGCTGAAACATGTATTTGCATGAAGCCGCCGGTGTAAATACATGTTTTTCCTCATTGAAGATCATACCCGGAAAAACGATAATTGAACTCCAATCAAACAAGCGGAGGCATGGATTAATAGAAATGAAACGAGAACCGTTATGAAGATCTGGCCAGGACAACCATATCCGCTGGGAGCAGTATTCGATGGTTCCGGCACCAATTTTTCCTTGTTTTCAGAGATTGCGGAGCGTGTACAGCTCTGCCTCTTTGACGAAAATGACAATGAAACACGTATCGATCTCACTGAGGTGACAGGGTATTGCTGGCATGGGTATCTGCCCTTTGTGGAGCCGGGCCAGCGGTATGGATTTCGAATCCACGGCCCGTGGGATCCCTCCCGGGGTTTTTGCTGCAATCCCGCCAAGCTGCTGCTGGATCCCTATGCCAAAGCCATGGATGGGAAAGTGCAATGGGATGAGGCAGTATTCCCCTATCCCTTTAGAGAGGGTCCCGGCATCCGCAGCGATACTGACAGTGCCCCTTTCATGCCCAAGTGTGTGGTGCACCAGCCCCATTTCGACTGGAGCGGAGACCGCCGCCTGCAGATTCCCTGGCATGATACCGTGATTTATGAAACCCATGTAAAAGGGTTCACCGTTCGCCATCCGGATGTTCCCCCTGAAATGGCCGGCACCTATGCAGGACTTGCCCATCCTGCGGTTGTTGAATACCTTAAAAACCTTGGGGTCACAGCGGTTGAACTGATGCCGGTGCATTTTTTCATCCAGGACAAACACCTGAAGGATCAGGGTCTGAAAAATTACTGGGGGTACAACTCCATCGGGTATTTTGCCCCCCACAACGAATATGCGGCAGACAACCGTCCCGGCGGTGTGGTGGCTGAATTCAAACAGATGGTGAAAATCCTTCACCAGGCCGGTCTGGAAGTAATTCTGGATGTGGTCTACAACCACACGGCAGAGGGAAATCACCTGGGTCCCATGCTCAGTTTCAAAGGAATCGACAACACCTATTATTACCGGCTTACTGAAGATCCGCAATACTATATGGATTATACCGGCACGGGCAACACATTGAATATGCGCAATCCCCATGTTCTGCAGCTTGTCATGGATTCTTTGCGGTACTGGATTCTGGAAATGCACGTGGACGGATTCCGGTTTGATCTGGCATCCACCCTGGCCAGGGAACTGCATGATGTGGACCGGCTGTCCGCTTTTTTCGACATCATCCAGCAGGACCCGGTCATCAGCCAGGTCAAGCTGATTGCCGAACCCTGGGATGTGGGTGAGGGCGGCTACCAGGTCGGCAATTTCCCGCCGGTTTGGACCGAATGGAACGGAAAATACCGGGACTGCGTCCGGGATTTCTGGCGGGGGGAGGACCAGACCATGGGCGAGTTTGCCGCCCGTTTTACAGGCAGTTCCGATCTGTATGAAAATACCTCCCGCCTGCCCTATGCCAGCATCAATTTCATCACGGCCCATGACGGGTTCTCCCTGCATGATCTGGTTTCCTATAATGAAAAGCATAACATGGCCAACGGCGAGGAAAATCGTGATGGAGAGGATCACAACCGTTCCTGGAACTGCGGTGAGGAGGGAGAAACAAACGACCCGGAGATACGCCGGCTGAGACACCGCCAAAAGCGAAATTTTCTGGCTACCCTGCTCCTTTCCCAGGGGGTGCCCATGCTTCTGGGCGGAGATGAACTGGGGCGGACCCAGCAGGGGAACAACAACGCCTATTGCCAGGACAATGAAATTTCCTGGTACAACTGGGAAAATGTGGACGAAGCACTCCATGATTTTTGCCGGAAACTTATTCAGTACCGCAAAGACCACCCGGTTTTCCGCCGCCGGGGATGGTTTCACGGCCGCTCGATTCATGGCAGCGAGGTCGACGACATCAGATGGTTCACCATGGAGGGAGAACAGATGGCTGAACAGGACTGGGGAGTGGAAGTCACAAAATCCCTGGGTGTTTTTTTGAATGGTGCCACCATTCCCAATCCCAATCCCCGGGGTGAACCTGTCATCGATGACAATTTTTACCTGATTTTCAATGCCTTTCATGATGTACTGCAATTTAAACTTCCCGGACCGGATTATGGCAATCTTTGGATAAAGGAAATCGATACTGAAACCGGGTGGCAGGAAGAGCCGCCGTCACTGAAGGCAGGGGACGCGATCATGGTTGCGGCCCGTTCCCTGGTGGTGCTGCGCCATGAAATTTGAACCTGTTGCCACCTACCGACTCCAGATGCATTCCGGATTCGGCTTTGACCAGGCCGCAGAGATTGTGCCCTATCTGCATGATCTGGGTATCAGTCATATGTACACCTCCCCCTACCTCCAGGCAGCTGCCGGCAGCACCCACGGCTATGATATTGTGGATCCCGCACACGTCAATGCGGAACTCGGGGGAACCCAGGCCCATGCCCGCCTGTGTGAGACTATTCGTGCCGCAGGGCTTGGGCATATGATCGATGTGGTGCCCAACCATATGGCCGTTGCCGGGCGGCAGAATCCCTGGTGGTGGGATCTGCTGGAGAACGGACCGGCCAGCCGCTTTGCCGGGTTTTTGATGTGGACTGGCACAGTGGCGCAAACCGATGGCCCGGCAAGCTTCTTTTGCCGGTTTTAGGAAATCACTATGGCCGCATCCTCGAGGATGGCGAACTGCAGTTGTCATATGAAGACGGGGATTTTGTCATTCATTATCATGAGCATCTGTTCCCTGTGGCACCTTCCAGTGCGGCCGAAATTTTGTCCAGGGCCGGGGAAGATGACGGATCAAAAGAATCGCGCATCAAAGCAGAGGTGACACGCCTGAACCATGATCCGGATGCCCTGGATACAGTCATTGAACAGCAGCATTACCGGCTGGCTTTCTGGCGCATGGCGGACACAGATCTTGGATACAGGCGGTTTTTCAACATCAGTGACCTGGCAAGAATAAGGGTTGAGGACAAAACGGTTTTCGCGGCTGTCCATGCCCTGCCTTTGGCCTGGGTTAAAAAAGGATGGGTCCAGGGGCTGCGCATTGACCATCCGGACGGTCTGTGGGACCCGGCCCAGTATTTTCACAGGCTGCAAAAGGCCTGCCCTGATGCCTGGATCGTGGTGGAAAAAATTCTTGAACCCAAAGAAAATCTTGCGTCAGACTGGCCGGTTGCCGGCACCACAGGATATGATTTCATGAATCTTGCAGGGGGGCTGTTTGTAAATCCTGCATCCGAGGAGGTGCTGACACAGCTGTATGCGGATTTTACAGGAATACAACAACCGTTTGAAGCACTGGTCCATGAATGCAAGCACCTGGTGCTCACCACTATCCTGCAAAGTGAGATCAGGCGCCTTACCAGTCTTTTTGAAGAAATCTGTGAAAGGCACCGACGTCACAGGGACTATTCCCGGCAGGAACTGCGCAGGGCCCTGTGTCAGACAGCCATCCATTTTCCGGTGTATAGGTCATATGTGTCTGCCTCAGAAAACAGGGTGTCTGAAGAGGACGAACACCATATCAATGCGGCCATTGAAGGGGCTGCAATGGTGCGAACGGATCTTGACCCGGACCTGTTTTTATTTCTTAAAGACCTGCTTTTGCTGCAAACCAGAGGGGCCCTGGAAGCAGAACTGGCCATGCGGTTCCAGCAATTGACCGGCCCGGCCATGGCCAAGGGCGTGGAAGACACCGCTTTTTATCGGTACCACCGCCTGGTCTGTCTCAATGAAGTGGGAGGAGATCCAGGCAGGTTCGGAGTGCATCCCCGGCAGTTTCATGGAGCCTGTGCCCGTGCACAAAAAGAACATCCGCTGGGACTGCTGGCATCCACCACCCATGATACCAAGCGCAGTGAAGATGTCCGGGCCCGGCTGGCCCTGCTTTCCGAGATCCCGGACCCATGGGCGGATGCGGTCCGCAGATGGGCTTCCAATAATGCCCGCCACCGTTCTGGCGGGGTGCCTGATGCCAATACCGAATACCTGTTGTACCAGACCCTGGTGGGGGCCTGGCCCATTGATCTGGAAAGAATCTGTGCCTATATGGAAAAAGCGGTCAAAGAAGCCAAGGTGCATACCTCCTGGACAGCTCCGAATAATGCGTATGAGCGCGGTCTGGCTGATTTTATCGCTGCCGTGCTGGCAGACAGGACATTCTGCACAGACCTGGAAAATTTTGTCGCAGACCTGGTAGCACCCGGCAGAATTAACAGCCTTGCCCAGACCCTGATTAAACTCACAGCCCCGGGGGTTCCGGACATCTACCAGGGCACTGAACTATGGGATTTGAGCCTGGTGGACCCGGATAACCGCAGGCCCGTGGATTTTGCCCTGCGCCGCCGCCTGCTCAGCCAGTTGCCGCAAATGAGCCCTGAAGAGATCCTGACCGGAATGGACAAAGGCCTGCCCAAACTCTGGGTCATCCGCCAGGCCCTGCATCTGCGCCGCACCCTTCCGGAATTTTTTGGTCCCCGGGCCGATTATTGCCCGTTGTATGCCACCGGCCAAAAAGCAGACCATCTGGTGGCGTTTTTCCGGGGACAGGATGTGATCTCTCTGGCCCCAAGGCTTGTTATGGGTCTGGATAATGACTGGGATGATACCATTTTAGAACTGCCTTCGGGAAAATGGCACAATGTTCTGACAGGTGATGAAGCGGACGGCGGTGCTGTAAGGCTCCAGGAACTGCTGCACCGTTTTCCTGTCGGCCTGCTGATGAAAAGGAAATAACTGCCATGACAGATATGCGTGTCTGGGCCCCAAAGGCCGGAAAAGTAACATTGCACAGCAATGACCAGGTGCTTGCCATGACACAGGATGCAGGCGGCTGGTGGCATGTGGATGCCCCCTTTATGCACCACGGCGTTGATTATGCCTTTGCCGTGGACGGCAACGGACCGTTTCCGGATCCGCGTTCTTTCTGGCAGCCCAACGGGATACACGGGTTTTCCAGATGGGTGGACCATTCTGTCTTTGAGTGGACTGATGCCGGCTGGCAGCAGCCGCCTCTGGGATCAGCCGTCATCTATGAACTGCACCTGGGAACCTTCACCTCTGAGGGCACATGTGATGCAGCTGTCGGCCGCCTGGATCATCTGGTGACACTGGGTATCACCCATGTGGAACTGATGCCCGTGGCACAGTTTTCCGGTGACCGCGGATGGGGCTACGACGGTGTGGATCTGTACGCCCCCCACCAGGCATACGGCGGCCCAGAAGGGCTGAAACGCCTGGTGGATGCCTGTCACCAGCGCGGTCTGGCCGTGCTGCTCGATGTGGTGTACAACCATCTGGGGCCTGCGGGAAATTATCTGAACCAGTTTGGGCCGTATTTCACTGACCGGTATGCCACCCCCTGGGGAGAAGCAGTTAATTTTGATGAACAAGACAGCCATGAGGTGCGGCAGTTTTTTATCGATAATGCCGTCATGTGGCTCAAGGACTACCACTTTGACGGGCTGCGCATCGATGCGGTCCATGCCATTTTGGACAGATCTGCCATTCATTTTCTGGAAGCGCTTGCCAATGCCGTAAAAAATCTGGAAACAGCCCTGGGCCGGCATCTTGTGCTCATCGCAGAAAGCGATCTGAATGACCCCCGGGTGATCCGTTCTCCAGCGGTGGGGGGATACGGCATTGATGCCCAGTGGAACGAGGATTTTCACCACGCTCTGCATGCGGTGCTGACCGGGGAAAATCAGGGCTATTATCAGGATTTCGGCACCCTGGCCCAGCTGGCAAAGGTGTTGACTAAAGGGGTGGTGTATGACGGTTGCTATTCGGTTTACCGCCGCCGCTGTCATGGACGGCCCGCCACCGGAATTTCCGGCACCCGGTTTGTGGGATGTCTGCAAAACCATGACCAGGTGGGCAACCGTGCCCTGGGCGAGCGGACAAGCCGGCTGCTTTCACCGGGCCTGCTGAAAATCGGTGCTGCCCTGGTCATGACGTCTTCTTTTGTGCCCATGCTGTTTCAGGGGGAAGAATGGGGGGCCTCAACACCATTTCTGTATTTTACCGATCACCGGGAACCTGAACTGGGAGAAGCGGTGAAGCGCGGCCGGCGCAAAGAATTTGCCGCATTCGGATGGGAAAGCGAAGAGATCCCCGATCCCCAGGATGAAGAAACCTTTGCGCAATCCAGGCTCAACTGGGAGGAACGGCAAGAGGAGAACAGCAGGCACATGCTGGCGTGGCATCAATCGCTCATTGCGCTGCGGCGCCGCCTGTCATGCTTGACTGATGGAGAAACTGAACAGGTATCTGTTATATTTGATGAAACAGAGCGCTGGCTGACCATGACACGGGGACCGGTGCTGGTGACTTGTAATTTCGCAGAGACTCCCCGAACAATTTCCTGCGCTGATGCAAAAGATAAAAAAATGGTTCTGTCATCAACAGATGACATTGTTGTGGAAGACACCACCCTGATGCTTCCGGCACATGCGGTTGCAATACTGTTCGGGTAAAAAATAGAATCTTAATTTTATAAGGAGAAAAAACATGGCTGATAATAAAAAAAAGCGCGTTACTTTTAAAGTTTTTGCCCCGGAAGCCCAACAGGTTGTACTTGCAGGAAGTTTCAATAAATGGTCCCAGGATTCCGATGCCATGAAAAAAGATGAGACAGGAACATGGAAAAAAATAAAAATACTGCCCAAAGGCACCTATGAATATAAATTCATTGTCGATGGAACATGGACCTGCGATCCCAATTGTCCTGACATCGTTTGTGATGATCAGGGTTCGGAAAACAACATGATTGTCGTGTGAACCGTTTTGAAGGCGACAGATCTGGTATCAAAAATCACACTATAAAAGGAGAGAACAATGGGTAAGAAAGAAGCGTATGAACAAAAATTAGAGGCACAGCTGAAAGAATGGAAAATTGACATCGATAAGATGAAGGCAAAAGCCGACAAGGCAGATGCCCAGGCCCGGCTTGAATATTACAAGAAAATTGAAGAGTTGCGCACCAAGCAGGAAGCCGCACAAAAAAAGCTCACAGAGCTGAAAGCAGCTGGTGAAGATGCATGGGAAGATCTTAAAGCCGGTATTGACCTTGCGTGGGGTTCACTGGGAGAGGCTGTAAAATCCGCCAGATCCAGATTCAAATAGCGGGTTGTTTAAAAGACAATCCCAATGGGTTTATTCTGCGTGATCTGCAGGTCATAGCTGATAGGAAAATGAATCCAGGGTTGAAAAAAAGACAGTGTTTGCAGGAGATATAGTATGAATACCGCAAAACAAGACAATTACGTACGATGGTTTGAAGATCTGAATTCAGAAGATGTCGGCCGGGTCGGGGGCAAGAATGCGTCGCTGGGGGAGATGGTCCGGGCCCTTAAAAAAAAGGATATCCGTGTTCCGGACGGCTTTGCCACAACCACAACAGCCTTTTGGGCATTCATTGAAAAAAACCAGCTGCAGGACAAGATCACAAAACTGCTCAAAACTTATCAGCAAAAAAAGGCATCTTTGCAAAAAACGGGGCAGGCCATCCGGAACTTGTTCAACCAGGGAGAAATGCCTGGGGATGTGGCACAGGCAATCTTTTCTGCCTATAAAGATCTTGCCGGGCGTTACAATGTAAAAGAAGTGGACGTGGCAGCCCGCTCGAGCGCCACGGCCGAGGACATGCCCAAGGCCAGTTTTGCCGGACAGCAGGAATCTTTTTTGAATGTAACCGGTGAAAAGGCATTGCTCACAGCCTGCAAAAAATGCTTTGCCTCCCTTTTCACTGACAGGGCAATCTCCTACCGGGAGGAAAAGGGGTTTGACCATATGAAAGTTGCCCTGTCAGTGGGCATCCAGAAGATGGTCCGTTCCGATCTGGCCGGTTCCGGGGTATTGTTCACCCTGGATACTGATTCCGGGTTTCCGGATGTAATCCTGATCAACGCAGCCTGGGGCCTTGGCGAGAATGTGGTCCAGGGTACGGTCAATCCGGATCAGTATACGGTTTTTAAACCATTTCTGGGAAAGGAGGGAATCGATCCTATTATTGAGAAAACCCGCGGTTCCAAGGAAAAGAAAATGGTGTATGCCAAAACCAAGCCCACCAAAAACCTGAATACTTCCAAAGAGGAGCGTGAATCCTTTGTGTTGACGAACCGCGAGATCATGCAGCTTGCCCGCTGGGGCGTAGAGATTGAAAAACACTATGACACGCCCATGGATATCGAATGGGCCAAGGACGGTGAGCAGGGAGATCTGTTCATTGTACAGGCCAGGCCGGAAACCGTGCAGTCCCAGAAAACCGTTGGAAACATGAAGACATATACGCTCACACAAGATCCGGGAGAGCGTCTGGTTACCGGACTGGGTATCGGCCAGGCCATTGCCCCAGGAAAGGTCAGTGTCATCAAGAGTGCACAGCAGATCGATCAGTTCCAAACCGGTGCTGTGCTGGTAACCACCATGACCGATCCGGACTGGGTCCCGATCATGAAGCGCGCTGCAGCCATTGTCACTGATCAGGGGGGGCGCACCTCCCATGCCGCCATTGTCAGCCGCGAGCTGGGAATTCCCGCCATTGTGGGTGCAGAGGATGCAACACAGATCCTCAAGCAGGACCAGGCAGTGACGGTCTCCTGCGCCAAAGGAGACAAGGGCCATGTATATGCCGGAAAACTGGAATTTGAAACAAAGGACCTGAACCTGGAGGATATTCCGGAAACAAAGACCCGGATCATGCTGAATATCGGGACCCCCGAAGCGGCCATGCGCTGGTGGAAACTGCCCTGCAAAGGGGTGGGCCTGGCCCGCATGGAATATCTGATCAACAATGTGATCAAGATCCATCCGTTGGCCCTGGCCCGCTTTGATACGGTTGAAGACAAGGATGTCAGAGACAAAATTGAGAAATTGACCTGGGAATATGAGGACAAGACCGAATATTTTGTGGAGCTTCTGGCCCGGGGCATTGCCGTCATCGCAGCCTCCCGGTATCCCCACCAGGTGATTGTGCGCATGAGCGACTTCAAGACCAATGAATATGCTGATTTGATCGGCGGCAGCCAGTTCGAACCCGGAGAGGAGAATCCCATGCTCGGGTGGCGGGGGGCATCAAGGTATTACAGTGAGGACTACCAGGACGGTTTTGCCCTGGAATGCCGGGCCATCCGCCGGGTGCGGGAAGATATGGGATTTACCAATGTGACCATCATGATTCCTTTCTGCCGCACCCCGGCCGAGGCGGACAAGGTGATGGATGTCCTGGATAAAAATGGACTGAGGCGGGGTGAAAAAGATCTTCAGGTGTATATCATGGCGGAAATACCCACCAATATTCTGGAAGCTCCGGCCTTTGCCGAACGATTCGACGGGTTTTCCATCGGATCCAATGATCTCACCCAGCTTACCCTGGGCATCGGGCGTGATTCAGAAAAGCTGGCCCCTTTGTTTGATGAAAGCGAAGCCTCTGTCAAGATATTGATCCGCAGCCTTATCGAAAGTGCGCACAAGGCCGGCCGCAAGGTGGGGATCTGCGGGGAAGCCCCCAGCAATGATACCGAGTTTGCCGCCTTTCTGGTGGAAGCCGGTATCGATTCCATCTCGTTACAGCCCGACAGTGTCCTCCAGGTCATAAGGCGCGTGGCCGAAATGGAACAAAACTGATCGTGGACACGTCCGGAGAGGCCCTGGAAAAGGCATGCAAAGAAGGGGTATATATGATCAAGCCCAATATCGGTGAATTCAGGAAACTGGCAGCCGGTACTGCAGCCGTCATGACGCCCGGCACACAATTGTGCCGAAAAGAAGACACACAAAGATTGTTTGAAACCATGATTTCAGAAAGCTGATACCGCACAGACTACATTGAAGAATGGCTTTATGGCCTTTTTTTTTAAAGAAAACAAAAAGGAAAGAATTATGACAACCAACGTAGCAATCAATGGCCTTGGCAGAATAGGAAGAGCAATTCTTAAAATAATACTGGAAACCCCGGAGCTTGAACTTGTGGCATTGAACGATCTGCTGCCTGTGGATAATCTTGCCTATTTGTTGGGATATGATTCCGTATACGGCAGGTATGAAAAAGAGGTAAGGGCCGATAAAGACGAGCTGCAGATAGATGGAAAGCAATACCGTATGTTCAATGAAAAGGATCCGGCTGAGCTTCCATGGGGCGAGCTTGATATTGATATTGTTTTTGAGTGCACCGGTGTTTTTCGAAAAAAACAAGACCTGGAAAAGCATCTGAAAGCCGGTGCAAAAAGGGTTTTTCTTTCAGCTCCCGAGAAAACAGGCGAAGTGGAAATGGTGGTGCACGGGGTGAACCAGTTGGAGGGATCTCCCCGGATGGTCTCCTGTGCAAGCTGCACCACCAACTGCATCAGCCCGGTGGTTGAAATTCTGGGAAGAAGAGTTGGCATAAAAAAGGCCATGATGACCACGATTCACGCGTATACATCAAGCCAGTCCCTCATGGACGCGCCCAGAAACAAATGGCGGCGGGGAAGGGCGGCAGCCGTCAATTTTGTGCCGACATCCACGGGCGCGGCCCAGGCCACCACAAAAGTGCTGCCGCAATACAGCGGCAAATTTGACGGGGTTGCGGTTCGCGGTCCGGTGCCGGCGGGTTCCTTAACTGACCTGGTCTTTGTGACGGGGCGGGATGTGACAATAGAAGAGATCAATGAGATTTTCCAGGAAGAATCTCAAACCGAACGTTACCGGGGAATTCTGGGCGTGGCCCGGGATCCCATTGTTTCTTCGGACATCATCAAAGACCCCCGGGCTTCCATTGTTGATCCGAGCATGACCCAGGTGGTGGACGGCGATCTGCTCAAGGTGATGAGCTGGTATGACAACGAATGGGGATATGCATGCCAGATGGTCAGAGAAGCAGTGAAAACAATGCATTGAAACTGATTAAGAAACGGGCCGAAAAAACAAAGAAGCTTTCATTAGAGGAGAAACCATGAAAAACAAGTTTTTTACATTTTTTATATCGGTGATTCCGGTGGTTTTGATAACTTTTTTCTCTGGATGCAGCCATAGGCCGGTGGACCGGTCTATGGGTGGATGGGGCCATATGATGGGATATGGCGGCTATGGAGGAATTTTTATGTGGATTTTGTTGATCATTATTGTAGCGGTCATTCTGTACTTTGTTATGAATCGCGGCAAAACAACCGGAACTTCGACAGGTTCGCAAAAAGAAAGCCCGTCGGAAATTTTAAAGAAACGGTACGCCAAAGGTGAAATAACAAAAGAAGAGTTTGACAAGCTTAAAAAAGACATTGAAACCTGAGTTCGGTTCCAGGTGCCGACAGGAGTTTGGAGATCGCGGCTGGGCCTGCCCGGGCGGTGGCCGACCAGGCTTTTAAGGTGAAATACACATGAAATAACCGATTAGGACTGCGTTAAAATTAAACGACAAAACAAGGAGAAGGCAAATGAGGTATGCAAAAATAAGCAGCGCAATAGGTGTGTGGGTTTTAATGGTCATGTTTGTCACAATGCCGGCGGGTTTTGCCAAATCCTACGAGGACAACACCACGGTCAAATCGGTTCAACAGGAAGCACAGGATCTGCTCGAAGCCCTCAAAGACTATACAGCTGATCAGCGTGATGAGGCGATTGAACGGTCTAAAACAGCATTGGATATACTGGACAGACGGATTGATGAACTGGAAACTGATATCGCAGACAACTGGGATCAAATGAGCAGTGCGGCCCGTGAAAAAACCCGGGAAAGCCTCAAAACACTGCGAAAAAAACGGAATGATGTGGCTGAGAAATACGGCAGCCTGAAAGCCAGTTCCACCAGTGCATGGGAAGAAATGAAACAAGGGTTTTCAGATGCCTATGAAGATCTCAGCGATGCATGGGCAAAGTCTGAAAATGAATTTGATAAAAACAATTCAGATAAATAAAACCAATAAATGAATAATAAAGACACCGAATACCCGGCTTTGGATGGCAAATCACCCTGGATGCTCGAAGCGAAGGAGGCGGTTGAACAGCTTGCCTCACATTCTGATGACGGGCTGAACCCGAAACAGGCCCGCAGCCGGTTGGAAAAATATGGTCCCAACCGGATTGAAGCCGCCAAACAGCGTTCCGCATGGCAGATATTTACTGCCCAGATCAAGAATCTCATTGTACTGCTCCTGGCTGCGGCTGCCGGCATATCTTTCATTCTCGGTCAGTTCCTGGAAGGGATCGCCATTCTGGTGGCGTTGATCGTCAATGTGTTCATCGGGTTCGGCACCGAACTGCGTGCCATGCGGTCCATGGAAGCCTTGCAGCAGATGACCCGGAGGCATGCCAAAGTGCTGCGCCAGTCAGAGATCCAAAAAATCGAGGCCGCCAAACTGGTTCCCGGTGACATTGTGGTTCTGGAAGGCGGAGATGTGATCCCGGCAGATCTTAGACTGATCGAAGCTAACCGGATCAAAGCCGATGAATCTGCCTTGACCGGAGAGTCTGTGCCGGTGGACAAGGATGTGGCGGCCCTGGCCGGGGACACCCCCCTTGCCGAGCGAAACAACATGCTTTTTACCGGCACGGCCCTGACCCAGGGATCAGGAAAAGGCGTGGTGGTGGCCACGGGCATGTCCACCCAGCTGGGGCATATTTCACAGCTGGCCCAGGGCGCACAGGAAGAGGTTCTGACACCTCTGGAAAAGCGGCTGAACAGCCTGGGGCAGAAACTGATCTGGGTCACCCTGGGTATTGCCGTATTGATCGGGGTGACCGGCGTGATGGCCGGCAAAGATCTGGTGGTGATTTTTAAAACATCTGTCGCACTGGCAGTTGCTGCCATTCCGGAGGGCCTGCCCATCGTGGCCACCATTGCACTGGCCAGGGGGATGTGGCGGATGGCCAAAAAAAATGCGCTGGTCAACCGGCTTTCCGCCGTGGAAACCTTAGGTTCAACCAGCATTATCTGCGCGGACAAGACCGGCACCCTGACGGAAAACAAAATGACTGTATCAAAGTTGGTCCTGGTTGCTTCAGAAGAGGTGATGCATGCCAGTTGGGATCCGGAACAAGACCCGCCGTTTTCTGTCAAAAAAGATGTGAAAACCGATGATTCCCTGAACACGCATATAAAAGATATAATGACCATCGGCATGCTGTGCAGCAATGCGCAGCTGTCAGAAAGCGGGGAAGAGGTGGGTGATCCCATGGAACTTGCCCTGTTGCAGGCCGGGCAGAAGCTTGGGCTGCATCGGGAGGACCTGCTCAAATCCTATCCTGAAAAAAAAGAGGAGGCCTTTAGTCCTGAGACAAAAATGATGGCCACCTGGCATAGCCGGGAGCAGGACAAGATGGTGGCGGTAAAAGGTGCGCCTGAAGCCGTCCTTGATGCATCCAGCCAGGTTCTGACAACCGATGGACAAACCCGGAAAATGGATGACACAGTGTATGAAAAACTGTTGCAGGCAAATGAAACCCTGGCGGATGAAGGGCTCCGGGTTTTAGGTATCGCCCGCAGATCCACGGATGCGGTACAAAATGATCCCTATTCATCTTTGACGTTCATGGGGTTTGTGGGACTTCTGGATCCACCCCGGAAAAACATCCGGAAGGTCATCGACACACTCAGGCAGGCCGGGGTGCGGGTGGTCATGGTGACCGGAGACCATCCTGGGACTGCATTTGCGATCGCACAAAAACTGAACCTGCCCGGGGATGGGGAGACCGTGATACATGGGAATACGCTCAAGTCCACTGAAGACTACACCTCAGAAGAACGTCACAATCTCCTGCAGTCTTCTGTTTTTGCGCGCATCTCTCCGGAGCAGAAACTCAATCTTGTTTCTCTGTTTCAGGCTGACGGGTCTGTGGTGGCCATGACGGGCGACGGGGTGAATGATGCACCGGCCCTGACCAAGGCCGATATCGGCGTGGCCATGGGCAGACGTGGTACCCAGGTGGCCCGGGAGGCGGCAGACATTGTGCTCAAAGATGACAATTTTGCCACCATCGCCCTGGCCATGGAGCAGGGCCGGGTCATATTCAGCAACATCCGCAAGTTTATTGTTTTTCTGCTATCAGGGAACGTGGGTGCCATTCTGATCGTGGGTCTGGCCATGCTTTTCGGCAGTATATTGCCGCTGTTGCCGTTGCAGATTCTGTACTTGAACATGATCAGTGATGTGTTTCCGGCCCTGGCACTGGGCGTGGGCAAAGGAGAGCCTTCGGTCATGGACAGGCCCCCAAGGCCCGCCAGCGAACCGGTTGTGACCAGGGTCCTCTGGATGACCATTTTCGGGTATGGACTGCTCATTGCCGGAACAGCGCTTGCCGGTTTCTGGATATCTCTGGAAAAAATGTCTTTGTCCGGGGAACGCGCTGTGACCATAACCTTCCTCATTTTGGCTTTCACCCGAACCTGGCATGTGTTCAACATGCGTGATGCCGAATCCAATGTGATCTTCAATGATGTGACACGCAATCCTTTTGTATGGGGAGCCGTGATTCTGAGCATTGTGCTCCTGGTGTTTGCGGTATACTTTCCGCCGTTGTCACGGGTGTTGACCATGGTGGCGCCCACTTCCTTCCAGTGGCTGTTTATCCTCGGCATGAGCTTTATTCCTTTGGTGGTTGTGCAGGTTTTGAAACAAGGGACATTGTTTTACAAAGGAACAGTTGAAAAAGGAAATTCAAGTGACCCTTCTGAAAGAAAATGATAATTGCTGGTGTCTTGCGCATGCGCAAAAAGCCGCTTTTTTAATTGATGGCGCTGCCTACTTTTCAGCAGTGGCAGATGCCATGGAGCAGGCAAAGAAAACCATTTTTATTGCCGCATGGGACATTGACAGCCGGATTGCCCTGCTGCGGGGCAATGGGGTCCCGGATGACCAGACAGATCTTGGCGCTTTTCTCAATGACAAGGTGAAACGAACACCCGAACTGCATGTGTATATCCTGAACTGGGATTTTCCCATGCTGTATGTGCGGGAGCGTGAATGGCTCCCGATCCTGAAACTGGGATGGAAAACCCATGGGCGGATATTCTATCACCAGGATGATCAGCATCCGGTGGGGGCATCTCAGCATCAGAAACTGGTGGTGATCGACAATCAAGTGGCATTTTGCGGGGGACTTGATTTGACAAACAGCCGGTGGGACACACCTGAACACCGGCTGGACGATCCCCGGAGGACAACACCGGATGGTGAAGCATATCCACCGTTTCATGATATTCAGATGGCCGTGCAGGGAGAGGCTGCTGAAAAATTGGGCCAATTGTTTACAGACCGCTGGCAATGGGCGACCGGTTACAGCATTGCATTGCCAAAAACCGCATCCGCTCCCCCATGGCCTGAAAACCTGCCGCCGGATCTGTTGGATATACAGATGGGAATCTCCCGAACTCTGCCGGCATACAAAGGCCGGGATCAGGTGCTGGAAGTGGAAACGCTTTACACAGACGGCATCAAAGCGGCAGAAAAAGCCATTTATATCGAAACCCAGTATCTGACATCCGCCAAAATAGCCGGGGCGCTTGAAGACAGCCTTTCACAGGAACAGGGACCTGACATCTGTATCGTTCTTCCCAGAGAATCCAGCGGATGGCTGGAACAGAGCACCATGGATTCCATACGGGCACGGGTGTTGAAACAGCTGTCTGCGGCAGATGACCACCACCGCCTGCAGGTGTTTTATCCGGCCCTGGATGATGAAAAAACCGCTTTGTATGTCCATGCAAAACTGATGATTGTTGATGACCGGCTGGCATTGATCGGCTCTGCCAATGTAAGCAACCGGTCCATGCGCTTTGATTCTGAATGCGTTTTGGCTGTTGCGGCAAAAGAAGATGACAGCGTTGGAGAAGCCATTCTTTCTCTGCGCAACCGGCTGTTGGCTGAACACCTTGACAAACCCGTTGACGGTGTGGTCAAGGTGTTTGCCAGACAGGGTGCAATGAACCAGACCATTGCATCCTTGTCTGAGTCTTCCGGCCGCAGGTTGCAAAAACTGGCATTTGACCAGGCCCTGCCTGTTGACGGCGCGGCGATTGTCCGGGACCATGAACTGCTTGACCCGGAAACCCCCATTGCCTTTGACCGTATGATGGATCGGTTTGCCCGAAATGAACAGGGTACGTCCAAGATGCCACAGGTAATGAAGCTGGCAGGGGTGCTGCTGATTCTGCTCGCTCTGGCTGCGGCCTGGCGCTGGTCTCCTCTGGCTGAATGGGCCACAAGAGAAAACCTGGCTGCCTGGGCCGGAAAAATCAAGGAACAGCCCCTGTCTTTTCTGATTGTCCTGGGGGGGTATATTGCCGGGGGATTTTTGATGGTTCCGGTCACCTTGCTGGTGGGGGTGACCGCCATGGTATTTGATCCTGTCATGGGGGCGCTTTATGCCTTGAGCGGCTGCCTTGTGAGCGCGCTGACCACCTTCTGGGCAGGGGCCGGTCTGGGAAAGCAGATGGTCCGCAAAGTGGCGGGAAAAAAGCTGAATCATATCAGCCGGCAAATGGCCAGACAGGGTATTTTGACAGTGGCGCTTATCAGAAATATTCCGGTTGCCCCGTTTTCCCTTGTCAACCTCATAGCCGGGGCCTCCCATATCAAGCTCAAAGACTATCTTCTGGGCACGGCTGCAGGCATGCTGCCCGGCATTCTGGTCATTACCATATTTGCAGACCGTCTGTTGCATACCATACAGCATCCCGGGTGGGTGAATGGACTCATTGCAGCAGCCCTGGCAGTTGTGATGATTGCAGGAAATGTATGGGTAACAAAGCGGTTGTCCGGCAAAGGGGGGAAAAAATAACATGCATATCGTGCACATGGCTGCGGAAAATGACAGCCTGCCCAATGCCAAGGTGGGCGGTGTGGCGGATGTGGTGCGGGATATTGCACCGGCACTGGCGGACCTTGGTCACCAGGTAAGCGTTGTAATGCCCGGGTACGGGTTTCTGCACGAGACCGAAGGGGCAAAACATGTGGCCGACATCTGTTTTCCATTCCGCGGGACCCTTCATGACGCACCGCTTTACCGGGTGCCGGCAAAGCAAGTGCACCCGGGGGTCACCCAGTATGTGATACATCACCCGTTTCTGGAGTCAGTAAATACCCACACCGGGCAGCACCAGATCTATGTGCATGATCCGGATGATCAGCCCTTTTTCAGCGATGGTTCCCGGTTTGCCTGCTTTTGCAGTGCCGCTGCCGCTGCTTTGACCCAGGAAGTCATACCCCGGGCCGATGTGATGCATCTGCATGACTGGCATACGGCACTTGTGGCCCTGCTGCGCCGGTACCACCCGGCTTGCGCCCCATTGCAGCGCGTCCGGACGGTGTTTACCATACACAACCTGGCCCTGCAGGGGGTGCGGCCGCTGGCCGGCAGCAGTTCCTCTTTGTCTGCCTGGTTTCCCGATATCTCCTGGCACTGGCTGGATGTGGCGGATCCGCGGTGGCCGGATGCCTGCAACCTGATGGCCTGCGGCATCCGCCTTTCAGACAGGGTGCATACGGTGTCCCCAACCTATGCCCGGGAGATCTGCCGGCCGGATGACCTGCCCCGGTTCCACGGCGCCCAGGGGTTGGAAGCCGTGCTGGCCCATGAAAATGACACAGGGAATCTGACGGGCATCCTCAACGGCTGCGACTATCCGGAAAACAGGCATCCCCCTGTCATGGAGATGCCGGAAATGCTCCGAGGTTTTCAGCGCCGGATCATGCAGTGGTCTGCCGGCCGGCAGACAGTGTCCAGTGCGGACTTTGTCGCCGGCCACAACCTGTCGAACCTGTTACAGCGGCGCAACCGCCCCAAAATGTTGCTGTGCAGTGTCACGCGTCTGACCGATCAGAAGGTGCTGCTCATGCGCCAGGGCCAGGACGGCATGTCAGCCATGGCCCGAATTCTGACGGCACTGGGAGATGACGGGGTGTATGTGCTTCTGGGAACCGGCCATGAAGAATTTGTGCGGTTTTTCACCCGGCTGGAAGCCTGGTTTCCCAATTTTATTTTCCTTCACGGATTTTCAGATCAGGCAGCCCGGACCCTGTATGCCAATGGGGATCTTTTTTTGATGCCCAGTTCTTTTGAACCCTGCGGCATCGGCCAGATGCTGGCCATGCGGGATGGACAGCCCTGTGTGGTGCATGCTGTCGGCGGGTTGTGCGATACTGTCATTCATGGGGTGAACGGGTTTTGTTCCAGGGGCAGGGATCTGGATGACCAGGCACAACATTTTGTTGAAACCGCCTGCCAGGCCATTGAACTGCTCAAAAACGATCCGGACAAATGGCAGCAGATAAAAAACAATGCGGCGGCTGCACGGTTTTCGTGGCAGCATGCCGCACAGCAGTATGTGGAAAAATTGTATGGTTAGCGAACCGCTAACCGCTAAAAAAAGAGAAGAATCCCATGACAGACCTCATCAAACGTGTTGTGATCGAAAATGTAACCCCTGCGGTTGACAACGGCCGTTTTCCCGCCAGGCGGGCCGTAAATGAAACAGTGACCATTTCCGCAGATATTTTTGTGGACGGCCATGACCGCCTGGCGGCCCGGCTGCTCTATCGCAGGGCAGGGGCTTCCCAGTGGCGGCAGATTCCCATGCACCTGCTGGTGAACGACCTGTGGCAGGCCTCTTTCATTCCTCGTGAAATGGGAATCTATGAATACACGGTCACCGCCTGGATAGACCGGTTTGACACCTGGCGCAGTCAGGTGTCAAAAAAGCGGGCAGACGGCCAGAACGTGTCTGTGGAACTGATGGAGGGTGCACGCATGGCCGAAGAAGCGGCAGCGCGGGCAAAAAAGGAAGACGCCGATCAGCTGAACCGTCTGGCAGAGCAGCTCATGTCTTCGGCGGCGGCAGAACACCCGGATGTTTTTCTCAACGATACCGTCTTTGCCGGGTTTATGAAACGATATCCGGATCTCAGCAGCCAGGTGGATTATCCAAAGGTGCTGCCCGTAAGAATCGAGCCGCGCAGGGCCCTGTACAGCACCTGGTATGAAATGTTTCCCCGTTCCTGTGCCGATGATGATCCCGCCCGGCATGGTACATTCAAAGACTGTATCAAACGCCTGCCCTATATTGCCGGGATGGGATTTGATGTGCTGTATCTGCCGCCGATTCATCCCATTGGACACACCCACAGAAAAGGAAAAAACAATACGATTACCGCTGTTCCGGGTGATCCCGGCAGTCCCTGGGCCATCGGGGCCAAAGCGGGGGGACACAAGACCATCCATCCAAAACTGGGAACACTGGAGGATTTCAGGGAGCTTCTGGCCCGTGCCCGGGAACACGGCATCGATATTGCGCTGGATATGGCATTTCAGTGCAGCCCGGATCATCCCTATGTTACGGACCATCCTGAATGGTTTCACCTCCGCCCCGACGGTTCCATTCAGTATGCAGAAAATCCCCCCAAAAAATACCAGGACATCTATCCGTTTGCATTTGATACCCCCCACTATGAGAGCCTGCGCCGGGAACTGCTGGATGTTATCGAATACTGGATAGACCAGGGTGTCCGGATTTTCAGGGTCGACAATCCCCACACCAAACCCCTGCGGTTCTGGGAATGGCTCATTGATGAATGCAAAAAAGCGTATCCGGAAACCATCTTTCTGGCCGAGGCATTCACCCGGCCCAAGACCATGTACCGGCTGGCCAAAGGCGGATTCACCCAGTCCTATACCTATTTTACCTGGCGCAATCTGAAATGGGAAATTGAGCAGTATTTTGACACCTTGACCCAGACCGGCGTAAAAGAGTTTTTATGGCCCAGCCTGTGGCCCAATACCCCGGATATTCTGCCGGAATTTCTACAGCTGGGGGGCCGGCCGGCGTTTATCCTCCGCCTGATGCTGGCTGCCACCCTTTCCTCCAGCTACGGCATTTATGGCCCGGCTTTTGAGCTGTGTGTGAATCAACCCCTTGATCCCGGGGGGGAGGAATATATGGATTCGGAAAAGTACGAGATCCATCACTGGGACCTGGAAGCGCCCAACACCATCCGGCCGTTTATCACCAGAATCAACCGGATCAGGCGGGAAAATCCCGCCCTGCAGCAGACCCGGAACCTGATGTTCCACCCGGTGGATAAAGAAGAGATCCTGTGCTTCAGCAAATTTACGGATGATTTTTCCAATATCATTTTTGTGGCTGCCAATCTGGATCCCCATCACACCCACAGTGCCTGGGTGCAGCTGCCTTTTGAACAAATGGGTGTGCCTGTTGGAAAAAGCTTTCAGATGCATGATCTGGTGAGCGATGCCAGGTATCTGTGGCATGAGGGGTACAACTATCTGGAAATCGATCCCGGGGTGGTGCCGGTACAGGTTTTCCGCATCCGGCGGCGGATGCGCACGGAAAATGATTTTGATTATTTTATGTAACATTTAAAAGCGAAAAGACATAAAGGACAGCAATCTTATGGCAAAGCGCAGCCCGCAACCGAAAAATGATCCGCTGTGGTACAAAGATGCCGTGATTTATCAGCTCCATATCAAGACGTTTTATGACAGCAATGGGGATGGCATCGGTGATTTCAAGGGCCTTACCGAGAAACTGGGGTACCTGCAGGAACTGGGGGTCACCGCCCTGTGGCTGCTGCCTTTTTATCCTTCCCCCCTGAAAGATGATGGATACGACATCGCTGATTTCAAGGCCATTCACCCGGCTTACGGCACCCTGGCAGATTTCAAGGCGTTTATGCGGGCGGCACGCAAACACAACATGAAGGTGGTCACAGAACTTGTGATCAACCACACCTCAGACCAGCATCCCTGGTTTCAGCGGGCCCGCCGGTCAAAACCGGGCAGTACCTGGCGTAATTTTTACGTGTGGAGCGATACCCCGGAAAAATACACAGATGCCCGCATTATTTTTCAGGATTTTGAGAGCAGCAACTGGACCTGGGATCCGGTGGCCAAAGCCTATTTCTGGCACCGGTTCTACTCCCATCAGCCGGATCTCAACTTCGACAACCCAAAAGTGCATGACGCGATCTTCAAGGCGTTGGATTTCTGGATGGACATGGGGGTGGACGGCCTGCGGCTGGATGCCATCCCCTATCTCTACGAGCGGGAAGGAACCAACTGCGAAAACCTGCCTGAAACCCATGTGTTTCTAAAAAAGCTGCGGCAGCGCATGGATGAAAAATACCAGGGCAGAATGTTTCTGGCCGAAGCCAACCAGTGGCCTGAGGATGCGGTGCAATATTTCGGAAACGGCGATGAATGCCATATGAGCTTTCATTTTCCGTTGATGCCCCGGCTTTACATGGCCGTGCACATGGAAAGCCGGTTGCCGGTCACTGAAATTCTTGACACCACACCGGCGATTCCGGAATCCTGTCAATGGGCTATCTTTTTGCGGAACCACGATGAACTGACCCTGGAGATGGTCACGGATGAAGAACGGGATTACATGTACCGGGCCTATGCCAGGGATGCGCGCATGCGCCTGAACCTGGGCATCCGGCGGCGCCTGGCCCCGCTCATGGGCAACCACCGGCGCCGGATCGAACTGATGTATGCGCTGCTGCTCTGCCTGCCGGGCACCCCCATCCTGTATTACGGGGATGAGATCGGTATGGGGGACAATATTTACCTGGGGGACAGAAACGGGGTCCGTACCCCCATGCAGTGGAGCCCGGACCGGAATGCCGGGTTTTCCCGGTGCAATCCCCACCAGCTGTATCTGCCGGTGATCACCGATCCTGAATACCACTTCGGGGTGCTCAACGTCGAAGCCCAGAAGCAGAACCGCCATTCCCTTTTCTGGTGGATACGGCGGCTGCTCACCCTGCGCAGCCGCATACCCGCTTTCAGCAGGGGGGATCTGGTGTTTCTGGAACCGGAAAATCCCAAAATTCTGGCCTTTATCCGCCGGCATGAAGACCAGTCCTTGCTGGTGGTGGTCAATCTTTCCCGGTTTGTGCAGTATGTTGAACTGGATATGCAGGGGCATGAAGGAAAGATTCCAGTGGAAATATTCGGTAACACCCCTTTTCCGGGCATTACTGGTGCCCCGTATTTTCTCACCCTGGGGCCCCATGGTTTTTTCTGGTTTCTGCTCACGACACCTGCAGCGGCGGATACGGAATCTGATATGGATGCCGAACTGCCGGTATTCGAGGTGCGCACACGATGGGAGGAGGTGATGCAGGGGAACCTGCGCAGACGTTTTGAAAAACATCTGCGGTCCTATATTGAAAAATGCCGGTGGTTTGGCTCCAAGGACAGCCGCATCAAGTCCCTTGCACTGGGTGACCAGCTGTCTGTGGGCAACCATGTACAGGCAGGGTATATGCTCCTGGTAACCCTGGGGTACACAGAGGGTAACGATGAAACCTATATCCTGCCGGTTACCTGTCTGAGCGCTGCAGACGGCGCAGCTGTCATGGAGCACCATCCCCAGGCGGTCATGGCACAGATAAAAATGACATCCAAAGGGCAGGAAGGGTTTCTTGTGGACGGTCTTTTTCATCCGGGGTTCTGCCATGTGCTTTTGGAAATGATCCACCGCAGGCAATCTGCAAAAGGCAGCAAGGGCAGGTTAACAGCAACACCTGCCACCGGGTTTAAACGCATGTACAGCACACTGAGCCTGCCCATGGAAACCAGGGTGATAAGCACGGAACAGAGCAATACCTCCATCATTTTCGGGCACCGGTTCATTCTCAAGCTGTTCCGCCGCCTGCAGGAAGGGACCAACCCCGACCTGGAAATATCGCGGTTTCTGGCCGGCAGGGGGTTTGCCGGTCTGCCAGGTCTTGCCGGGTTTCTGGAATATACCCGTCAGGATGAAGAACCCTGTACCGTGGGTATTCTCCAGGAGTATGTGCCCAACCAGGGTGATGCCTGGGCCTATACCGTGAGCAGCCTGTCCGGATTTTTTGAACGGGTGATGGAGAGCCGGGAAAATATCCCGGTTTCTTTGCCCCGCAAAAGCCTGCTGGCATTGAGCCGGATGCCTGTTCCCCCTGAGATGGAAACGCAGATCGGATTTTATTTTGAATCCGCTGTCCTGCTGGCCCGGCGCACAGCCCAGATGCATGCGGCACTGGCATCGGCATCTCAGGATCCGTTGTTCACACCGGAACCGTTTTCCAAACTCTACCAGCGCGCTCTTTTCCAGTCCATGAATTCCATGGCAGGCAGGGTACTGGGACAGCTTGAAAAACGCATCAGGGCCCGGAAAAATCCATTGCCGGAACACATTCATGCCGCCGCAAAACAGATACTGGACCGCAGGCAGGAGATCATTGACCGTTTCAGGGCGCTCACAAGCCGAAAAATCAGCGCCATGCGACTGCGGTGCCACGGTGATTTTCACCTGGGACAGATTTTACACACAGGTCATGATTTTGTGATTATCGATTTTGAAGGAGAACCGGTCCGGCCCGTAAGTGAGCGGCGCATCAAACGGTCTCCCTTACGGGATGTGGCAGGGCTTTTGCGGTCATTTCACTATGCCTGTTATGTGGCCCTCCAGGCCGAGGAAACAAGGGGTATGTTTCATCCTGAACTGCGCGGGACCATGGCGGCCAGGGCAGAGGAATGGCGGATGTGGGTGAGTGCCCAGTACTTAGGTGAATATCTGGCCAGAAGTGCAGATGCCGGTTTTCTGCCTGATACCCATGAGGAGATGGAAATACTGCTGCATGCGTATCTCATGGAAAAGGCGGTGTATGAGCTCGGCTATGAAATGAACAACCGCCCCGACTGGATCAATATTCCCCTCACGGGCATTGAACAGTTATTGAATGAAACCTGATATATATGGAGGCAATATGCCTGATCAAAATCACACCACAAAAAAAATAAAATCTGCCGATATCAGCCTGTTGACCGAAGATGATCTGTTTTTATTCAATGAGGGAAGCCATTTCTGCCTGTATGACAAACTGGGTGCCCACCCCATGAAAGTCGACGGGCAGAATGGATTCTATTTTGCCGTGTGGGCCCCAAATGCCCGGGCGGTTTCTGTCACAGGATCATTCAACAACTGGGACAACACCCAACACCCTCTGTCACCCCGGGCAGATTCAGGTATATGGGAAGGATTCATACCCGGTATCCAAACCGGAACACTTTATAAATATCATATCCGTTCCACCCAGAAACAGTACCAGGTGGACAAAACCGACCCGTTCGCATTTTTTACCGAACTGTCGCCCCAGACGGCTTCTGTGACATGGGATCTGGCCCATGAATGGTCAGATGACACCTGGATGGAAAACCGCAGCAATGTCAATGTGAGATCTGCGCCCATGGCGGTTTATGAGATGCACCTGGGTTCCTGGATCCGGATACCGGAAGAAAAAAACCGGTTTGCAACCTATCGGGAACTGGCTGAAAAACTGCCGGGCTACCTGGTGAAGATGGGGTTTACCCATGTGGAGTTTCTGCCGGTAATGGAACATCCTTTTTACGGCAGCTGGGGATATCAGTGTCTGGGCTATTTTGCCCCCAGCAGCCGTTTTGGTACGCCCCAGGACTTTATGTATCTGGTGGACTGCCTGCACCAGAAAAATATCGGTGTAATTCTGGACTGGGTACCCTCCCATTTTCCCAGTGATGAGCACGGCCTGGGGTATTTTGACGGCACCCATCTGTTTGAACACGAAGACCCGCGCAAAGGGTTTCACCCTGACTGGAAAAGTCTTATTTTCAACTATGGGCGCAACGAAGTCCTCAGCTATCTCATCAGCAGTGCCATGTTCTGGCTGGAAAAATACCATATTGACGGTTTCCGGGTGGATGCGGTGGCCTCAATGCTGTATCTGGATTATTCCCGAAAAGCGGGTGAGTGGGAGCCCAACATATACGGGGGCAGAGAAAACCTGGAAGCGGTTGCCTTTTTGAAGCGGTTCAACGGGGAGATTCATGAAAATTTTCCCGGGGCAGTCACCATTGCCGAGGAATCCACTGACTGGCCCATGGTTTCCAGACCGGTTCACCTGGGGGGACTGGGTTTTGACATGAAATGGGACATGGGATGGATGCACGACACCCTGGCGTATATGTCCATGGATCCCGTCCACCGCAGCTTTCATCACGACAAACTGACCTTCCGGATGATATATGCCTTTAATGAAAACTATGTGCTGCCTTTGTCCCACGATGAGGTGGTCCACGGCAAAGGGTCCTTGCTGGGTAAGATGCCGGGGGACGAGTGGCAGAAGTTTGCCGGACTGCGCCTGCTTTTTGGATATATGTATGGACAGCCGGCCAAAAAACTTATTTTCATGGGGGGGGAGATCGGCCAGAGCCGTGAATGGAACCATGACAGCAGCCTGGACTGGCACCTGCTGGAAAATCCGTTAAACAAGGGTCTTCAGCGCTGGATCGAAGACCTGAACCAGTTTTACCGGCGCACCCCTGCCATGCATGCAGATGATTTTTCCCGGCAGGGATTCCAATGGATCGACTGCAATGATGTGCAGCAGTCCACCCTCACTTTCTTGCGCAAGGACAGGGATGAAAAGGAAACTATTATTGCTGTGTGTAATTTTACGCCCATTCCCCGTCCCAATTACCGGGTGGGGGTTTTAGCGGATGGGTTCTGGAAAGAATGCCTCAACAGTGATGCAAAAGAATACGGGGGCAGCAACCAGGGCAGCCTGGGACAAATTGAAGCCTCCCCGGTGCCGGCCCACGGGTTTCCCTTTTCTCTGAACCTGGTCCTGCCGCCCCTGGCTGTTGTTTTCCTGCAGAAAACAGCACCTGAAATAGTTTACACAAAACAAAATGCAACCCTGTAATCAAAGGCGATAACCAATGAAAACATTGATTCTGACCAATGAGTATCCCCCCAATATCTACGGCGGAGCCGGGGTGCATGTGGACCATCTTGTCCGGGAAATGACAGCCCTGTCTTCCGGCACAGATACGTTCGATGTCCTGTGTTTCGGTGACCAGAACCAGTCCGCCCCCCATCTGCGGGTATCAGGGGTACCGGAGATATCTTCAGAAACACCTGAACTGCAGCGGCTAAAACTGACGGATACCCTGCTGCGCAATGCCATCATGACCGGTACTGCAAATACGGCGGATGTGATTCACTGCCACACCTGGTACACCTATATGGCCGGGTGTCTGCTCAGAGAAATTCTTGCAGCCCCTCTGGTTGTCACCACCCATTCCCTTGAGCCCCACCGTCCCTGGAAAAAAGACCAGCTCGGTGACAGCTACCATGCCACCTGCTGGCTGGAAAAAGCAGCCATGGAAAATGCAGACGGTATTATTGCCGTGTCTGAAACAATGAAACAGAACGTGATGGATCTTTACCCGATTCCTCCTGAAAAGATCCGGGTCATTTATAACGGGGTGGATACCCAATTTTTTTGTAAAACATCCCGGCCGGAAACACTCAGAGCCTACGGCATTGATCCGGACAAACCCTATATTCTTTTTGTGGGCAGGATTACCAGACAAAAGGGGATCATGCATCTGATCCGGGCCATTGCCATGGTGGATCCGGGCGTACAGACCGTTCTGTGTGCCAGTGCACCTGATACCGGAGAGATTGCACAGGAAATGGAAACCCGGGTAAAAAGCGCCAGGCAGGAAACAGGCAGAGAGATTCTCTGGATTCCAGAAGCAATCCCTTTGCAGGATCTGCCGGTCCTTTACAGCCATGCCGCTGTTTTTGTATGCCCTTCTGTGTATGAACCTTTCGGTATCATCAACCTTGAGGCAGGTGCGTGCAGTACACCGGTGGTGGCTGCAGCGGTCGGGGGGATTCCGGAAGTGGTGGTCCATGGGGAAACCGGGCTTCTGGTTCCCTTTGCAGCCAAAGAGGATGCAGAACCCAAAAGGCCGGAAGAATTTGCCGCAGATCTGGCAGCTGCCATCAACACCCTGGTGCGGGCGCCGGAAAAAAGGACCCGAATGGGTGCGGCAGCCCGCAAAAGAATTGAGAAACACTTTTCATGGACCAGCATTGCCCGGCAGACAGTGGATTTTTATCAGCACCTGATCAAAAATCACGGTCAGTATAGGGATACCTAAATTGCTGAAGAATTTCATCCCCTAAGCTTTTGAGCCTTTTTGATTGACAATACCTGGATTTTTTTTCTACCGTAACGTGGAACAAATAATCGAGATGATAAACCCTAAAACAACGGAATATAAGGAGAAAGAATATGGATCTGATTCGGATTTTGGTTGCGATACTTTTACCGCCGCTGGGTGTTTTTCTTCAGGTGGGAATCGGGGGAGCGTTCTGGTTGAACATCCTTTTGACTCTCTTGGGATATATCCCCGGCATCGTGCATGCCGTCTGGATTATTGCCAAGCGCTGACCTAGGAACAGGGGAAATAATATCAAAAGCGTCCTGAACAGATACTGGCAATTCGGATATGGTATTTTCCGGATTTCGGGCAGGGAATTTGTCCGGGACCGTTGCAGCCTTCAGGCATCGGCCTTAACCCTGTATACTTTGTTGGCCATTGTGCCGGTCATGGCCATGGCATTCGGCATTGCCAAAGGATTCGGTTTCCAGCAATATCTTGAAACCCGGATACTGTCTTTGTTTGCCGGCCAGGAACAGGTCATCCAGAATGTTCTGGCCTTTTCCGCCAATCTGCTGGAAAGAACCAAGGGCGGGCTCATGGCGGTGCTGGGCATCATTTTTTTGATGTATGCGCTGATAAAACTCATGGGCCACATGGAAGATACATTCAACAGAATCTGGCGGGTCAGGGGGAACCGACGTATTATCCGCAAAATTACCGATTATATCGCCATTGCCCTGGCTGCGGGGCTGCTGGTAATCTTTTCGGGCAGCGCCACCATTTTTATCACCGGTTATCTGGAAAAATTCATGGCAATCCTGGACCTTCCCGCCGGTCTGGGCCGTGTGATTTCTTTTGGTTTGAATGTTTTTCCCTTTGTGACGGTCTGGATGGTATTCACCTTTTTTTATATGTTTATCCCCAATAAAAATGTGAATGTCCGGGCTGCTCTGGGCGGAGGAATCATTGCCGGCACCATTTTTCAGCTGGCCCAGATAGCCTATGTCCAATTCCAGGTGGGTGTCTCCACCTATAATGCCATTTACGGCAGTTTTGCCGCCATACCCTTGTTTTTATTGTGGTTGAAGACGTCCTGGACCATTGTGCTGTTCGGCGCTGAGATCTCCTTTGTCTGGGAAAATTTTGATGTGCTTCAGACAGATGACCCGGAATATGAACACATCAGTATCCGGGTGAAAAAACTGATCATCCTCAAGATAGCGGTCTTTTGTGTGAACCGGTTCGCCCAGGGCCGGGCACCGGTGACATCCTTATCAGTTGCCGACCATCTTAACCTGTCTGTGAACATTACATCGGTTTTTATGGAAAAACTGGTCCACAGCCGCATTCTATTCAAAGTCAGCGCCCCTGACCCCGGCTTTGCCCCGGCCTGGGACATAGAACGCCTGACTGTCATGGATGTTGTGACAGCGTTTGAAAAAATGGGAGAAGATGATCTGTATCTGGGCGACACCCTGGAGCTGTCAGCGCTGGAACAGAGCCTGGAATCATTTGCAGCAGCTGCCAGGCAGTCATCCGGGGAGCGGTTCCTCAAAGATGTCTGATTGTTGACACCCGGCTTCGGCCGTAGGTAGCCGTGGCCGTTGTAAGCCATTTCGCATGCTGTTTTGTCAACCTGCCTTTCGGCAGCCGCCACTGCCAGTTGTCCTGTGCCCCGGCCGGCTGGTTCAGACGGGCATCAGGACCTAAGCCCAGAATGTCCTGGAGCGGGATGATCACTGTATCAGCCACAGACATCATGGCCAGGCGTATCATTTGCCGGTGAATGTTTTCCCTGGAGATATGGCTGCCCAGGTAGCGCTGCAATCGGGCCTTTGCCTGGTCGGTAAGTTCCTGTTCAAACCAGCCGCGGATGGTGTTGTTGTCATGGGTGCCGGTGTAAACGATACAGTCCCGGATATGGTGATGGGGCAAAAAGGAACTGTGGGGGAAATCGTCGCCAAAGGCGAATTGCAGCACCCGCATGCCGGGCAATTGAAATCTGCGCATGCATTCATGGACATCCGGTGTGATCATGCCCAGATCCTCGGCGATCACCGGCAGCCGACCGAACCGCATGGTCAAGCGGGTAAAAAAATCTTCACCCGGGACCTCCACCCATTCCCCGTCAACAGCGGTCTTTGCCGAGGCTGCAACCTCCCAATATGCCACCAGACCTCTGAAATGATCGATGCGCACCACGTCAAACATGTCAAAGTTGTGTGCAAACCGTTTGAGCCACCACGCGTAATCGTTTTTCTGCAGGTATTGCCAGTCGTACACGGGATGGCCCCAGAGCTGACCGGTGTCACTGAAGTAATCCGGTGGGACCCCGGATACTTTTGTCGGTGATTTGTTTTCATCCAGTTTGTATTGCTGCGGACAGCTCCAGACATCTGCACTGTCAAAAGGCATATAGATGGGAAGATCTCCGTACAGGCGGATATTGCGGGCATTGCAGTATTTTTTGAGTGCCTGCCATTGACGGAAAAACAAAAACTGTACAAATTGATGAAATCTGATCTGTATGGCCAGCTTGTCCTGTATCCCGGCCAGGGCATCCGGATGCCGGTCCCGTAACGGTTGGGGCCATTGCTGCCAGCTGACCTGGTCAAAATGCGTTGTGAGCGCCATGTATGTTGCATAATCTTCCAGCCAGGCTGTCTGCCGGGTGCAGAAATGATCAAACCCGGCAAGGGTTTTTCTCTGTTGTTCCAGGCGTTCAAAAGCCAGTTGAAAAAGGGTGTGCTTATGTTCTGCCACCGCTGGATAATCAACGCGGTTGTCGGAAAATGGCTGCCGGGGCAGGGTTTCATCCTCAGACAGCAGACCGGCACGGACAAGAAAATGCGGGCTTATCAGCAACGGGTTGCCTGCAAAGGCTGACGGACTGCTGTAGGGTGAACCGCTCTGGGGATCAACAGGATTCAGCGGCAGCACTTGCCATATCTGCTGGCCGGTTGCAGATAAAAAATCGGCAAATCCATAGGCTGCGGGTCCCAGATCACCGATTCCGTATCTGCCGGGGAGACAGGTTATGTGCATGAGGATACCGTTTGTGCGGATGGTCATGAACAATCCTTTTCTGTCGGGCTGAAGCGGATGTTTGTGTTCATGGTTCAGTCACATCTTTTCGAAGGCGGTTTTTGTTGATCATAAGGTTCATCAGGCAGAGTGCGTTGGCCATTTCATCATCTTCAGATTCATCATCTTCCGGATTTATATTGATGTCGGAATATCGGCCCTTCTTGTCAATCATCGCCGACATGTTCTGCATATCTGTCACTCCTGCCCTGCCAGTCTCTTTTTCCATAACATCCCCTTTGATTATAATCAATCTGTCTTGACGATGATCTGATTATGGATCTTTCAATATTTCCAGTATGTCCCGGTTCAGATACAGGCGCAATGGAGAGAATCCTGTATTTTCGATCTGCCGGCCCTGTATTTTTTTTAAAAAATCGTGCCGGTTGTTTCCATATACAGGCCCGGTCCTGAAAAAATACAAGATTTCCCGTATTGTTGAAAGAAAATATTCTTTTACAATTACAAAGATAACCAGATTGCCGGCATAAAAATGCCGGGAAAGGACAAAAAAATGAGCAAGATAGCTGTTATTATCGATGATTGGTTTGAAGATTCAGAATACACCGAACCTGTCAGCGAGTTCAGGGGAAAAGGGCATGACATTATCCATGTCGGCCTTGAAAAGGGAAAAACGGTAAAAGGCAAAAAACAACAAACGCCTGTAACGATTGATCAAAGTGTAAACCAGACGGGTGCAGACCATTTTGATGCGCTTCTCATCCCGGGCGGTTATTCACCGGACCAGCTGCGCGCCCACCCGGGTGCCGTGGCGTTTGTCCGGGATTTTATGGAAAAAAACAAACCGGTTTTTTCCATCTGCCACGGCCCGCAGCTGTTGATCTCTGCAGATGTGATCCGGGGCAGGACATTGACCGGCTTTACCTCCATTATTCAGGACATTAAAAATGCGGGCGCAACATTTGTAGATGAGGCAGTTGTTACGGACGGCAATCTTGTGACCAGCAGAAATCCCAATGATCTGCCGGGCTTTATTCATGCGGCATTGGAAAAACTGGCCTGAACAAAAAATGTCCCATGATTGGGGAAAAAAATTATACCACCTGATTTTATCCATAAAAAGAGAGGCACCCTATGAGTATCGATGTTACCGTCACTATCGGCGGGGAGGCAGGTCAGGGAATACAGACTGTGGGCGATATTATCGCCCGGGTCTGTCACAAGGTCGGTCTGTATCTTCTGGCCATCAATGATTTTGAATCCCGGATAAGGGGCGGACACAGTTTCATGCAGATCCGTATCAGTGACCAGCCGGTTTTGGCCCCTTACCACAAAATTGATCTGTTAATCGCCCTGAACACTGAAACCCGTGATCTGCATAAAAAAGAAATGGCTGAAACCGGACTTGTTCTATTGGATGCTGAAAAAGAGGATGCCAAAGAAAACCTGCCTGAACAGGCCCGTGAAAAAAATGTATTGCCGATCGCTTTTTCGCAGATGGCAAAAGATGCAGGTGGAAAGATCATGACCAATACGGTGGCTGCAGGCGCATGTCTGGCGCTTCTGGGGGCCCCTTTTTCAGCATTTGAACAGATCCTGAAAACAACATTCGCAGAAAAAGAAAAGATACTGGAAAATAATATTACCGCCGGCCGCAGCGGATTTGATGCGGTCAAAAATACGGATTTCGCCAAAGCCTTTGACTGGCCGTCAAATGGTTCGGCCAAAGGAAAACTGCTTTCCGGGTCCAATGCACTTGCTTTAGGTGCTCTGGCAGCAGACTGCCGGCTGGCCGCGTTTTATCCCATGTCACCGGCAACCGGCATCATGATCCATCTGGCTGAATTCATGGATCAGCTGCCCGTGCTGGTGGAGCAGGCAGAAGATGAAATCAGTGCGGTCAATATGATAATCGGCGCCTCTTATGCGGGTGTCCGGGCGTTGACCGCCACATCCGGAGGCGGTTTTTCTCTCATGGCCGAAGGTCTCGGGCTTGCGGGAATTACCGAGACCCCTGCCGTGATTATCAATTCCCAGCGGCCCGGACCGGCTACCGGTCTGCCCACCCGGACCGGTCAGGGGGATCTGCTCTTTGTGATCCATGCCTCCCAGGATGAATTTCCCAGATTTGTTTTTGCCCCTGGCTCTCCCAACCAGGCATATGACACCATGATCCGGGCGTTTCATCTTAGTGAAAAATACCAGGTGCCGGCAATCATCCTCACGGATCAGTATTTTAATGATTCCTTATGGATGACGACCCGAAAAATGGCAGTCCCGGAAGAAATTGAACGGTTTGTGGCCTTTGATGAAGATATGACCTCCCCTTCTGACTATAAACGGTTTGCAGTCACAGCATCCGGGATATCCCCCAGAGCACTGCCCTGCAAAGGCCGGGCACTGGTCTGTGCGACTGCCAACGAACATGATGAAGCAGGCCATATGAGTGAAACAATAGCCGACCGAAACACCATGGTGGAAAAGCGGCAGGCCAAAATAAAAGGTATGACCGGCGAAATGAAAGGGCCCAAAGGGTATCATGGTGAAAGTGAATCACTTCTGGTGGGATGGGGTTCTTCTGACGGCGCCATAAGAGAAGCAGTCGATCTGCTTCGATTTGATAATTTTGATGTCGGTGGCCTGGTGTTTTCTGATATATGGCCTTTTCCCCAAAAAAAAACAAAAGAGGCTTTGTCTTCGTGCAAACGCTTTATTACCGTGGAACAGAATGCATCCTCCCAGCTGGGCCTGCTGATCCGCCAGCAGACCGGCCACTCCTTTCATACATCCTTGCTGCAATATGACGGCCGGCCGTTTACGCCCAACTGGATAGCAGAACATACCAAATCCGTACTGGAGGAAATACGATGAAAGACACAACACAATACAACAATGATTATGAAAACAAGTGGTGTCCGGGATGCGGTAATTTCGGCATCTTAAATGCCATAAAAAAATCATTGGCCGACACACAGATTCCACCGGAAAAAATATTGATGGTTTCGGGCATCGGCCAGGCTGCCAAAACACCGCATTTTTTACACTGCAATTTTTTCCACGGACTGCACGGGCGGGCACTGCCCGTTGCCACCGGGGCCAAATTAGCGGATCATGATCTGACTATCCTGGTCAATATGGGAGACGGGGACTGTTATGGTGAAGGCGGGAATCATTTGCTGGCAGCCCTGAGACGTAATATCAACCTCACCTTGCTGGTGCACAACAATATGGTGTACGGACTGACCAAAGGACAGGCCTCTCCCACCTCCCGGCATGGCTTTGTCACCAAAGCCCAGCCCCAGGGGGTTGCCTGCCAGGCATCCAATCCTCTGGCACTGGCATTGTCACAGGGAGCGGGATTCGTGGCCCGGGGGTATTGCGGAGAGATAGAGCATTTGAGCCAATTGATCAGTGCAGGTATTTCCTATCCGGGATTCAGCCTGATAGATATTCTTCAGGTATGTGTTTCCTTTAACAAAGAGAACACCTATACATTTTATAAAGATCGCGTGTATACATTGGACAAAGAAGAATATAAAGCGGATGACCTGCACCAGGCCCTTGACTTGACCATGGAATGGGAAGAGAAAATTCCCATCGGCATTATATATCAAAAAGAAACCAGGTCCTATACTGATGAACTGGCACCATTGCAGTCAGGACCGCTTTTTAAACAGACATACGATCCAAAAAAGATCCGGAAAGCCATTTCAGATGCATAATGACATAAAATTCACTACCCGGGACATTTCAATAAAACAGGAGATTTTTACGGACTGTGCCTTTTTCCCAGCAGGGTGGTAAATCCCCGGGCGGCAATGATATGCGCCCGGGGAATATGCTCACATCGCCAGGGTCTTAATATTTTTCAAATTCTTTTTTTTGGGCATTGCAGACCGGACAAGTGTCGGGTGCTTCGCCTTCCAGTGTATACCCGCACACCTTGCATACCTGGACGTCATCCAGCTGCACATCTGTGGCATTGTCCACGGCCTTTTTGGCTTTTTCAAACAATTCTTTGTGCTTTTTTTCCGTTTTATATGACCATTCAAAACTGCGGTACGCGCTTTTTTCCTCCTGCAGTTTGGCGATTTCCATATAAGCGGGATACATCTCTTCGATTTCAAAGGTTTCACCGTCAACGGCCAGGCCCAGGTTTTTGGCTGTATCCCCCGGGCCGAAAGCGCCCATGCTGTTTGCAACAACCCCTTCATTCAGGTGTTTGATTTCCCGGTAATGATCCCCTGCATGGATAAATTCCGCATGGGAGACCGCTTCAAACAACCGGGCGACATTTGGATAATTTTCCTTTTGTGCCTGGATTGCAAAATGCCGGTAACGCATGTTTGCCATGCTTTCACCGCCGAAGGCATTGATCATGTTCTGCTGGGTCATTTGTTTCATGGTTTCCTTCCTTTCAAAAATTTGAATTTTCCCCGGACCGGGGATCAGGCTTTATCCGTGTCGGCATTCGGGAGGTCGTTTGGGGTTCGAAAGAACATTATGGGTGTATCTTACCGGATAAAAAATAGTTGAGAAATACATGGATTTATGCATTTACCCCTTTTTTATCCTGTATGCACAATCAGGCCGGTCATGCAATTTACTATTCAGAATCTATTAGCTTGTGGCTGGCCGGAAACCCCGATTTTGAGATTTTCCGGGGCACATGCCTGACAAAATTTTCAATTGTTGGTCCTCCTGCTATCACAAACCGGGGAAAGTGCTTTCATGATAGTCGTTTTTTGACGACTTTCCCATTTTTCGGGCACACCTGTAGTGTTTGACGTGCTGTTTTTGATGCAATGGCCTGTTTTTAAGCGGCTTTGCGCTGTTCAAACCGTTGCAGCTGTTTCAATCCTTTTTGTTGTATATTATGCCCCATGATCTGGAGGTTTCTTGCCAGAACAGACAGGCCCACGTATCTTTTAAATCCTTGAATACCATGATCCGGGCATCTGTCCAGACCATGATTTTCCAACCCGTTTATAGCCGATTCAACCGCTGAATGTTTTCTTTTAAAACGAATAAAATCCTTTGCTGTTTCTTCTTCACATTCAGCCTTGTTGCATCTGCCTTTTTTCGGGAGCACCAAAATATTCAATGTTTTTTTCAGGTCCATTTTGTTACCAGGGGTATAAAATCCTTTATCAAAACTGCATCCCTTGAGGCCAGAAAATTTGTTTTGTGCCGATCTTACCATTGCAACTGCCACCTTATCATCGGTTTCTTTCTCCATCACCCGGTGGTGCAGGATAAACCCATACTGGTCTTCCAGGATGCATACCCGCAGTCCCAATTCCTGGGGAACACCGGCTTTGCCTTTTGAAATCCATTCCGTGTGAGGTTCGAAAATTGAAAAAATCTTGTCTCTATGCGGGATTTTTTCATCCTGTAACACCCGGCGTTTTATGAGATCAATTTGCCAAAGCGCGAAATTGATATATGTTTGCAACTCTTGGGCTCGGACCGCATTAATAATATCGGATGACTCCATCATTTCAATGGTCGATTTCGCCTTTAAAATGTATTTTTCAGCAAGCTCGATATACGCTTTGTGGGCATCCATAATCTGCCGAGCTTTTTTGGCCTTTTTCTTTTCATCCTTGGATGTGGAATGTTTCAATCGCTGAACTATCCGATATAGCCGTTTAAATTTTTTGATATTATATGCTGATTGCCGCCACATACTCGTTCCAATGCCCTGGCTGATAATAGCGGCAATTTGAATCATTTTTCGGACTGCATCAAAAAGCAGGTTGATGTCTGTGGGAAAATGAACATCGGTTTCAACAACGAATGAGTCACACCGTCCCATCAATGTCTCATCGTCCGAAGTTTTTTTTTACATCAGAAGTTTATGACCTACTTGTACAACCAGGGTGTTGATTTTATCAAGAACGTCAGGTGTCAGAAGCCTGACATTATCTTTCAGGGTCTGAAGCGGATAGGTGATGTCATCGTCCATCATACCATGTCCCAGCATCTGCCTTAATGTTCTGTGGTTGTTCACCATCTCCTGGAGCTTATCGTAATCCCAATTGCAATTGAGCCGGATGGTGCCCATCACAAGGATTTTCCACAGGTCCATTCCCGGACGTCCATTTCTGGAGTCAGTGTCTTCCGGAATCACATTTTTGAGGATGGCAAAAACTTTTTCTCGCAGATCTTGATCGCAATAGATATGCTGGAGCCCCAAAAGCAGCTTGGGAATTTCATCCCTGGCCCTCATGTCAAGTTTGATTTGGTCGATAGGGGTCTGCCCGAATGTCATTTGTGGTTCAAAAATTTTACGCAAAACAACCTCGAAGTTTTGTTTGGGTGTTGAAATTTGAATTGCTTTCGATTTCTCTCGTTTGTTAAAATCTCGTTAATTATTAATAGGTTATATTAACACAGAAATCAGTAAAAATCAACAAGCAATTCAATTATAAGTAAAAATTTCAAATAAGTTTTAGCCGTCATCCCCTTGAAAAACGTGGCGTTCTGAGTTTTCGGTCAGACACTAGCTTGCCGCTTTTTTGGTTCCATGGTATTTTTTTTACTGGTACCTGAGAGGTGATTCCTGTTTAACAGGTGCGTACCGGGACACAGGAAACGTTTTATAGCCAAGGAGACCCACATATGCGCAAAAAACCCCATATGATTTTAATACGGGATGGATGGGGATTTTCTCCCGATGAACAATACAATGCCATTGCCGCATGCAATCCCCATAACCACAATACCTATATTGAGAAATATCCGACAGCACTGATCCATACTTCCGGAGAACAAGTGGGACTCCCCGAGGGCAATCAGGGTTCCAGTGAGGTGGGGCATCTGAATATAGGGGCCGGCCGGATTGTTTTCCAGAATCTGGTGAGAATCTCCAGGGCAATAAAGGAAAACAAGTTAAAAGACAATGCAGCGGTGAAGGCCTGCATAGAACATGTAAAAAAGTTTGACAGTGCTGTGCATCTATATGGCCTGGTCCAGGATCAGGGCGTACATGCCCATACGGATCATTTGATCGGGTATCTGCAGGTTTTAAAAGATGCCGGCGTTGAGGCGGCATATATCCATGTGATTTCCGATGGCCGGGACACACCGCCTAAATCGGCGGCTGCATATATCAAACCCCTTGAAGAATGGATGGATAAACACCAGTTCGGGTGCATCGCATCTGTGACAGGAAGATATTTTGCCATGGACAGAGACAACCGATGGGACCGGGTGCGGTTGTTTTATGATTTACTGGTCAAAGGTGTCTCCGACACACCGCCCTTTGGCGATGTGTCTGCCGCCATTGAGGATGCTTATGACAGTGACCAGGCCGATGAATTCATAAAACCCAGGAAAACACAAAAATTTAAAACAGTCAGTGACAACGATGCCGTTATATTTTTCAATTACCGGTTTGACAGGGCCGCAGAAATATCAAAAGCATTTGTCAAAGATGATTTCAATGCCTTTGAGACCCAAAAGATCCCTCATTTGTTTTATCTGTGTACCACAGAATATTATAAGGACATTTCCCATTCCCGAAGAGCGGAAGTCGCCGTGGCCTTTCCATTGGAAAAGCTGTTCAATCTCATGGGAAAAGTGATTGCGGATAACCATTTGCACCAGCTGCGGATTGCCGAGACGGAAAAGTTTGCCCATGTGACCTATTTTTTCAATGGCCAGCAGGCGGATCTTTTCCCCAATGAAGACAGAATACTGGTCCCTTCACCCAAAGTGGCCACCTATGATATGCAGCCTGAAATGTCGGCATATGAGGTCACAGACAAGCTGCTTAAAGCACTGGATGCACAAAAATATGATTTTATTGTGTTAAATTATGCCAATCCGGACATGGTCGGCCATACCGGCGATTTTAATGCAACGGTCCGGGCCTGCAAAGTGGTGGATGAGTGTGTCGGAAAAGTGGTTGACCGGGTTTTGGAAAATGACGGGGTTGTGCTGCTGACGTCAGATCATGGGAATGCTGAAACAATGGTTGACCCAAAAACCGGCGGGATCCAGACCGCCCATACGAACAACCCGGTCTGGCTGTCCATTATTTCCAACAGACCCGGGCTGCAAAAAGCACATATCCGTGTTCGTGAAGACGGGAAACTCGCAGATCTTTCTCCCACAATGCTGGATATCATGGGGATTGACATTCCCGGAGAAATGACAGGAAATGTCATATACAATAAAATCTGATTTTTGTCAGAAAAGAGATTGATGACGCAGCAATGATAAAAATTGACACTCATATTTATCAGCGAGGCACATGAAACAATCAAAATTCGACGTCCAACGGCCTGATGCGGAAGCAGAGGACCGCCTGCCGTGCAGACCGGACAGAAAACATGCCCTTTCGGTCAGTGAGACCCGGTACAAAATCATGGTGGAGACCATGGGGGACGGGCTGAGCGAGATTGATGAAAACCAGAACACCACCTATGCCAATGACACCCTGTGCCGCATGTGGGGCAGGACCAGAGATGAAATCATCGGTGTGCCGGTGACCCGGTTCGTGGATGAGGAGAACCGTGCCGTTCTCATGGCCCAGCTGGAAAAGCGCCGTCAAGGGGAACGCTATGCTTATGAAATTGTCTGGACAAGAAAAGACGGCACCAAACTGCATACGCTGATGACCCCCACGCCTTATTTTGATGAAACCGGCCGGTTCAAAGGCAGCTTTGCCGTGGTCACAGACATTTCCCGCCAGAAAAAAGAAAAAGACCTCCTGGAAATGCGGGTGCAGCAGCGAACTCGAGAGCTTGAGCAGAAAACCCGGCACCTGGAGGAGGTGAACACCGCCCTGCGGGTTCTGCTGAAAAAGCGGGAACAAGACCGGCAGCGCATGGAAGAGCAAATGATGGTGAATATCCGGGAACTGATCTTTCCTTATATCGACCGGATTCGCAACACTCGGATGAATGAACGTCAGTCCGCCTGCCTGGATGTCATGGCTGCCACCTTAGAGGATATCGTGTCCCCGTTTCTTCACAACCTGCCTCTGGCATTTCTCCATCTGACTCCGTCGGAGATTCAGGTGGCCAATCTGATCAAGCACGGCAAAACCACCAAAGAGATCGCCCAGATGCTGACGTTGTCTGATAAGACCATTGAGTTTTACCGGAAACGGATACGGAATAAACTGGGCATTACCAACAAAAAAGTAAATCTTCGGACTTTTCTGGGCGCTGGAAACCGGTCGGAAAAAGAATCATAATCCGCCCGCCTGTGTGAAAGATGATCCTGCGGCACATGGTTTTTATGGAGACGATTCGCCGAACTCTGATCCCATAAAGATTAAAAACAAGTAAATTTTATACCTGGTATTACCCTGTTTTATCCCCCTTGTTTCTTAGAAATTTTCACGGTACTAATCATCTATCTCGTATCGTCAATATAATGGAAAGGGGGTGGTAGCGACGTATCTGGCGATGATTTGACGGCATGTTCACAATTATTTTCAGCAGGAGATGAAAACAATGCGAAAATCTTTCAGTATTTTCCGGATCATTTTTACGACAGCCACCCTGGTGCTCTGGGGTGCGACTCTTTTTGCCAAACCTGTCACCCTGACCTATTCCAATTTTTTCCCGCCCACCCATGTGCAGAGCCAACTGGCCCAGGCCTGGTGCGATGAGGTTGAAAAACAAACCGACGGCCGGGTGACGGTGCAGTATTTTCCAGGACAGACCCTGACCAAGGGGACCCAGAATTATGACGGAGTGGTATCCGGGCTGTCTGATATCGGTATGTGCCTGTTTGCTTATACCCGGGGCCGGTTTCCGGTGATGGAGGCAGTGGACCTGCCATTGGGGTATGACAGCGGAATTACCGCCACCCGTGTGGTGAACACGGTGTATGAAAAATTGCAGCCCAAAGAGCTTGAAAATACTCAGGTGATGTATCTGCATGCCCACGGAGCCGGGCTGCTTCATACGTCAGGCAAGGCGATACGAACGCTGGAGGATTTCAAAGGCATGAAACTGCGGGGCCACGGCACTTCGGCCCAGATGATTACTGCTTTGGGCGGTATTCCAGTGTCCCTACCCATGCCTGAACTGTATCAGAGCCTTCAGAAAAACATTGTCCAGGGGGCATTGTACCCCATTGAAACCAACAAGGGCTGGCGTATGGGGGAAGTGGTGGATTATTTGACTTTGAGCACTTCCATCGCCTATACGTCTTCTTTTTACGTGGTAATGAACAAGAAAAAATGGGCACAGATTCCGGATGACCTCAAACCGGTGATCATGGAAATCAATCAGGAATGGGCGAAGAAACATGGTCAGGCCTGGGATGACTCGGACCGGGAAGGCATGGAATTTCTGAAAAGCCTGGATCGGGAAGTGATTTCTTTGAGTGATGCCGAAGCGGCCCGGTGGCAAAAAGCCGTTGCCCCGGTGGTGGAAACCTATATCGAAAAAATGAATAACAATGGGTTTGACGGCGAAAAAATCGTGGACCTGGTCAAGACCACCCTGGCTGAACTGAAACAATAAGGATACACCCATGTCACACAGCGAATTCTGGAATCCGTTTCTGGAAACCCTGCCCAGGCAGAAACTGGAACAACTGCAATTATACAAATTCAAGCGGATCTTCTCCTGGGCGTACCAGCAGTCGAAATTTCACCGAAGTCTGTACGATGCCGCCGGCATCACGCCGGATGACATCCGCACCCTGGATGATGTGCGGAAAGTCCCCAAGGTGGAAAAATCCATGATGCAGGCCATTCAGAACAAGGACCCGTTTCCTTATGGGGATGCCCTGTGTGTCCCCCTGGAGGAGGTTTCCACCTTCCGTCAGACTTCGGGCACCACGGGACAGCCGGTGTACCAGCCCGATACCTGGCAGGATTGGGAATGGTGGGCCGAATGCTGGGCCTACATTCTATGGTCCCAGGGATACCGGGCATCTGACCGGGTGTTTCTGCCCTTTGGCTACAATATTTTTGTGGCGTTCTGGGCCGGTCATTACGGTGCGGAAAAACTGGGGTGCGAGGTGGTGCCCGGCGGGGTTCTGGACACCCAGGCACGCATTCTCAAGATCCAGGAGCTGCAAGCCACGGCCATGATGGCCACCCCCACCTATGTGCTGCGCATGGCGGATGTGGCGAAAAACAAGCTGGGTATTGATCCGGCATCTCTTTCCATTGACAAAATCACCTGCGCCGGGGAACCGGGGGCCGGGATCCCGGCCACCAAAAAGCGCATGGAAGCGGCTTTCGGCGCCAAAGTGTTTGATCATTCCGGTGCCACGGAGATCGGGGCCTGGTCCTATGAATGCCGGCACCAGCCCTTTGGCATGCATGTGAACGAGGCCATGTTCCTGGTGGAGATCGAGGACATGGAAACCGGGGAACCCATCACGGAGCCCGGCATCAAGGGCAAGATGGTGATCACGGCCTTAGACCGCATGGCCCAGCCCTGCATCCGGTTTGACGCCAAGGACGTGATCCAGTGGGATCCTGATCCCTGTACCTGTGGGAGGACGTTCCGGCTCATCAAAGGCGGGGTCATCGGACGGGCCGATGATATCACAAAGGTGAAAGGCGTTCTGTTGAGCCCGGCTGCGGTGGAAGCCGTGGTCCGGTCCTTTGAGGCACTCGGGGATGAGTATGAACTGATCGTGGAACGACCCGGGGATGTGGATCATATCACCCTGAAGGTGGAACTCAAGCCCGGTGCGGACCGGGTACAGGTTGAATCCGGATTGAAAGATCAGCTGCGACTGAAAACCAATCTGGGATATGATTTACAGTTTTTTGAGTATGGCAGCCTTCCCCGGTACAAGCTCAAAGCCCGGCGGTTCAAGGATTTGAGAAAAAAAGACAACCTTTAAGGTGAGAAAGGAATTCAAGTTGATACCGCATATGACACCCTCTCAGGAACTGGCCGTCATCAATGAAAAGATTGTTGATCTCAAAAATACGGCCATGTTTTTACAAGCCCGGACCGATGATTTTCCGGCATTGCATCAAAACATCAAGCGGATTCTGGCCAGTGTAAAGATGCTGGAACTGAATCTGACCGATGTTCTGGCAGTTGATGGGGACGCTTCCTGAAACTGAAAATCCCTTCGACTGCTTCCATGACCGGAAACAGTCGAAGGGATCAATCAATTGGGATTTTCAACTATTATTCTTTTTCAAATTCGTCTTTGGATGCGCCGCAGATGGGGCAGGTCCAGTCATCGGGCAGATCTTCAAATGCCGTGCCGGGTTTGATACCGTTGTCCGGATCGCCTTCCGCCGGGTCATACACATAGCCGCAGGGGCCGCAGACATATTTGTCCATAGTTTTTCTCCTTTTGTCTTACAGGGTTTATTGATACATGGGCAGGATTGCCCGTTAATACGCTTCGTCCATGTCCAGATCCTCTTCTGTCACCGGATCTTTGAACAGGTGATAAGCCCAGATCTGGTAGCCGATCACAATGGGAATAAATACAACAACCACTCCCAGCATGATTTTCAAGGTTAGCGGACTGGAGGACGCATTGAACGCGGTCAAATGCCAGTCCGGATGCAGGCTGGAAGGGAACAGGGCCGGAAACAGCCCGATGATGCCGAAAAACGTGCACAAAACAATGGTGGCTGCGGATGCGAACCAGGCCTTGAAATAGGTCTTGTTTGCCACAAAATACCGGATGCTCAGCAAGGCCGCCACATTCACCAGGGTGACGATGAACAGCACAGGATATCTGAAATAATTGGCCCACAGATCCGTAGCAAAGTAGCTTGCCAGCAGAAATACCACGGCCACCGGCACCAGGGCCAGCCAGGTTTTTTGGGAAATGGCGGCCATGCGTGCCTGCAATTTACCGGTGGATTTCACGGCCATCCAGTTGGCGCCGTGAACAATGAACAGCAGGACAAACAAAACCCCGCCTAAAAGCCCGTAAGGATTGAGCAGTTTCAGGGTGTGGCCATGATAAAATCCCTGGCCGTCAAAGGGAATGCCCTGGAATATATTGGCAAACGCCACCCCGAACAGCAGGGCCGGCACAAAACTGCCGATGAAGATCAGAAAATCCCACACCCTTTTCCAGGCCGGGGTGTCGATCTTGCCCCGGAAATGAATGGCAACTCCCCGGAAAATCAAGGCAAACAGAATCAGCATCAACGGTGTATACAAAGTGGAAAACATGGTGGCATACACCAAAGGAAACGCGGCAAATGTCACCCCGCCCGCAGTGATGAGCCACACTTCATTGCCGTCCCATAACGGTCCCATGGCATTGAGCATGGTTCGCTTGTCCGTGTCGGTTTTGCCGGCAAACGGATAGATGGTGCCGATGCCGAAATCAAACCCGTCGGTCATGAAAAATACAGCCCATAACAGGCCCCACAGAAAAAACCAGATCGCTTGCAGTTCCATGTGTGTTACTCCTTTTTCTGATCAGTTGGCGGCTTCAGGGCCTTGTTTGACTGTTTTGGCCATCAGGTAGAATCCCACCAGCCCTAACAGGCCGTACACCAGAATGAATCCCGTCAGCGAAATGAACACCTGGGTGGTGGAGATGGGAGAGACCGCCTCAGCCGTGCGCATCAGTCCATACACGATCCAGGGCTGCCGGCCCACCTCGGAAACGATCCATCCCATTTCCATGGCAATGTAAGGCAATGGAATGGCAAACAGCATGATTTTCAGGTAAGTGGGGTTTTCCGTCAGGTTGTTGCGTTTGAACCATCCGTAAATCGTGAGCAGGATGAACAGGGTGCCTAAGCCCACCATGGTTCTAAATCCGACAAACGTGGGCAAAACCGGGGGCCGTTCATCTTTGGGGATATCCAGCAATCCCGTGACTTTTGCATTGAAATCATGAAACCCGAGAAAACTCAAGATACCGGGAATGGCACCAATTTCAATGAGATTTTTTTCGTTTTCCTGATCCGGGATGGCAAACAGCACCAGTGGGGCCCGGGTCTGGGTTTCCCAGTGGGATTCCATGGCCGCCAGTTTGGCCGGTTGGGTCTTGGACACATTGATCCCGTGCAGGTCCCCGGTGAACGCGGTGAATAAGGCCATGACCAGTCCCACCACCAAACCGATGCGAAACGAGCGTTCAAACACGGGCAGATGCTGTTTTCTCAGCAGGTGCCAGGCAGACACGCCCATGATAAAGAACGAGGCCAGCAACAGGGATGCCGGTACCACATGAATGATTTCCAGCAACCCGTGTTTGTTGGTGATCAGGGCCATGAAACTCTCCAGTTCAGCCCGGCCGTCTTTGATCACATATCCCACCGGGTTCTGCATGAATCCGTTGGCCATCAGGATCCACACGGCCGACAGGTTCCCGGCCAGGGCCACCAGCCACATCACCCCGGCATGAGCCTTGGCGGACAGTTTCTTCCACCCGAAAATCCAGATGCCGATAAAGGTGGATTCCAGAAAAAAAGCCACCGATGCCTCGATGGCCAGCAAAGATCCGAAAATATCCCCCACATAGGCGGAATATCGCGACCAGTTGGTACCGAACTGAAACTCCAGGGTAATGCCCGTGACCACGCCCAGGGCAAAATTGATCAAAAACAGCTTGCCCCAGAATTTGGTCATTCGAAGATAGGTTTTATCCCCGGTCCGGGCGTATTTGGTTTCCATGTATGCGATGAGAACCGAAAGCCCCAGGGTCAGGGGAACAAACAGAAAATGGAACATGGTGGCTGCGGCAAACTGCAGTCGGGATAAAAAAACCGGGTCCATTGATTCCTCCAGATATATGGTTTATAGCCAAAACTCTTGATGGAAAAAGCAATTCATATGCCAGGCTGTCATGACGGTTTGCCAAGTATCATGAAAACAAGTACACCATATCCAAAATATGACCGGTTTTCAAGGGGGTTTGCAAAGGAGATCCGGGAATCGGAGATTGATACCTTGAATGTCAAAATATGACCGATTCAGGTGTATCATTGGATCAGTTTGAGACATAATCGTTTCATGCAACTGTATTTATCCAAAGATTCAGGGATAAACAGCAAAACCCCGGACAGGCATAAACGCTTTCCGGGGCTTTGCCGGGCCGAAATAATTGAATGAAATCAGGTTTTTCTGGTGGCCTTGGTTTCCCACTCCTGAATTTTTGATGTATCCCTGATCTCTTCCCATCCGGTGATCATGCCCTTGATGTGGCTGAACAAAGAATGGCCCGTGGTGGTCATGTACAGATGAATGATTAAAAAATTCACCAGCAGGAATGCGGCCAGGGTATGAATGAATGCAATGGGCGCCAGCGAGACACCTCCCAGGCTGTTGTACAGGTAATACAGCAGTCCTGTAACCATCTGCACGGGCAGGAGCATGGCCGAAATACCCAGGTAGGCCAGACGCTGCAAAGGGTTGTGTTTGGCGCCCGGGGTTTTTTGTACCGGGTGATCCTGGCCGTGAAAAATGCCCCAGGCATAGTACCGGGCCACGTCAAACAGTTTCCGGGTGGTGGGGATGTATTGTTTCCATTCACCCGTGATGATGAGCCAGAAAGCGAAAAAAGCAAAGGACCCCAGCCAGAAAAGGCCGATGAAGTTGTGCAGTTCAACGGCAGTGTCAAACCCCATGAGGGTATACAGTCCGTGGACTTCAAATCCGGTGATCATTAAAAAGATAACCATCAATGCCTGGCACCAGTGCCAGAGCCGTTCGAACCGGGTATACAGATAAACATTGGTCATTGTTTTACCAGCCATGAATTATTCCTCCCTGCCGTTACGGGTAAAAAACCGGCCCAGTCCGTGGAGCGTCACACCGGCCAGGGCCCCAAGCACCGCGATCAAACCGATGGTGTCCACAATGGCGAACTTGTCCCGGCCCGGCATGTAAATGCCGGTGATACCGGCCAGGCGCGAATTGTCCCGGGTATGGCACTGGATGCAGTCCAGAGATTTTTCCGCCGGGGCCACCATGTGGGTGATGGGAAAGGCATAGGTGGTTTTTACATAATCGAATTCGCCGGAATAGGGGACATCCAGGGTCTGATTCCCCCGCATGATGGCATCGTTCATGTCAAATGTGGTCCAGAACCCCTTGGGTCCGGAGAGCAGCGGTGCCACCAGCTGTTGGTTGATTTTGTCATAAGGCTGTTTGCCTGAGTGGATTTTAAAGGGATGAATCCGGGCATCCGGGTCATTGGGAGATCCTAATGGATGGCTGACCTCCACGATCTGCTGGGGATCGATCTTATCTTTGATGCCGATGTTGTCAAATGAGCCATTGTACCAGTAATATTGGGGCACCACATTTTTGGCCCAGGCAAAGGTCCCTTTGATGGATTTGTACACTGCTTTGCCTAAGTCCCCTTTTTCCTCATAGGGTTTGCCGTCCTTCATTTTTCCGGCCGTGGACCAGTCCCAGGACATTTTGGTGGGGTTGACCCGGGCGAATTCCGGAATATGACAGCTCTGGCAGGCCACCTTGTCGGTGTGGTCGTTCATTTTGGTGCTGGCCTTGTGGGGGGTGGCGCTGTGGCAGGACTCACAGGTGATCTTGGAAGCCATGTCATCTTCAATCAGGCTTTTACGCTCCGCTGCCGCCGGCCGGGTATAGAGCCGCCCGGCAATATGGTGTTTCACTGTGGTGTGGCACCGGGTACAGGCAAAATCCGCGCCATCCTCTGCCATGTGCACATCCAGCATCCGGTTGGGTCTGGCCAAAGAAGTGTCCAGATCCCCGTGTTTGACGCCGTCTCCGCCGCCGCCCTTAAAATGGCATTCCCCGCAGTTGTTGCGCCGGGGCAGGGTGATGTTCTGGACCGCCTGTTGGATCCCTCTGTGCAGGTCATCAACAATCTCCACAAGATCCGGATCGTCATCTCCTTCAAATGCAGCCAGATCGGCAAAGGTTTCTTTGAACGGGAATTTTTCTTTGCTGTGGCAGGCCAGACAGTTGACCTCTCCCTGGATATCGTTCCACCCGGCATGACAGGAAACACAGCCTTTGTCTTCCATGGCATTGCCGGAAATACAGAAGTTGTTCACGGCATGCCCGGCCTTGCCGTTCATGATGCCCTGTTTTTCAGACGGCACTTTCCAGGTCCAGTGAATGGTTTTCTTGAACTGCATGGAGGCATCCGTGTGGCAGGACAGACAGGCTTGAGTGATCTGATCTCCGGAGGTGAAATCCTGGTTCAGTCTCTCGATTTTGGAATGATCCACCGTGGTCCAGTGTTTGTCTTCCCGCACCGCCTGTTTGGCCAGTTTAATGCCCAACGCTTCTTGTTGTGCGGCATTGGCAACAGATGCCGCACAGGGCCGGACGAGCATCAGGGCCGCAACGAACAGGACCGCTGTCCAGAACAATCCGGCAGCAGCGCTTTGGCTCGTCAGTTTCAGATTCAGGTATTTTTCCATAATGCCTCCAAAAAAAGCAGTGACGGATGGGTCCGGTAAACGGTGAAACCGCCGCTTACCGGACATCAATTAAAAATTATTTGCAGGTGGCCGGCGTGGGAGAATCTGCGGCAGATGAATAAAAATAGGAATAGATATCTAAAATATCTGCATCAGACGCAGCATCCCATTCCGGCTGGCATCCAAAGGCGGTAAAATTTTCGGACTCAAAAATGGTTTTCCATTCAGCCATTTTTTTATCCGCAGGGCTCACTGTCGGCGTGACGGATTCCACTTCGCCTCTTTCGTGACAGGCCTTGATCAGTTTCCGGTAGGTGTATTTGCCTTTGCGTTTGTTGCCGTCCGGTCCATCATCGGCAAACACGGCGGAAACCGATCCCAAAGTGAACAAAGCCAGTGTGAATAAAATTATTATTTTCTTTAACATGTCGTTAACTCCTTGTCAGGTGTTTGTTTGATAAAAGTTTAAAATTGTACTCAAGAATCTGGTTATTTGGGGGCTTTGATGGTGTAAGTGCCGTCTTGTTTGAAGCTGATCTGGGCCTCCACATAATAGACGTCCTTGAGTTCGGGTCTGACGTCCTGCACCATATAGTAGGCTTCCCCGCTTCTGGCACCCGTGGAACAAACAAACACCACGGGTTTGTCCGCCGGCAGTTCGGAAATTTTATCTTCCAGGTTTCCCACCGGAATGTTGACAGCCGTGTTGAAATGGCCTTTGGCAAATTCATCCGCATCCCGGGTGTCCACCAGCATAATGGATTCCGGATGATCGTTCAGAATGGTTTTGAACCGTTCCAGATCAATGGACCCTTCCATTTCCCCGGCCTTCACGGCCACGGTGTCGGCAGCCGCACCAAACTGTTTTTTCCATTCCGGATACCCTTTGGCAAACACGGACACATCCTTGTATCCCATCACCAGGGCTTTGGCCGCACTTTTGTGGCTCAGGCGGCAGTCCAGCCCGCCGCAGTAAAAAATGATGGGGGTTTCCAGAAGCCTGGGCAGTTTGCCGGACAGTTCGTAAAACCGGGTATCCGGAATACTGATGGCGGAAGGGATGTGCCCTTTGTCATATTTGGGTTTCTGGGGGCGGGCATCCACCAGAAGCGTTTTGTTTTCCGCGATCTGTGCGGCCACATATTCAGCAGACACTGAAGGATATGCGCCGGGCTGGGCCATCCATTCGGGAAATCCTTTGGCAAACACCTTGACGTTTTTGTAGCCTAAGGCTTCGGCTTTTTGGGCGGATTTGTGGCTGAGTTTACATTCAAGCCCGCCGCAGTAAAAAATAAGCAGGGCATTTTTGTCTGCGGGCAGCAGATCGGTTTTTTTGTCAAAATCCGTGTCCGGAATACTGACCGCACCCGGGATGTGCCCTTTGATGTACATGGGTTTATAAGGTCTGGCGTCAATGATCATGACATTATCCGTCATGGGGATCGATAGATGGGCGATGACAAAATCGGCTTCCACGATATCATGAAATCGCCAGGAATCGTTTGCACCGGCAGTCACGGCCCCGGTCAGCAGCATCATACCGATGGCCAGGCCAGCCAGAATTTTTTTTGCAGTTCGTGTGTTCATGGTTTCTCCTGAATAAAAAATTGAAATACAGGTTAAGTAAACGGTATTGTTTTGCGATATTCAACCGCATGGATTCCAAGGTTTTTTTTGCACACAGATGTATAGCAACACGTGTGCCACTGAAAAAAATCCTTTGTAAAAAAAGCGTCATCTCCTTGTTTGACAGGGAATGACGTACAGGTTGTAAAAAAATGAAGCCCCGCAACAGCTATTAACTTGTTGCCATCATGTTAATATTGTGTTAAGTTGTCTGTCAACCATAGTTAACAGGAGACAGTCATGAAAATTGGAAATCACTGGCGGAAAATCATCGATTCAGTCCAGGACGGGATCATTCTGGTGGATGCACAGGGCATTTTTGTGGCAGCCAATCATTCGGCCCAGCTCATGACCGGGTATTCCGAAGATCAGCTCATCGGTAAATCCTGCCGCATACTCAACTGCACCGGGTGTGACATCAAAGGTATTGGAACAGGTAAAGACTGGTGTCAGCTGTTTTCCCAGGGCCTGGTAAGGGATAAGAAATGCATGATCACAGACAGCCGGAAACAGACCATCCCCATTGTTAAAACCGCCACCGTGCTGTATGACGAGCAGGACGAAATCATCGGCGCGGTGGAAACCCTTAAAGATATTTCAGAAAATATCAGTTACAAAAACGAGCTGGCATCCATTAAGCGCATTTATCATATCGATGACGGATTTCACGGGATCATCGGCCGAACACCGGTGATGCAGAACCTGTTTGAACACATCCAGGGGGTGGCGCCGCTGGATACACCGGTGATCATATTAGGAGAAAGCGGTACGGGCAAGGAGATGGTGGCCAAAGCGTTGCACGAAACCGGAAACCGGGCTGACAAACCGTTTATCAAGGTCAATTGTGCCGCGTTGAGTGAAACCATTTTGGAAAGCGAACTGTTCGGCCATGTCAAAGGGGCGTATACCGGGGCGGCTGCCGATCGTATCGGCCGGTTTGAAGCAGCCCACCAGGGCACCCTGTTTCTGGATGAAGTCGGTGATATTCCGTTGTCAGTCCAGGTCAAGCTGCTTCGGGTGCTGGAAGAGCAGATGATCCAGCGGGTGGGAGACAACCGGTCCATTCCCATTGACGTGCGTATCATCACCGCCACCAACCGGAACCTGGAAACCATGATCCGAAATGGCGGGTTCAGGGAGGATCTGTTTTTCCGGATCAACGTGTTTCCCGTGATCTGTCCGCCCCTGCGGGATCGAAAAGATGATATCACGCTGATCATCCAGCATTTTATCACGATTCTGGCCAAAAAAACCCAAAAAAACATTCTGGGTTTCACGCCCCAGGCCATGCGGATCATGGTGGCCTACCCCTGGCCCGGAAACATCAGAGAACTGCGCAATGCCGTGGAATATGCATTTGTACTGGCCAAGGGAAAAAGCATCGGAATCGAACATCTGCCGGACAAACTGCTCAAAGACTTGCCGGATGGCGAGGTCCCGGCCCCGGTTTTGGGACGGGAGTTGAAATCCGGGGCAACGATTGGCGCGATCCCGGTGAAACAGTCGGAAAGAACCGCTCTGGTGGATGCGCTGCATCAGGCGGACGGTAATCAGACCCGGGCCGCAGAGATTCTGGGTGTATCCAGGGTAACGGTATGGAAACGGATGAAAAAACATGGCATTATCCTGGAAAACCGGGGAAAATAGATATTTGAACAGTTGGCATCATGTTTGCAATTGTTTTGCAAATATACAGACAGAATTTTGTGATACGCAATAAATTGAAAGGATATCCATAAATGAAAAAAGAACAGGTGCTGGTGGTCATTCTGGTCGTGATGGGACTGGCAGGTGTATACTGGTTTGTCGGCACCCCGCCGGGAAAAAAGCCGGCACAAGAATCTGAAGATACAGGGACACAAAGTGTAACGGAAACGGTAACGGCCCGTGTAACGGATGCCGGAAAACCGGGACCAGACAGGGCCGGCATTGACTGGAACGATTATACCCCGGGACTGACTCGGGCCAAAAATCAGGGCAAAAGCGTGTTTCTTTATTTTTACGCCCAATGGTGTACCTATTGCACCAAACTGAAGCAGACCACGTTTCTGGATGAAAAAGTTCAGGATTACCTGGACGATCATTTTGTCAGTATTTCCGTGGATACGGATCAAAATCAGACCCTGTCCCAGACCTGGCAGGTGACCGGCCTGCCCACCATGTGGTTTCTGACGCCGGAAGGGGATCGGATCAGCAATCTTCCCGGGTATGTGGACGGATCTCAATTGTTGAAGATTCTCAAGTATATCCGCACGGAAAGCTATCTCACCATGAGTTTTCAGGACTTTGTCAAACAATAATAATTGTCAGCGAAAAAAAAGAGGTTGCCATGCAGTCTTCAGTTTCACGACGTCAGTTTTTAAAATCCACTGTGTTTGCGGCCGGTACTGCGGTGGCTGGCACCGGTCTGGCAAACGCGGCCACAAATGCCCATGAAGAGCCCCTGGCCACGCTGATCGATATCAGTCGGTGCATCGGGTGCGAAGAATGTGTGTATGCCTGTAAAGATGCCAATGCCCACAAGTTTCCGGAACCGGAAAAACCCTTCCCAAAAATGGTTCCGGCCCGGGTCCCGGTGGAAGACTGGTCGGAGAAAAGGGATGTCACCGACCGGCTGACCCCCTATAACTGGCTGTACATCCAGTATGCCACCGGTGTCAAGGACGGCAAAGAGATTACTTTGACCATCCCCAGACGCTGCATGCACTGCCAGAACCCGCCCTGCGTCAAGCTGTGTCCCTGGGGAGCAGCCAAGCAGGAACCCAACGGGCTGTCCCGGATCGATTCCGGAATCTGCCTGGGCGGTTCCAAGTGTAAAAACGTCTGCCCCTGGGATATTCCACAGCGCCAGACCGGGGTGGGGTTGTACCTTGACATCCTGCCTGCCTTTGCCGGCAACGGGGTGATGTACAAATGTGACCGGTGTTACCAGAAACTGGAAAAAGGCGAACAGCCCGCCTGCATTGCAGCCTGCCCGGAAGAAGTTCAGGTGATCGGTCGACGCTCGGAAATCATTGAACTGGCCCGGGAACGGGCCAAAGAGATGGATGGGTATCTCTACGGCCTGGAAGAAAACGGGGGCACCCATACCATTTACGTGTCTCCGGTGCCTTTTGATCAGCTCACCTATAACACCGGCAAGGGAAAGCCCCACCTGAACCCGGTTAAAGATACCATGGCCGACGGGTCCAATCTGGCCCTGGCCCTGGTGATCGCCCCGGTGGCCGGTGCGGCCGCCGCATTGGGTAAATTTTACAAGCACATCAAAGAGGAGGCGTGATGACGGATTATTTCAAAGGACGTCGCCTGATTTACGGCCTGATTTTATTTTTCATCACCCTGTCCGGATTTGCCCAGATGCCGATATTTGCCCGATACTATATTTCTGATATTCCCGGACTGGGGTGGCTGGCACAGTTTTATGTCACCCATGCCATGCATTATATCATGGCGGCCCTGCTTCTGGCGTTGGGGGCCTATGTCGGAATAGATGCTGTTTTGAGTCGGAAACTGAGTGTTTCCCGACAAAATCCCGTGAACAAAGGCCGGCTGACCGGCATGGCCTGGGTAAAGATTGTCAGCCTGGCCGGCCTAGTTGTCACCGGGAGTGTCCTGGTGGTGAAAAACCTGTCCGGCGTATTTGTTTCCCATAATGTGATCATCAGCCTGGACCTGCTGCATCTGTTTTCCTGCATGGTTCTGCTGGGGGCGACCCTGTATTCAAAAATTCGAAAAAGAACATGGATCGCCCTGTAACAGATGTCAGGCAGCGGTCATCCGATTTTTTTGATGATGGCCGCTACCACCTGTTCTGCCGTCTCCCCGAACAAAGTTTCCACGGGCACCAGGTTGAGAAACTTGTCATCCCATGCGATGTTTTCGCTTTCCAGAATCCAGTCTTTGATCCGGGTGTATTTGCCGCCCAACGCCTTGATTTTCTTCAGCAGGGTGACGGATTCCGACGATTTGAAATCCACGTTCAAAGACAGGATGTATTCAATGATGTTGGACGTGTCTGAAGCTGCGGACAGGACTGGAATCACCAGAATGCTTTTTTTATCCTTCCGGCCCTTGCCGATATAAACATTGCCTTCCCGGACAATGATATTCTTGGTGCCTTTGAGCTTGGGATCGGTTTCCACCCGGGAGATTTCATTGACCAGTGTGCCGGTTTTTTCCACAACGGTGATCCGGGTGTCTGACGTGACGTCCCCCAGCAGGTTGAGTCCGGTGATCTGATACAACAGCCCACCGTTGACTTGAGCGATGACTTCCTGAAGACGCTTGATGACCAGCACGTTTTTGTTGGTGATCTGGGAGATCTGAATATCATGGCGGGCCAGCTCATCAAACACCAGGCCCTGGAACGTTTCCTTGATCCGGCTGGTGCCCACGGTCACCGTTTTAGCCTGATGCTTGATGGCGTCCACGGGCCGGGCCATGTTGTTGATGGCCAGGTTCAGGTTTTTGAAAAACGTATCCAGCATGTTGGCTGGTGTTCCTTTGGTCAGAAAATCAATTTCAAAGTCCGATACCGGGAGCCGGCCGGATAAATATTTGAGCAACAGCGTGATGTTGGTGGCGTTGTCCAGTCCCATGGCTGCAGGAAATCCGTTTTCCCGCCGTTTTTTTGTGAAAAGATTGTAGAATTCGGCAATGTGTTCCCTGAATTTTTCTTCCAGGATCACTTCATATTCATTATGTCCCTGGGCAATGTATTCATCCAGGATTTCCTGGACCCGGGTCCGCCACTGATAAATGAACCGGGATCCCTCGTTGATGGCAAGGGCGGCATAATATCCCCACAGGTGCCCCACCAGGGTGTTGAGGATCGGTGCATAAGGTTCATTGATTTCCGGTACCTTGAACACGTCCGCTGCATACAGATCGAACCGGTCCTCGTCCCGGGTGGTAATGACAATGGGTGCTGCCTTGTGGGCATGGAAAATAGCGGTATCCTTGACAATGTCGGCCAGCACACTTTCCCTTGTCCCTGCGGCGCATACAATGATTAAAGGTTCAGAAGACAGATCAATGTGTTTCTTGTCTTCCACGTAATCGGAAGAAATGGTTTTGTAGCACAGTTCAGACAATTTAATGCGGATTTCGTCGGCAGCGGTTTTGTTGGCGCCGGATCCCACCGTGGCCCAATAGCTCTTGGAGATGGCCAGACGTTGGGCCGAAGCCCGGATCATATCCCGCATGGCCAGAACCGTGCGCATTTTGTCCGGAATCGCTTGCAGTTCCTGAATTTCCCGGGTGATATATTCCGCTGATCTGGCCCCGATGATTCCGGCCATGTACAATCCCAGCACCGCGCCGGCGGTGAGCTGGGCGTAAAACGCTTTGGTGGAGGCCACTGACATTTCAATGTCCCGGCCGGAACTGGTGTAAAACACCCCGTCCACCTTAAAGGTGAGATCGGAATCCCGGCGGTTGACAATGGCCAGGGTCCTGGCGCCGGCCGCCCGGATCATATCCACGGTCCGGTTGGTATCCGTGGTGGTGCCGGACTGGCTGATGGCCACCACCAGAGTGTTGGACATGGAAGTGGCGGAATCATCATTTTCATTCATGCAGAAACCGGACAGTTCAGATGATTTCAAGGCCCGGATATCGCATGTAAAATCTCCCAGATAGGTGTTGAGCAGATTGGCACAGCCCCGGGCCGCCACCCCGGCGGTGCCTTGTCCGATGAAAAAGATTTTCTTCAGTTTTCCGGCGGCCAGTTCCGTTTGAATAATCCGGGGCAACACAGATTCCGGCAGCCGGATTTCCAGAAGCCCGGATTCCGGGTTTTTTGTGAATGTGTTTTCCAGGGTTTTTTCCACGGAAACCGGGGCTTCATTGATCTCTTTTAAAAAATAGTGGGCAAATCCCTGGCGGTCGATATCCCGGGCTGTGATCTGACTGATCCGCACATCCGCATGGGTGACGTCAAGGGTTTGTCCATCATAGAAAAAGGATTGAATGCCTTCAAGGCCGCCGGGTGATTTCTGGTCCAGGATCACAATCTGCCCGGATTCCCCCCCGTTGAGTTTGATGTATTCAACCGTTTCCTCCACCACCCCGTACAGTTCGGATGCGGCAATGTAGTGATCCGGGGCAATGCCCACAAAAATCGCCTGTCCGCTGCCTTTCTGGGCCAGAAACAATTTACCCGGAGCCAGGTCGGTGTGCATGGAAATGGCATGGGACCCGTCAAAATCGTTGACCGCCTGCCGGAACGCGTCTTCAATGGATGCACCCTGTTTCAGGTAATGCTGGATCTGCAACGGAATCAGTTTGGTGTCCGTATTGATCTGGGGGTGAATTTTGTCATACAGGGCTTCGTATTCGGTCTTGAGTTCCAGATAATTGTCAATATCCCCGTTGAGGCACACATGAATGATTCCCATGGTGTCAATCTCCTTGTCCGCCGGGGTATTGTCCACTGGATGGCAGTTGGCTTCAGTAATGTCTCCGACCGATGCCCATCGGGTATGGGCACTCACCGAAAGCGTGTCAAATTTAAAACCGGCCAAAGCCTGAAGAATCAGATCATTTCGAACCTGGGTTCTGATAAAGGCGATATTGTCCCCCAGTGCGCCGATTTCAGCGGCAAATTTATAAACAAACGAAATGGATGTCTGGTCGGGGGTGTCAGAAATCGGGTCATTGATGTTGATGCAGTTGTTGGCCAGCACCGATCTGTTGGTCCGTTGTTTCAAAAGATGGGTTAATCCGGCTTCGGTCAGATGGGTTTTGAACCGGTTAAATTCATCTGAATTCAGGGTGAACAGCACGGAAATACCCGCGGAATCGCGTCCCCGAACCTCCAGCCGGTCCATGCTGTTAAGCACGGCATTGATGCGTTGAAATATTTTCAGATTCTCGGAACGGCTGTCTATAAAAAGATCCGGCGGCATCAGATCGGCTATGGCTGAAATATTTCCCAGCACCTCTTGCTCCAGGCACCAGAGAATGTCTTTCAGTTTTTCCAGGCGAACAGAGAGAATCTCCACCGTCCGGGGCGGCAGGGTCGGTTTTGACCGGTTGAACCGGTCCTGCCATTGGGTGATGATTTCAGACATTGTGTGGGTCATCCGGGACAGGGTTTGAATCTGTGCGGAATCAAAAAACAGGGTGTTGAACACAGTTTCCTGTTTCAGGGCCCGGGCCGATTCCCAGATCTGTATTAAATCCTCATCTGTCGGGCAGTACCGGTCCGGATCGGAGAACAGGGATTCCGGATCTGATTCTGACATCAGGGATGTCAGATGATCGATTCTGTCTTGCAAGGCATCTGCTTGTTCAGATGCAGGCCCCTGGGCTTTGAAAGCCACCAGCGCGCAGATACCGCAGCACAGACAATTGGGCCTGCGGGGAAACAGCACAAGGGTATTTTCACGGACCTGATCCAGGGATTTTCCGATATGGATGTGGCGAAAAAACCAGAAAAACACCTGTTTGCATGCAACAAATATCCAGGGCAGTATCATAAAGCCTCCGTTATGTGATTAAAATTGAATCCAGCTTAAAAAAAGATGCCTGCACACACGGGTCAGTCGGATGACGCAGGGGATGTAAAGTATTGTTTGATAAGGGATCGGGCATGGGACGCCGCCCGGGTACCGATGTATTTTCCATGTCCTACCATCACGGAAAACGTGATGGCCCGGGGCCCGTTTTTTTCTTTGGCAAACCCGGTGAACCAGTCATATTTGATGGTATGTTCCCGATTGGATAAAGATCCGGTTTTTCCGCCGATCGTCAGTTTGGACAGCACGTTGTCCCGGGAAAAAGACCCAAAGGATTTTTTGGCAGTGCCATGGAGGACGGTTTTCTCCATCAAGCCCATCATGGCGGCCGCAGATTTCGGTGTCATGGCCGTGGCAGACCGGGCCGGAATGTGCTGGTAAATGAGATTCCCGTCCACATCCATGACATGACTGATCACTGCCGGCACAACCGTCTGCCCTTTATTGAGCAAAGGCGTAATCATCATGGCCCCGAACAGCGGGGAAATCAGGGTATCCCGATTGAATCCGCATCCGAGTTCCGCCAGATGAAATTGATTGTCTTCCATATGAAACAGTCCGGTGTCAAACATCAGGTCCGTGTCCGGGGTCTGGTTGAATCCAAAGGCCTGGGCATAGGCGGACAAGTCTTCGCGGCCCAGGTACGTCTGGCCCAGTTTGCCGAAAACCGGGTTGATGGATTGTGCAAATGCCTCTTCAAGTGTGACCTTGACCGTGTATTTGTTTTTCACATCCTTGAGCTGCCGTTTATACAAGGTGTACTTATTGCCGTTAAAATACAGCGGGGTTTTCGGGGAAAAATTGAGTTCATCCATGGCAGCGGCAGCCGTGACAATCTTGAAAATGCTGGCAGCCGGATACACGGCCCGGGTGCAGGGATTGGCTTCCTTGTCTTCCAGGTCAAATCCGGCCATGGCCAGAATATGTCCCTGATGCCCGTCCATGACCACCATGGCGATCTGTGTGGGTTTACCCCGGGTCAATGTTTTCAGGTGATCCAGGGTGGCATTGAGAAATCCGGTCAGATTCACATCCAGGTATGTTACTACCTGTACAATGCCCTGGGGGGTTGTTGCCGGGAAAACGTTCCGGCCCGCGTTCACCAGATCCTCATCCCGGATCATTTCTCTGACCTGGGCCCGGGTCAGGGGTACCGGGGGTTTTAACGTGGGCTTGGAAATCTGCGGGGCTGTTTGTTCATTGCCATTGGAACCGGTTGAAAAAACAGTGAAAAAAGCCCAGCCTCCGGCAACTGCTCCGGCAATCAGGCAGACAGCCAGAAACGGTTTGCCCCATTTTTGGAAAAAGGATTTTTTCCTTTGGGCGAGCAGGAATGATGCCTGCTGTCTGCGCCAGGAATTTTGGTTACTAAAGGATGTCAAAACCTGGGAGTTCCTTTACACATGGCGCTGTTTCAATGTGCCGTTTTTTTCAGGACATCCACCCGGGGAAACAGGCTGTCCGGTTTTTCAAGACAGGCACGGGCAGACATCTGTCCCCATTTTCCGATCTCTTCCAGAGGGAAAAATCCGGTTTCCGGCAGGACCATACACAATCCCCGGAGCATTTTTGCGCTGGTTTCCGGCATCACGGGATAGATCAGACAGGCCACAGTGCGCAATCCTTCCAGCAGATTTCCGATCACGGCTTCCAGTCGAAGGCGTTCATCCGGTTCCTTGGCCAGACGCCAGGGTTCATGGGTATCGATATATTTGTTCATGCGGGAAATGAACCCCCAGATTACTTCCACCCCTTTGTGAAACTCATAGGCGGCCATGACGTCTTTGAAGTGTTGAATGGTTGTTTGCGCGTCTGTTTCCAGGGATAGATCGGGAAAATCTGTCCCGCTGGGGTCCGGGACCCGGCCCTTGAAATATTTCAGGTTCATGGACAACACCCGGGAAAACAGGTTGCCCAGATCATTGGCCAGATCCGAGTTGATCCGGGAGACCAGCACATCTTCGGTGAAATTGGCATCCAGCCCGAATACCATCTCCCGCATCAGAAAATACCGGAACGCATCCACCCCGTACCGGTCGGTGACGGCAACGGGATCAGTGACATTGCCGATGGATTTGGACATCTTGCTGCCGGACACGTTCCAGAAGCCATGGACATTCAACCCGTTGTAAATGTCGATGCCTGCAGCCTTGAGCATGATGGGCCAGTAAATGCCGTGGGGTTTGATGATGTCTTTGGCCACAAAATGCCGGGCCGAGGGCCAGAATTTTGTGAACAGCGGTCCGTCCGGATATCCTAAGGCCGAGATATAGTTGGTCAGCGCGTCAAACCACACATAAGTGACAAAATTGTCGTCAAAGGGCAGGGTGATGCCCCAGGTGAGACGGGATTTGGGCCGGGAGATGCACAGATCCTCCAGCGGTTCTTTTAAAAATGAGAGGATTTCAGTTTCATACTGTTTCGGGTGGATAAATCCGGGATGGGTTTTGATGTGGTCGATCAGCCAGTCCTGGTACTGGCTCATTTTGAAAAAATAATTGGATTCCTTGATCGCAGACGGTGCCACCCCGTGGTCCGGACATTTGCCGTCCACCAGTTCCCGTTCCTGGTAGAATCGTTCACACCCGAAACAGTACAATCCTTCATAGCTGGAAAAATAGATGTCCCCCCGGTCATGGATCCGGGTCAGAAGCATCTCCACGACCCGGATATGGTCCGGATGGGTAGTGCGGATGAACTGGTTGTTTCCTATATTGAGCTTTGGCCACAGATCCTGAAACAGACGGCTGATTTGATCCACATATTCCCGGGGGCTCTGCTGCTCCTTGTCCGCAGCTTGAACAATCTTATCTCCATGTTCATCCGTGCCCGTGAGAAAATAGGTGTCATATCCGTCCATCTGCTTGAACCGGGTGGCCACATCCGCGGCAATGGTGGTGTAGGCATGACCCAAATGGGGTTTGGCGTTCACATAATATATGGGGGTGCTGAAAAACTGTGTGGGTGTTTCCATGGCAGATCCTGTGTGGTTGCTGCCCTGTCGGGTGATGACAAGGCGGGTTAATCGGTTGGCTGTATGTCAGACAATGCGGCTTCGATTTCCGTGTGGTCGTCCATTCTGACGGTGACCGTTTGTTTCAGAATGTTCTGGCGGATGACTTTGCCTTTACCCTGGGCCAGGGTCAATGGTTTTCCCATCCGGGGCATTTGTTTTTTCAAGTGCTGATAGGTCTGATTCTCAAATGTCAGACAGCACATGAGCCGTCCGCACACACCGGATATTTTGGTGGGGTTTAAGGACAATCCCTGTTCCTTGGCCATTTTAATGGAAATGGGTTCAAAATTGTGCATGAACGAAGAACAGCAGAACTCCCGCCCGCATTTTCCGATACCACCACAATGTTTTGACAGATTCCGGATTCCCACCTGGCGCATCTCGATACGCAGGTTGTATTCCTTGACCAGCAGCTTGATCAATTGCCTGAAATCCACCCGGCCGTCCGCTGTGTAGAAAAAAGTGAGCTTGTTTCTGTCAAACGTGCTTTCGACACAAAACAGATTCATCTGCAGATTCAGTTTGTTGATGCACTGATTGCAGAACGCGTGGGCTTCGGCTTCCAGGGCCATCAGTTCCTGGCGCCGGACAAAATCATCCCGGGTGGCGACACGGATGACCTGTTTGAGATTTCTGGCGCTGGTATCGGTTTTTTCGGGCGGCTTTACCACCACGCCAAACCCTAATCCCTGCTCGGTTTCAACAATCACCCGGTCATCCATTTCAAGGACAAGGTCCTGGCTGTCAAAATCATAAATTTTGCCGGCGGGTTTGAATCGAATGCCTGTCACTTGGGTCATGGGGGTTTTCCTTAAATAGGTATCAGTTTCAAAAAGAAACGGTCCAGGGTCATGCGGATGGCGCTGTTGGATGCCAGCCGTTTTTCAGTTTCATGCAGTTCATCCATCCAGAAAAGTGCGTCGTTGTCACGGATATCCGGGGCCAGTTTTTGAAAACGGTCTGAGCAGTCACGGTTCACAATTTTTTCCGGTGCATGCCGGAACACACACAAATCCCTGAAAAACGTTCTCATGACGGCCAGCCCGGGAATCACCCCGTCCGGGTCCTGACTTAAAAATCCGGACAACCCCAGGGCCGTGTGGATTTTTTGGGATGCGGATCCGGAAATCAGGTCACACAGCTGTTGGATCAGCCAGAGCCGGGTGGAATACCAGTCTATGCCGGATGTCTTGCCGGTTTTGGGAGTTTTTGACAAATTGTCGTCTGCCGGATGGACCAGGGTTGCCGCCAGGTTCTGGTCGGTACCGGCGGTGGCAGCGGCAATACCGGCCCATTGGGCATCAATGGGATACTGCTCGCACAGATGCGCAGCCAGTGCCGGTCCCGACAAAGGGGGAAACCGCAATGACCGGCACCGGGAGAGGATGGTGGGCAGCAGTGCAGACCGCTCTTTTGCCATGAGAATGAAAAAAGTATTTTCAGGGGGCTCTTCCAGTTCTTTGAGCAACCCGTTCTGGGCCTGGGTGTTCATCCGGTCGGCATCCGTGATCAGCACCATGCGGAATGCGGCTTCATGGGGCCGGGTCCCTGTTTGTGCTGTGATCTGCCTGATCTGGGAGATGGTGATGGCTTTCCGGGGATCCAAAGGAGCGACAACAATCATGTCCGGATGCTGGTTTGCGTCTATTTTTTTGCAGGACCGGCAGTCATTGCAGACAGATCCCTGGCCTGCACCTGCAGTACAGTTGATCCCTTTGGCAAACCTGAAGGCAGCCTGTTTTCTTCCTGAACCGGGATTGCCCGTGAATAGAATTGCATTGGGGATATTTCGGGTTTCAATGATCCGGTTGAGTTCCGACAGAGCGGTGGGGAAATCATTTTTATGAACTGACATAAGATTTCTGAAGCATGAGGCTAATAATCCACCCGTTCCTTGAGTTCTTTGCCGCATTTGAAGAACGGGAGCCGTTTGGGGGGAATCTGTACCTTGTCCCCGGTTTTGGGGTTCCGTCCCATATAGCTTTTGTATTCCTTGATATGAAAGCTGCAAAATCCCCTGATTTCAATCCGTTGTCCTTTGACAAATGCATCGGAGAGCGCGTCGAAGAAAATTCTGACCACTTCCGCCGCTTCTGCTTTGGTCAGTGTTGTCCGGTCTTTTAATGCGGAAATCAATTCAAGCTTGTTCATACATCCTCTATTTTGATTATGAAAAGTTGCATCTGTAGTTGAATATTTAAAAATAAATAAAAAGTCAAGGAGTTATGACAGGTGGTGTGGTATTTTTTCCACCTGGTTCTCATTAATTTCCACGCCGGCATACTGGCCTAACAAATGGATTTTTATAATGATTTTGCCTTTGCCCCGGTACTGGATAAATTCGCCTCTGGCACCGGCCATGGGTCCTTCCATCACTATGACCGGGTCCCCCTGGGTCAGCCGGGAACAGACGCCCGTGACCAGATCGCAATCCGCTGCCGTTAACAGCTGAAGCGAATGGATCTGGGTCTCCGGCACCGGGATCGGCCCCTGATCGTTTCCCAGAAACCGGACTGCGCCCAAGGTTTTTAGAACAGTCAGTTGACAGCCAGGGTCCATACTGGATTTGACAAATAGATACCCGGGAAACAATGGGACTTCGATGATTTTTTTCCGGTCTTTGCGCCGGCTCAGTTTTTTGGTTTTGGGTAAAAACGCGTCTATTTTTTTTTTGGCGATTTGCTCAAACACCACCTGTTCAAAATTGCTCCTTGTCAACAGAGCCAACCAGTGAAATGCATGTGTCATTGTGAACCAAACTCTCCAATTCCTTTCAGACTGATCATAAAAGCGATGCGGGTATCCGTATCAGATTCCTGAAGTTCAAGCCCCATGGCCCAGCAGGCGCTTTTCAGTCGGACGCCCGTGCGGGTTTCAATGGTGGTATCACCTTCCAGATCTTTTTCAAAGGAATGATACGCAGCCAGAGACCGTGTGATCCGCAAATCAAGCCGGGTGTACCAGGATTCCTGGGTCTCCAGTTCATAACGGTATGACGTGGTGATGGCATCTCCCCGGGGCGTGGTCACCGTGGTGTTCAAGTTCAGCTCAGTAAAATGATAATTATACGGAGACCAGGCCAGATCGGTTCTCAAAGACAAGAAAGAAAATGGATAGACTCTGATATCCAGTTGAATGTCGGACCAGGGCCTGTCTTCAGCTTCAAGATTGTCCCGTTCATTTTTAATGCTGTAGTCCTGATACAATTTGATCCAGCCCAGTTCCCGGTAAGTATTCCGGATGACGTCATCCGATCCGGTGACTGATTTTCTGGCAATAAACCGGTTGGTGAACGACCATGTGAGTTGGTTGACTTCTTCGATATCATCCAGAGAGTCGAAATATGGAAGATCATCCTGATCATCGTAGGGCTGAAAATGATAACTGATGCCCGGTGTGACCTGGTGCATGATTTTGTCGGAAAAACCGGTATCTGCCGTAAAAACCCGGCTCAAACTGGTGGACAGGTCACCGCCGAGTTCATAAAGTCCCCGAAATCGGAACGGATCATCTTCCCCGTGGATATCTGTGTAACTGTCTGTATGATAGGCAGTGCCACGCAGGCCCATGAAAGGTTCAAAAGAAAACGCCTTGGCCAGTCTTGTGGGATAATAAAACCGATGATACATATCCAGCCGCTGGCCGTTGACTTTGGCTGTTTTCCTTCCATTGGTGGCGGTATTTATGGTGTCCTGACGGAAAAAAGACCGGAATTCCGAATCCAGTTGGTAATAGATGCCTGTGGTGCCGACATCCATGCGGGAGCTGCCGAATTCAATGCCAGGAAGCGTCTGAAGAGTGTTGTCGTCAATGTGGGTCTGCCGGGCGATGACATCGTCGTACCAAAGTGTCTGGATGTTCAATGAAAAATTGTTCCAGGTTTGGTAGAGGGTCAAGCTGTTTTTTCGAACGGTGTCATCATATTCGTCCAGGTCCCGGCCGAATACATCATCAAATATCCGGTCACTGGTGTTGTACCCGGAGAGTCCCTCTCGAAACTCCAGCAGATAATCCGGATCCGACACCACATCCACATCCAGCCGGGCGGAAAATCCAAGGGCCATGGCCTGGTCACTTTTTCCCCGCAGCCAGTACCGATCGGTATTGGTGCGCTGGGGAGTGCTGTCAAACTGATAGTCTTTGGTGGCGGAGGTCCCGTCATCGATTTTGTCATCGGACAGAAAATCCACCTGCCAGATGCCTTTGGAAATATCGTCGGCCACATACCGGTATTCCGCACCTATTTTAAGCCCCCGGTCCGACAGGTATCCCGTGTAAAACGTGGCATCGCTTTCAGGGGAAATGGCCCAGAAAAACGGCTGTTCATAGACAAAGCCCTGGCGGTCGGATGTAGAGATTTCCGGCATGAGCAGTCCGGACTGCCGCTGGGTTTTTACCGGAAATGCCAGAAACGGAGAATACAGTGCAGGCATGTTTCTTGCCCAGAAAACGGTATCTTTTGCAAATCCATATCCTTCGATGGTGACTTTGACATCCCTGCCGGTGATTTTCCAGTCCGGCGTATCTCCGTCACACGAGGTGATGGCTCCTTTTTGGGCATCATAGGTGAATTTTCCGGTCTTGCGGATCTGTTCCCCATGGATATACAGGTGATTTTCCTGGATGAAAACAGTCCCTTTGTCGATCAGACCGGTTTCCGTGATCAGATTCACCTGCATGGTATTGCAGGAAATCACATCCCCGCCGGAGATCATTTTTACATGACCTTTGGCCAGCACGTCTTTGGTGGCATTTGAAAACTCCACATAATCCGCTTCCAGCCGGGTTTTCCCGCCGGTGATCACCACGTTTGTCTGCGCGGTATACACATCAGTGTGCCGGTCATACGCAACAGTGTCTGCTGACAAATTCCAGACAACCGCTTCGGGGTCTTCGAATGGCGCTGCCGTCAATGCACGGCCGGAAAAAAGGATCAGACAACAGCACAAAATGCGGACCACAGGCAGAATAATACCCCGCACCGGTTCAGACCATTGCCGATTTTTAAACAGAAAGACACTGCCCATGAAACACCTGGTAACCAATTGCGCTGTGGTTAAAATTACTGTATAAAGCCATTTTATGGTGTAAAAGTCAAGCTGGAATCCGGTTTCGGTTTGGAAAGGACCCCTTATGACAGTGACAATTTTAGATGCCGTCGGCAACACCCCGGTCGTGGAAATTCAGCAGATGAATCCGAATCCGGGTGTGCGGATGTTTGCCAAGCTTGAATACATGAATCCGGGCGGTTCCATCAAGGACCGGGCTGCCCTGTACATGATTCAGGCAGGTGAAGCGTCCGGCCGGCTCACAAAAGATAAAACCGTGATCGAAGCCACCTCGGGTAATACCGGCATCGGCCTGGCCATGGTCTGCGCTGTTAAAGGATTCCGGCTGGCCTTGACCATGGCTGAAAACGCCAGTGAAGAGCGTAAGCGGATTCTTAAAGCCCGGGGAGCGAAAATCATTCTGACGCCTAAGCACCTGGGATCGGACGGCGCCATTGAAGAAGCCTATCGCCTGGCCCGGGAAAATCCGGAAAAATATTTTATTACGGATCAGTACAACAACCCGGCCAACTGGCAGGCCCATTACCATACCACGGGTCCGGAAATCATGGCCCAGGTTCCGGAAAAACCGGCCAGTGTGGTGGCGTCCGTAGGGACATCCGGCACGTTGATGGGCCTGTCCCGGTATTTCAGGGAACACAGTCCGAAAACCCGCATGGTGTGTGCGGAACCGTTTCTGGGCCATGGGATTCAAGGGCTTAAAAACATGAAGGAATCCTATACCCCTGAAATTTATGACAAAACCAGGCTGGACAAAATTCTGAACATCGACGATGCCCTGGCTTTTGACACGGCCCGGCAACTGGCGGTCAAAGAAGGGTTGTTTGTGGGCATGAGTGCCGGGGCTGCCATGGCCGCAGCCATCCAGGAGGCGCAAACCCTTGAAAAAGGGGTGGTGGTGGTAATTTTTCCGGATTCCGGGGAGCGGTACCTGTCCACCTCTTTGTTTTCAGTGCAGCAGAAAGTGCCGCTGCATCTGTTTGATACCCGAAGCGGAAAAAAACAACCGTTCAAACCGGTGAAACCCGATACCATTTCCATTTACACCTGCGGTCCCACCGTGTATCAGCGCCTGGATCCCGGCAGTTTCAGGCGGTATGTGTTCACGGACCTGCTGGTGCGGTACCTGGCATTTCACAAAGTGGATGTCAACCATGTGATCAATATCACGGATTACGATGACCGCACCATTGACGGAGCGAACCGGGCCGGTCAGGATGTGGTGGAATTTACACGTCCTTATATTCAGGCGTTTCACCAGGACCTGCAGCGGTTGAAAATTCGTCCGGCCCAGGCGTTCCCCCGGGTGTCGGCCCATTTCAACGATATGGCGGATTTGACCCGGAAACTGCTGGACAAAGGATATGCCTATGAAAAACTGCATTCCGTGTATTTTGATATCTCAAAGGTGGCGGAATACGGGCATCTGTCCAAGATGGATATCCAGAAAATTCGGGTGGGCGCCACCGTGGACTTAGATGAATATGAAAAACAAAATCCCCGGGACTTCACCTTGTTCAAACGGGTCCGGTTGTCGGAACTGCGCCGGGGAATCGGTGTGAAAACCGAATGGGGGCAGGTCCGGCCCTCTTTGCACCTGCAATGTGCCACCTTGTCCATGCTGTTTTTAGGGGTGCCTTTTGATATTCATGCCGGCAGCCGGGAACTGGTTTTCCCCCATCATGAAAATGAGCGGGCCATTGCCCGGGCCGCCCAAGACCGGGAACTGGCCCATGTGTGGCTGCATTGCGACCCCGTGCAGTATGACGGGTCTTTGGGGGCGGCATCCATCCATGACCTGACCCTGGACACATTGGCGGATCTGGGATGGGATGACGGAACCATCCGGTTCTGGCTGTTGTCCGGGCATTACCGCCGGGGTTTGATGCTGTCGGAACGGTCTTTGACCGATGCCCGGGCCACATTAAACCGGATCAACCGGTGTATTGCCCTGCTGGAGCAGCTTCGGTCCGGCGGGGATCAGGTCAAAGATCTGCCCCCCGGGGAGATCGACCAGCTGATGTATGATATCCGCCAGGGCATTTTAACGGCCCTGGCCGATGATTTAAAGGTGTCCGCAGCCCTGGCCGCCCTGCTGGCCGGCATCAAAACCATCAATACCCTGATCAGTCGGCACCGCATTTCAAATCGGGACGCGGATCTTATTCTGTCCGGATTGCAGGAAATGGACCGGATTTTTCAGGTGTGTGAATTCAATCACCAACCCATTTGTTCTCAGCAGGTGAAAGACCTGCTCAGACAACGGCAGGCGGCCCGGGAAAATAAAGACTGGGCCACGGCGGATCAACTCAGGGGTCAGCTGGTTGCCATGGGGATTTCCGTTCATGATCAGAAAGTGGAGACAGACTGATGGAAATATTGTTTTTTCCTTTTTCTTATGTCAGTGAGATCCAGCAAATCACGCTGACCGCTTTTTTCCCGCAATTTGTGTTTTTACCTTTGGCTTCGGACCTGAACCAGGACCCGCAGATGGTGCCCCTGGTGAAACACAAGACAGCGGTGCCCGTGTTTTTATCAGAAACCCGCTTGGCGCAAGTGTCGTCACAGGTTTCTGCCTGGATGAACTGGGCCTCGCAGCACCAGGGGAATGAGTATAATTTAAAAACCCTGATCCGGGACAATCCCTATCTGACCGATCATCTGGGACCGGCCGCCATCGGGTCGGAACTGAGGGCCCGAATGGCCGGGACACCGCAGCATTGCCAAGACGATTCAAAACAGGCGGATCCACTGCTGTTTTCACTCATCGCCAAACTCACGGATGCTGAAAATGAAACCATTGACCAGGCCATGGCCGGGCTGGAAAAAAAACGGGCGGGTCTGTTCTCTGAACTGCGGGGTGATTCAGACCCATTGTCATCAAAAGCCATTCAATCCCAGAGGCCGGATCCCGGCGCGGTCATGACCCGGGAACGGATCCGGGCCTGGGCCGCGTGTGCCCGGGAAACCCATCTGTTTTCAGCACTCACCCCCCGGGCGTTTGTAACCACCAGTGACGCTGTGTTTGATCAGGTGGCGGCAAACGGAACCCGGGTCATAAATGCCCTTGACATTGACGGCATAAAGGTGCATGAAGATGGGTGTGTCCATCAGCCGGACTGGCACAGCCGGGTACTGACCCTGCTGAGCTCTCTGGCAGCCGGGCCGGTGGACGTTTCACAGGCCCGGAACATGCTGGCTGTCATGGATGATTCCTGTGCCCGGACCGGTCGGATCCAGGCGCAGATGGTTGAAGGTCCGGACCTGGAAAAAAAGCTGAACCTGCCCGGAACCCGTTTGTTGATATGCCGGGTGACATTAAAACCATAAAAAGCTTGATTTTAGGAAAGGACATGTTATAAAAGCGTTTTTTAAATCAGTTGTAAAAAAAATTGATGTTGAAAAATGGCGTTATAATTGCAAAAGCAATGATTTTTAATTTAATTTCAGGAGGCTGTAAAAATGGCTTTTACCCCGATTGTTGATGAATCCAAATGCGTTGGTTGTGAAGAATGTGTAGACGTATGCCCGGTGGAAGTGTTTGAGATGCAGAACGGCAAATCCGTGCCGGTCAATGCGGAAGAATGCATGGGTTGCGAAAGCTGCGTGGAAGTTTGTGAAGAAGACGCCATCGTTGTAGAGGAAGATTAGGCGGCGGATTTAAACAACCATTTGCAGAAGGGTGGTTGCATGGATGCCGGATGTGCCTTTGATTGTTTTCAAGGCATATCCGGCATCTTTATTTTTAACAGCCCATCAGAATCGTAAAGACAGGCAGCTAAGCCCTCCGTCCAGTTTCTGAAATTCAGACACATCCACGGTCAGGGTGTCATAGCCATGGGCTTCAATCAGGGATCGGGTCTTTTCAAATCCGGCCGGAACCAGCACCCGGCCATTGATCCACACGCTGTTGGCGGCATAGGCTTCGGAATCATCCACCGGAAGAATCGTGAAATCTGAAAATTCCGGTTGAGTGATAAACTCTCCCCAGGCCAGCAGACAATTGTTTTCCAGATAAGACACCCCGGTTTTCAGATGAAGCACCGAGGTCAGCGAAATGCCGGACACAGTGTATCCATAGGGTTCCAGAAACTGTTCCAGCTGCCGGATCCCGGCGGCATTGGTCCGGCCGGACAATCCCACATAAAAATGACGGTCCACCTGCATCACATCCCCGGCATCCAGAGTCCCGGGTGAGGTGATTTCCATCACAGGGCGGTTAAATGGCTGCATGGCATGGGCCACAGCCCGGGTTTCCCCCCGTCGGGACAGATGTCCGGGACGGGTGATGACCACGCATTTTTCCGTGACCAGGCAGGTGTCTTCGATAAATGTGGAATCCGGAAATGCGTCATCGGGTTCCAGCACCGTCACAGACAGACCGCAGCCGGTCAATGCGTCAATGTAGTGCGCATGCTGCCGGCAGGCACGTGCAAAATCCGGTGTGCCCAGATCCGTGTTCCGGATACCGTGGACCAGGTTTGGACAGGGGGATTTGACCATGGCAGAAGTGAACATGTGTGAATCTCCTTTTATGGGGAAGTCTGAGCCGGCCGGGTGGTCAGATAGACCCCGGACAGAACCAGGATCGCACCCACGGCCAGGGCCCATGTCATAGGTTCGTTTAAAATGATGAAAGACAGTATTACCGCACTGACGGGAACAAAATTGATAAAAACCCCGGCCCGGGTGGGACCGATTTTCTGAATGCCTTGATAATACCAGAAAAACCCCAGTACCGTGCCGAAAAATCCCAGGTAGAACAATTGGGCCCAGTGCTGCAGGGTATACCCGGGCAACGCCTGAAACAGTCCGTCATACACGGCCGGAAAAAACAGCATGATTGTTCCGGCCACAGAGGAATAGCACACGGCGGCCACGGGTGACAACGTGGTCATCATGGGTTTGGCCAGAAGGGAATAAGAGACCCAGGACACCACACACCCTAGAATAGCAATCTCTCCGACACCGATCCCGGTCTGGAACAAAATCCATGGATGTCCGTTGGAAATAATGGTCATGGCCCCGCTCACCGACAAAACCAGCCCGAGGATCTTGCCGGGAGTCAGGGATTCTTTGAACAAAAGGGCAGAAAATACGCTGATAAAAATCGGGTTGGTGGCGATGATCAAAGAGGCCCGGTTGGCGTTGATAAAGTTCAGGCCGGTAAAGAAAAACAGGTTATAGGCAAAAATGCCGGTCAGGCCGGACAAAAATATCCAGACCAGTTGGTTGAACCGGATTCTGGGCAGCCGTCCTTCCATGTGCCGGGTCAGCAGCAGCAGGAAAAGCGATGCAATGGTAAACCGCAGAAAAGCGGCACATGAAGGGGAGACCTGTCCAGCCAGCTGTTTGCCGGCAATAAAGGTCCCGCCCCAGAAAAAAGCGGTTAAAAACAGTTTGACAAAGGTCACTGATTATCCTTTATTGATTCGGAAATTAAAATTAAATTGTGTAGTTGTACAGCCTTCAGGCCAAAAGTCAACCCTATGATGGAGACCCCATGAAGCAGATAGCAGATATATTGTTTGAAGCCCGGATGCTTAAAGATCTGAAACGGTCCGGTTACGCATTTCTGGGAAACGGAACGGAAAGTATTGCAGACCATTGTTTCACCACGACGTTTATCTGCTGGATCATGGCCCGGATGGTGCCCGAAGTGAACAAGGAACGGTTGACCGCCATGGCTCTGGTCCATGACATGGCAGAAGCCAGGACCGGGGATTTCAATTATGTGCAGAAAAACTACGCCCGGGTGGATGAGGCAGCCGCCTTGACCCATCTGGTCCGGGACCTGCCCTTTGGCCCGGACATCATTGCCCTGGTGGCGGAATTCAATGCCGGAAAAACCCTGGAGGCACGGCTGGCAAAAGATGCGGATCAGCTGTCGTTCATCCTGGAATTAAAAAAACTCAAAGACACGGGGGCCGCGTTTCCGGACCGATGGCTGGAAGTGATCGGGGAGCGCCTGAAAACCGACATGGGAAAGCAGATGGCCGCCGATATTCTGGAAACCCGGTGGGACAACTGGTGGTTGAACGGATATTCGGAATAAATGGGGGATCCGGCCGGGTGACATGCAAAAAAAGGCGGGTCAGAACCCTCTTTTTTCGATGTGATCCGCAATAATGCGCACCAGATCCCCATGGGGCACCGACGGTACCATGCCGGGACAGGCGGATGCCATGGCATCCCAGTTTTCCGGATGATGCACCACGGTCTTTAAAAATGGCCAGGCCCGGCACATCCGGGGTTTTACCGGATGAATGGTGCACTGGATTTGTTCATCAAAAAAAATGCACCGCCCGTCCGGTCCCTGGGTCAGCACGGGCCCGGCACCGGTCATGTCGCAGTATTCGGGGATAAATTCATCCGGATCCGCCTGGATATAGGTGCTGATGCGCACAATATCTTCAGGTGTCACATAAGTACCGCCGAACCCGTTGCAGCACTGTCCGCACATTTGACATTGAAAAATGTCATCCAGCGTTTGAAATTCAGACGTCATATCGTTTTTCCATGGCTTTTTGCAGGGTCAAAGGATCCACATACTGAAGATCTCCGCCCATAGGGACCCCGGATGCGATCCGGGTGAGGGTGACGCCCCGGGATTTGAGGCGCTCATGAATGTAGGCGGCCGTGGCTTCCCCTTCCACATTGGTCCGGGTGGCAATGATGATCTCCCGGACCTTTCGGGGATCGGCCCGGTTGAAAAGTTCCTTTAAACGGATATCATCGGGCCCGATCCCGTCAATGGGAGACAATGCCCCGCCCAGCACATGATAACATCCTGTAAAGGATCTGGATTTTTCAATGGCTGCCAGGTCGGCCGGATTTTCCACCACACAGATCACCCCGGGGTCCCGGGACGGATCCGCACAGATCCGGCAGATTTCCTGGTCGCTGAGGGAAAAACAGGTGGCACAGATCCGCACGGACCGTTTGAGTTCAATGATATCAGCTGCCAGGGCCGATGCTTCGTGATCCGGTGCATGTAGCAGGTGCAGGGCCAGTCGTTCCGCGGTTTTCCGGCCGATTCCCGGCAGTGTGGAAAAACTGGAGATCAGCTTGAGAATGGCATCCGGATAATGGGTCACAGAGGTTACAGACCCGGGATGTTCATTCCGCCGGTGAGCTTGCTCATCTCAGCAGACATCATTTCCTGGGATTTTTTCAATGCATCGTTCACCGCAGCCATGACCAGGTCCTGGAGCATTTCCACATCGTCCGGATCCACCACCTCTTTTTCCAGAACAATGGATTCGATCTTTTGGCCGCCGTTGGCCACCACTTTGACCATCCCTCCGCCGGCCGAAGCCTCCACGGTTTTGGTCGCCAGTTCCTCCTGGGCCTGGAGCATTTTTTTCTGCAGTTTCTGGGCCTGTTTCATCATGTTGTTCATATTTTTCATCGTCTAAACTCCTGAGTCATTGTTACATATTAATGATTTCACCATTGAAAATTTCTTTGGCGGTTTGCACCAGCGGGTGACTGGCCGCAGCCTGCAATGCTTTGGCATCTTTTGCTTTTTCTTGGGCCAAAGCAAGGGGCCGGGCCCGGGAGGCCACATGGATCTTCAGTGTTTTTCCCAGAAATTTCCGGCACTGTTTTTCAAGTTCCCCCTGTTTGTCTTTAAGCCGTTTCCGGTCAAACTGGGTGCAGTCCGACAGGTGGACTTCCAGCGTATCCTGGGTTTCCGAAGCGATCTGTCCCCGGGTCAGCAGCACATGCATGAACGGCATCAACGGTTCGATCCGTGTCAAAAACCCGTCCCAGGTCCGGGGGGGCTCCGGGGATGGTTCGTCAGCGGTTTCCCGGATCTGGTCCGGCCCAGGGGACAAAGCTGCCGGGGCCGCATAAGCCGGCGGGGATTCTTGTATCGGCCCAGAAGGCATTTGCTGGTCACCCGCCGGCGGGGAAGGACGGATGTCAGGGGGAGTGTCCGGCATTGTTTCGCCTGATTTCATCTGCTGTGCCAGAAGGTCCAGCTGCGCGATGATCCGGTCGATGGATGCACCGGCCCGGACCTGGCGCAGTTTGAACAAAACCGTTTCAATGGCAATGCGGGTATGACTGGTGCGTTTGACCATATCTTCATCGGTCAGCAGAACCTGGAGCAGGTGCCCTAAATATGCTTCCGGCATCTGAGCCACCCGGGTGTGAATCTGTTTTTTTTCACCGGCGGTCAGGTTGACGGCCGGATGATCCGGACCGCACTGTTTGATGATGTTTAAATTTCTGAAATGGGCAATCAGATCGCCGTAGAATTTTTTCAAGTCCAGGCCGGTATCATTGACACGGTCCACCAAAGCGATCAGGTTGGACACGTTTTTTTCAAACAGGGCATCACTTAATTCGTGCATGATGCGCCGGTCCAGAACCCCGAGATGATTCACCACCATTTCATAAGAGATCGTTTTTTCAGGGGTGGCCGACAGAATCCGGTCCAGCAGGCTCAAGGCATCGCGAACCGAACCATCCGCTTCCAGAGCGATCAGTTCCAGCCCCTGGTCCTGAACACCAAACCCTTCTTTGCGGCAGATTTTTTTCAGCAGTTCACAGATGGCCTCCAAAGGAATTCGTCCCAGGTCATGGCGCTGGCACCGGGACAGAATGGTGGCCGGGATTTTATGGACTTCAGTGGTGGCAAAGATGAACAGCACATGGCCGGGCGGTTCTTCCAGGGTTTTGAGCAGCGCATTGAACGCGGCCGTGGACAGCATGTGCACTTCGTCGATGATATAGATTTTGTAAGCGGCGGCCGCCGGCAGATACGTGACGTTTTCCCGCAGATCCCGGATCTGGTCCACGCTGTTGTTGGAGGCCCCGTCGATCTCGAATACGTCCGCACAATGGCCGGCGATGATCTCGGTACAGGATTTGCACTGGTTACACGGGGTCGGAGTCGGGCCGGTGGTACAGTTCATGGCTTTGGCCAGAATCCGGGCAATGGTGGTTTTGCCCGTGCCCCTGGGGCCGGTGAACAGCATGGCATGGGCCACCCGGTCCTGCAAAATGGCATTCACAAGGGTGGTGGTGACATGTGACTGGCCCACCACATCGTCAAATGTCTGGGGCCGGTATTTGAGTGCTAAAACCTGATAAGACATGGTGTCCGAAGGGGGTGTGGCGGAGAGGGAGGGATTCGAACCCTCGGTACCCGGTTAGGATACACACGCTTTCCAGGCGTGCACCTTCAGCCGCTCGGCCACCTCTCCGCAGTCAATTAATCTGGGGAAAATAGTATCTTTTTGCGCCGGTGTCAAGGATTAAACCACCGGCCCAATAAAATCACCACTCAAAAAGAGCTGAATGCGCCCGGGTGGGGGTGCCGTCCGGGTGATACAGATACAGCGGCGGGCATCGGGTGGCGGCGCCTGAGCCGTATCTGACCGCACAGACCAGGACCCGTTGGGCCGCATCATTGACACAAAAATGGACATACCTTATCCAGTCGATCCGGAACCCGGCATGTCCCAGCGCAACTGTGAGATCCGCTGTGCGGGATGCCGGAAAAATCAGGCACAACCGTCCTTCCGGTCGTAAGAAAACATGGGCGCAGGCCGCCAGCGTATCGATATCCAATGTGATTTCATGCCGGGCCAGGGCCCGTCCCCGGTCCGGGTTCACCCGGCCCGTGGATTTTTTTTTATAAGGCGGATTGGATACGATAAGGTCCATGGGGGCGGATAAATCAGTGACAGACAAAGTTTGGATATTCTGGTGCCGGATGCGGATCCGGTCTGCCATATGGTTGCACACGGCATTTTTTTGGGCCAGGTCAGCCAGGTCTTTCTGGATTTCAATACCCGTGATTGAGATTTCCGGATGCCGGCCGGCCAGGATCAAACACAGAATCCCGCATCCGCACCCGATGTCCATGACGCGGTCTTTGGGGCCAGGAACGACATGACCGGCCAGAATGACCGGGTCCAGGGAAAACCGGTACCCGGTTTCAGGCTGAAACAGGGTCAACGGGGGATCAAACAGGGTATCAACTGTATATGCTGCCAATTTTAAACCGGATCTGCTGAACCAGGGACTGGTCCAAATGGGCATTGATATTGGCGGTCATCTGTTTTTCCAGAAATTTGAGCTGGTGGATCCATGATGAACTGGACACATGAACAATGAGCACGCCGTCTCTGAAAGCATGGGGTTTGGCGTTCATGGCGACGGGCTGTCCCACGGCCGTTTCCCAGATATCCCAGATGCGGGTCATTTCAGTGTCTTTGGCCGGTCGGTATTTTTCCAGAGCCGTGGCAAGAATGTCACGGATATGAATCAGTTTTCGGTTGTTGGAAGGGGGAGGCATGGGCGGATCCTGTTGGGTTGATTTATATATGATTATATTTATACCACGGCCCCCGAAGGTTGGGTATTGTTTTTTTTCATTTTAACCCCCTTGTCCGGTTGGATTCTGTGACCGGGTTCGAAAAATATTGCCTTTTGCCGTTGATAATAATATATTGATTCAATAATATAGAAGGTTCACATATATTTTATCGTAAACAACAAACAGGAACTCATTATTTATGAATTGGGATTGGGAAAAGCTGAGGGAAAATCAGCAGAAATATGAAAAGAACAAGGGCGGCAGCGGCGGTGGTCCCGGCATGCCCAGGCCGCCACAGATGGATGAAATTTTCAATAAATTCAAGGGATTTAAATTCCCAGGCATATTTATCGGGGTCATTGTTCTGCTGATATTGTACCTGGCATCTTCCACGTTTTATACCGTGGACAGAAGCGAGGTGGGGGTGGTGCAGCGGTTTGGGAAATACAACCGACTTGCCCAGCCCGGCTTGAATTTCAAACTGCCCTCGGGCATTGAAAAGGTCACAAAGGTCAATGTCCGGACCCCTGAGACCGAAGAGTTCGGTGTGCAGGCAGCGGAAAGTGCCGGGGCGTACGGAAACGCGTCTGAATCATCTTTGATGCTCACCGGTGACCTCAACGTGGGCGTGGTGCCCTGGATCGTCCAGTACCGCCGGGCCGATCCCAGAGCCTATCTGTTCAATGTCAAGGATGTGATCTCGCTGTTGCGCAACATGTCCGAGGCCACCATGCGTACCGTTGTGGGGGACCGCAGTATCAACGAGGTGATTACGGAAAGAGCGCAGATCGCCCAGGCTGCCAGGGAAATGCTCCAGAGCGAGCTGGACAATGCCAAAGCAGGCATTGCCATTGTGAATATTGAAATGAAGCGGACCAATGTACCCGAGCCGGTACAGGCATCCTTCAACCAGGTGAACCAGGCCATCCAGGAAAAAGAGCAGACCATTTACAAGGCCAGAGAAGAATACAACAAAGCCGTGCCCCTGGCCAGAGGTGAAGCCAAGCGGGTGATCAAGGATGCGGAAGGGTATGCCATCGACCGGGTGAACCGGGCCCAGGGGGATGCCACCCGTTTCCTGGCGGTGTATGATGCCTATAGTCAGGCCAAAGATGTGACCCGGAAACGTATGTATCTGGAGACCATGCTGAATGTGCTGCCCCAAATCGGGGCCAAGTACATCATTGACTCAGATCAGAAAAATGTGCTGCCTCTGCTGAATATGGGGGAGGGTGCATCAACGCTTTCAGACAGATTTCTTCAGAAAGGTGAATAATATATGAATTCGCAGCAAATAAAAGTATTGGGTGTGGCGCTTCTGGTCATACTGGCAGTGGTTGTTTACGACGCCGCATATATTGTGGATGAAACCGAGCAGGTGGTGATCACCCAGTTCGGCCGGATTACCGGAGAACCCGTGACGGAACCGGGGTTGAATTTCAAGGTGCCCTTTATTCAGAAGGCCAATTATTTTGCAAAAAATCTGCTGGAATGGGACGGCAGTCCCGGTCAGGTTCCCACCCGGGACAAAACCTATATCTGGGTGGATACCTTTGCCAGGTGGCGGATTACTGATCCGCTGACCTATTTTGAGACGGTCAAGGATGAATTTTCCGCACAGAAGCGCTTGGACGACCTGATCGACCCGGCCACCCGGAACCTGATCAGTTCTTATCCTTTAGCAGAGATTGTGCGCAACACGGACCGGCCCATGGATACCTTTGAAGGGTTTGGCGCGGACACGGAAGCCAAAATGGAGGAAGAAGCCCCGAGAAAGGTCCGATACACCGTGAACCTGGGCCGGGATGAAATCACTCGCCGTATTGTGGCCCAGGCAAAGGAAAAACTCGAAGAGTTCGGTATCGAGCTGGTGGATGTGAAAATCAAGCGCATCAATTATATAGACAGTGTTCGGCGGTCTGTGTATGACCGGATGATTGCGGAACGTAACCAGATTGCTGAAAAATTCCGGGCCGAGGGCCGGGGGGAGGCCAGCAATATCCGGGGTGAAAAGGAAAAGGATCTCCAGGTGATCAAATCGGAAGCCTATCGCACCGCCGAAGAAACCAAGGGTAAAGCCGATGCGGAAGCCGCCGGGATCTATGCGGCGGCGTATGGAAAAGACCCTGAATTTTATGCGTTTGTAAAGACCATGGATCTGTATGCCAATGCCCTGGAAAAAGACAGCTCCCTGATTCTGTCCACGGATTCGGATTTGATGAAGTATATGAAAGGGGCTGACCGATAGGTAACCAATTATCGGGGAGCAGCACAAAAAAGGGGCGGTCCGGGTGAATGTTTTATTCCCGGACCGCCCCTGAAATTTGTTGCTTATTTCTTTTTTCTCTGATGCCTGGTTTTGGCCAGCAGTTTTCTGTGTTTGTGCTTCCGCATTTTTTTGCGTCTCTTTTTGATGACACTGCTCAAAAAAATCACCTCCTTTAATTTTCTTTAAAATGATGTATGATCAGGTAAATTTTGACATTAGCATAAATTTCGGGTAAATGTCCAATTTTTTTTGTCTGGAACCCATGGAAACGCAAATTGACCGGTTTTTCAATCCATCCGAGCTGGAGACTGTCTCCAAAGCAGCGGTGATCAGTGAAGACCTGGTGAACAGCTATTATAAACTGTCGTCGGGTCAATGGCTCAAGAATCGGTATGATATCCGGACGGCCCGGGATCTGACTTCCCATGAGCGGGTGGATGGACCCTTTGCCCAGGTGGTGAAATATGAAGGTCAGAAAGCCGATGTGCCGCTGGGCTCTTCCCGGTTCAGTCTGTACACGGTCTGTCTCCAGGATCCGGCGATTTTAGGCACCGTGACCGTGCAGCCGTCCATCCATCTGCTGCCGTTTCTGGTCTATGTGCTGGTGCATGAACTGGTGCATGTGGTGCGGTTCCTTCAATTTCATCATCGGTATGAGCACACATCTGAAGCGTCCATGACCCTGGCTGAAGAAAGAAGAGTCCATTGTCTCACCTATGGGATACTGGCGCCGGTTGCCCTGGAGGGGTTAAAGCAAGTCTTTGATTTTTTTGAACAATGGAGAATCGACCATGGCCAGTGATTTTAGATGAAATTTTAAAAAACCTGCCTTGACAGGGGAAAAATGCTTATTATTATATCAATGATTTTTCAAGCAGTGATTGACGCTTAAAAAAGGGAGAAAGGGAAAATGCCGGTTTATGAGTATCAGTGTTCAGCATGTAAACATATTGAAGAAGCCTTTCAAAAAATTTCAGATGCGCCGTTGACGGTATGCCCCAAATGCCATGGGCCCCTGAGCAAAATTATATCTCACAGCTCTTTCCATTTGAAAGGGTCCGGCTGGTATGTCACCGATTACGGCGGAACCAAAACCCGGGCGGAGAATCCGGACAAACCCCCGGCCGAACCCACAAAATCAACGTGTGCCGCATCATCAGAACCATCCAAAAAGCAAGATGACAAATAGCAGACGTTGACACATAACCATTTAATCAAATTAATCCAACCAACATTTAAACGTAGAAGAGGAGTATTGCATCATGAGTTTGAGACCATTGAGTGACAGAATTCTGGTTCAGCGTACCGCAGAAGATGAAAAAACCAAAGGCGGTATCATTATTCCGGATACAGCCAAGGAAAAACCGGCTGAAGGCAAGGTAGTGGCCACGGGTAACGGCCGGATGGGTGAAGACGGCAAACTGCTGCCCATGGACGTCAAAGTGGGTGACCGGGTATTGTTCAGCAAATACGGCGGCACGGATGTAAAAATCGATGGCGAAGATTACCTGATTTTGCGCCAGGATGACGTACTGGGCGTTATCGAATAACCTGATTCCGACATTTGAGACCCAGTATTTAAAATACCTAAAACTTAAAATTTTACATGGAGATGAATAAAAATGGCCAAAGAAATCAAATATGATTCCAAAGCACGGGAAGCAATGCTCAAAGGGGTAAAAGCACTGGCAGATGCCGTTGTTGTCACCCTGGGACCCAAGGGCAGAAATGTCGTCATCGAAAAATCCTGGGGATCCCCCACAGTGACCAAAGATGGCGTGACCGTTGCCAAAGAGATCGATCTGGAAGATAAATTCGAGAACATGGGTGCCCAGATGGTCAAGGAAGTGTCTTCCAAAACCTCTGATATGGCAGGTGACGGCACCACGACCGCCACAGTGCTGGCCCGTGCCATCTATGAAGAAGGACAAAAACTGGTGGTGGCCGGCAACAACCCCATGGGGATCAAACGCGGCATCGACAAAGCCGTGGCCCAGATCACCGAAAACCTGGAAAAATTGGCCAAACCCACCAAAAATCAGAACGAAATCGCCCAGGTGGGTACCATTTCTGCCAACAGTGATGAAACCATCGGTAACATCATTGCCGAAGCCATGGACAAAGTGGGCAAAGAAGGCGTGATTACCGTGGAAGAAGCCAAATCCATGGAAACCACGCTGGAAGTGGTAGAAGGCATGCAGTTTGACAGAGGATATCTGTCTCCCTATTTTGCCACGGATACCGAAAAAATGGTGGCAGCCATGGAAAATCCCTATGTGCTGATCTGTGACAAAAAAATCTCTTCCATGAAAGATCTGCTGCCCATCCTGGAAAGCATTGCCAAAACCGGCAAACCCCTGGTGATCATTGCGGAAGATATCGAAGGCGAAGCTTTGGCTACGCTGGTGGTGAACAAACTGCGCGGCACCCTGAACGTGGCAGCTGTGAAAGCGCCGGGTTTCGGTGACAGAAGAAAAGCCATGCTCGAAGATATCGCCATTCTCACCGGCGGTCAGGTGGTGTCCGAAGATATCGGCATCAAACTGGAAAATGTGACCCTCCAGGATCTGGGACAGGCCAAATCCATCAGCATCGATAAAGATAACACCACCATCGTGGACGGTGCCGGTTCCAGAGAAGCCCTGGAAGGCCGGGTGAAAATGATCCGTGCCCAGGTCGAAGAAACCTCTTCCGATTATGACAGAGAAAAACTCCAGGAACGTCTGGCCAAACTGGTGGGCGGTGTGGCCGTCATCAATGTGGGCGCTGCCACTGAAACCGAGATGAAAGAAAAGAAAGCCCGGGTGGAAGATGCTTTGAACGCAACCCGTGCCGCCGTGGAAGAAGGCATTGTTCCCGGCGGTGGTGTGGCCCTGGTCCGGTGCCTGGACGCGCTCAAGGATCTGGATGTGGAAGGCGAGGAAAAACTGGGGGTTGCCGTGGTGGCCAGAGCCATTGAAGAGCCCCTGCGCAAGATTGCCGATAACGCCGGTGTGGAAGGCTCTGTCGTCATCAACAAGGTCAAGGAAGGCAAAGGCGCGTTTGGTTACAACGCCAGAACCGATGTGTATGAAGACCTGATCGAGGCCGGTGTCATCGATCCCAAGAAAGTGGTGCGGTTTGCGTTGCAGAACGCGGCATCTGTGGCATCTGTGATGCTCACCACCGAAGCCATGATCGCTGAAAAGAAAGAAGACAACCCGGCACCTCCGATGCCCGGCGGCGGCATGGGCGGTATGGGCGGCATGGGCGGCATGATGTAGCTGATCCGTCCGCAGGCCTTTTGACAGGCTGTGCTTGAACAGTGATAAACAAAAGCCCCTTTAATTCAATTTAAAGGGGCTTTTTATTTTCGGGGTCACCCCGGCAGGGCAGGGACTTGACAGAACCGCCTGCCTCATATAGTTATTCAAAGGAATATCCAAAGATTCAACTTCAAGCGAGGGATTATGACGACTGAGACAATCGGACTGCTTTACATGCTTGCGGATGCCGGGCCTGTGGTAAAGTTTGTCATGCTCGTGCTCCTGTTCTTTTCCATTGTTACATGGGCCATCATTTTTATAAAATTTAAGTATTTTCGAAAAGCGTTTCGGGAAACAGCGGATTTCACCGACATATTCTGGCAGTGCCGGACCCTGGACGATGCATTTGCCAAAGCCAAGGCCCTGCGATCCAGTCCGGCGGCCCGGATTTTTATTCCGGCTTACATGGAAATCAATCGATCCCGGGGAAAAGACAGCGCAATTTCCCTCCAGAGTATGGGCAGTGTCCAGCGGATCCTGCGCCGATCCATCACCATGGAGATCCATCGGTACCGCCAGCTGATTCCGTTTCTGGCCACCGTGGGAAACACGGCACCGTTTATCGGACTTTTCGGCACGGTGTGGGGGATTATGCATACGTTCCAGGGCATCGGTCTGAGCGGATCCGCCAGCCTGGCCGTGGTGGCCCCGGGTATTTCCGAAGCGCTGATCGCCACGGCCGCCGGCCTGGCAGCTGCCATTCCCGCCGTGATGGCGTATAATCATTACACAGATAAAATCCGGGTTTTGAATTCGGAACTGGAAACCTTTTCTTCTGATCTGTTGAATATCATTGAACGTGACATTCAAAATCAAATGGAGGCATGATGCGGTTTGAATCCGGTAATGATGCATTGATGTCTGAAATCAACGTGACACCGTTTGTGGACGTGATGCTGGTGCTGCTGATTATTTTTATGGTGACCGCGCCCATGATGGTGCAGGGGGTGGATGTGGAGCTGCCCACGGCCACTGCCGGACCGTTGCCGTCTGATGAGGATCATCTGATGATATCTGTGGACAAAGACCGCACAGTGTATCTGAACAATCAGGAAGTGTCAGTGGCGTTTCTGGCGGAAAAACTTGGAGCGATCCTGGAAAATATCAATTCCGATGCCGTGTATCTGAAAGCGGACAAACAGGTGCCATACGGGGTGGTGGTTCATGTGATGTCCCAGATCAAAAAGGCCGGAGTCAAAAGCCTGGGCATGATTACCCTTCCGGACGATGCAGATGCATCCTGACATGTGGATGTGATGGCACTTTTTTTCCCGATCAGAGATATCAGACCCCGGGGCTTTGACACAGACGAGATCCGTTCCCGGCGTCTGGCCGTGTATCTAGGGATTTCCATGGGTGTCCATGTGCTTTTTTTCCTGGTCAGCATCTGGCTGGTTGAATTCAGGATGCCTTACAAAACCCCGGAAGTGGTGCAGGTGGATCTGGTATCGTTTGCCCCGGGAGAGCCCGGCGGTCCGGCAGCCCCAAAAAATGTGTCAGATCCTGTATCTTTGCCGGATACGTCTTTGGACAATGCATCGGAACCTGCGGTTTCAGAACCGGCAAATCCCCCGGTTGAAAATGTGCCTGAGCCGGAACCTGTGGCCGTGCTGAAGCCGGATCTCAGCTTGAAGTCAAAACCTAAAAATCTCGAAGAGCTGATGGCAAAAAAGCCTGAACCCAAACCTGCGCCGGAACCCAAACCCGAGCCCAAACCAAAATCAAAGCCGGCTGAACCAGCGCCTGAAAACAAGCCGGAAAACCCACCTGAAAAAAAAGAATCCGATTCACAGCAGCAACTGGCACAGGCCATGGAACGTCTTGCCAGCACAGTGAAAAAACAGGACAAGTCCGTGACTGGTACGGGCACGGGACCGGTGTCCGGTTCCGGTACAGGCGGAGGGACCGGCAGAAAAGGGGGGACGCCCCTGGATTTTTATAAACTGGTGCTGCAATCTACCATTCAGCAGAACTGGGTGTTCAATGAGATGCTGGCCGGACTGGACCAGAATATGGAGGTCCGGATATTGATAAAAATTTTGAAAAACGGGGAAATAAGAGATATTATCTATGAAACCCGGTCTGGTAATCCATACCTGGACCAGAGTGCCAAACGGGCGATTCAGCGGGCCAACCCCCTGCCGGCGCTGCCCCCGGGCATGACATCTTATGATGTGGTGGTAATTTTTACCCCGAAAGGATTGAAATGACCAGGCGATTTGTAGTGTCCGCCATCATGCTTTTGCTGATGGGTTTGTTGATGGCGCCGGACCGGTTAACGGCAGCCCCGTATGATACCATTCAGGTGAGTAATCCTTTTTTAAATAAAACCCCCATCGCTTTGCCCGCATTCAAGGCATTGACGGGCAGCCCGGCGGAAACCCGGATCGGTGCAGAAGCGCTGGAAACCCTTGAAAACGGACTGGCGTTCACCGGATTCTTGAAACAGGTCAATCCGGCCGCGTTTCTGGCGGATCCGTCAAACACCGGTATTCAGATGTCACAGATCAATTTTTCAGACTGGACGGGCATCGGTGCGGAACTGCTGATCACGGGCGGGGTTGAGGAAAAAGACGGCCGGGTGAAACTGGCACTGCGGCTGTTTGACACATTCAATCATCAGCTGTTGAAAGGCAAAGTCTACACCGGGCCTCCGGATCAGGTCCGGCGCATGATACACCTGTTCTGCGCGGAAGTGTCCCATGCGCTGACCGGCAAATGGGGGGTCTTTGCCAGCAAACTGACCTTTGTTTCCACGGTGGATGGAAACAAGGAAATTTTTGTGAGTGATTTTGACGGGCACAACCCCACCCGGTTCACCCGTCACAAAAGTATCAGCCTGTCTCCGGCCTGGTCTTCGGACGGACAATGGCTGGCGTATGTGTCCTATGCCGGGGGCAAGCCCGATATTTATATCCGGCATCTGGAACAGGAACGGGGCACGGTGATCAAACGCGACGGCATGAACATCACCCCGGCCTGGATGCCGGGACAGGACAAATTGGCTGTGGCGTTGAGCTTTTCCGGAAATCAGGAAATATATCTGTTGACCCGGCAGGGAGAAATGATTAAAAAGATAACCAGCAGCTGGGGAATCAATGTGTCGCCGCAGTTTTCACCGGATGGCGGTAAACTGGCGTTTGTTTCCAACCGGTCCGGTACCCCTCAGATTTACATCAAGGATCTATCCTCCGGGGAGGTTGACCGGGTGACGTTTCAGGGAAGATACAACACGTCTCCGGCCTGGTCTCCGGATGGAAAAAAAATTGCTTATGTGGGGATCGAGAAGAACCGGATCGATATTTATATGGTCCAGCTGGACCAAGGGCCCGGCATGCCCGTGCAGCTGACCCGAAACCAGGGAGACAATGAGGATCCGGCCTGGTCTCCGGACGGGAACCTGATCGTTTTTACATCCACCCGGGACGGCCGGGGAGGCGCCGTGTTTGTGATGACGGCAGCCGGAACCGACCAGCGCCGGTTGATGAATATGCCGGGGCGACAGACCCAGCCCCGCTGGTCGAAACCCATGACATACAAAGAATAATGTGCTCAAAACGCAAGTCAAACAATCAAGGAGGTTGTGATGAACAAAAAACTGGGATTACATGTATTAATGGCAATTCTTGTGGCCGGACTTTTTTTGACGGCATCCTGTGCCAAGAAAACAGTGGTGTCCGACTCCACGGCCATTGAAGATCAGACACAGGCATCCGCGGAAGCGGCAGCTGCGGAAGCGGCCAGAATAGCGGAACAGGAACGGATCCGCCAGCAGGAACTGGCCGAGGAAGCGGATAGAAAATCAGCCATGGAACAGGCCCGGGCCCAAGCCGCCCAGACCCGTTTCCTGCATCAGCATATCCACTTTGAATTTGACAGTGCCCAGCTGACGGACACGGCAAGGGCTCTGCTTCGGGAAAAAGCGGACTGGCTCAAGGCCAATCCGGGCCACAGCATTGTCGTTGAAGGACATTGTGATGAAAGGGGAACCACGGAATACAACCTGGCTTTGGGGGAACGACGTGCTGGTGCGGTCAAACAGTATCTGCAGGATCTGGGTATTGGATCATTCCGGATGACCACGGTCAGCTACGGGGAAGAAAGACCTCTGGATCCGGGCCAGAATGAAGCGGCATACAGTAAAAACCGCCGGGCACAGTTTGTCTTGAAATAACGGGCGGTGTATGAATTCATCAGAGTCCGGCCGGATTTTTTAAACGATCCGGCCGGACTCTGACTGTTTGTTCAGGCCAGGGGGGAACCATGAAAAACATTGTTTTAACCATCTGCGTCATGCTGTGGGTGCCGGTGCTGTCCGGATGTGTGTCGTCGGATCAATACCAGATGTTGGAAAATCGCGTCAATGCCCTGGAAATGGAAAATACCCGGCTGCGTCAATTCCGGAACCAGGTTGCCGATTTGTCATCCGCCATTGAAGATCTGGAAAAAAAGGTGCAGGCCACGGACCAGGTATCCCGGGAAAATATTGCGGACATCAATCAGGAGCTGCAACAGATGCATAAAAAATACGCGCAGCTCCAGGGCATGATGGAGGAGACCGCCTATCGACTGGGTGGCACGGACCTGGGCATTCAGACAGATTCCACACAAATCCTGGACCGGATGGACCGGGCCATATCCCGCAATCATACCCGGATCACCCGGCTGGAAACTTACATGGGATTTGAACCCACCGTGCCCGGGACAAATGGGGCAGATTCGTCTGATGATGCCGCGTCACCCGATGTCGGGGCTGATGCCGGGCAGGCAAAAGCTGAAATGCCCGTGTCCGACCGATCCGCGTATGAGCAGGCCAAAAAGACCTTTGATGCCGGAGACATGGAGGCGGCCCGGATTCAGTTTGAAAATTTTATCAATACGTTTCCCGAGTCTTCGTATGCCGGCAATGCCCGGTTCTGGATTGCAGACAGTTATTATGCGGAAAAATGGTATGAAAAAGCCATTCTGGAATATCAGAAGGTGCTGGAACAATACCCGGATTCCAACAAAACAGCGGCTGCCCGGCTCAAACAGGGATATGCCTTTGCCGAGCTGGGAGAAAATGCCAATGCCCGGCTGATTTTAAATGAACTGATCTCCCGGTATCCGGACTCCAGGGAATCGGAGTTTGCAAAAACAAAACTGAAAACACTTCAGTGACACATAAGCCGATCAAAGTGGTGGGCATCGATCCCGGACTGGCCGGTACGGGCATCGCAGTGGTGGAAGGCGATGCCCGGGCCGTGAACCGGTATTCCTTTGGATGCGTGTCCACGGCATCGACGGATTCCCTTGCCTTCCGGCTGGATACCATCTATACCCGCATCAGTCAGTTTCTATCGGACCAGGTCCCGGATCTGGTGGTGATCGAGGATATCTATTCGCTGGACAAATACCCGGGATCCGGGATTTTGCTGGGCAAGGTTTCCGGGGTGCTGCTGGTGGCGGCGTTCCGGGCCGGAGCCCGGGTGGAGGAAATCGCCGTGCGGGAAGCCAAAAAAATTATCTGCGGCAACGGCAATGCCGATAAATTTCAGATGGAGCGGTCCGTGCGCCATTTTTTAAATCATCCGGAAACCATTCGGCCGTTCCATGCGTCCGATGCACTGGGTCTGGCGATCACCGGATATTTCCGGTACAGGAAAAACGATCATGATCGGATATCTTGAAGGACAGGTTTTGGACGGTGACTCTGATGCCATTTTGTTGCTGGCAGGGCAGGTGGGGTATGAAATTCTGGTCAGCCCGTTCACCCGGGCCCAGGTGATGGCGCAATCCAAAGAAACTCAGGTTCAGCTGCATATTTATTATCATGTGACCGAACGCCAGCCCAAACCGGTTTTGATCGGATTTCTGGAAAAAAAGGACAAGGCGTTTTTTCAATTGTTTATTTCCGTTTCCGCCATCGGCCCCATGAAAGCGGTCAAGGCCATGGTCCGCCCCGTGGGAGAAATTGCCGCCGCCATCGAGGACAAACAGGTATCTTTGCTGGCGAAACTGCCCGGCATCGGGCCCCGGACAGCGGAAAAAGTGATTGCCACCCTGCACGGCAAAACCCGGGAATTTGCCGAAAGAGCCCCGGCCCGGGCACCTTTGTCACCGGTATCACCTTCCCCGGACAATCCGGAAATGGTGGCAATGGTGACCGGGGTTCTGGTGAACCAGTTGGGACATTCTTCCGGTTCGGCCCAGCGCATGATCCGGGCCGCACTTGAAAAAAATCCCGGTATCCATACCCCGGAAGCGCTGCTGGATGCTATTTACCAGGAAGGAGCCTGAACATGACCGATGATATATTGTCCTATCAATCGGATGTCAAAGGGGTGGTCACGGCCCAGCCGACCCCGGAGGACCGGACCCCGGATATCGTGTCTTTGCGGCCCGAGCGGTTTGAGGATTATGTGGGTCAGAATGCCACCGTGGAGACGTTGAAAATTGCCATTCAGGCGGCCAAACTCAGAAACGAACCTTTGGATCACATTCTGCTGCACGGTCCGCCCGGACTGGGTAAAACCACCATCTGCCATATCATTGCCAATGAAATGGGAAAAGATCTCACCATTACGTCCGGCCCCACCCTGGAAAAAGGCGGAGACCTCATGGGCATTTTAACCCATCTGGCGGATGGGGAGTTTTTGTTCATCGATGAAATCCACCGGATCCCCAAAGTGGTGGAGGAATTTCTTTATCCGGCCATGGAAGATTTTGCCGTGGATTTTGTGTTTGACAAGGGAATTCATGCCAGAAGCCACCGGTACCGGTTGCGGCGGTTCGTGCTGGTGGGGGCCACCACCCGGGTGGGACTGCTTTCCTCACCGTTGCGGGACCGGTTCGGTCTGTTCCGGACCCTGGATTTTTATACACCCGAGGAACTGGTGGTCATTATCCATCGGTCGGCCCGGCTTCTGGAGACCCAGATTACCAAAGACGGGGCAATGTCCCTGGCAAAACGGTCCCGGGGAACCCCGCGGATCGCCAACCGGCTTCTCAAACGGGTGCGGGACTTTGCCCAGGTCCGGTCCGACGGCCGGGTGACCCGGGAAACCGTCCAGGCGGCCCTGGCACTGGAAGGGATCGACCATCTGGGCCTGACCCGGCTGGACCGCAGCTATCTTGAGACCATCATCGATTTTTATCACGGGGGCCCCGTGGGCATTGAAGCCATTGCCGCCACCCTGCAGGAAGAGACTGATACCCTGGTGGATGTGGTGGAACCTTTTTTGTTGAAAATCGGCCTGGTGTTGCGGACTTCCAGCGGCCGGAAAGCATCAAACCCGGCATATCAACATCTCAATAAAGTCCCTGAAGAGACATCAAGGTAACCGGCTGCTTATGAAATATTTGATCTGGTTGATGGCCTGTCTGTTCACAGCAGGTGCGCCTGCGCTGGCCGGATCCCTGCCGGCCGCAGTGATCGCACTGCCCCGGGGGGAGCATGCCATTCTGGTGGAAAAACAGACCCAGCGGTTTTATATCTTTCGGGCGGATTCTGATTCTTCAGAATTGATCCGGGTGTTTGACACGAATTGCTCTACGGGGGAAGCGTTCGGTCCCAAACAGGTGGAAGGGGATAAAAAAACCCCGGAAGGGATCTATTTTATCATCGATGAGCATGAAGACAAGGATTTGACCCCGATTTACGGCCCCCGGGCGTTTCCCACGGATTATCCCCATTTTCTGGACCGGCAGCAGGGAAAAACCGGGTACGCCATTTGGATTCACGGCACCAACAAGCCGTTGACGCCCATGGATACGAACGGATGTATCGCCCTGGAAAACAAGGATGTCCGCCGTTTGTCCGATTATGTCACAAGATATGTCACCCCCGTGATCATCCAGAAGACGATTCAGTATACCAATGCGGATGTACTGGCTGCATGGAAAACAGGGGTGATCCGGTTTGTGGACAAATGGGTCCGAACCCATATGACCGGAACCGCCGCGGATTACATGACATTGCATGTGCCGGGCGCGGATCCGGACCGGTTTGACTGGGATGCCTGGGAACAACAAAGGCAACGGGCTGCCGTGTCTGAAAACCCATTGCAGATTCAGACATCGCGGATGGGCATTTACCGGCTCAAGGATACCCTGGTGGTGGCCATGGACTTTGCATTGATCCGGGGGCAAAAACATCTGACGCTGGGTCGGCGCAAATTGTTTTTACAGGGAAATATGCCGGAATCACTCTGGATTGCGGCCGATGAATTCCAGGATTCAGATCGTGTTCAGCCGTCTCTGGCAATTCTGGCAGCCGGTGCGGACCGTCTGCTGGAATCAAAATAAATTTTGCTTGACAATAAAGGGATTTTTCTATAATTATGTCAGGATTGTGTTTATGAATGAGGAGCAGTGAAAAAAGTGAAAAAATATACGTACAGTGCCAAAAGAGCGGATAACCAGGAAAACTGGTGTGTGATCGATGCAGCGGACCAGGTGTTGGGCCGGCTGGCATCCCAGGTGGCCTACCGGATTCGGGGCAAGCATAATCCCTTGTATACCCCCCATGTGGATACCGGAGACTGGGTGGTGGTAATTAACGCGGATAAAATCCGTCTGACCGGCAACAAACTGGATCAGAAAAATTACTATCGTCATTCCGGGTATGTGGGAAGTCTGAAATCCCAGACAGCCAGGGAAATGCTGGAAAAGAACCCGGAAGAGGTCCTTAAAAAAGCGGTTCAGGGCATGCTGCCTAAAAACCGGCTGGGCAGAAAACTGAACAAAAAATTGTTCGTGTATGCCGGCGATCAGCATCCCCATGCGGCCCAAAAACCGGAACCCGTTGAAATTAAAGGATAAAGGACGCGATACGATCAATGGAAAGTGGAAACGTGTTTTACGCGACAGGAAAACGGAAAAAGTCCATAGCCAAAATCTGGCTGTTACCGGGTACCGGAAAAATGACGGTGAATGACCGGGATCTGGATGAGTATTTTGATATCGGAGTTAACCGGGATGCGCTGGCAGCCCCTCTTTCACTGACACAGATGGATGATGCCTTTGATGTGCGTATCCGTGTGATGGGCGGCGGGCAGACCGGTCAGGCCGGTGCGGTCCGTCAGGGATTGTCCAAGGCCCTGGTGCAGGTGGACCCGGAACTGCGGGGCGTGCTCAAGAATGCCGGATTTCTGACCCGGGATTCCCGTCAGAAAGAACGGAAAAAATATGGTCAAAAAGGGGCCAGAGCCAGTTTCCAGTTTTCCAAAAGATAAGATTTATCTGTTTTACGACCTGGAGACCTCGGGTCTTGATCCGGCGTTTGACCAGGTGTTGACTTTTGCCGGGATCCGCACGGATTCCCGGCTTCGGGAAATTGACCGAACCAGCCTGACCATCCGGCTTCGCAAGGATATCATTCCATCTCCCAGTGCGTTTGTCACCCATTGTCTGACCATGAAAGATCTGGCAGACGGGCAATGTGAATACCAGGCTGCCCGTCTGCTGCATTCGCTTTTCAATACCCCGGACACGGTCAGCGTGGGGTATAATTCGCTGGGGTTTGATGACGAATTTTTACGCTTTCTCTTCTACCGGAATCTGCTGGAACCCTATACCCATCAATATGCCAATGGCTGCTTTCGGGCGGATATTCTGCCGGTTGCCGCGTTGTATAAACGATTCTGCACCCCGCCTGTCATTCAATGGCCCTGCCTGGACAATGGCCGGCCGACATTGAAACTGGAACATATCGCCAAAGAAAATCAGTTCATCACTTCCGGCCCGGCCCATGATGCCATGGCGGATGTGGAAGCCCTGGTGGCCCTGTGCAGACGATTTACCCAGCGATCCGACATGTGGGCCTATGCCCTGGGGTTTTTTGACAAGCAGACGGACTTGAAACGGGTGGCGGCGATGGCTGAAACCTGCCGGATCAAAGATCGGTTTTTTCGCAACGCGTTGATGGTGTCATCCTCATTCGGTCCGGATGCCGGGTATCTCGCCCCGGTGCTGCATATCGGCGGTGCCATTCCCTATGCCAATCAGCAGCTTTGGATTCGGCTGGACCGGCCGGAATGTGGAAAGATCAATCCGGACACCGGTCAATTTAACTGGTTTCCCGTACGGAAAAAACCGGCGGACCAGTGGCTGGTGCTGCCGGCCCTGGAACGTTTCACGGACCGGTTGACAGATACGGCCCGGAAAACCGCCGGGGATGTGATCGCCATGTTCCGGGGAAATGGTTCCGTTTTTCTGGATACCATTCAAGTGCATCGCGCTTATGCCTATCCAGAGATCCCGGATCTGGACCCGGATGCGGCCCTGTATCAGGACGGTTTTTTTACGGCACAAGAAAAAAAAGATATCGCCCGGTTTCATGATGCCGGCCCGTTTGACATCTCAGACAGAAATACCTTGTCCCGGGTTTTGGCCACATTGAAGACACCCAGGGTCCATACCCTGGCGGCCCGGATTCTATCGCGCAATTATCAGGTGCCGGCGACAGAAGAATTCAGGGATCATCTGGAGAAACTGGCAAACGGGGATAAAATCACGGGATTTCGCGGTGATGAAAAATTCACCCTGCCAGAGGCCATAGCCGATCTGGCAGATCCGGAATTCAAGCCGGAAAACCTGGACATGCGCCAACGCAATGCACTGCAAAGCATTGACGCATATCTTGGGCAATGGACGGCATGAATTTTTAAAAAACCCCCTCCAGGTAGTCTCCGGTACGGGTGTACAAGGGCGGCAGTATCCGGATATTGCCTGGAGGAGTTGAAGATGAGTGAAGAACGCCGCGTTATTTAACGGCTTCTTTCAACGCTTTTCCAGGGATGAATTTGGGAACGTTTCTCGCCGGGATATCGATCTCTTTTCCGGTCTGGGGATTTCTGCCTTTTCTGGCTTTTCTTTCCGCTGTTTTAAAGGTACCAAAACCCACCAGGGTCACGGAGTCATTGTTGGCAAGCGCATCGGTGACTGCCTGAACCACACAGTCAACAGCCTTTTGGGCATCTTTTTTACTTTCCAGTACTTCTGCAACCTTGTTGATTAAATCGCCTTTGTTCATCTTTTTTTCTCCTTTTTTTGGGTTTGGAAGGACAAATTTGGTTTTAGTGTCCATAACCGCGTTGCCTGAGGGTTACACGCATTTGAATCAGCTTCAGCGGTACGTTACGTCGTTGTGTCGTGTGTGTCAAGAGTTTATTGCCTTTTTTTAAAAAAAACCCTTGTCTGAAAGGGGTCTACAGCAAAAAATCAAAAAACTGCCCATAAAAAGTACCAGTCAATGATGGGGTCGCCGAAAAAAACATAGACCAGCGCGCCTGCGGACAGGAACGGCCCGAAAGGCAGCTGCATCCGGCGATCCGCATGTCTGTTTCTGATCATGGCTGCGATCCCCGCACCCGTGCCGGCAAATGATCCGGCAAACAAAGTGAAAAGGACACCGGTCACCCCGGTGACTGCACCGATCATGGCCAGCAGTTTGATATCGCCGCCGCCCATGCCGTCGGTTTTGCGGATGAGATAATACACCAGGGCCACCCCGTAGAGAATGCCGCCGCCCACCAGAATTCCGGAGACAATGCCGGTCAAAGGCCGGTCCAGCACGACCCGGGCCAGTATTCCGAAAACAAAAATGCCCGGAATGCTGATCCGGTCCGGAATAATCCGGAATGCCAGATCAATGCCGGAGACCACCACCAGGGTGGCGGCAAATGCGAACCAGACCAACGCTTCCGGGGTCCAGCCAAAAATCAGGTATGTCAATACGGCCAGCATCCCCGTCACGATTTCAACCACCATGTACTGCAAAGAAATGGGATGGCTGCAGAACAGACAGCGTCCTTTGAGAATCAGAAAACTGAGGATGGGGATGTTGGCATAAAACGGCAGGCCATGCCCGCAGGCCGGACAGGCAGATCCGGGAAATACAATGGACATGTTCCGGGGAATCCGGTAAATGCACACATTTAAAAAACTGCCGATACAGGCACCGAACATAAATATAAAGATAAGGACCGCCAGCATAGAGATTGTCATGGTAATTATTTTGTCCCGGGATATTGTAAAATTCAAATTATGCGTTATTGTACCCTCAAATGTAAATACCTGATTTTAAAAATTTACACCCCGCCGTTATGGTCGATGCCGTCATAAAGGACGGGGTGAAAGTTATAACAAGGAGATCTGATGGCAGAAGCGGATATGGATGATCTGATTGAAGTGATTGAAAAAGAGGGGAATCTTGACAATATTCCCAAAACCCTCCCCATGATGCCGGTCCGGGACATTGTGGTGTTCACCGATATGCTGCTGCCCCTGTTTGTGGGCCGGGACAAATCCATCAAAGCCATGGAGGAATGCGTCGGTTACGACCGGTATATCTTTTTGACGGCCCAGAAGGACGCGGAAGTGGAAAATCCCGGTACCGAGGATGTGTATGAGATCGGCACCGTGGGCCGGGTCCAGAAAATGATCAAACTGCCGGACGGCCGGATCAAGGCCCTGGTGCAGGGGATCGTTAAGGCAAAAGCCGTGGCGTGGCTCAAGAAGCGCGGTTATTTCAAGGTGGAAGTGTCTTTTTTAGAGGAGCAGGATCCCGAGGAACTGGATATTGAGCTGGAAGCGCTGATGCGCAACGTCAAGGAAAACAGTGAAAAACTGCTGAGTCTGAAAGGGGAGCTGTCCGGAGATATCGGGGATCTTCTGTCCCATATCGATTCCCCGGGCAAACTGGCGGATCTGGTGGCGGCCAACCTGAATCTTCGCACCGAAGACGCCCAGGCACTGCTGGAACTCAATGACACACCCGAGCGGCTCAAAAAAGTCAATGACCTGCTGGCCCGGGAACTGGCCTTGACCACGGTCCAGGCCAAGATTCAGACGGATGTGAAAGATGAAATTTCAAAAAATCAGCGGGATTATTACCTGCGGGAGCAGGTCAAGGCCATCCACCGGGAACTGGGGGAAAGCGATGAAAAACTGGCGGAGATCAAAGAGTTCAAGGCCAAGATAAAACGGTGCAAACTGCCCAAAGAAGGCGAGGAAGAGGCTGTGAAGCAGTTGCGGCGCCTGGAGCAGATGCATTCGGATTCCTCGGAAGCTTCCGTGGTCCGAACCTATCTGGATACCATCGTGGAACTGCCCTGGAGCAAATCCAGCAAAGATGTGCTGGATATCACCCGTGCCCAGACCGTGCTGGACAAAAACCATCTGGGTCTGGAAAAGGTCAAGGAGCGGATCCTGGAATATCTGAGTGTCAGAAAGCTCAATCCCAAAAAAAAGGGACAGATCATCTGCTTTGTGGGACCTCCGGGCGTGGGCAAGACCTCTTTAGGTCAGGCCATAGCCAAGGCCATGAAACGCAAGTTCCAGCGCCTGTCTCTGGGCGGTATCCGGGATGAGGCCGAAATCCGGGGGCACCGCCGGACCTATATCGGTTCCATGCCCGGCCGGATTCTCCAGGGTCTGCGCCAGTGCGGCACCAACAACCCCGTGTTCATGCTGGACGAGATCGACAAGCTGGGCAATGATTTCAGAGGAGACCCCTCATCCGCCCTGCTGGAAGCCCTGGACCCGGAACAGAACACCGCGTTTTCCGATCATTACCTGAACATCCCTTTTGACCTGTCCAATGTGATGTTCATATTGACGGCCAATATTGCCGACACCATCCCGTCGGCCCTGCTGGACCGCATGGAGGTGATCCGGATTCCCGGGTATACGCACCAGGAAAAAATCGAGATCGCCAAAACCCATCTGCTGCCCCGGAAACTGCGGGACAACGGATTGATCAGACGGTCCATCACCATTCATCCCAATGCCCTGGCAACCATTGTGACCGAGCATACCCTGGAAGCGGGCTTGCGGGAACTGGAGCGCAAGCTGGACACCATCTGCCGGAAGATCGCCCGGAAAATTGCCGAAGGCCAGAAAGGCAAATTCACCATCACCCGCCAGAACCTGACCCGGTATTTAGGCCCGCCCCAGTATATGCCGGAACTGGATCAGGAGGAAAGCCAGGTGGGCCTGGCATCGGGCCTGGCCTGGACGGAGGTGGGCGGAGAAATCCTGTATATCGAGATTTCTTTGTTTCCGGGCAAAGGGGAACTTCTGGTCACGGGCCAGATCGGCGAGGTGATGCAGGAATCGGCCCGGGCCGCCCTGACCTGGACCAAGGCCAACCAGGAACTCTTAGGCATTGACAAGGATGCGTTCGACAACCAGGATATCCATATTCATGTGCCGGCCGGCGCCATTCCCAAGGACGGCCCCTCAGCCGGGATTGCCATGGTCACAGCCCTGGTGTCGGCCTTTACCGGACGGCGGGTGAACAACCTGGTGGCCATGACCGGCGAGGTGTCTTTGCGGGGCCGGGTTTTGCCCATCGGCGGGCTCAAGGAAAAAGCCCTGGGCGCGTTGCGGGCCGGTATCAAACAGGTGATCATTCCGGAAAAAAATAAAAAAGATCTGTATGATATTCCCAAAAACGTGAAATCCAAACTCAAGTTCACCTGTGTCCGGGATGTGAACCAGGTGCTGGACATCGCTCTGGAACCTTGCGTGGAAGCTTCAGCAAAAGAGGCGGATATCCCGGAAACGGACCCGGATGGGACAGCGTGAAAATTCTTGCCCTGAGCACGGCGGAACCCGGGTGCAGTCTGGCCGTGACAGACAATGATCAACTGGTGTGTGAAACTTACTGGCACAGCCGGCTGACCCATTCCCGGCGCCTGCTTTCCATGGCCGGGGATCTGTTTCCCGACCAGGCCGGGTGTGAGATTTCCGACGTGGATGCGTTTGTGGCTGCCAAAGGACCGGGCAGTTTCACGGGACTGCGCATCGGCATCAGTGCCGTGCTCGGCCTGTCAACGGCATTGTCCCGGCCGGCCGCGGGGGTGTCCAGCCTGGACGGGATTGCCTGCCGGTTTTCTCAAGTTGATGTGCCCGTGTGCGCCATGATGGATGCCCGCCGGGGCCAGGTATATTGTGCGGTTTTCCGGTTTGAACACGGGCGGCTCAAGGAAAAAACCGATGACACGGTGTGTTCGCCTAAACAGGCCATATCCATGGTGTCGGGGAAAGATGCCGTGTTTGCCGGGTCCGGTGCAAGGGTATATGAAACAAAAATACAGGAAACCTTTAAGGGCCGGGCCCGGATGGCACCGCCGTTCATGGATGCGGTCAGTGCCGCAGCCTTGGCCTGGGCGGCCCGGACCACGCCGGATTTTTTTCAAAATCCCGCCAACACCCTGGTCCCGGACTATCTTCGGTCCGAAGGTGCGGACGCGCCCCGGGGTTTTGCTTGACACGCAGACCGGATGTCTGTTAGTCTAACACGGTTTAAAATTTTTTGGGACACATTAAATGGATCGAACAAAATGGCCGGGCCGCCGGGCTGCATTGCCGGTAGCGGTTCCGGGCATTAAATTTATACTGGGCGCCGCCTTTTTGACGGGGGTGTTTTTTTATTTGGGGTGGGTTGCTGCGGGCAGTGTTGCCGCGGTTGTCACCCTTTTTATCACCTGGTTTTTCCGGGATCCGGACCGGCAGGTGCCTGAAGGCGATCAATGGCTGGTATCTCCGGCCGACGGCCGGGTGATCCGGGTAGATGACGGGGTAGACAGCGAATATCTGTCCGGGTCGTTCCAGAAGGTGAGCATTTTCATGAACGTGTTCAATGTGCATGTCAACCGGATCCCTCTGGACGGGGTGGTGGAAAAAGCGGTGTACACACCGGGCCGTTTTATCAATGCGTCCTTTGACAAGGCATCTGTTTTCAATGAACGCAACGCATTGATCATCCGGACCTCCGGTGAGCAGCGGTTTGTGGTGGTGCAGATTGCCGGGCTGATCGCCCGGCGGATTGTCAACTGCGCGAATGCCGGCACCCGGGTGCACCGGGGGGAGCGGTACGGCATGATTCAGTTCGGTTCCCGACTGGATCTGTATCTGCCGCTAACCTGCCGGATACAGGTCCGAAAAGGGGACAAGACTATGGCCGGCGTGACCGTTATCGGAGAAATGCCGTCCGTTTCGTCATAAGCGAAGTTAACCTTTAACCATCATGATTTTCAATTGTCATGACGTGGAGTTATTTTTAGTTTGGAGCAGATACCGATTACCAAACAGGGTTATGAAGCCCTGAAACAGGAGCTGGCAAGACTTAAACGCGAGGAACGTCCCGCAAACATCAAAGCCATTGAAACGGCCCGGGCCCACGGGGATTTGTCTGAGAACGCGGAATATCATGCGGCCAAGGAACGCCAGTCTTTTCTTGAGGGGCGCATCGGAGAGATCAGTTATAAACTGGGCGTTGCCAAGGTGATTGATCCGGATTCCGTTCCCAAGGATGTGGTGCGGTTCGCCAGCCGGGTTCTGGTGGAAAACCTGGACTCGGAAGAGCAGGTGGAGTATATGATTGTGGGGCCGGATGAAGCGGACATCAAACTGGGAAAAATTTCGGTTTCCTCTCCTTTGGGCAGTGCCTTGATCGGCAAACGGGCCGGTGATGAAGCCATGCTCCAGGCTCCGGGCGGCAAACGGATATATGAAATTATAGATATTTTATAGACTTAATCTATTCAGGAGAAATAACGTGGCAAGAGTCACCATTGAAGATTGTCTGAAAAATGTGAACAACCGGTTCGAACTGGTGCACCTGGCAGCCAAACGGGTCCGCCAGGTCAGGGAAGGGGCTGAACTGCTGGTCCCGCGCAGTAAAAACGGAGATGTGGTCACCGTGTTGCGGGAAATTGCCGCCGGACGGATCAAGGTCGAACCCGGACCGAAAACCCCGGGCGTCTGACCCATCGCCCGACAGCCATGATCGATACACAGAATCAACCGGATTATCGGAAAATTCCCATAAACAAGGTTGGCATCAAAGGCCTGAAATACCCGGTCAAGGTGCTGGATAAAACCCGGGGGACCCAGTCCACGGTGGCGGATATCAGCATGTATGTGGATCTGCCCCACCAGTGCAAAGGGACCCACATGAGCCGGTTTGTGGAAATTCTGCACCAGTCCCGGACCCGCATTTCCCTGGAATCTTTGACCACGATTCTGGCGGATATGAAAAAGATCCTGGGCGCCCAATCCTCTCATATTGAAATCACGTTTCCCTATTTCATTGCCAAACAGTCCCCCAGTGCCGGGGTCAGCGGATTGATGGACTATACCTGTTCCATCATCGGATCATCCAATTCCGGGCATCCCACGGACATCATTTTAAAGGTGGCCGTGCCCGTGACATCCGTGTGTCCCTGTTCCAAAGCGATCAGCGACTGCGGTGCCCACAATCAGCGGGGCGAGGTCCTGGTGAGCACCCGGTTCAAAAAACTGATCTGGATCGAGGATATTGTGGCAATCGTGGAGCGCTCCGCTTCCTGCGACATTTTTTCCGTTCTCAAACGGGAGGATGAAAAATATGTCACGGAAAAAGCCTACAACAACCCTAAGTTCGTGGAAGATCTGGCCCGGGATGTGGCCAAAATCCTGATGGCGGATCCCAACATCACCTGGTTTTCCGTGAGCGCGGAAAACTTCGAATCCATCCATAACCACAGCGCCTACGCCTTCATCGAAAAATAATGGGGTCAGGCCTGCTTTATTGTCGTTATTGAGATTAATAACGACAATAAAGCGGGCCTGACTCTAGCAGTTATTTCATGATGACAAAGGGGTAGAGGCGCTGATCCGCGCCGACAAAATACCCGGCCCGGGTGCGGATGCCGGTGAGGGTCCCGGTTTTATAATACTGGGTGCCGGTAAAAGGCATCAGGGTGTGATGGGGCATGAACGCCATCAGCAGGGTTCCCATCTGGGCCGGTGTGACCCGGTTTTCCCTTGAAATACCTGATCCTTCGGCAATTGCTGCGGTGTCCCAGCCGGGCAGACCGGCCGCGGTCCGTGTCAGCACCTGAACCCCTTTGTCCAGGGTGGCCGGCGGGCCGTGCACGTGAGCCCCTAAAGCCAGCATCACCTGATTGGCAATAAAATTGTTGGAATATTCAAGCAGTTTTTTAACCACCTCTTCCAGGGTCCAGGGGGATGCCAGGGTCAGGGCCTTTACAGGCGCGCTGCCGGAAAATGTGGACCCTGAATCCGGAAACGATCCGGTTTCCACGATCCCTGTCACCGTTACCCCCAGCTCCTTTAAAAAATATGCCGTCAGCAGGCCCGGGTACAACGGCCGCACCTCTTTTTCCAGCAGAATCCTTCCTTTTTTCAAACCGGTCTCTTTAATGGTTTGGTCAAACCGATTTAACAGCGGGGTCTGGGGTTCGGCACTCACAAACGTGTTGGTCGCCGCATCCCGGGCAAAATGCAGGGTGTTGAAATTGGCGCACAAAGCCCCGGTGGTGGCATCATAAGGATTCAATGACCGCCCTGTGCCCGGGATGAAGATGTCCGGGGTAAAATAGCTCTGATCGATCACGATTTTATCCACCTGCTGCAGATCAAATGCATTTGCCATCTGCCCGCAGAAATCCCGGATCACTTCAGATACGAACAATGGATCTCCCATCCCGCGGATATACAGGGTATGGATCGTTGAATCAAACGCCGCCTGGGTGGGAAACCGGTATTCCGGTCCCAGGTGTTCCAGGGCCGCCAGGCTGGTCAATATCTTGAGAATCGAGGCCGGGACCCTGGGTGTGCCCGGGTTTTGTGAAAACAGGACCCGGCCCTGATCATCGGTCACCAGAATGCCGGCCCTGCCGTCTCCGGCAGCCCGGGCCAAAATGGCCCGGTCGGCTTCAGACACGGCAGCCAGGCTGGCATGCCCCAACGACGAGACCGGGTTGCCATGTGCACCCGGAAGGGCCAAAACGGTGAATGTCAACATCAGGGCTGCGCAGTACACAATCGGCCAGAATCGCTTACAGGTCTTGTTTTTTATCAAAGCAGTATCCATTCCAGGTCGTCAATCATTTTCATTATCAGCAGGGTCAACACCGGTAAAAGGGCTGACGTTGATCCGCAAGAACAAGTGAAGCAGCAGGTCATCGGCAAACAGCCTGATCTATCTGGAACTGAAATAATATCCAGGCGCTGACAGATCAGTTTACCATCATTTTCCCGGCATAGTCAATGCGCCAGAACACGCTGTGGGTTTCCAGATTTTTCCAAGATCATTCATTTGTTTGTGAGAAGAGGTTAAGGCGGTTTTTGTGAAATACTCTGATTGATTATTAAAAGCAGATGAATTAAGATGGCAAAACTGGAAAATAAGACAACAATATTTGCGAATGAAATGGTTTAACTGATTAAAATTATTGGTTTCTGACATTGGCCGTATTTGAATACAAAGCCCTGAACGCCAGGGGAAAGAAAATTTCCGGGATTGTGGATGCCGACAGCCGGTCAATCGCCCAGGAGCGGTTGAAGGCCCAAAAGCTGTTTCCTGTAGCCCTGGAACGTATTGTGTCTACAAACAGTGATACAGGGGCAGGGCATGAAATTACCCGGATGAGGCGGTTTTTTTTCTCAGGGATAAAGCCCGGCGAAGTCGCCATGGTGACCCGGTTGATTGCGACCCTGCTTTCAGCGGGATTTCCCCTGGTCAATGCCGTGAAAACCGTGGCTGGGCAGACCCGGTCCCGGAGACTGCAAACCGTGTTGTCACGGGTCAAGGATGCCATTGAGGAGGGCAGCAGTTTTGCCGATTCACTGACACTTTACCCCAATGTGTTTTCTTCTGTGTATATCAATATGGTGGCTGCGGGTGAATCTTCCGGGACCCTGGAGATCGTGCTGGACCGGCTGGCGGATTTTGCCGAACGCAGGCAGGAAACCAAAAAGAAAATTCAGGCGGCCCTGGCTTATCCCATGATCATGTCTGTTATCGGATTTTTGGTGCTGGTGATTTTACTGACCTATATCGTACCGGGAATCATTGAGATTTTTTCTGATATGGAACAGACCCTGCCATGGCCCACACTGATCCTGATTCAAGTGAGTGATTTTTTTAAGGCGTTCTGGTGGGGAATCCTGCTGGTTCCGGTGCTGGCTGCCGGCGGGATATACGGGATACGCAGAACCACCAAAGGGGCGTTTTATACAGATCAGATCATGATCCGTCTGCCCGTTGCCGGCCCTTTGATCCGCAAACTGATTACAGCCCGGTTTTCACGTACTCTGGGGTCTTTGCTTGAAAACGGTGTGCCATTGCTGACAGCACTGAAAATTACCACCACCGTCACGGGGAACCGGGTGATATCGGAACTGATAAACAAGGCGGCCGTTCAAGTGGAACATGGTGGACAACTGAGCGCCACACTGGATGAAAACCGCTATTTTCCCAGCCTGGCCTCACAGATGATCCAGGTGGGCGAACAGAGCGGAGAAATGGAAAAGATGCTCATGAAGACGGCCGACCTGTATGAAAAGGAGGTCCAGTCCGCGGTGACGGCAGCCACGGCCCTGGTGGAACCGGTTATTATCCTGGTCATGGGGGTGATGGTTGGTTTGATTATCATGGCCATCTGTCTGCCCATTGTGGAAATCAACCAGTTGATCATGTGATGTGGGGGGTGCGGGTACCATTCAACAACGGGGTTAAAACGGCAGAGACAGGGAAAAAGAGGCCGTCCCGGCCGTGATGGTGGACCCGGCATTGAATTCCCGGCCCAGTATCTGGACTTTGACGGCATGGTTGTGTTTGTGTGCGGCAGAGATGGATCCATAAATGCCGGCGGAATAAAATCCGGCTTCCATAAAGCTGACCACGCCTCCCAGGGCCGGGTTGCCATTGTCAAACGCGGTATAGGCCCCCAGCAGGAGTCCGGCATTGAGGGCAAAGGCAACGGCCGCGTCTTTGAACCGCTCACAGTATAAAAATCCACCGCCTGGAATAAGAGCGAACAACCCGGCCAGGGTTGGATTTTTCTCAGGTGCGGCACGAACTTTCCGGATCATGGCCGTCTGTTCATCCACCTTGAAGTTTCGGGCACTGGCCGGTGATATTTTTTCCAGACTGGTCTGGGCCTGGTCCAGTTCATCGATCCCCGGCGATCTGGATGCCTGAATATGAATTTGGGCCAGTTCCAGATAAATGCGGTCCTGAAGCGCGATGTCTTCGGTCAGTTTCAAGAAATTTTGCAAAACCAGCTGGCCATACCCTAAGTTGCCCAGCTTAACAAATGCCCGGCTCTGCATGAAATAAGATTCCCGGGTGAAAGGATCCTGGATTTTCCGGTCTTCAATGATCCGATTAAACTGCCGGGCGGCATCGAAGAAACGATTTTGATGAAACAGGGCCATACCGGTTTTAAACATGGCCTCACCCACCCGGGGATCATCTGGAAAAAAATGAACAAATCGCTTGAATTCCGTTTGAGCGGTATCATAATCCTGGTCCTGGTAAAGTTTCATTGCATAGTCGAACTGCATGTCTGAGTTGATAACCATCTGTCCGGCAACGCTCTGGTTCGTCAAAAGCGCGGTAAAAACAAGAAGGACCAAAACCGCCCCTGATGTAAATGCGGATCGTATCCAGGTCATGGCTGTTTGTCCAAAGGCGGGGTGAACCACCAGAAATCATTGGCTGACACGGGGTCATACACATACGGTTCCCCGTTGATCCAGCGCCGGGGTGCCAGGTCGGCTTCGCTGCGGCCGCAGCGCAAAATCCGATCCAGGGCCATGACCCAGCCGATAACCAGCCCGTGTTTTTCCATCGCGCGTGCGGCATACGCAGAACATGACGGGGTCATGGGGCAGCGGTTTCCGTCTGCTCCTGAGATGTGGTCCTGAAAAAACTGGATCATTTTGTTTGTATCCGACGGTGGTCTGTTCTGGGCAAAGACAGGTGTCAGCAGGAACAGGACCACCAGAAAAAAGAGCCATGCCGGTCTATTCCTGGGTAACACGGAGCACCTCTTTGATGGATGTAACACCCTGGATGACCTTGAGCATGCCGTCCTGCCTCAGGGTGACCATCCCTTTTTTCACGGCAGCCTCCCGGATCTGGTTGGCCTCCGACGTTTTCAAAATCAGGGTCTTGATCTCCTCATCCAGTTCCAGGATTTCAAAAATGGCCTGGCGGCCCAGATATCCTGTGTCAAAACACCGATCGCACCCAAGGGGTTTGAAAACCGTTTTTCCCATCAGATCTTTTTGAATCTGTCCATTGATGTTGAGTGTCTGGATGTCCGCACTTGTCAGGCGGTATTCCCGGCGGCAATGGGGGCAAAGAATCCGGACCAGGCGCTGGGCGATAATGGTGTTGACTGAAGAGGAAATCAGATAGGGTTCCACCCCCAGGTTTTTCAACCGGGTGACGGCACCGGCGGCATCATTGGTGTGCAGGGTGGAGAAAACCAGATGGCCGGTCAGGGCGGACTGGATGGCGATGCCGGCGGTTTCAATGTCCCGGATTTCCCCCACCAGCACCACATCGGGATCCTGGCGGACAATGGCCCGCAGCCCCCGGGCAAAGGTCACCCCGGTTTTGGGGTTGACCTGGATCTGGCTGATGCCTGTGAGATTGTATTCCACGGGGTCTTCGATGGTAATGATATTTTTGTCCGGAGAATTGATTTCAGACAGGCCGGCGTAAAGGGTCGTGGTTTTGCCGCTGCCCGTGGGACCTGTGACCAGCACAATGCCATTGTTCTGACGGATAATCCGGTCGAGCCGTGTCATATTTTCCGGGGACAGGCCAAATTGTGCAAATGTCAGAAATGCCCCGGATTTGTTGAGCAGACGCATGACCAGCCGCTCTCCATAGCCTGTGGGAACAGTAGAAATGCGGATGTCGATTTCCTGATCACCGATCCGGACCTGTGCCCTGCCGTCCTGGGGGATTCGTTTTTCAGCAATGTTCATGTGGGCCATGACCTTGATTCTGGAAATCAGGGAGGCCTGAATCCCTTTGGGAGGAGTCAGGCGCTCATAAAGAATGCCGTCAATTCGGTAACGGATCTTGAGTGTTTCCTGAAACGGTTCAATGTGGATGTCACTGGCACCTGCTTTGACTGCCTGGGAAATCATCCGGTTTACCAGGCGGATGACCGGCGCATCGCTGACATCTTCCAACAGGTCGGCGGTATGTTCCAGGTCGGGAATGATATATTCGTTGTCTGCCATGTCTTCAGCCATCTGGCTGGCACTGTCCCCGGACTGGTCATACAGCAGGTTGACCGCTGATAAAATGATATGTTTCGGAGCCAGTACCAGGTCATAATCCGGTGAGTTCAGACAGACGGCGATATCGTCGGCCGGGCCCAGATCCGAGGGATCGTTCACAGCGATCAGGGGAGGGGCATTTTTTCTGATCAAAGGGACCATGCAGGCTTTTTTCAAAAAACTGCGGGAAATCTCCCGGGTCCACGTGGTGTCATGATGGTCGACGTCAAGTGCAGATACGGCGGGAATCTGATATATCCGGCCCAGGATGTTCAGGATATCCTGTTCTGAAACGTGCTTGAAGGCAAGGACCGTGTCCACCAGGGCGGATTTGTCTTTTTCATAGGCGGCCACCAGCTTGTCTGCATCTGCCGGTGGAAAGGACCATTCCGCTGTAAGCATATGTATGAATTCATGAATCATGATCAGAAAGAGTCACTGGATTCGGGTTTGCCTGACAGTTTTCGTCCGATTTCATCGATCTTCTTATACAATGGAACGGCCCCGCTGTTGAAATCCCGGGTAACGCTTTCTTTTTTTTCTTTAAGTATGTGTGCCGCTTCAAGGGGATTTTTCACCACCCTGGGGGTTAAAAAAACATACAGATTGGTGCGTTCTTCTCCTTCCGACAGGTTTTTGAAGGCCCATCCCAGCCCGGGGATGTCTCCCAGACACGGGGTTTTATATTCGGTCCGGGTCATGCTTTCATCGATCAATCCGCCGATAACCACGCTGTGGGTATCTTCCACAATAATGGCGGTTTCAATCTGACGTTTGAACGTGGTGGGCCGGTCCGGGTTGTTCTGGTTCACGGTATCCAGTTTGGTGAGCTCCTGAAATACGTTGAGCCGAACCAGACGTCCCTTGCTGATCTGAGGCGTTATTTTCAAGGTGATTCCCACATCCCGGTATTCAAACGAGCTGTAGACTTCCGTGGCGGATTCCGCTGCCGATCGGGTCTGAAAGGGCACGTTTTTCCCCACGGTGATCACGGCTTCTTCGTTTTCCGTGGTCAGCAGCTGGGGCGTGGAAAGGATATGGACATCCTTATCACTTTGAAAGGCACGGACAATGGCCTGGATGTCTGGAAAGCTCACGCCGCCGATGGTGATGTTTCTGCCCAGAACCCCTAAGGAAAATCCTTTGGGAAGACTGCCATCCTTTGCCACTGATCCCAGATTGCCAAATCCGCTGTCTCCGGTGGCGCCGAAACCTGAAAACCCTACTTTTTCATCGTTGCTGAACCCCTGGGATGTCCGCCATTCCGTGCCGATATCCAGCCCCCGGGTCACATTGACCTCCATGATCAGGCATTCAATGTAGACCATGGACCGGGGAATATCCAGTTTTGCGATCACCTCTTCCAGAACCGGGTAATCCTCTTTTTCCGCCATGATGATCAGAGAATTGGTGGATTTGTCCGCACTGATATTTACGTCCCGGGACAGGATGGATGCCTGGCTTTTACCTTCCTCCGCCTGTTTTTTTTCCTGGGCCGGGATTTCTTTGAGCACGGTGACCATGTCTTCTGCGGACGCATGTTCCAGGTAATAGACCCGAATACGTTCATCGCCTTTGGGCAGCTGCTGATCCAGAATGGCCACCAGCCTTTCCACCCGCTCGGTTTCGACTTCGCTTGCCAGCAGAACAATTGCATTGGTCCTTTCATCGGCCACAAACTGGACCAGGTCTCCGGCCGCCGGTGTCTGTTTCTTATCCTGGCTCCTGGCAGTAAAGATCGTGGAAAGCGTGTTCACCAGTTTGGCGGCATCTGCATGCTGAAGTGGAAGAACAGATATTTTTTTTCCGATATTGGGGACATCGATGGTGGTGATGATTTTCATCAGGCGTTCGATGCTGGCAATGGTTGCGGTGGCGATGAGCATGTTGGTGTCCCGGTAGGACAGCATCACGCTGCCTTTGGGCACAAGCGGGATCAACAGCCGCTGAAGTTCGTCTGAATCGGCATAATCCAGGGGGATGATCCGGGTCACGATCCTGTCCGCCGCGTCCTCCGGGCCAGACATCAGACGGGTGTCGACATTGTCTGTTCTGGCGTTGGGAGAGGGGATGATTTTAATGACTTCTCCGGATTCCACCGTGGAAAACCCGTGAATGTCAAGAACGGATTCAAAGACCCGGTAGGCATCTTTGACAGATAGTTTGGCGGGGGAAATGATCGTGACATTTCCTCTGATCCGATTGTCCACCACAAAATTCTTGTGGGTCAGCCGGCTGATAAATTTAATGAACACTTTGATATCCACATTGTCAAAATCAATGGACACATGTTCCGGTTCATTAATATCTTCCTGGGAAAATGCGGTGTGGAGCGGAATCAAAGGCGTGGAAAATGACACAAACAGCACGATGATAACCGGTATCAGGGCAGGCATGAAGCATCTTACAGGTGGTGACAAAACGGTCATAACAAAAGTTCCTTTACAGCATTATTTCCATGATTTTTCCCTGGCGCAGCAGGGTTGCCGGAATGGTTTGCGAACCCGCCTTTCCCTCCTGCAACGCCTGTAAGACAGCCAGTGCCTCCCCGGGGCTCGAGATCTCATTGCCGTCAACGGTCTGTATGATATCTCCGTTTCTGAATCCGGCAGCATGCAAAAACGAGTCATCTTTGATGCCATACAATAACGCCCCGCTCAGTTTTCCGTTTGAAAAATAAGGTTGGATCCTGACCTGTTTCATCAAGTCCGGGATATCCCCGGAGTCGGACTCGCCTGCCGGGTCTTCAAGCGGGTGGAAAGATAGTGGTTGGAGCGATTCTTCCAGTTCGGGCAAAGGCAGCGCTGAAGTCATTGGCCCCGGGGGATGTCTGCTGTCATCGACTTCCAGTACCTGGTCCTGATTATCCAGTGTGAGAATGATCTTGTTGCGCAGAATCTGTTTGATAACGGCATCAGCGACGGTATCGCCTGTTTGATATAGCGCCTGTTCACGGGTGTCCTGGTTTTCAATGACAGCATAGGATCCGGCAGAAGATTCTGACATAACGGTTCCCCACAGCGCCAGCTTGAGTTCGGTTTTTTTCAAAGGAACCGGTTCAGTGGTTTGCGTCTGATTTTCCCGGCCGTCAGGGTCGGGTTTTTGTACCCGTACATCAAAAAGATTTCTGGTGCTGATGATGTCATAGCTTTTTAAAGGGGATGCCGGAAGTGTTTTTTCTTTTTGATCCGGGATTATTCCCGGGTTTTTGAGCCCATCAGATGGTTTGCCGGGGTTTTCAGGCAGCATGTCTTTGTACAGGATGCCGGCACCTTCATAAGCGGCAATGGTCAGTAATATGAATTGCAGCAGAATCAAAACGGATTTTATAATGCCATTTTTGGTGATGCTCATATCAGTTTGACTCTTTTGTTATCAGGGTCTGGAATTCCATGGCAGCATCCAGCAGATTTTTTTCTCTGCCTGCCGGAGAAAGGGAAAGAGAAACCGTGTGGATTCCATTTTCCGACGTTTCCACCCGTCTGATAAACTCCGTCAGATTATTCAGATAGATGGCTTTGAGTTTCAGTTTGATCTTTGCGATGGCGTAAGGCCCATCTTCCAGATCCACAGAAAGGGGTCTCATGTAATCAATGTGTGATTTAACACCGCTTTTTTCCGCCTGAAAATCCAGAAATGAGAACAGGGTAAAATCCGTTGCCCGGGTTTCAAGTATTTTGCGCTGCATGTCCAGGTTCTGTGTCGTGTTGCGGTATTGTTTCTCCAGTGTTTTTATCTGCGCAAAAGATTGTTTTTCAACCAGCAGTATCCGTTCCAGGTCCTTTTTTTTATCCAGCAGCGGCAGAAAGACAAACTGGAAGAACAAAAAGACAGCCGCCAGAACAGTCCCGGTGATGAGGGTGTTTTTTTCTCTGTGTGAAAGTGAATTCATGGTCAGGTCATATCGTAATGTTAAAGTTGAAAAGAACCTGATTTTCAGATTTGCCTGCTTCTGCCGTATTGATGGTGACAGTTTTAAAGACAGGTGATTTTTCCAGGGTGGTTTTTAATCGATCCACGGTATAGAAGCTGTCTGTGGTGCCGGCAATGATCAGGTTTCCCCTGTTCAGCAGCAGGCGCGACAATCTTACCGGCAGGGTTTCCGGAATGTTTCCGGACAGTTCATACAGCACATCAACGGCCCGGTGATGGGGTGAATTTGTCAGATCCTCCGGCAGAATCCGGGAATCGGTTTTCTTTAAAGCATCGTTCACCTGGGCCTGCATGAGTAAAAGCGGTGCGTGCACACCGGGACTGGTACTGTCCGGAAAAGTATTGCGGTACACGGCCGCCGCCTTTTGTCTTTCTATGGCAATCGCTGCCTCAAGGCGTGAAATGTCTTTTTGCAGACTGTAAATGGACAGCCCCAGGGCAATTGACCCGATTGCTGCCAGTATGACCAGCTCGGTCTTGAATTTTTGAAAAAAAGAACCCGCCCCATAACGCCCCTGGCAGAAATTCAACAGCCGTCTGGATCGCTCAAGCCGGGACAGATCCATGGATTCAGTATCTATGGCATGCATGGTTATCCCGGCCTTTTTGACAGAAGCGTGCTGTGACAAAGCGGTTCTCAAGGCTTCCGCCGATTTTTGCGCCGAATTTTCAAACGCGATGCAGATCTCCAGTTCTTTTTCCACCCCGGTTTTCTGCCGGAATCCGGTCATTGTCTGAAAAAATGCGTGCACGGTTTTTTCATTGTCTGTGTCCGGTCCGGGCAATGATCGGACCATGACCGGTTTGCCTTGGACAACAAGGGTCAGGGTGGTTTCAGAACGCCCGGTGTAAATAAATGCCAGGTCTGGCTTTTGTTTTTGATTCTCCAGAAAGCAAACGGCAAGGGCATATCCTTTGGGGCAGACAATCCGGGGCCTGATTTTCAGTGACATCAGGCATGACACCATCTGCCGGACAACATGTTCAGGGATGGATGCGGTGAGAAAAAGATGCTGATCCGGGACAAAATGCAGATCCTGGCGCAGGTAATCAAACACAAAAGGTTGGTCTGGAAACGGCAGACAGGGGGCCAGTTCCAGAGGAAGGACCTGGCGGATTTTGTTGTCATGCTTAAAAGGCAGGCTGATATTGCGGAAACATGCCTGTCTGGAGGCAATCAGGATGATTGCGTGATCGCAGGATTTAAGGTTGAGTTTTCCGGCAATGAGTTCCAGGGCTGCCGGGAAGTGCGGCGCCCGGTCTTCAAAATCCGGCAGGTCCGCCCAGGCCGCAAAAAAATGTTCTTTGCCTGTGCGGGCATCGATGCCGCGGTCATCTATATCCAGAACAAGAAGCCGGCCGGCCATGGTTCAGGATTCCTCGATCTGGACCAACCGGCATATCCACTGGTTGGTTTTCGGGTGCTGTTCTCTTTTGATAAAGCCCGATAACCGGACCGTTGCCTGGTTTACCCTGGCAATGGTGGATACTTTGAAAATATGAGAGTGGTAGCAGATCATGCGGTCAAAAAAATCCTTTTCTTGTTTAGAAAGATCTATAACCCGGGAGTACCACCCTTTGTCAAGAGGATTCACAAATGTAAGGTCATCTTCTGATTTTTCTTCGCGAAAGTCAATCAGGTCCCGGGCGAATTCATCCATCCCCTTTGGCAGCAGCGACTTGAGCACAACGATGCCGGCGGTATTGATATTGATCCGCCCTGAGTAACTGAAAAAAGATTCCGTGGAGCGGACATCTGACAGACCATGAACCGTGAAAATATCTTCAAACATCACTGTGAGGTTACTTTCCGGTCCGATACCGGTGATGTCCAGCAGCTCTTTCACCTGGTCAAGGGGGCCGTTTCTGCAGTCATACGGGGGGGACAGGGTTCGATAAAACGGGGTTTCAGCGCCGGTCAGTCCGGATACCGCGCCGTCATCCCCTGAATCCAGCCAGTCTTTGAGTGCATTGACAACGGCCCGGGGATCCAGGTCATCCGCTGATTTGTCACTGGATGTCAACAGGTGCAGCAGATTTTCCCACAGCCTTAGCTGGTCCGGATTGATGTGATGCCCTGGAAATTCTTTGAGCAACGCGTTCACCTGTATTTTTCCCAGTTCATCTGTGATTTGAACACTGAGCTGTTCCGGGTCAAATCCCATCTGAGACAGCATTTCAGCCAGAATCTCCGGGTTTGCCCAGTCTTCCTGAATGGAGTCTGTATCATTTTTTCCGGCATCATCCGCCAGCACGGCCATGGCCAGATGGATGGCGGACAATGCCATTTCCCGGGCTGCGTACCGGTCATTGTGCTGCCCGGTCACCAGAACGGATCTGCCTGCAACACCGGCCAGGTGCAGACCGGCCGTCAAAAGAATGGAGATCAGGGCAATGACCGCCAGCAATGCCACCCCTTTTTGGTTCCATATCATTGAAAGACCCTCCTGGACACGGGCAGGGCAATGCCTGTGTCGATCTGACGGCCGGAGGGTTCCGGGGCCAGCTGCAGGGAGATAATGACTCTGGCAGGCAGGGTGAACTCAAATGATTCAGCATCTGAATCCCAGGTGTCGTACTCCTCTCCCTGACGGTCAACAAATGTCAGGGTAAACCCGTGGATATGACTGGCCAGAATGGGATCTGTGCAGGGATTGATTTCAGTTTCATAAGGAAACAGCCGGTCTGACCGGTGCAGGTTGAAAAAATCCCCCTGGGCGTGTACATAATAGGTGATCCTGGCCACGCCGCGGCGGGTATCCTGTCCCAGGTTCAGATGATGGGTACTGGCAAACATCAGGCGGGAGAACAGGGTGCCATCCACAAGCTCATCCGTGCCTGTGAAGCGGTACAGGTCCGGGTCATCATTAAAACCGGGTCTGCGGTATCTTGGCGGTTGAAGAATAAATATCTGTTCAAGATCTGCGGCCATGATCTGCAACCCCGTGCTGAAACGGCCGTCAACAGACAGTTCGGATTTTACCTGATCGGCTGAATGCAGAAACGTTTTCACGGATGAAAACAAAATCATCATTGTCACGGAAAAAATCACCATGGCCACCAGGATTTCCAGCAGTGTGAATCCCTTGATATCCGGATCACTCGTCATCATCTTCAACCATATAGCGCCAGGTGGTAATGAGCCATGATCTGCCACTTCCCGGCGCGGTTATTTCAAGGGTTATTTTTTTCAACCGCTCTGACTGCGCATCAGACAGATCCACAGGGGCTGTAAATTCAGCATGTTCAACAATGCAGGACCATTCAAACCCATCCATTTCATCTGGGAAAGAGCCGGACAGTCTCCCGGGTTCCGGCTTTTCCACTTCAAGGCGGGACAGTTGATACTGAGTCACCAGCGGCATGACCGCCGCAATTTTTTTGTTTTCTGTCAGGCGGATGGTGCCGGTGTGCAGCCGGAACAGGGTGACCAGGACCACGGCCAGCACCATGATGCTCACCATGACTTCCAGCAGGGTAAATCCGTTTCTTTCATGAGATGTCCCTATTGGTTGGTTACCGGCAGTCATCAAAGGTAATCCTTTCAAAAAACGGGGTGACAGTCATGAGAAACGGTTCGATTTTCAGGGAAACCGGTGAGCGGCCCCCCTGTATATGCACGATGGCAAGATCTGAATACCCGTGTCTGCTGAACCGGATCATGTCAGGACCGGTTTGCCGGCCGGCATGGGCCTCTGGAAACACCACCCCGCTGATATACAGACCGCCCGGAATGTCAAGGGGGGTGTCACGGGCATCCCGGACTGCCGCCTCATCCATGGATGCATCCGTGATCCAGGATATGCCGGCTGAGGAATCCACATGGAGAAAAATATCCAGGTTTTTTTGAACCGCCCGGCCCTTGAGTTTTTCCATGAGTTGGATCAAAAACCCCACGCCCTGGGTTTGGTTCTGGAGAAGCCCGCCCCATTTGACATTTGGCAGGGTGACAATCACAAGGGCGGAAATCACTGAGATCACAACGATCAGTTCTATCAGGGTAAATCCGTATGTCGGTTTCCGGTTATTCAAGATCCCAGCTGGTGATATCCTTGTTTTTCCCATCCCCTCCGGGCACGCCATCAGCGCCATAGGACAGAATATCATAATCCCCGTTGACACCAGGGGATAAGTAGAGATACTCCCGGCCCCAGGGATCTTTGGGCAGCTTTTTTTTGTCCAGGTATCCGTTTTCATTCCACTTTGGCGGCACGGGTTCCGAAGACGGCTTTTCGATCAGGGCGGTCAGTCCCTGTTCCGTGGTGGGATAAAATCCGTTGTCCAGGTGGTACAGCTTTAAACTGGTTTCAAGGGCGGCAATATCCACTTTTGCTTTGACCGCCCTGGCATCGTCGGTCCGTCCCATGTACCTGGGAACGATCATCCCCGCCAGAATGCCCAGAATGATGACCACCACCATCAATTCGATAAATGAAAATCCCTTGTTGTTCATTGCGGATCCTGTTGGTTTCCGATTTTGATCAGATCCTTTCACACAAGACCTGATCCCACTGATTTTATTTAACAATAAACAGATGGAAAGTAAAGAGATCCCCGGGACCCGTGAACATAATTGAAACAGGTGCGACAAAGGTCCGTATGAGCGATTCAATGTCTATTCCATTGTATTTGGCAGTGGGGTCTGATATAAGCAGACAAAAATGCCCAAATTGTAGATGAAAGCTTTCTGAATGCCCATGTTACCTTTAAGACTCCTCTGTATCGCTTTAATTGTCGCGGCCTTGTGCGGGGCGGAGGCGGTCGGGGCATGGCCTGCCGATTTCCGGACGGCCGTGGTGGTGTCCAGAAAGATCCGTCCCTATATTCAGGTGATGGAAGGGGTGCTGCAGGAAATGGCGGAACAGGATCTATCCGCTGACCCGGACCTTTTTTTTCTGGAGCCGGAAAACAGACAGGTCCTGGACCAGGTGACAAAGCGTTTAAAGGGCGGGGGCTATGACCTGGTCTGTGCCGTGGGCCAGGACGCTGCATCTCTTGTCTGGGGATCCGGGGTGACGAGCCAAAAGATGTATGCAGCGGTACTGGATCCGGCATCCGTTCCCGGTCTGCCCCCGGATGCCTGCGGTATTTCCCTGCGGATCCCGGTGCCGCTTCAGGTGGCGGCCATTGCCGGCACCTTTCCTCAGGTGAATCGGATCGGACTTCTGTTTGACCCCCGGCACAATGCCTGGTTTCTGGATGCGGCCCGCAATGCGGCCCGGGAACTGGATCTGGAAATCATCCCCATGCCCGTGACGGGCCGGGCCCGCATCGCACCGGTGCTCAAAGATCATCTCGGCCGGGTCCAACTCATCTGGATGATACCGGATTCAACCATCATTTCTGAAAAAATCATCCATTATGTGATCAAGCAGGGCCTGTACCAGAATACCGGGGTGATCGGCTACAACCCTTTTTTTACCCGGTCCGGGGCCCTGTTTTCCTTTGAATTCGACTACCGGGCACTGGGACGGCAGGCCGGGGAAAAACTGGTCACCCTGGTGACGACCGGCAAATGCCTGACAGACGCTCCGGTATTTTCCTTTATCGTCAATGAAAAAGTGGCGGACAGGCTGAAGGTGAGGTGGATGAAATGAGCCGGGTGTTTCCCAGACATATCGGAATCCATATCCGGCTGATGTGCGCGGCCGTCCTTTTGATCAGTGCCACCACCCTGACCCTGGGGTACCTGGGGGTGAATATCATCCACCAGTTTGTGACCCAGCGGTTCAACCAGCGCATCGAGTTTATGACCCAGTACCTGGCCCTGAACTCGGAACTGGGCATCCTCATCGATGAACAGAACCTGCTCCAGGGCCTGGCCGGCAACATGCTCAAAGAAGATGACATCGCAGGTGTGGATATTCTGGACCATGACGGCCGAATACTGGTGGCAGCGGCCCGGGACATGGCCGGCCCTTTTGACAGGGTGGAAAAAAAAGTGTATCTGTCTGAAACAGATGAAAGTCCGGCCTGGGCCGGGCAGATGACCGGAGGCCGCAGCAACGGGTATATCGGCCGGGTTGTGGTCACCTATTCCACCCGGGGAATTCAGGAACTGGTGAACCGCATGACCCACCGGTTTGTCTATATCGCATTGGCACTCACCCTGCTGGCAGGGGGGCTGTTCTATGTGATGTCCCGGACCCTGGTGGCGCCTCTGGTCGGTCTGGCCGAAACCGCCAGAAAAGTGTCTTCAGGCAACCGGTCTGTGCGGGCGGCCCCGGGCAACACCCCGGAAATCGGCAGGCTGGCCGATGCATTCAATGATATGCTGGACTCTCTGGCGGAAGGCCGCCGGACCCTGGTACAGACCTATGAAAAAATGACCCGCCAGGAAACCCTGGCTGAGGTGGGCAAATTTTCCATGATGATCGCCCATGAGGTGAAAAATCCTTTGGGCATTATCAAAAGTTCGCTGGAGATGATGAAATCAGACCTGGATATCCCGCCGGACAACATTCTGATGGCCTATGCCGAAGAGGAAATTGTCCGGCTCAATACCCTGATCGAGAGTTTTTTGATGTTTTCCAGGCCGGCCAAACCCCGGTTTGAGCAGGTGGACCTGAACCAGCTGATGGAACAGGTGATCATGGGGTTTGAGATTCAGTATGATGCATCCGACCTGGTTCTGGACTGCCGGATTCCGGATACGCCGTTTATGGCAGAAGCTGATTTTGATCTGCTGTCCCGGGGGATCGGCAACCTGGTCCGGAACGCATGCGAAGCAAACGGCGGTAAAGGCACAGTCACAATCCATGTCAGGGAAAAGCACCGCAAATGGGTGCTGACCGTTTCCGACCAGGGCAGAGGCATCAAACCGGAAGACCGGCACCGGATTTTTGAACCGTTTTTCACCACCAAGGCCACAGGCACGGGCTTAGGCCTGGCATTTGCCGACCAGGTGGTCAAAGCCCACGGGGGAAGTATCCGGGTGGATGCTGATTTTAAGGGCGGGGCACGGTTCAGTGTCACCTTGTTTGCCAACACCCTGGCACAGAAAATGGCTGAACAAAGCCCCCCCGGTGACCCAAAACAGGTAACATAAACAAAGGCAGCGTAAGAAAATGGCCCAGATCCTGATCGTTGATGATGAGAGCAAAATGCGGACCCTGCTTTCCATGATGCTAACAAAAAAGGGATTTGCCGTGGACCAGGCCGTCCACGGCCGGGATGCCATGGAAAAGATGGCCAAAACAACCTATGATGTGGTGATTTCCGACATCAAGATGCCGGAAATGGACGGCCGGCAGCTGATCAAAACAATGCGGGAAAACAAGATCCTGACCCCGGTGGTGTTTATCACCGCCTTTGCCACCATTGATTCCGCTGTGGACATGATGCAGCAGGGGGCCAGTGATTATGTGACCAAACCCTTTGATGAAGCCAGAATCCTGCTCACCGTGCAGAAAGCCATGACCCTGAACCACCTGATTGTGGAAAATCAGGAAATGAAAGCCGCCATGGCCCGGGACCGGCAGGCCCATGACCTGGTTTTTGCCTCCAAAGAGATGGAACAGGTGGTGGCGCTGGCCGAAAATGTGGCCACTGTGGACACGGCCGTGCTGATCTTAGGGGAATCGGGCACGGGCAAGGAAGTGGTGGCCAATCATATCCATAAAAAAAGTCTGCGGGCGGACAACCGGTTTGTGCCGGTGAACTGTGCGGCCATCTCCTCCAATCTGGTGGAATCGGAGCTGTTCGGGTATGAAAAAGGCGCGTTTACCGGAGCTGCCGACCGGACCCGGGGAAAGTTCGAGTTTGCCACCGGCGGGACTCTGTTTTTAGATGAGATCGGGGACCTGCCCATCGAGTCCCAGGGCAAACTGCTGAGGGCCCTGCAGGAGAAAAAATTTCAGCGGGTGGGGGGAAATCAGGAAATTCCCGTGGATGTGCGGGTGATCTGCGCCACCAACCGGGATTTAGAGCAGATGGTGAACCAGAGCCGGTTTCGCCAGGATCTGTATTACCGGGTCAACGTATTTCCCATTTTTATTCCGCCGCTGCGTCAGAGAAAGGGAGACATCGTGCCCCTGGCCCGGTATATCATGACCACATTTTCGTTCGGCAAAGACCATGAACTCACGGACGCGGCGTGCAGAAAACTGCAGGAATATACCTGGCCCGGCAATGTCAGGGAGCTGGCCAATGTCCTGGAACGGTGCCTGATCCTGACCCGGGACACCCGGACCATTACTGCGGACACCCTGGCTTTTCTCCAGACAGGGCCGGCCACGACCGGGCAGGTGGCTGTCCGGCTGCCCGCCAACGGGATTGCATTGCAAAAAGTCCAGATGAGCCTGGTGAAACAGGCCCTTGCCGCTGCGGGCAACAATCAGACCACAGCGGCCAAACTGCTGGGACTGAGCCGGTCCAAATTCAGGGTCCTGGTCAAGAACATGGAAGAAGACAAGAACATGGAAGAAGAATAAATGGGCATTGTTTTCAGAGACATTCAAGTAAAAGCCGGACGATGGATGCTGCCGGCCCTGCTGATCTTGTTTGTGATCATTCCGCTTTCGGCCCCGGCCCCGGCCCGGGGAGCGGACACCATGCTCATGTTTGTCGGAGAGGACCAGGAAGTGCTGTCCATCGCCTCCCGCCGCACGGAGGCGGCCTGGAGCGCCCCGGCCGTGGCGGATGTGGTCACAAAAGAAGAGATGGATTCAAAAGGGGCCTTCACCATTGCCGATGCCCTTGAAGATACCCCGGGATTTTACATGAACCGGACGGAAAAGGGCAGCATTCCCTATCTGCGTGGCATTGAAAATTCAGCCCTGTTTTTGTACGACACCGTACCCATGGGGTCGGGTATCCGCAAATCCGGTGCCATGATCGATCACCAGACTTCCCTGGCCCCGGTCAAGCGCATCGAGATTGTCCGGGGGACCGGGTCCGTGCTCTGGGGTCCGGATGCGTTTGCCGGGGTGGTGAATGTGGTGCCCATGTCCGGAAAAGACCTGGACGGGGTCCGGACCGGTCTGATCTTCACCGCCCCCGATACCCCGGGGGAAGCATTTGTGAATCTGGGGCGGGATCAGGGGGACTGGGCCACGTTTTTTTCCGTGTCCGGACGCCAGGGCAACGATAATGACGATGCCTTCAATGTCATCGGGTTCTGGAACGACGGCATTATCCCGGAATCCCCGGATTCCCGTTTCGGCACCGGGCAGATTGACGATTCCCGAACCATCAACGTCTATGGCAGTACCACGTTCCAGGACTGGCTGACCCTGTCTGTGCGGGTCAATGATGCCAGAAATGCCTATACCGCATTTAACTGGGATCACACCCTTGCCTGGCAGGAGCGGGTGGATACGTTGTCCACCGTGGTCAAACTGGAGGCGGCCCGGCGGTTCACCCCGGACAAAGGCCTGCGGTTCACGGGATATTATGCCCATACCGGCCTGGATCAGTCCATTGTGGACCTGACCCTGGATCATTCAGAATCCGCATTGTATGGGGAACTTATCTATGACCAGGCTTTGTTCCACGCCCGGGGGCTCTTGACCGTGGGTACGTCTTTTCGACAAGATGAGATTGACCGGGTCCCGGTCTGGGAGAGTTTTTTTCCGGATTTTTTTGATGAACGCAACCGGTATGTGCTGCCGCTGATGCATACCGTGGATGTAAAAAATAACCTGGGTTCCGTGTTTGCCCAGTACCAGCATGATTTTGACCGGATTGAAGTCTGGGCCGGGGCCCGGTATGACGATCATTCCGCGTATGAAGACAAGGTCAGTGCCAGCGCGGGGCTGGCATGGGACCTGGGGCAGTTCCGGTTCAAAACCATCTATGGCACGGCCTACCGCACCCCGTTTGCCAGTCAGCTCAGAACCGGGGAACGGGACCGGCTGGAAGAGATCCGGAACCTCAATGCCAGGATTGCCTGGGAAAATCCGGATACCCGGGCCGCTGTCACATTTTTCAAAAATAAAATTAACAACCATGTCACCGAAGACCGGTATGCCGGGGCCGGGCTGTCCAGCCCGAACAGCCAGACCATTGACGGGGTTGAACTGGCACTGGAACATAAGCTGGTTGACCGCCTGACCCTGTCCGGCAGCCTTACACTGCTGGATAACACCGGTCCGGATGAAACCTATTTTTATCTGTCCCATGGTTTTCCTGAAGATGTGTTTCTGGAACGCGCCTATGCCTATGATACCGGTCCCGACATTCTGGGATCGGTCAAGGGGACCTGGCGGATCACAGACAGTGTCACCCTGGTGCCGGAGCTTCGGTATTTTTCCGGGTCTACACTCTATTACCCCAAAGACGACATCACCCGCACATGCGCCGGCGCCTGGACAGCGGATCTCAACCTCATGATCAGGGACCGGTTTCCCTTTGACCTGTCCATTCATCTCAACAACCTGTTCGACACCGACTACAGTTCGCCGGGCCTGTATTCTGTCATCGAAAACCAGGGGTTTTCCGGGGCCGTGATGCTCCGCATGAACTGGTAGATGTCATATGGTTAAATGCATCATGTTTGGGTCAGATCTGGCCAGCTGGAAATGGCGCTATGCCGGTGCCACAGGGGATTTTGATTCGGCACGATATTTGCTGTATCAGATTGGCAATATGAAAAATACAATTTTCCAAAAACTGATAAAGGCGCTTATGGCAGTGAGCCTGGTTATATGCATGGCAGCGGGTTCTGTCCCGAATGTCCATGCATCAGACACCCATGGTACCCGTCAGTATATCCTGGATCTGATCAACTGGATCCGCCTGGATCCGGTGGAGTATGCCCGGGGGCTGGGGTATGATGCCCAGACTTTGATGGATCAAAACCCCTGGTTGATCACGCTTGTGGAACAGGGCCTGCCCATGGTGGTATCCCGGGAATATCTGCAATTGCAGGCAGCGGCCCGCAATGATATGAGCGGTGCCGCACCTGAGCCGGAACCTTCTTTATCCCAGGACCCTGCTGAAACCGGCCAGATCTCGGGTGCGGTCTCTTTTCTGAATTTTGTTGATCCCCAGGCTGCCGTCGGTTTTGTCATCAACCACCAGTTCAAAAAAGAACTGGACCCGGGGTTTTCAGGCAGGCGGCTCATATTGAACCCCAGCCTGGACTTTGCCGGTGCAGATTTCAGGGCCGACCGGTCAACAACCGATGGGTCACGGCTTGCCTACCAGGTGATGGCCGTGCTGGGATCAGGAATTACAAGGTCCCAGCGCCAGATGTTGAACCTGATCAACCAGGTGCGCCATGACCCGACAGCAGCGGTCCGTGTTCCGGATTATTCTCTGGCCCAGTTTGCCGGGCGGGTGCGTACCCCCCTGTTTTTCCATGATGTGCTCCAGGCCTTTGCCGATACCGAATTTCTCAGAACACCTGAATACGCCATTCATGCGCAAAATTTCGGGTATCCGGGACTCTGGGTGACCCGGTCTTCAGTGCTTGAGATTTTTCCCAAAACCGATGCAGACACCATGGTATCCTGGCTGTTTTCCGCCCTGGTGCTCAACGAAGCCAAAGGCCTGGCCGGCGGGCCTGTGATATTCGGCTCTTATTACACAGATGCCGGCATCAGCCTGGCTTTTACCAGCGGACAGACACTGGATCATGCCAGTCTGGCTCTGGTCACGGGCATTACCGAACAAGATACCCCCGGGTATTCAAGAATCTATGGCATGGTCTATGCCGATGCCAACCAGGACCGGGTCTACACCCCGGGGGAGGGCAGATCCGGCAGAACCGTTTCTGTCTATGACCTGGTGACTTTTCAGCCCGCTGCCACTGTGGTGACCGATGAAACCGGCCATTTTTCTGTCCGCCTGCCTTCGGACAGACCCTATGCCTTCCAGACCGGGGAGGGTGACACCCTGGTTTCCCGGGACCTTTATTTAACGGAAAATCAGTTTTTCTCCCTGCCCGTGCCGGTTGATGCCCTGCCATGAAAACCCCCCTGGAAGCATTTATGACCTGGTTCGACAGCAGGCCCCTTGCCCTGCGCCAAAACCTGGCCCATCTCTTTATGGTGGTCACCACTGAAGATGCCGTGCACATGACGGCGGATCCGGCCCGGTCCTTGAAAACATTTCGCGCCTGGGCTGTCCGCAGGGATTTTCCCTTGCGCATTGCCGCCAGAATGTTTTATATTCGGTCAGTTTTTGATATGGTGGTTTTCCACCACCATGAAATGCTTCCGGAACAAGGACTGCCCCCGGGCAACATTGTCCAGATATCCGGACCCCAGTGGCAGGCGGTGTTTGATTCCTGGAAGCAGCTGCGGCAAGATGAACTCACAGACACCTATATTCATTCCTGGACTTCCTGGATGATCAAACTGCATACGGAGACAACGTGATCCGGTTTTATTTAATGGTACCCATACTTTTGCTCATCGTACTATGCCCTTTTTTTGCCCTGGCAGGCCAGACCATGACACTGGACCAGTGCCTGACCTATGGATTTGAAAACAACCCTACCCTCAAGGGCGCCGACTACCAGGTGGCGGCAACCCGTGAAAATGCAAAATCCCTGCGTGCGGATTTTCTGCCGTCTCTGTCCACCAGTTATTCCCTTAACCGTTTGCAGAACCAGAGTGCCCATGGCCCGACGGAAGAGGATTACCTGGACCAGAATGCCAGAAATTTTTCCGTCCGCGTTTCCCAGGTGCTGTTTGCCGGATTCAAGATTGCCAATACCCATGACAAGGCAAAAATCGACATTGAAAGAACCCGGGCAGAACGGGAACTGGCCAGGCTGGAACTGGCCTACAATATCCAGCTCACTTTTTTTCAACTCATGAAAGCCAAAGAAGATGTCAAAGTGGCTCAAGATTCCATTGAACGTCTGGAGCAGGGGGTGAAATCAGCCCAGGCCTATTTTGAAAAACAGTTGATTTCCAGGGCAGAGGTGCTGTCCGCCCGGGTGGACCTGGCAGATGCCCGGCAGCAGGCCAGTATTGCCGGAAATGAGGTAAACCGCAAGCGTATCGCCCTGTTTTCTTTAATGAACATGCCCATGGACCCGGCCGTGGCGTTTACCGGGGGCCTGGATTTTTTCGATGGCGGGTATCCGGCGGAATTTGACCAGTGCTGGCAGATCGCCAAAGACAACCGCCCGGATATCGAAAGCCTTGAAAAACAGGTGGCCATGCTGGAAAAAGATATGGAGATTGCCTCCGGCAGCTACCTGCCCCAGATCAAACTGGACTTAGGATACCATGACCAGGACAGAGATTATGACGCACCGGTGGAAACCTTTTCAGGATCTGTTGAACGGGACCAGCGCAACCGCTACTGGTCCGCCGGGGTGACGGCATCCTGGGAGTTGTTTGACGGCGGCCGGTCCTGGTATCGGCGCAAAAAAAGCCTTAACCAGGTGTATCAGGTCCGGGAGCAGATCAAGGAAATTCAGCTGTTCATCCGGGAAGGGATCAGAAAAGCATTGTTTTCCATTGCCGAGGCAGACGACAGAACGGCTGCGGCAAAAGTGGCGGTCACGGCGGCCCGGGAAAACTATGCCATGGAGGAAAGACGGCTGGAGGCCGGCCTTACAACCATCCCCATGCTTTTGGATGCCCAGATCCGCCTGGCCCGGGCCCAGGGAAATTACACCCGGGCCATGCTGGATTATCAACTGGGACGGGCGGAACTGGGCTTTATGCTGGGAAACAGATAGGCAAATCAATCAAATGAAATAACGTCATCATTTCCCAGAAAGGTGTTGAAATCAGGCGGCTCAGCTGCGGCCCCGGCCTGGGCCTGGTGCATGGTTGACAGTTTTTCAAAAATTTGGATATTGCCCATGGACAGCAGCTGGCCATAGGCAATGGGCAGACTTCCCGCCTTGCGCAGCTTGAGAAACGATTCATCTGCCAGGGTGTTGAGTTTGGCTTCATCCACCCGGTACAAACCCGTGATCGGTTTTTCCTGGTCGCCGTCTTTAATCTTCAACTGCCATTTGGTAATTATCCCGGCTTCAGCCAGGGCGTTGACCGCCTGATTGGTGACCGCCCTGTTTTGTTCGATCTGGGAGAGAAAGTTCAATATTTCCTGTACCGGCCCGGAAACCTGCCCCTGTTCATCAAAAAAAGGTTCAGCACCCGGATCATCCAGGATGAGTCCTGAATCTTCATTGACACAAAGAATCAGGTCATCGCGGCCTTCCGCCGCCGCCAGCATGAACGGGTACCCCCGGAAAACAGCAGGCACATATCCGCCAAGCCACTGGCCGTTTTGGCCTGTGAACATGTTCGTGCCCGGGGTAAGGGACAAGACCGCAACCAGGGAAAATGTGTCCTGGTGTTTGACAAAAGCCATGGGAAGGGTGGAAACGGCCCTGGCTATTTCCGCACCTGCCAGGGGTGCCAGGTTGTCTTTGGCGGCAAAATCATAAGATTGATATCTTTTCCAGGATTTTCCGGCATGGGTTTCTTTGGTAATGGCCGCAAGTTGTGGCATGTTAAATCAGGGTCCTTTTGTTTGTTTTATGGTTAAAAACCGGTAATAATCAGGTGGCAAAAATGAAGGGGGAAAATCTGATAACCGCTGGTTTTCCCCCTGTGGCCACAATTTTATTATGCCGTCACCATAAAACATCTGCCTGAAATTATCAATGGTATAGTGGGCCCTGTTGTCTAGGCAGCTTTTGGCTCAAAGCCATCGGGTTTGTCCACCCTGGCCATCTGTGCAGCAATGTCTCCAGGGAATTTAAGGGCCGTGCCCAGCTTACACAAACGATCCTGCACTTAACGCATCAGAGGTGACCCCAGACAACAAAATCCAGGTATCAGCGGTTGCAATGTCTGTGTCATCCACGGCCGTGGTATCAAGCAGCAGTGTGTCCGTGCCTCCGCCGTCTGCGGCAATGGTAAAGGTGTCCTCAGCGTATGTGCCGGAAAGAAAAATCGTCGTGGTTGCGGCAAAGTCCGCTTTATCCATTGTAAGACCTGAAACAGCCGCACCACCAGTGCCTACGTCAATATTATCGTTTACACCAAAATTGCGGACAATATCAAGGCCGTTACCAAAAGTGATCGTGTCTCCTGTTGCGATGTTGCTTGTGATGGTATTGGCAGTACTGGCCATGCTGTCACCATCGGCCTGTACAATTTTGTCTATGGATGCAAAATTGGCATAAAGGTTGATGGTATCTGCGCCCGCACCCGCGGTGATGGTGTTAAGCCCGTCCGCAGATGTCGCATGCAGGGCAATGGTATCGTCGCCCGCACCCGTTGTAATAGAGGTCGCACCTTCACTGGAGGTTGCATTCACGATGACATCGCTCGCACCCGTACTTGTAATCGTCTGCGCACCTGATCCAGTGGTTGTTACATCGATCTGGCTGAATTTAACACCAGAAAGGACGATCGCGCCTGCTGCGGAATCCGCTGTCACTTTGGCAGTCCCGGTAAAGGAGGCCATGTCAATTGTAATCGCACCGGCACCCGTTGTGGCCGTCCACAGATCAACACCGCCCGAAGCAAATGCGGTATTGAAATTAGTGCCCGTGATAATGTCGTGTGCGCCACTGCCGGTTGTGCTCATCACAATATTCTCGATCCCGGAAATACCCGTCCAAAGGGTGTCTGGCAGGTCGATGGCCACATCTTCAAAATGGTTGATATGCAGGGTATCCGTACCGCCGGCACCATCGAGGATGTCTCCACTGTTAAACGTATTCTGGGCAAGGAAAGTAACACCATCATAAATGCCGTAAAAATGATCATTCGCCGCACCTCCGGTGAAAGAGTCATCATTGGTGGTGAGTTGGAAATTCATGCCTTTGGCCGGCGTTCCTCCTGTCTCATCAGTCTCATCGGTTTCATCGATTTCATCGGTTTCACTGTTCACTGCCTCGCTGACAGGGACTTCAGTCACTGGAATCCCTTCGCCGGCTCCATAGACGTTATAATGGTGCAAGGCAGAAAAACCCTGAGCGTTGAAGAATGCTTTTAATTCAGCGACACTTTTGGTGGCCCATTCAGCGCTGGTGTCGGCATTGGCCTGCAGGTCAGCGAGTTTGGAAGCATAGTAAGAAGACTCATCAAAGGCGTTGGAAGGATTGATCCCTTCCTGGGAGCCGTACTGGAGATAGTGGTTGTAGACGTCTCCGGTCCAGGCAGCAACGAATGCGGCCCGGGCGTCACTGATGGTTGAATACCCGCCCGCGTTGAACATGGAAACTGCCTTGGCCTGGGTGTACTCGTCAGCGTTGAAAAAGGCGTTAGGGGCTAGGCCTTCCTGGTAACCATACAGCTGATAATGCGATTCTGCGGTAAAATTCTGATTGGTTAAAAGTGTTTCCAGATCAGTGGTTGTCTTTCCCACCCACTCCGGAAGAGTCGTTTGTAGTGCCGTCAATTTTGCCTGAAGATAATAGGCTTTATCAAATCCTGGTAATGGCATGTTTTTTCTCCTTAAATAATTATGCGGTTCTGAACAATTCTCAGCCATCGTTGCCGGAAAGCATCTTTTTCTGCGAAATTAACGTCGAATCGAGACAAGGAAGGTTATTTTCTCTGACCATTAATCTGGTGACAAAAATTATAATTGTTTCCCGGCTGGCGGATGACTGTATCACTTGATAGTTCAATATTTGTGCCAGAGTTCCATAAGACGGCATCGCGCTTTTATCCTTCTGATTTGTTTGAACATTTGCCCTTTATCATATTTTCAGGCAAACCGCATCCATCAGACAAAAACGGTCATATGCAACCTTTGGTCAAATTGGACCACACAAAAAAGGGGACAGATTTATTTTTAAGAAATAGAAAAAAGGGGACAGATTTATTTTTGAGAAATGGCGAAGAAAGGGAGGGAGGCAGATTTAAAAAAAGGGGACAGATTTATTTTTAAGAAATAGAGAAGAAAGGGGGAGGCAGATTTATTTATGTCCGGTGCTCATAATTTTATATCCACTCAGGTAAAAGACCCGTGCGTTTAACTGTCACATTTATTCTTTATTTTTCTTCGGCCTTCCCGGCCCTCGAAATTCAATACGCTGGTTTAATTTTTCTTCAATTTGGTCGACAAATTTTTTGCTGCCGGTCAACTGCCCCCGTTGAAGCGATTCCCGTATCAATTCCCATTCGCCCTGGGGAATGACGGCATTCACCCATTGCTCATATTTTTTTTCCCGATTCTCCCGGGAACTGTCCAGTTCCATATAGCATGAATCATAATCCAGCCATTTCAAGGACCTTATGCCCACTTTGCTCTGATAACTTGACCAGGGATAAGCTTCAGGTCGAGAGACCATGCCCGCCCTTACAGGATTTAATTCAATATAGCGGCTGCAGGACAGAAGATATTCTTTTGTACTTATCGGGCTTGACTTATACCGGCCTTCCCATAAACTTCCCGTGCGTTTTTCCATTTTATTGATATATCTTGTCTGCCGGCCGTTTACACGTTTCATGAGCTGTGAAAGTGTTGTCACATCCTTTCCAGGATTAATAATGAGATGAACATGGTTGGTCATCAGGCAAAAGGCATAAATTTGGCACCCCAGTTTTTCCTTCCACTCCACAAGGGTGTCAAGATAATACTGGTAATCAGCATCTGATGCAAATACCACCTGCCTGTTATGCCCCCTCTGAACGATGTGATGGGGACATTCAGGAATTATGACTCGGGCTTTTCTTGGCATGATCTCACCCTATCACAAAATGAAAAATAAATCTGTCCCCTTTTTGTTGCCCGGTGCCAACTTGGCTGTTTTCAAAGTGAGGATACAAAACACCGACATCCGGAAAGGAAAGTGATCAGGCTATCGGTGTATTTATTATCTGAAAACCAGGGAAACAATATTTTTGGTCACGATCTATTTTTTTGTGTCCCCTTTTTTGCTTTTTTTGCCTTGCCATATGTCGGCCAATGAACTATATTTGTGATATGGAATTTGAATGGGACCCCGATAAGAGTGACCGCTGCTATGAAGAGCGCGGGTTTGACTTTGCCCATGCAGCACAGGGATTTTTTGATCCTGACCGTATTGTAATAAAAGATAACAGATATGATTATGGAGAAAACCGCTATCTGATGATAAGCAAAATCCAGGAACGTGTGTTTGTGGTCATATTCACACCACGTGACAATGCAATTCGCATCATATCAGCTCGGAAAGCCAACCAGAGGGAGGTGAAACAATATGAAACAACATCGCATGACGATTGATCCCCGCCTTATGTCCCTGGCTTCAATCGGACGTATCGATCCAGACCGTGTGGATGCAACCACTGAAGAGGAAATAGCACAGCAAAAAAAGGCTGATGACAGAGTAGCCATGCAGGATGCAGCAAGATATGCCCGCCGTATAAGAAAACGCCTGGGTCTGACCCAAACGGAATTTTCCCTGCGCATCGGTGTTTCTGTTGACACCATCCGCAACTGGGAACAGGGAAAACGATGCCCGACCGGGGCTGCCCGGTCCCTGCTTAAAGTTCTTGACAAGGCGCCTGAAGCCTCTCTTGCAGCGCTTGATTGATACCTTGGTGGGTCCTTGTATTTCAAGGAACTGACGCTGCTCTTTTTCCCCGACATCGCTGCCAGGATCGCTGATGAAAGTTTTAAGTTTTAAGCTTAAAACTTTCATAGATATAGCCGATGTCAGCCACATAGCCGGATGTCCAGGTCATGGAAAAAATTTCCTTTGTGGATGGGGTCAGATTTTGCTTTTTTGCTATTGGGCGTGGGTGGCCTCTTCAAGCACACCTGCAGCCCACTGATTAATACTTTTACCGCTGACTTCTGCCGCTGCAGCTACCGAGGCATGAATTTCTGCAGGAATTCTTAACATAAGATTGCCGGAATATGTTTTGTTGGGTTGCTGACCCAGTTTTTTGCAGGCGGCAAGGTAATTATCGATTGCTTCGCCAAAAGCAGTTTCAAGCTCGGCAACAGATTCACCGTGAAAGCCAATTACATCACGGATACCAATAACCCGACCGGTAAAAATGCGGTCTTCGGCATCAAACTCTACCTTGGCAAAATAGCCCTTATAATTCATTCCCTTCATGGCGCTTCTCCTATTCTGGTTAAAAAATCACGAGCATCTTTAACCCTGTATTTCAAGGCTGCCTTATCAGGATGAGGCCGATGAAAATACGCCCTGACTCCATCCTTTTCAAAAGTGACACCTGACCCGCCGGATCCTTCTATAACTCGGCATCCCAACGCAGTAAACAAGGCCTCGATCATTTTCCATTCCATATTTCCGTTCGTCGGATTTTTGAAGATGGCAGCCAGTGTCTTTCGATGTTTTGTGTTCATGTTTTGTATTATAATATTCTCGCGCCCTTCTTGCAATCAAAAAATGATAGCAGGCACTTTTTTGGGGGCAATCCCCTCGTCTTTTGCATTGCCGTCTCGATATTCACTGCTGACCCAGCCCCGGTGAGCATCATCATTGCCTGCATTACCTGGGTAAAGGCATCTCAGCCGGGCAGGGGGTTGTTGCTATTGTCTATGGTTTGTGTTTCTTCGGATATGGAACAAGATGATCCGTGACCATTTGCCGAAAATGGCAGCGTTGCCAAATTCGGCAAATGCCGATTAAAATTAAAAAAATAAATCTGTCCCCTTTTCTCTCTCCGTTATGCTTGACATAACAGCCTGAAAGTTATATTTTCAAACTATGATCAAGTCGTTCAAAGACAAAAACACAGAAGCCCTTTTTTACGGAAATTTTGTAAAAGAATTCAGCGGATTCCAAAGACAGGCTATCAGGAGGCTTCAGATTCTGGACTGTGCCCCCCTTCTTTGAATGACTTGAGGGCCTTGCCTTCAAATCGCTTTGAGGCTTTGAAAGGGAACAGAAAAGGCGAATACAGCATCAGTATAAACATGCAGTGGCGCGTTTGTTTCAAATGGTATCAAGACAATCCTCAAGAGGTGGGGATTGAAGACTATCATTGAGGAGAAAAACATGCAGAATAAAATGCCCCCGGTTCATCCGGGAGAAATATTGAGAGAAGAGCTTGAAGGCTTGAATTTATCAGCCACCGCTTTTGCAAAAAACTTGGGTGTACCTGCAAACAGGATCACAGAAATACTTCATGAAAAAAGAAGGATCACTTCGGATACGGCTTTGCGCATGAGCAGATTTTTTGGAACCTCGGCTGAATTCTGGATGAACCTCCAGCAGGCTTATGATCTGAAAATAACCAGAGAGGAGAAATGGGGAGAGATTGAGATGTCTGTCAGGCCGTTATGTGCAAACGCATAATGCTAAGAACCACCACCCAGAGCAAAGACATCTCAGACTTCAGACAAACCCTGAAAGAAATAACAGCCGCAGACCCAACATAAAAAACCCACCAGATATTATATCGAAAAAATCAACCAGCCGCGCGGTCTCGCCATCCACAATAGCCTCATGCAGGATGTGATGGGGACAATCGGGGATTATGACTCGGGCTTTTATATTGGCATGATTTCACACTATCACAAAATGAAAAATAAATCTGTCCCCTTTTTCCCCGGACATCATACCACTGAAATACTTGTTGCCAAAAATTTGAAAAAAATGTATGAAATTTGAGTAGATATCAATCATAAAAATTAAAAATACCTATCCGGGCGGGTCAAACTATGAAAAAAGAATTTTACGTCGTTATCGAAAAAGATGAAGATGGTTTTTATGTAGGTGAGGTTCCGTCATTGGAAGGATGTTATGCCCAGGGACGAAGCATTGAGGAGTTAATGCACAATATGCGGGACGTAATTGAAATGTGCATTGAAGAAGATCCGGCCATTCACAGTGAATTCATAGGCGTCCAAAAAGTGAGCATCGACCATGAACCAGCCGATGCTTAGATACTGACCTTACTATGGAAGAACTGTTGTTGAACAAAAAGTAATCTGTCCTCTTTTTTCTACCACACTTTGGATCGGCCTTCTTCAAATTAAAAAATAAATCTGTCCCCTTTTCCGTGTCCCCTTTTCCGCCTTTTCGCCTTTTGATTGTTGCCTGAAGTTCCAAAAAATGATATTAATTCATATAAAACCTGAAGAAATTATATACCCGCCGGGAGCCCGGCATCAATTGACAAGCACCTCAAAGGAGTTACTTAAGGAGATTGACCATGGATATAGAAAAGTCATCCAATAACCCGGAAATAAATATCGTTTTGGACAGAGGACTTTACTCAGCAATCAATCAAATGGCTGAGAATGAAGGCACTTCAATGTCCTTAGTTATGAGGGATCTGCTCCGAGAAGCCCTGGCACTCAGAGAAGATTTTGGCCTGGCACTTATCGCGGAAGAAAGAGAACACACTTTCGATCCTGACAAGGCTGTATCTCATGACGAAATTTGGGATTAGATACCATCCTGATGTCAAAACGAGTGATTTGCCCCGGATCAATCAAGACATCCGTGCCCGCATCAAAAAAGCTATCGAAGAACGTATTTTGGTTGCCCCACAAGAGTACGGCACGCCACTACGCAAGACATTGAAAGGCTATTGGAAACTCAGGGTAGGAGATTACCGCGTGGTGTATAAAATATCTGATAAAATGGTTACGGTTCTCTGCATCTGCCATCGCAAAAACGTATACAAAAAAGCGAGCATTCGATAGGGAAAACCAAATGGTAAAAACCAGGGGAAAAATATTTCTGGTCACGATTTATTCCAAACTGGATCAATCCGATATTTCCGCCAAAAGAATAAAAGAAATCCTCAAGAAACTGGGGTATTAAATCATACCCAGCGCCCGCATCACCGGCAGCAGCTTCTCAGCAAACCCCTCTGCCTGGCTTGTCAGCTCCGCTATGTTCTGCTCATCCGTCTCCAGGGTTTTGCCCTAAGACGCGATGAATGAAAGAAGGGTATTTGGACATCGGACTGTGGATATCGTCAATAATTGAGCCTGTGCTCCGGATGTAAAAAATAAATCTGTCCCCTTTTTGTGGTCCCCTTTTTGTGAATCTTGCATTTTCCCCGGAACGTGTATAGAATATCGCTATGAACACCCTGGAAAACAACATAGCCGACGATTATGACAGCCCCTGGAAAGAGGGCATGGAATTGTATTTCAAGGAACTGATGCTGTTCTTTTTCCCTGACATCGCTGCCGGGATCGCCTGGGACAGGGGGTATCAATTTCTTGACAAAGAATTGCAGCAGGTGGTCAGGGATGCGGAAATCGGCAGAAAGCATGCAGACAAGCTTGTCAAGGTGTGGTCCCTTGAAGATGAACCGTTCCATGTCATGATCCACATCGAGGTCCAGAGCGATAAGGACCGGGACTTTGCCAGGCGGATGTACATTTACAACTACCGCATCTTTGACAAAAGTTACCGGCCGGTCACCAGCCTGGCCATTCTGGCGGATGAAATCGATTCCTGGAGGCCGGATGCCTACACTTCGGAGCAATGGGGATGCAAAATCAACTTTGAGTTTCCCATGGTGAAGCTCATGGATTACGCTGAAAATATTGACAGTCTGCTGGAACAAACAAACCCGTTCGCCATAATCACGGCAGCCCATTTAAAAACCAAGGCCACCAAAGACAACCCCCAGGAACGATACACCTGGAAATGGACCATCACCAGGGCGCTGTATGAAAAAGGGTTATCCACCAAAGACATCCTGAATCTGTACCGCCTGGTGGACTGGCTGATGATGCTGCCCGATGAATTGACCAAAAAGTTTACACAAAATTTGATTGCATATGAGGAGGAAAAGAAAATGCCGTATATTACAAGTGCCGAGAGAATCGGGATTGAAAAAGGAAGACTTGAAGGCAGGAGTGAAGGACTGGATTTAGGCCAGCTCTTCAATGCCAGAGAGATGTTACTAGAAGCCCTGGATGCCAGGTTCAGCAGCAACACTCCGGCAGACATTAAGAAGCAGATTCAAGCCCTGAACAACAAATTGATGCTCAAGCGGCTTCTGCGATCCACCATCGAGAGCAAAGACATCGAAGAATTCAGACAAGCCATGAAGGATCTGGCATCTGAAACCGAATCCACGGAGTAGCCGAAAGGGATCATTGCAATACAGCTGAAATGATCCCACAGCGGTTCCCCACCCAAACCGGCACCGGCTTCTCAGCAAACCCTGTGCCTTTTTCGGCAACTCCGCCAGGTTCTCCTCATCCGTCTCCAGGGTCTTGCCCTCCTTCACCACTAAAATGCACAACCTGCCTGGTGCGGCAAGTCCGTTTCCTGATAGCCAGGATTAGCATAATGGGTAAATAGCGTTTTTTTGACCGATTTTATTGTCCTGCAGGGGGCGAAAACGCACGGCTGGCGTGAATCTCTGGTTTGATCACACGCCCTGGTAAACGCTATTGATTCCGGCAAATTCACGAAAATATATCCCCGAGCCGTTGCCGCTCTGCCGGGTTTACCAATGTCGGGACAATCGGGATTATGACAAAAGCTTTTCCTTGCATGAACATACGCTACCACACATTGCTCCGGCCTTTAAATGAAAAATAAATCTGTCCCCTTTTTTCCTTTCCCGCACACAGGACATTCTTGACGATATAGCAAAAATGCTATATATTGTTTCTCATGAAAACTTGGGTAATAGAATTTTTGAATCAGACAGTAGAGGCGGAATTTGAAAGTTTACCGGCTGAAGTCAGGGCAAAAACAATTCATATCTCAAATTTGATCAGGGAATTCGGTCTGCCCAATATCGGGATGCCGTACATCAAACATATCCAGGATAAAATTTGGGAATTAAGAGCTTTACAAGGACGGAGTCTTTACATTACAACGACCGGGAAAAAGATCATAATTCTCAGGTGTTTCATCAAAAAATCAAACAAACTGCCACGCAAAGAATTGAGAATTGCTCTGAAAAGAGCCGAGGAGATAAAAAATGGGTAAAAGCATAGAAGAAAAACACAGGGAAATGCTTGTGGGAGATCCTGAATATGCGCAAGCTTTCGCTGGTATGGAAGAGGAATTTCAATTGGCCAGAGAATTGATAAGGGCAAGAATCAAATCCGGCCTGACCCAGAAGCAATTGGCTGAAAAAATGGGGACAACGCAATCATCCGTGGCACGGCTTGAATCCGGAAGTTCTCTACCGAGTCTGCGAAGTCTAAAAAGATACGCTTATGCAACCGGTAGTAAGATGAGGATTTATCTTGAATCCTGAAACTATTTACCTTAATACTCTACCCGGTGTGTTTTTGATTTATAAGGAACCACACCGGGTCCCCGCAGCACCGGCAGCAGCTTCTCAGCAAACCCCTCTGCCTGGCTTGTCAGCTCCGCCAGGTTCTGTTCATCCGTTTCCAGGGTTTTGCCCTCTTTCACCAGCTTCTGACCTTGGGCCAGGCCCGTGGTCTGTCCCAGAAAAAACTGGCTGAGGCCCTGCATATTCAACAACCTGCCATAGCAAAAATGGAAAAACGAACAGACATGTATATTTCCACATTGCGCAGCCATATCGAGGCAATGGGAGGGAAATTGGAAATTCTGGCAAGCTTTCCCGATGGAACCGTACAGATAAATAATTTTTCCGACCTGGGGTAGCTTGAACTGCACACAGAAAAAAATGACTCATAGCGGACTAAGGGTGTCAGGAACCCTATACAATTATTCTCTTTAGGATTCGTGGCACCCTTAAAAACACATCCAGTGCCACGACCTTTGGCCGTTCTCATTTTTCCGATCTGATCCACCCACGCAATCTGCCCTTTTTCGCTTTTACTCAAAATGCCAGGATTAGCATAATGGGTAAATAGAATCTGTCCCCTTTTCTCAAAAGTCACATTGTTTCCAATTGCCGAAAAATCAAGTGGCGGAGTAAGTGGCGGAGTAAGTGGCGGAGTAAGTGGCGGAGTAAACGGACTTTTAAATTATATTAAAGCCAATCCAGGCAAAAAATCCAAGGAGATTAAAACCGCCCTGAATTTGCCGCAAAGAACATTGGAACGCTGGTTAAAAGAACTGAGAGAACAAGAAAAAATTAAATTTCAGGGTGCGCCCAAAACCGGGGGATATGTGTTAGCGGGGTCACCCAATGCCCACCCCACACAACAACGACAATAAGGAAAACCTGACCCCGGCCATGGCAGGGATGTAATCCGTGACCATTTGGCGGAAATGGCAGTATTGCCAAATCCGCCAAATGGATAAAAGAAATCCTCAAGAAGCTGGGGTATTAAATCACCCCCAGCGCCCGCAGCACCGGCAGCACCTTCTCAGCAAACCCCTCTGCCTGGCTTGTCAGCTCCGCCAGGTTGTTCATCCGTCTCCAGGGCCTTGCCCTGCGACGCGGATCGTAAATGCCGATTTAAAATGTAAAAAATAAATCTGTCCCCTTTTCTGCTAATACGGAAGTATCAGCAATAGCTCTTTGATTATCAGGCATTGGAAAGGTCTGTTTCTAAATACTGATCACTATATTGTATCGGACTGTGTCCTTTTTTCAACAGTATCTCTGAAAAAGTTCTCTGAGAATACCCTGATATTTCCGCTGCCTTTCCCAAGGAAACGATTCCCTGTTGAAACAGGGATACTGCAAGGATTATTTTCAACTCCTGTTCCGGTATATTCAGATCCGGCAGTTCCAATATTTGTCCCATAACTGCACCTCATTTGTTTATTGCTGATATTTTGTAAAATATTATAGGCAATTTACCTGTATCTGGCAAGGTGTGTTTCAAGCGTTTTTCCCCAGCCGCTGCCGTTCCGCCGGGTTTTCCAGCAGGTCCGTGACCGTGTCCTTCCGGGTGACCTGTATCTGGTGGTTCAGGGTCATGCTGGCATCGGGCCAGGGAATGAGCTGCCTGGTATCGATGCCATCATGCACCACGGAGATCTTTTTTCTGAACCGCTCCGGAAACGTGGATGCCTGCCACCGGGCAGGGCTTTGCTTTCTCATGGTCAGGGCCGTCACCGTTTTTTAACCAGGGCCGGGAGAGGCATGCTCACTGGGATCGAACCCGTTGTGGAAGATTTTCGAAGATGGGGTTTATAAACCGTTTACCCACACTAAATGGTTGCTAAACTGGAAAGAGAAGTTTGGGACAAAGAAATTGAAAACGATTTCAAGGAAGGCGGCAAAGGCATATCCATTACCGACTCCGAAGATAGCGGTGAACATGAGGAACCGGATGCGGGAAATCCGCTCGTCCGGATCTGTGGGGGCGGGGGCGCCGGGTGAAAAACTGCCCGGCTCTACCTGGAGATGGAAGAACTATAGTTGAACAAAAAGTAAAAATAAATCTGTCCCCTTTTTGGTCCCGGCCAGTTTGCGAAAATAAATCTGTCCCCTTTTTGCCCTGTTTATTCCCTTGACGGAATATCATTCCAATCATATAATTCGGCCATGAGTTGGGATGTGGAATATACTGATGAGTTCGGAAATTGGTGGGATACACTTACTGAAAAAGAGCAGGTGGACATTGCCGCGTCAGTGAGATTACTTGAAGAACTCGGACCGAATCTGGGGTTCCCACACAGCAGCGGGATCAAAGGGTCGAAGCACAACCACATGCGGGAGTTGCGTACACAGCATGAGGGCAGGCCGTTACGTACTCTTTATGCCTTTGACCCCCGCCGAAAGGCGGTTTTATTAATCGGCGGCGACAAAACCGGAGATAACCGCTGGTACGATGTTCACATTCCAATTGCTGACCGGCTTTATGATGAACATCTGGCACTACTTAAAAGAGAAGAGGGTAAAAATGGCTAAAAAATTTGAAGCGCTTCGTGCAAAAATGTCGCCGGAATCCAGGTTCCTGGCTGACAAAAAAGCACAGGGCATGTTGGCTGAAATGCCTTTGAAAGAACTTCGCCAGGCCCGTGGTCTGTCCCAGAAAAAACTGGCTGAGGCCCTGCATATTCAACAACCTGCCATAGCAAAAATGGAAAAACGAACAGACATGTATATTTCCACATTGCGCAGCCATATCGAGGCAATGGGAGGGAAATTGGAAATTCTGGCAAGCTTTCCCGATGGAACCGTACAGATAAATAATTTTTCCGACCTGGGGTAGCTTGAACTGCACACAGAAAAAAATGACTCATAGCGGACTAAGGGTGTCAGGAACCCTATACAATTATTCTCTTTAGGATTCGTGGCACCCTTAAAAACACATCCAGTGCCACGACCTTTCACAGGCCCTGGTAAACGCGGATGATTCCGGCTGATTCACGAAAATATATCCCCCAGATGTTACCGATTAGCCGGTTTTACCAGTGTGAGTGGGACAATCGGGATTTATGACAAAAGCTTTTCCTTGCATGAACATACGCTACCACACATTGGTCCGGCCTTTAAATGAAAAATAAATCTGTCCCCTTTTCTTGTCCTTTTCTCTTTTCTCAGTCAAGGGATATATCAGATCACCCCCAGCGCCCGAAGCACCGGCAGCTGTTTTTCAGCAAACCCCTCTGCCTTTTCCGTCAGCTCCGCCAGGTTCTGTTCATCCGTCTCCAGGGTCTTGCCCTCTTTCACCAGCTTCTGCCCCTGGGCCTGCAGTACCTGCCACACCGCTTTTGCCCATTCTGCCGGCTGTTTTTTCCCCTGGGTCACGGCCAGGGCAAACACCTGCTCAAACCGGCCCACGGGGATGCCGCCGCCGGTCACAGGACTTGCCAGAAAGCTGATGTCACTGCTGCTCCGGGCGCTGTGCATCAGATGGGTGTTCAAGGCCCGGCTGGTTTTTTTCACCTTGCTGATCACGGCATCCTCCTGGGCCGGGCACACATAATCCGCCCCCGTGAGTACCATCATTGCCTGCATGATCTGGGCAAAGGTGATCTGCTTTTCCTTCACGGCCTGCTCGATCTGCCCCAGGGTCCGGGGTTTGTGGTCGGACAGCAGATCCAGGATCGGCACATACACCCCTTCATTCATGGTGGCTTCTCCCAGGCTGCCCGTGACCTTGAGGGACACATCCCCCCGGGGTTTGACCAGCACCACCCGCAGGCTGCGCAGGGCCTCGGCCTGGTCCAGGGCAGACAGGTGCCTGGCGCCTTTTACCCAGTAATCCCGCCGGAACTGCTGGTTCACCATGAAATCTCTGACACTTTCTCTGAACAAGGGATCAATGATCTCCTTGAGAAATGTCTGCTGGTCTGCGGTGAGATTGATGCCGTCCATGTGGTCCGGAAAATGGGCGGAGCAGGCATACTGGAGCCGGGCCGGTTCAAGCCAGTCTGCCATAGTGGCAAAATGCATGGGATGCCAGTCTTTGTTGAAATACTCATGGGCCAGATAATGGCGGTTCTGGTCCTTGATCTTTTTGATCCGGTCCCCCACCAGGGGATTGGCCCTTGAAAACAGCGGGTTGGTCTCCAGCAGCTTTTCTGCAAACTCAATGGCCCCATCAATGCGGGAGACAATGCCGGAACCTTCGGCCCCGATAATCTCGGAATGTTCGGTCATGAGATGCCGCATGGGGGCAAAAGCGGCCCAGCCGGGCAGGGTGTTGTAACTGATGTACAGCACACCCCCCACGGCCAGTTTGCGAAAATAAATCTGTCCCCTTTTTGCTTTTTGCTCATGGGAAAAAAACCCCATCCTTCTTACTTGTGAAGGATGGGGTTTAAGGTTTAAAGGGTTTCAACTCACCAAGAATTACATCTGGTTAGCAGCAGTTTCGTTGCACTACCAGCTTCTGGGATGTTGAACCGGCTTCACATCAGGCACCTATACGAGGGCTGATGCTTGTCAAGGATGATTATACAATGGTGTAAACACCACCAGCTTGGGTAGTGTCACTCAGGTCAATCGTGCCGGCCAGTTCCACGACAATGTCAGCACCATCCTGGAAGGTTGCAGCTGCACTGTTGTCAATGACCAGATAAGTGTTCCCATTCAACTGGAACCAGCCATCGACAGAGTTAGCGGAGCCATCACCAGCTGCGATCGCGTCGATGTAGTTGGCAAAGCCAGCCGCGCCACCAAGGGTGGTTTTATCACCCAACGTTGCTCCGGCAATCGCTCCATTGATTACACCAGCCACATCAATCTTGTCATCGACGGCTATATCTTGGAGTGTCAGGTAGGCACCGGCTGATCCTTGAACTGCATTGATGTCGACGGTGTCTTTACCCGCACCCAAAGTAATGGAGCTGGTCTGGGTAGCTACTGAGCCAACAACCAGCGTGTCGTCGCCTGCGCCCAAATCAACGGTAGCGTTCCCGGTACCAATGGTCACGGTATCATCTCCAGCACCTGCGTTGATCACATTGGCAAGCGCGTTTGCACCAGTGATGGTGTCATCGCCGGCACCACCGTTAACAGTGACAGCTTTAGTCGCAGCAGTGAAAACAAACGTATCGTCTCCGTCAGAGCCGTTGATGGTTGCAGCACCGGCCAGGGCACCCGTGGTCCAGCTTACGCCACCATCGCTGTCATTGGTGGTCATGCCGGAGGCATCAAACGAGGTCACGGTCGTCGCGGTGAAGGTTCCTAAGGTCAGACCAGCATCACCGGTTACCTTAACAGTCTTGGCATCCGCAGCAGTCAGGGTGGTGACAGTAAAGGCAATGTCAGCATCAGTAGTATCTTTATCAGTATCGGAGGTATCGATAGCAAGGTTTTCAACGTTGGCAGCAGTAATGCCCGCATTCGCGAAGGCTGCATTTCCAGCAAAACTGATGTTCAGCCAGTCAGCGGCTCCTCCCGCTGCACCGTCCACTGTAACGGTCGTCACTCCAGCTTGGGCGGCAGTATAAAAAACAGTACCATCGGAGGCCAAGTTGTCTACAGCAATGGTTTGTGTAACATCCGCAGACATCTTAACCTCTGTGATGTCATCCAAGTTGGCCAGATCCACAGTTACGCCAGCGCCAGCTGCACCAGCCAGTTCCACCACTTCGAAGTTGGAAATAGTACCTTCAAAAGTGGCTGTTGCAGATGCGGTAGTGGCATCATCCGCGTCAGCGAATGCGATAACGTCGGCGGTACCATCACCACCATCCAAGCTGCCTCCAGTGCCAAGAGCTGTAGTAGTCGCATCCAACAGAACGCGGTCATCATCAGCGCCCATAGTTATAGCTTTGGTTGTTGCACCCAGTCGAATGCTGTCAGCACCAGAACCACCGGTGAACGCTATGGCGGTACCCAGCGAGGGGGTAATAGTCAAACCGCCAGTGGAGTCTGCAGCAGTAACAGACGTGAGTGCAGTGACTGTGCTGGCTGCACTGAGGGTGACAGCTGAGTCACCTTTTATCGCAATAGTTTTAGCTGCGGCAACCTTGACGTCGGCTATTGTCAGTTTTTCATCAGCGTTGATGGTCACACTTGTTGCTGCGGCAGCGTTCAGGGTCATACCAGTAGATGCAGCGCCTGTCGTGTTGACGTTAAGAGTAGTGGCTGTATTGTCAATGATTGTACCGCCAGTGACAGTGTCAAGCGTAAGGTCCATTGTACGCGTACCCGCAGCGGCTGTAACTGTTGCGTTCTGGTTGGTTTTTGCCAACGTCAGTGCGGTGATGGCATCTGACCCAATAGTCAGAGCACCGGTGTTGCCAGTGACGCTGACAGTAGCAATCTTGTCAGCAGAAGTGGCGGCCGTACCAGCATCGTCAATAGCAACCGCGGCAGCGGTTCCAGTTACTGTAACGGAAGTCACGTCAGCCTTTGTGTCAATGTTGACTGCTGCGCCAGTGGCTTTTGCCTTAATTGTGGTTACACCGGAAATGGTAGCTCCAGAGACATCTGCAGTAACAGCGCCTGTTGAGTTGATATCGAGAATTTCTATATTCGAAATATCCGCAGCAGGGAGAGCCGTACCATCAGTCACAAACTTCAATGTATCGGTGCCATCTTTGCCATCAAGCTGATCCAAACTACTCAGGGTCAAAACATCCAAAGCACCGGAAGACGGATTTATCTCAAGATTGGCATTGAAAAGGTCATCGCCGTCTGTTCCAGTAAAATTGTCAGCACCAGCAGTGAGCGCGAAAGTCTCACCCGGAACCTCAACGCCGCCGTCATCAGCAACCTTTTCATCAGCAGGCACTTCAGTCACCGCAATCCCTTCGTCCTCACCATACGCCTGGTAATGATCCAGAGCGGACAGGCCGGCAGCGGCAAACGCGGCTTTTACATCGTCAACTGTTTTATCGGCCCATTCCGTGGCAGTTGCGGCATCGGCTTTCAGATCCGCCAGCTTGGATGCCAGGTATTCTGATTCGTCAAAATCGTTGGACGGGTTGATCCCCTCAGCAGATCCGTATTGCAGATAATGCAGGTAGGGATCAAAATCCCAGGCAGATTCAAACGCTGCCAGGGCGTCGGCAACGGTGGCATAGGCCGTGCCGCCTTCCTCAAGACCCTTGTTGAACATGTCCGTGGCTTTGGCCAGCTTGTATTCTGCTGCATTGAACAGGTCATTGGGGGCCAGACCTTCTGCCCAGCCATATGCCTGGTAATGCGATTCAGGGGTAAAGCCCACATTGGCCAGGAATGTTTTCAACTGAGCTGTGGTCTTTCCGGCCCAGTCTGTGGCCGTGGCTGAATCTGCCTGCAATGCGGCCAGTTTGGCTGCCAGGTAGTCACTTTCCACAAATCCTTGTAATGCCATTCTTTTTCTCCTTTAATTAATTAATTAAAATTTGCGGCAGATGCCGCAATGGACACTTTTATTGATCAATACACATGCATATAATATAATGATGCCTGTGTTGTCAACCGTAAACCCTTTATTTTCAAGCATGTGATCTGGTTTTTTCATTCATTGTTTTTTCCATTTGACAGCAGCATAACAAAGCAAAGAACGTGCCATCTCTGAAAGGCAGGACACACAAGGAAACACCTGTGCTTCTGGTGGTCATATCCGGCAGTTTTCGGTCGGATCTGACCACCAGAAGCACCGCCCGCCTTTTGTGGTTGACAGGGCATTTCTGCTTTAATACACAGGGCGGATATTGACAATGGAAAAGGATTTGGGTGTCATGGCTTTTTCCCCGGGTTGACATCTGTGGAATAGGGGTTAAAATACCAAATATTTCTGATGCCCGACACTGTATTGAGGAGTGCGTGAAAAATGTCCCCGTCCGCGCTGATAGCCGTTGATGTGATCCTGCTGTACACCCTGCTGGGGCCCTTGGTGCTGTTTGCCGTGTATGTGCTGTTTGATCGGATCAGCAAAGATGACAGGCTTGGCCCCAAGGCGGGTCCGTCAAAAAAAGACCCGGCCCTGTGGTCGGCCCGGGACATTGATGATTTTCTGGACCAGGCATAACCCGGCATGACCCTTTTTTTATCCCAGTGGAAAAAATACCTGACCTTTGCCGCGCTGTTGAGCAGTTTTGTGAACATTTTGCAGCTTACTTTTCCGTTTTACATGTTCACCATCTACCGGAACATCATTATCAGTTACAGCCCGTCTTCTCTGGCCAATATCACGGCCGCCGCCGGTATTGCCGTTCTGGCCCTGCTGTTTTTTTCCTACCTGCGGGCCCGGCTTCTGGCCGCGGCCGGCAGGGACCTGCACCAGACCTTGCAGAAAACCGTGTATGCCGGCATGGTCAAAGCCATGGTGCTCCACCCGGAAAAAGCCTACCGGGGCGGGATCAGTGACCTGGACACGTTGCAGAATTTCTGCTCCTCTCCCGGAATTTATGCCCTGTTTGATGTGATGTGGGCCCCGTTCTACCTGGCGTTGATCTATCTGTTCCACCCGGTCTTGGGATTGATCGCCACCTTAGGTGCTTTTGTTATGGCCGGGCTGAGCCTGCTCCAGGAGATGCTGATCAGAAAGGACATGGGACAGGCCAATCAGCTGAATATGACCAACCAGCGGTTTGTGGATTCTTTTCTGCGCAACGTGGATGTGATCAACGGCATGGGCATGGCCCCGGCCGTCACGGACCGGTTTTTACACAACAACGACAAGGTCATGGCCAGCCAGACCCGGTCCAGTTATGTGGCCGGGACCATCCAGGCGGCCATCAAGCCGGCCCAGATCGTGATCCAGGTGCTGATCTACTGTTTCGGGGCGTATTATGCCATGACCCAGGGGTTTGATGTGGGACTCATGGTGGCCGGGTCCATCATCATGGGCCGGGGACTGGCCCCGCTCATGCAGCTCATGGGATCCTGGCGCATGGCCCGGCATGCCTGGGAAGCGTTTAACCGGATCCGGAACGTGACCCGGGCAGGGGGGCAGGAAATGGCACCCCCCATGCCCCTGCCCGTACCGGCCGGAAGGATCCAGGCGGATGGGGCCTTGTTTGTGATGAACGGCCAGGTCCTGCTCAGCCAGGTGAGTTTTGACCTTTCCCCGGGGCAGTTTCTGGGGATCATCGGGCCGTCCGGGGCCGGCAAAACCACCTTGTGCCGGCTGCTTTTAGGGATCTGGCCTTCTTTCGGGGGCAAAGTGTATCTGGACGGCCGGGATGTGTTTGCCTCAGACAAACAGCAGATCGGGCATGTCATCGGGTACCTGCCCCAGGAGGTGGAGCTGTTTCCCGGCACGGTGGCGGAAAACATCGCCCGCCTGGAAATCCCGGATCGAAAAGCCCTGGAAAAGGTCATGGACCTGGCCCAATGCCGGGACCTGGTGGAAAGCCTGCCCGACGGCCTGGATACGCACCTGGGAGGGATGGAGGACATGCAGCTGTCCGGGGGACAGAAGCAGAAGATCGGTCTGGCCCGGGCTTTGTACAGAAATCCCGTGTTCCTGGTTCTGGATGAACCTTCTTCCAGCCTGGATGAGGCCAGTGAAACCCAGCTCATGGATACCCTGACGCAGATCAAAACAGCGGGAAAAACCACCTGTGTCATGGTTGCCCACAAGCCGGCCCTGCTCCAGTCCATGGACAGTATCCTGGTGCTGAGAAACGGGCAGATGGCCATGTTCGGCCCCAAAGATGCCGTGTTTGCCAGGCTTTCCGACGGGAGGGCCGCATGAAGTACTATCTGTCACGCTGTGCCAAATATTTTGTGTTTGCCGGTGTGTTTTCCTTGTTTATCAACACGCTGCACCTGACCTTTCCTTTGTACATGCTGGCCGTGTATGTGCGGGTCCTGGACAGCTACAGTTTTTCCACCCTGTATGTGATGACGGCCATGGCCCTGGGCGGGCTTCTGGTCATGGGGGTGCTGGAGTTTCTGCGCTCCCGGCTTCTGGTGCGGGCCGGAATCAAGCTGGACCGGCTGCTCACCCGGCAGTCCCTCAAACAGATGCTCAAAGACCTGTGCCAGGCCGATAACACCGGGTACACCCAGGCCCTGCGGGATATCCACACGCTTCGCAACTACCTGGGGGGCAATGCCATATTTGCGTTTTTTGATGTGCCCTGGATCTTTATCTATCTGCTGGTGATCTATCTGGTGCACCCCATACTGGGCATGGTGGCCACGGCCGGGGCTGTGCTGATTCTGCTTTTAGGCCTGCTCCAGGGATGGCTGACAAATGATAAGACCCAACAGGCCGCCAAGGGGAACCAGCAGGGAAAACACTGGCTGGCCACCAGTTTCCGGGCGGCCCGGGAACTGCAGTGCATGGGCATGGTGGATGCCGGGGCAGACCTGTTTGCAAAGATCAACCACCAAGAACAGAAGCTCGGAGACAAGGCCGGCAACATCAGCCATTTTCTGGGGGCGGCGGGCCAGAGTTTCGGGATTTTCATGCAGGTGGCCATTTTCGGTGCCGGGGCCGCCCTGGTCCTGGCCAACGAGGCCAACCCCGGGGTGATCATTGCCGCCTCCATCATCATGGGCCGGGCGTTTGCCCCCATCAACCAGGGAATTTCCGCCTGGAAGCAGACGGCCGGGGCCAAAGCCGCGTATCACAGTTTAAATCAGCTTCTGGCCGGCCATGAAGCCGAAGCACCGCAGACCGTGCTGTCCATTGAAGGCCGCCTGGCAGTCGACCAGGCCGGTCTTGACATCCGGGGCAAAACCGTATTAAAGGGGATTGATTTTTCCCTGGCACCCGGGGAGATCATGGGGCTGGTGGGTCCCAACGGGGCCGGCAAAACCTGTTTGTGCCGCATGATCTTAGGCATGTGGGCCCCGGACCAGGGCCGGGTCCTGGTGGATGGCAAACCCATGCACCTGCTGGACAATGATGCCCTGGGCAAATGCCTGGGGTATCTGCCCCAGGGGGTGGAGCTGTTTGCCGGCACGGTGGCGGAAAATATCGCCCGCATGGGCAAGGTGGATGATGCACAAGTGGTGGCCGCAGCCAGAAAAGCCGGGGCCCATGAAGTGATCCTGGGATTTGCACAAGGGTATGGGACCCAGATCGGCGAGGCCGGCCACCAGAGCCTGTCCGGGGGGCAGCGCCAGCGGGTGGGCCTGGCCCGGGCATTGTACGGCAGTCCGAAACTGGTGGTGCTGGACGAGCCGGACGCCAACCTGGATGACGCAGGGGATGCCGCATTGATGGGGGCGTTACAACAATTGAAGCACGAAGGGGCCACCACGATTATGATCACACACAAACCCGCGCTGCTGTCGGCGGCGGACAAGATACTGGTCCTCAAAAACGGGGAAATGGAGCGGTTCGGCACGGCAAAACAGGTGTTCGGACAGATGACAGGAGAAAACTGAACAATGCAGCAGATGATCCGAACATGGATGAAATATGTGATATTTACCGGGGTGTTCAGCTTTGCCCTTAACCTGGTCTTTCTGGCGGTTCCCGTGTATATGCTGGTGGTGTATGACCGGGTTCTGTACAGTTTCAGCACGGCCACGCTGGTGACCTTAGGCATCGGCGTGCTCATCAGTCTGGCAGCCATGGCTGCGCTGGAATATATCCGAAGCAGGATGCTGGCCCGGGCCGGCGCAGATCTTGTGCACAACATGACCCCTTTGGTGGTGACATCCATGCACAAAGATGCGGCCGCTGTCACGGGCAAAGGATATGACAGAGGGCTTGAAGACCTGGAACAGGTCCAGGATGCCGTGGTCCACGGCCGGTATTTTTATTACCTGGACATTCCCTGGGTGGTGGTGTACCTGTTTGTGCTGTACATCATGCATCCTTTGGTGGGGATGATCGGCATCGCAGGGGTGTTCATGGCCGTGCTGTTCCAGGTGCTGTTGATACTGGTGGAAAAACAGCGCTACACCCTGGCGGATACGGGGGCGGCTGTCAACCGGAGCCGGGTTAAAACCGGGGCCGGCCAGGCACAGGTGGTCACTGCCATGGGCATGGCACAGGGCCTGGCAGAAAAATTTTTTGCCAGGCAGGCCCAGGTTTTGAAAATCAAATCCAGCGCGCACGGGTTCCACGCCGGGATGGGGGCCGTGATCCGGTTTGTGCACCGGGTGTTTCTCACAGGGGTGTTCACGGCCGGGATTTTTGCTTTTTTCAACGATGAGATCACGGCCGGGATGATGTTTGCCGCAGTGATGATCGCCGTGCGGATCATGGTTCCTTTGGAACAGCACCTGAGCGGCATGAAGGCCGTGATCGATGCAAAAAACGCGTATAAACGGCTCAAACATTATATCCAGCCGGCAGCGGTCCGGGAGAAAATCACTTTGCCTGAGCCGGCCGGAAAGATCCAGGTCCAGGGCCTGACCCTGTCTGTGCCGGGCAAAGCAATTTTGCAGAACATCAGCCTGGATCTGGCACCGGGTGAACTTTTGGGGGTTATCGGACCCAATGATGCCGGCAAAACCGTGCTGTGCCGGCTGCTGGCCGGCATCTGGCAGGCAACTGCCGGAGAGATCCGCCTGGACGGGGCCCTGATCAGCCAGTGGCCCGAAAAAGCCCTGGGCCGGTATATCGGGTATATGCCCCAGGAACCGGATCTTTTGCCCGGCACCGTGGCGGAAAACATCGCCCGGTTCACAGGCGGTGACAGTGACACCGTGATCCAGGCAGCCCGGGCCGCCGGGGTGCATGAGATGATCTTAAAACTGCCCGGCGGGTATGACACCCCCATTGTTCAGGAGGGCAGACATTTGTCTGCCGGCCGGCGCCAGCTCATCTCCCTGGCAAGGGCTTTGTACGGCACGCCTAAGTTTCTGGTTCTGGACGAGCCCAACACATTTCTGGATGATGCCGGCCTCAAGATGTTGCAGGCCGTGATCCATACCCTGAAACAGCAGAACACAACCACGGTGATGGTCACCGACAGGCCCGCAATTTTATCCAGCATGGACAAACTGCTGGTGATCAAGGAGGGCCGGCCCGCCATGTACGGGCCTGCAAACGAGGTCATGGCACAACTGGCCGGCCGGCAGCAACCCCGGCAGCAGACAGCAGGAGCATAAAATAATGCAAGCACAGGACAACACGCAGGATAAATTACTCAGCACCAACCCCGTTAAATATATCATTGCCGGCCTGGTGGTGATCGCCCTTTTTTTTGGCGGGCTCACGGCCTGGTCCATCTTTTTTCCCTTCCAGGGGGCGGTGATCGCACCCGGGACCGTCAAGGTGTTGGGAGAGCGCAAGGTGGTCCAGCATCTGGAAGGCGGGATCATTGAAAAGATCCGGGTGAAAGAAGGGCAACTGGTGGCGGCAGGGGATCCGCTGATCGAGTTGAAAAGCTCCCAGATTGTCTCCAATGTGGAACTGCTCCAGGGACGGCTGTGGGCCAAGCTGGCCGAAGCCGCCAGGCTCCAGGCCGAGGTGACAATGGCGGACGGCATCACCTGGCCTGAAGAGCTGATCGCTGTCGAAAACCTGCCAGAGGTGGCGGATCTGGTGTCCAAGGAAAAAGATATCTTCACCTACCGCCGATCCGATCTCCAGGGCAAGATCCATCTGTACAACTCCCAGATCAAGCAGCTGGGCAACCGCATCGAAGGGGCCAAAGAAGAATCCGCCAGTGTGGATGCCATCATCGCCAACCTGATCGAAGACCTGGAAAGCAAGCGGCCTCTGCTCAAGGAGCAGTTCATGGGAAAAACCGATATCCTGCAGCTGGAGCGGTCTTTGTCCGAATACAGGGGCCGGCAGGGCAAGCTCAAGCAGGACATTGCCGCATTTCACCAGCAGATCGAGGAACTCAAGCTCAGGATCGTGGATATCCAGAATCAGTACCGGGAATCTGCCATGTCCCAGCTGGGAGAGGTGAAGGAAAATGTGTTTGAACTCAGAGAACAGATCAAACCCCAGCTGGATGCCAGACAGCGCCTCACGGTGCGGGCCCCCATCTCCGGTGTGGTCATCAACATGCGGGTGCACTCCGAAGACACGGGCGTGATCTCCCCGGGCATGCCCCTGCTGGAGATCGTGCCCTCGGTGTCCAAGCTGGTGGTCACGGCCCAGGTCCGGCCCCAGGACATCACCTCGGTCAAAGAGGGCCAGCCCACACGGGTGCAGCTGTCCGCATTCCAGAGAAAATCCACCCCCCCGGTGATGGGACAGGTCATCCATGTATCCCCGGATTTGATCATGCCGGAACCGGGCACCCAGGGCCTGCCCCATTACGAGGTTCATGTGGAAGTGGACCCGGCAGACCTGGCGGAAAAACAGGCCTACCTGTCTCCGGGCATGCCCGTGGCCTGCTACATCACCACAGACACCCGCACCGTGATCAGCTACCTGCTGGGACCCCTGCTCAAAAACGTGGACATGGCCCTCAGGGAATAAAAAAAAGGGGACAGATTTATTTTTTACATTCGGAACACATGCTCAAATATTAAACGGTGGCCATTCGCATATTGATCTTCGGCACATTTTGCCAACCTGTTTCTTTATTTTCCGCTTCCCACATGTCGTAAGCCTTTTGCAGATTTGCCCACAGGTCAGAGGAAGTGTCAAATGCTTTGGCCAATCGTAACGCCATATCCGGAGTAACTCTTTTTTTTTCGTTTACAATAGCTGATACCGCCTTTCTGGAAACACCCAACGTCTCAGCCAATTTTGTTATAGTTAAACCTAAAGGTTCTATATAATGCTTTCTTAAAATCCTTCCGGGATGGGCCGGTTTTCTTAATCTCTTCATTGCAGTTTTTATCTCCTTTCTCTGGAAATGAGCCCATCTTGGCCCATCTTGTTTCTTAATGGTATTGGCGGTAATCGACTACGTATGCGTCTCCGTCAGTTAACCTAAAAGTGACTCTCCAGGCCCCTGAAACCGACACAGCGTAAATTTCATCTTTTTTGGGGTTCAGCGGATGTAATCCTGACCCCGGATAGTTCATGTCTTTGATTTCTGTTGCTGCGTCTAAGTGATCTAAAATATCACTCAAATTTTCTGCGTGGTCAGGGTTTATACCGCTCCTGTCATCTTTGTAGAAGAATTTTTTTAAACCTTTGTGTTTGAACTGTTTAATCACGTGACTATTCCCTTACGCCACATTGTAACTCACAGTGTTACAATTAAAATATACGCTCAGCACATCACATTGTCAATTACATACATAAAAGGGGACAGATTTATTTTTAATAGAGAATGCTGTTTAGCCAGGCAAGGGAATCGGTATCCATGGCAGCGGCCACCATGCCGTTGTTCAGGGAGCCGGAGATCACACCGGCAAGATAGGTGGTGTCGTTTTCCATGTAATACACGGGGGATCCGCTGGCACCGCCCAGCACCGCCATGGAGTCGGACAGGCCCAGGGCCCCGTTGTCATACAGGGACTGGTCAATGAAGCCGGCAACTTCCCACTGGTAATAGTCCGGGCCGGGGGTGTCCGGGTTGTCCTGTGTGATGCCGGCAGCAGAATACCCGGCGCTTTGTACAGGGATGCCCGACAGGTCCGGGGGGGCATCAGGGTCCAGGGACAGAAACCCCGCAGTACTGTCCACGGGCCGGTCCAGGCGGACAAGGCCCAGGTCGTTGTCCGGCCACCCGGGATATAAATCGTCGGAGTGAAACTGAGTCTGGACCCAGGCCTGCTGCCAGCCATAGCTGACGGCAGTTGCGGCATCACCGTTCAGACCCGGAAAAAAAGAGATCTGAGCCGTTTCATCCAAACGGCCGTCTGAATCCAGCAGCACATGGGCACTGGTCAGTACATGTTCGGGTGAGATCAGAAACCCGGTGCCCAGGTTTGTCTGGTCATCGAAACGGATCCTGATCTGACCGATGGCTGTATGGGGCAGGGTGGTGATTTCAATGGTATCCACCCAGTCCAGGGCCAGGGTGTCCGGCAGGGTCACGTGCGGGTGGGGCATCGCGTCTGCCTGGCTCTGTTCAGGCACGGGCACCGGCGTTAACCCTTCTGCGGCCCCATATTGCATGTAATGGTCCACCACGGTCATGCCCAGGTCCGTGAGCAGGTCCCTTAAATCCGGGATGGTTTTCAAGGCCCAGTCCCGGGCTGTGGCAGGATCAGACTGAAGCGCCGCCAGCTTGTCAGACAGGTACCGGGTCTCATCAAACCGGTTGGATGGGTGGATGCCTTCAGCGGCCCCGAATTGAATATAATGCAGATACACATCCCAGGGCCAGGCATTATCAAAAGCGTCAAGACCGGCTTCTTCTGATGGGGAATACCCCGTGGCTGCCAGCTGCCGGGCCTTGGCTGTCCGGTATTCCACAGGGTCAAAAAACGCATTGGGTGACAGCCCCTCCGTCCAGCCATACCGGATGTAATGCGCTTCAGGGGTCATGCCCCGGGCGGCAAGATAAGTTTCAAGATATGCCGTATCCCTGGATGCCCAGTCCGGAGACTGTGCCTGCAAAGCTGTCAGTTTGGCATTTAAATAAAACGTTTTGTCAAATCCGGGTATTCTCATGGTTTTATCGTTTCTGGCAACGGGTGAATCATTTAAGTACAATCGGCTGCGGTTCGTTCATTGACATCTTTGGTGGTTTTTTATACATAAAGACACAATTTGCCTGAAAAGTAAACCGATCAGACCCGACACCATGAAAGGCAACAATGCATCAAACTTCCTGCAATAATCTCAATAAGCTCACGGAAGAACTGGACAAACAGCGCTCTTTTTTTCCTGTGCCGGGCTGTGTCATCCTCTATAACCCGGACATGTCCGTGATCCGGAACATGCTGTCATATATCGATTTTGTCGACAGACTGTATGTTATGGACAACAGCGACAGAGATGTTTCAGAAGTGGTGGACGCGGTTCTAAAACTGCCAAAGGTCTGGTATGTCTCCATGGACGGTAACCAGGGCGTTGCAAAAGCGTTGAATGCCGCGTCGTCTCTGGCAATTTCCCATCAATACGCGTGGATGATCTGTTTTGACCAGGATTCCCGGCTGACAGAGAATATCCTGGTCAAACTGCGTCAATGTCTGGACCGGTATGATAAAAACAGGGTCGGTATGATCTGTGCCAGATACACAAAAAAAGACCGGTATGTCGAAGCCGGTGGAGACCGGTGCAACGAGCTTCTGGTCTCTATTACGGCCGGCAGCATGATGAATCTGACCGTGTTCAGGAAAATGGGACCTTTCATGGACAAACTGTTCATTGATCATGTGGATCATGAGTACTGCCTTCGATTGCGGCGGCATGGATATAAAATCGTTCAGGTCAACCATGCATTCATCTGCCATCAGCCGGGAGACAGCCGGGGATATCTGATCTGCCGCAGTTCGAACCATTCCCCTTTCCGGCGGTATTTCATGACACGGAACCGGTTTTACGTGGCCTGGATGTACAAAAAAGACCTGCCCCGGTTTTATCGAACGGAGATGCTCCGGTTTGCCGGCGAAGTGGTGAAGATTCTGGCGTTTGAATCTGAGAAATTCGAAAAAATCAGGCATGTGATCATGGGGTATCAGGATTTCCGAAAAAATCGGTTCGACCGTCATCCGGGTGATTTATAGTACAATGATATCGGTCTGCATGGCAACATACAACGGGGACAAGTTTATCCTTGAGCAGATGCATGGCATTCTTTCCCAGCTGTCTGAAACCGATGAGGTGATTGTTTCGGATGACGGGTCCTGTGACAATACCTGTGCGGTCATTGAACAGATCAATGACGACCGGATACGGCTGTTTTGCCATACAGAAACAAAAGGGCCCGTAAAAAATTTTGAATTTGCCCTTCAGCAGGCAAAAGGGGAAAATATTTTTCTGGCAGATCAGGATGATATCTGGGAAAAGAACAAAATCAGTACCATGCAGACATATCTTGCAACATATGATCTGGTGGTCAGTGACTGTTCCATCATTGATTTAAAAGGCGATACATTGTATGATTCATTTTTTTTGCTGCGGCGGTCCGGCCCCGGGATTTTAAAAAACCTGTGGCGCAACGGCTATATAGGATGCTGCATGGCGTTTAAACGTCATATACTGGAACAGGCAGTTCCTTTGCCCAAAAATGTTCCCATGCATGACTGGTGGATCGGACTGGTGGCGGCATCTGTGGGCACCACATTTTTTTGTCCGGAAAAACTGGTGAGATACCGGCGGCATGTGGCAAACAGCACCCCGCTTGCCGGGCGAAGCCCGTTTGGCATCATTCAGCAGATACGGTTTCGGGTGAACCTGGCTGTGAACCTGATAAAAGTGCGGGTATCACACGGCCAAGGATAATGGAATACAAAAAAAGGCAGCAACGATTGTGAGAATATCTGACGCCCTCAGGGGCTTTTGTTTTTTTTTCCTGGATCTCTGGCAGAACCGGTCTGTCATTGTACAGCTGACAAAACGGGATTTTCAGAACAAATATCTGGGGTCTTATCTCGGACTTCCCTGGGCGTTCGTCAAACCCCTGGCCGTCATCGTGGTCATGTGGTTTGCATTTACCTATGGACTGAAAGTGGGGCGTGTGGATGAAAATGTGCCCTTTGCCATGTGGCTGATGGTGGGGATCATTCCCTGGTTCTATGTGTCTGAAAATGTGACGGGGTCGATCCACAGCCTGCAGGAATATGCGTTTCTGATCAAGAATATCAGCTTCAGGGCCAGTATCATACCACTGATCAAAATTCTGACCAATTCCGTGATCCATCTGTTTTTTATTCTGGTCATCGTTGTGATCTGTCTGGCATACGGGTATACGTTTTCCATTTACTGGATTCAGGTTTTTTACTATATGGCGTGCAGCATTGTACTCACACTTGGGATGTCCTGGTTTTTTTCCGCCCTGCAGCTGTTTGTCCGGGATATCGGTCACCTGCTTGAAGTAGCGGTTCAGCTTTTTTTCTGGGGGACCCCGATTATCTGGTCCTACAGGATGCTGCCGGAGAAGTATGTCATTTTTTTGAAACTGAATCCCGTATTCTATCTGGTGGAAGGATACAGAAATACGTTTATCTACAAAGTCTGGTTTTTTGAAGACTGGAGAACCTCGGTGTATTTCTGGTGTGTCATGACAGGGGTTCTGATTGCCGGTGCCCTGGTTTTTAAAAAATTGAAACCCCATTTTGCCGACGTGCTTTGAAACAGGAATATCATGTCTGACATCGCGATACGCATAGAAAATATATCCAAGATATACCGGTTGTACGCCGCCCCTTCTGACCGGTTGAAGGAAACGTTTCATATTTTTCGTAAAAAATATCACCATGATTTCTATGCGTTGAAAAATATCAGTTTTGATGTGGAAAAGGGCAGAACCGTCGGCATCATCGGACAGAACGGGGCCGGAAAATCCACGTTGCTTAAAATTCTGACCGGTGTGCTGACCCCTTCTTCAGGCCACTATGCCGTCAACGGCAAAATTTCGTCACTCCTGGAACTGGGGGCAGGCTTCAATCCGGACCTGACAGGGATTGAGAACGTGTATTTCAACGGGATGGTTTTCGGGTTCTCAAAACAGGAAATCGATGACAAGCTCCATGATATTCTTGGGTTTGCAGATATTGGAGAATTTATTCATCAAAAGGTCAGAACTTACTCGAGCGGGATGTTTGTCCGGCTGGCCTTTGCAGTGGCCGTTCAGGTGGATCCGGATATTCTGATTGTGGATGAGGCGTTGAGTGTGGGAGATATGCGGTTCCAGCAGAAGTGCTTCCGTCGTATGAAAGCCTTTAAGGAGAGCGGCAAGACAGTGATTTTTGTCACCCATGACCAAGGCACGGTGACCAATTTCTGCGATTACGTTTACTGGCTCAAGGACGGAGCGGTCCATGCCCACGGCACCCCGGCGGATGTGGTGAAAAAATACATCTCCTACATGGCCTACGGCATGGACACCCGGGAGGCCGAAGAAGACCGGGATACGACCGGATCCGACCAGAGCGGCCGAAGGGAAGCACAAGACGTCATTGCCTTTGACACAGGGGACCAGGCGTTCAATACCCTGCCCTGGGAGGATATCTCCGCGTGTTCCTCATTTGGGGAGGGCGGGGCCCGCATAACGGCTGCCGCCTTTGTCCATGACCGCAGCCTCGATCGGGTGGATCGGCTTGAAGGGGGGGAGCCGGTGAGCTTCTGCATGAAGCTGACCGTTGATCAACCCATGGAAAATTTAGGCATCGGCATCAATGTCAACGACCATCTGGGTAACACCATTTTTGCAGTCCCCTCCTATGTTTACGACGTTAGCTTTCCCGCCCTTGACCCGGGAACCGGACTGAACTGCCGGATACACTTTGATTTTCCCCGCATCAAGAACGGTCGGTACAGTCTGTCTGCAGCCGTGGCCGAGGGTAACCAAATCAACCATATACAGCACCACTGGGTCCATGATATCTGTTTCGTGGAGGTGGCCAGCACCGATCTGAAATGCACCCTGGGTACGGTGGTGGTGCCTGATAGCCGGTTTGAGATCAGTCTGGATGCAAAAGGATAAAACAGGATTGCCATGGAGTTTACCGGAGAACGATTTGTCTCGACATTGAATGAAGCCGTCATCAGCTATGAGCACTGGCACAGGTATCTTTTTGCCACCGCCTTTGTAAAGGACAAAGTGGTGGTGGATATTGCCTCGGGGGACGGTTACGGCAGCCATCTGCTTGCCGACAGCGGTGCCCGGAGGGTAATCGGCATTGACGTGGATCCGGAGGCGGTTGACAATGCCCGGTCTGTCCACTGCCGGCCCAACCTCGAATATATCAACGGCAGCATTGCGGCCATTCCTGTGGCCTCTGCCAGTATCGACACCCTGGTTTCCTTTGAGACCATTGAGCATGTGGATTCAGATCTCCAGGAGGCCTTCTTAAAGGAGGCCGGCAGGGTGCTTACGCCCGAGGGCACTCTGATCATCTCCACACCGGACAAGAGAACGTATTCCGATATCCCGGGATATCAAAACGCGTTCCATGTCAAGGAGTTCTACGTCGACGAGTTCCTTGATTTCCTGAGATCCCGGTTCAGGTATGTCGAGCTTCTGGGCCAGAAGGTCTTTTCCGGCTCCTATATCTGGCCTGAGGCGGGCGGGGACGGCCGGTTCACAGAGTACGCCATCCGTCCCACGGAAAACGGGTTTGTACCTTCAGAGGAAACGACAAAAAAGATGGTTTATGCCCTGACCCTCTGTTCCAACTTTGCACCGGTCCCCTCCTATGCCTCTCTTCTGGTGGACAGTGAAGACCTTATCCTGGGCCAGAAGGACGAGATGATCGCTGCGGGATTTGAGCAACTGGCCCTCAAAGATGCGCATATCGCCCTCAAAGACGAGCATATCGTCCTCAAAGACCGGCAGATCCGGGCCCAGGACGAGGTGATCGCCAGAAAAGAGCAGGAGTATGAAAAACTGCGGCAATACCTTTTGGACAGCCAGCACCACATTGAAAAACTCGAAGACCGACTCCGCCGACGTTCTGTGAAATACCGTGCGCGGCAGGGCAGAGTGGTCCTGAGACAGATCTGCCACGCCACCAGGGACCTGGCCCGCCTGGCCCGCAGGGATCCGGGGGCTGCGGCACGGCGGCTTGCACGGCTCAGGTCCTTCAGGCCCAAAGCCTTTTGGGAAAAGATCAACTTTGCCATGCTTCACAATACCCAGCTCAGTCTCTGCGAGGTCTACGACTGTCCCCCCCTGGATCAGACCCCCAGAATCTCAGTGGTGATGCCGGTGTACAACGTGGCGGTCAAATGGCTCTCTCGTGCCGTGGATTCCGTGCTGGGCCAGGCCTATGACAATTTTGAACTGGTCATCGTGGATGACGGGTCCACCCGGGCCGAGACGTTGGACTACCTGAGACAGCTGGAAGGCCGGGGGGACAGCCGGATCATCATACAGATGAACACCGAGAACAAAGGCATCTCCGCGGCTTCCAACCAGGTGGTGGCCCTGGCCACAGGAGCGTATGTCGCCCTGTTGGACAACGATGACGAACTGCGGAAAAATGCCCTGTATGAGGTGGCCAGAGCGATCAATGAGCACGGCCCGGATGTGATCTATTCCGATGAGGCAAAAGTGGATGTCCACGGCAGCATAAAGTTTCCTTTTCTGAAACCGGACTGGTCACCGGACCTGCTCAGATCCCAGATGTATATCTGCCATCTGCTGGTATTTAAAAAATCGTTGTTCAACCAGGCAAAAGGATTTGACTCCCGGTTTGACGGCAGCCAGGACTATGATCTGATGCTGCGGTTTTCGGAACTGACCACAAGGATTCATCATATTCCCAAAATCCTTTATTTCTGGCGGGAAATCGCTTCTTCAACCGCGCTGAATCCGGACGCAAAGCCGTTATCCCAGTCGGCCGGCCTGAATGCGCTGGACCAGCACCTGAAACGGGTCTACGGCCCGGATGCCCATGCGGACAAAACCCCATACCGGTTTGTGTACGATGCCCGGTATCCACTGTCCGGGAATGTGAAAGCATCCATCATCATTCCCACCCGGGATCATTCGGAACTTCTGGCTGATTGCATCCACAGCATCATGACTAAGACCGATCATGCCAATTTCGAAGTGCTGATCATGGACAATAATTCCAGGGAAGAAAAAACCCGGAAGTGGTTCATATCCGTGACAGAACAGCACGACAATGTCCGGGTGATCGATGCGTTTTATCCGTTCAACTGGTCTAAGCTGAACAACCATGGTGCCCGGCATGCCACAGGAGATATTCTGGTTTTTTTGAACAACGATACCCTGGTGATCAGCCCGGACTGGCTGACCCGGATCTGTGAAAACGCTTCCCGGCCGGATATCGGGGTGGTGGGCGGGCTGATGCTGTATGAAGATGACACCATCCAGCACGCAGGCGTCGTTGTGGGCATGGGGGGATGGGCGGATCATGTTTTCAAGAACTGTCCATCGGCACATTTTTTCCATCCCTTTCTTTCTCCCATGCTGACGCGGAATGTGCTGGCAGTGACCGGCGCCTGTCTTGGAATTTCACGAAAAGTGTTTGAAGAGATCAGCGGATTTGATGAAGACTTTATTGTCTGCGGCAGTGATGTGGCCATTGCCCTGAAAGCATTGGAAAAAGGATATGTGAACCTGTACTCCCCCTATGTGAAGCTGTATCATCTTGAATCCAAAACCAGAACATCGTATATACCGGATGTGGATTTTGAAATGTCCCGGAAAGCCTATGCAAAATGGATACAGCACGGGGATCCCTATTATAATCCGAACCTGAGTCTTGAGAGCCTGACACCGGTTTTAAAAGATAAAAAGATGTGACATCATGTTGAACCGATTCACCCGTGCGATTGCAGCGTATGCCAGAAAAAATGAATTTATCAGAGACAAGTTGAAAACCATGGTACAGCCCCATGTCACAGCAATGATGAATACATCGATTCCCGAAATCACTCCCGTCAACGTCAGACACTCGGATGCGGATGCAACCAGAATCAACATTCTGGTTCCTTCCATCAATCAGGCCCATGTCTTTGGCGGTATTTCCACGGCATTGTCATTTTTTGAGCAGCTGGCCAGTCAAGCCCGGGTTCAGAAACGGATTATCACGACGGATACCATGCCTGAACCGGATGCTGAAAAGCGTTTTCCCGGTTATGCGATTGTGTCTGCTTCAACAGACACTTCCCATGCCAATCAGATTGTCGGTTTCGGGGACAGAGCTGAAAAGACCATTCCTGTGAGGAAAAATGACTGTTTCATGGCCACGGCCTGGTGGACGGCATTCAATGCACGGAAAATAGTGCAGTGGCAGCATGAGACATACGCCAGGCCCATTCAAAAGATGATCTATTTTATCCAGGATTTTGAACCTGGTTTTTATCCATGGTCCAGCCGGTTTGCACTGGCAGAAAGCACCTATCGCAATGACCATCCCCAGGCGGCTGTGTTCAACTCTTCATTGCTCCACCGTTTTTTCAGGGAAAATGGATATGTCTTTGATGATGAATTCGTGTTTGAACCGGTGCTGAACCAGAATTTGAAAAAGGGACTGGCTCAAAATCGGCCTGTGGTCAAAAAAAAGCAGATTCTTGTGTATGGACGGCCCAGTGTGGCGCGTAATGCATTTTCTTTGATCATTGAGGCCTTGAAAAGCTGGGTCTGGACCCGGCAGGATATCCATGACTGGACTGTGATTTCCGCCGGGGAGAAACATCCGGATATTGACCTGGGAAATCAAATGACACTGACATCCGTGGGCAAGCTTTCTCTGGAGGGGTATACACAGATATTAAAGGAATCAGGCGTGGGAATCTCTTTAATGATTTCACCGCACCCCAGTTATCCGCCCATGGAAATGGCCATGTTCGGTATGGGTGTTATATCCAATATCCATGCCGGTAAGGATCTGTCTGAATGGCATGAAAACATCCATTCCATTGATCTGTCTGTGGACACCCTGGTGGCTGCATTGACAGATATCTGTGACCGGTTTTCCCGGGACCCTGCCGTTTTTCTGGATAAAAAACTGCACAAAAAAGAATATATGGACACACATGATCAGTTTCACTTCATGACAGATCTGGTCATTTCACTTTTTAACAAGAAAAACAGCGAGTAAATTGGCAAAGAGAATTTCAATGAAAGGTATCATTCTTGCCGGCGGTTCCGGCACCAGACTTTATCCGGTCACCCGGGTGGTCAGCAAACAGCTGCTGCCCATCTATGACAAACCCATGATCTTTTATCCATTGTCAGTTCTCATGCTGGCCGGGATCCGGGATATTCTGATCATCTCCACTCCCCAGGACCTGCCCCGGTTTCAAGACCTGCTCGGAAACGGCACCCAGTGGGGGATTCAGCTGTCCTATCAGGTGCAGCCAAAGCCTGAAGGGCTGGCACAAGCCTTTATTCTGGGGGAAAATTTCATCGGGACCGACCATGTCTGTCTGATTCTGGGGGACAACCTGTTCTACGGCCATGGCCTTTCCCGGCGGTTCCAGCTGGCAGCGGCAAGGAATACAGGTGCCACGGTATTCGGGTATCAGGTGACAGATCCGGAACGATATGGGGTGGTGACCTTTGATGACGCGGGCAAAGCCATTGATATTGAGGAAAAACCGGCGTGTCCCAAATCCAGTTTTGCCATTACCGGCTTGTATTTTTACGACAATGAGGTGATTGACATCGCCAAAGGCCTTTCTTTGTCCCCCCGGGGCGAATTGGAAATTACAGACGTGAACCGGACCTATCTTGAAAAAGGCCGGCTGCATGTGGAACAGATGGGGCGCGGGACCGCCTGGTTGGATACGGGCACCCATTCGTCTTTGCTGGAAGCATCCTTGTTTATTGAAACCATGGAAAAGCGCCAGGGGCTCAAGGTCGCCTGCCTGGAGGAGATCGCCTACAGGATGGGATTTATTGATCAGGACCAGGTGCTGGCTCTGGCCGCAAATTACAGCAAAACCGAGTATGGGACTTATCTGCTGGGATTGTTTGATGCCCAGATCTGCAAACCCGTTGATATTTGAAATCAAGGAACTAAAATGCAAATTTTTCATACCGAAATTCAGGATGTAAAAATTATTCAACCTCAGGTATTTGGGGATCACCGGGGGTTTTTCATGGAAACTTTCAGGGATGATCTTTTCAGGCAGACGATCGCTGATACCGTTTTTGTCCAGGAAAACCACAGCATGTCCGGCCAGGGAGTTCTCAGGGGGCTGCATTACCAGATTCACCAACCCCAGGGGAAACTGGTGCGGATCATCCGGGGAACGGTGTTTGACGTGGCAGTGGATATCCGGGAGAAATCAAAGGATTTCGGCAGGTGGGCAGGGGTCACGCTGAGTGCAGAAAACAAGAAAATGCTCTGGGTGCCCCCCGGGTTTGCCCATGGATTCTACGTGTTGAGCAAGCAGGCGGAGCTGGTGTATAAATGTAGTGATTATTATGCACCGGCGCATGAACGTACCATCCTCTGGAATGATCCCGATATCGGCATTGACTGGCCTCTGCTGGACGAAAACCAGCCCCTGCTGTCATCCAAGGATGCGGCAGGAGAGCGGTTTGGAAAAGCCGAGGTGTTTAAATGAAACAGATCCTGGTTACGGGTGGTGCCGGGTTTATCGGGACCAACTTTATCAGATACGTGCACAGGAACCGACAGGACTGGCATATTGTCAACCTGGATGCCCTGACCTATGCCGGCAATCCCGGCAATCACCGGAATCTGGAAAAAGACCCCCGGTATACCTTTGTCCACGGCAATATCTGCGATGGAGACCTGGTGACATCTTTGTTTGATCAGTACCGGTTTGACGGGGTGTTTCATTTTGCGGCAGAATCTCATGTGGACCGCTCCATTGCCGGACCTGATGTATTTGTGAAAACCAATGTCACGGGCACTTTTGTCCTTCTTGATGCGGCTTTGGCGCATGTCCGCCGTCACAAGGACAAAAAATTCCGGTTTGTTCATGTGTCGACGGACGAGGTATATGGCAGCCTGGGGATTGATGAGCCCGCATTTACCGAGACAACAGCCTATGATCCCTCCAGCCCCTATTCCGCCTCCAAAGCCGCATCCGACCATTTGGTCAAAGCCTGGTACCGGACTTTCGGTCTGCCCGTGATAGTGACCAACTGCTCCAATAACTACGGACCCTATCAGTTTCCGGAAAAACTGATACCTTTGATGGTACTGAACTGTCTGGACAACCAGCCGCTGCCGGTGTATGGAAACGGAAAGAATATCCGGGACTGGCTGTATGTGACCGATCATTGTGATGCGCTGGTCCGGGCATGTGAGAGAGGGATCCCCGGTGAAACCTATAACATCGGCGGTGGAGAAGAAAAAACCAATCTGGAAGTGGTGGAAACGGTGTGTGACATCGTGGATGAAAAGACCGGGAAACAACCGGGCACAAGCAGGAACCTGATCACATTTGTCCAGGACCGGCCCGGCCATGATCTTCGATATGCCATCAATCCAGACAAATCGTATGAAAAAATCGGTTACAAAGCAGGTTTTTCTTTTGATCAGGCATTGTCTGTCACTGTTGATTGGTACCTTGAAAATATGGAATGGGTGAAGTCCGTGCAGACAGGGGCGTACCGGGAATGGATCAGAACCCATTACAGGCGCGGCCAAGAGCGCTTGGAAAAATAATCTTTTTTCGGCAAGGGGAAAAATTCATGAAAGTGCTGATTACCGGAGCTGACGGGCAGCTGGGGGGAGAATTGATGCAGGTTTTCCCTGATGGCTGGACAGTGGTGGGGGTGGACTTGCCCGGGGTGGATATCACGGATGAAGAACAGGTGAGCCAGATGATGGCGGAAATTCAGCCGGACTGGGTGATCAACTGTGCTGCTTACACCCAGGTGGACAAGGCTGAATCAGATGCGGGTGCGGCGTTTGCAGTCAACTGTGACGGTGCTGCCAACCTGGCCCGGTCCGCTCGGCAGCGTGGGGCCCGGCTGGTGCATATTTCGACAGATTTCGTGTTCAGCGGGAATCAGTTTCGTCCCTATCGCTCTGATGACCTCCCGGCACCGGTTTCTGTATACGGAAAAACCAAACTGGCCGGGGAAAAGGCGGTACAGGACATCCTGGGAAAAGAGGCATTGATCATCCGCACGGCCTGGCTGTATGCTGCCCATGGCAACAATTTTGTGAAAACCATGATCCGGCTTATGAGGGAAAAAGAGATGCTCACGGTGGTCGATGATCAAATCGGGACTCCCTGCTGGGCAGGGGGGCTGGCAAAGGTGGTGTGGGCCGCCGTGGAAAATCAGCTGACCGGTATATTCCACTGGACGGATGCCGGGGTGGCATCCTGGTATGATTTTGCCGTAGCGATCCAGGAAGAGGCGACAGATGCGGGTCTGCTGGACCGGATTCTCCCGATACACCCTGTTCCCACCCGTCAGTATCCGACCCCGGCTGCCAGACCGGCGTTCAGTGTTCTGGATAAATCAGACCTGGCCGTGGCCACGGGAGTCTGGCCCCGGCATTGGCGGGTCGGGTTGCGCCGGATGCTCGGACAACTTAAAAACCGCGTGGAATAATTGTATACAAAATTGTCAACTACCCCGGCCTGAAGGCCGGAGCTTGTAAAAGGCTCCATGGTTGACCAGGGAAATGTTCAAAGTTTAATGGCAAATACAAAAAAGGAGAACATTAAAAGTTGCATAGAGAGCTAAAGACCAACGGCGGGATGCTTCCTCAGTCCCGCCCTCTTGAAGCCTGGGTTGCAGACAACCTTCAGGGGTGTGGACGAAACGGGTCCGGGCATACAGCCGCTGTGCAACAATCCCGAGGGGAGAGTTCAACCGATGCCAGGGTTGAACCGTCACCCGCCTTTGCGGTGAACGGCGTAAGCCGTGTTTTTGTACTCGACAAGAAAGGTAAACCCTTAATGCCGTGTCATCCGGCCAGGGCAAGAAAGTTTCTTGCACAGGGCCGGGCGCGGGTTCACCAGATGTTTCCATTTACCATTAGACTTGTTGACCGGATCCGGGAGGACAGTGATGTGCAACCGGTTAATGTGAAACTTGATCCCGGCGCCAAAACCACCGGCATGGCCGTGGTGAGACAGGATGGCGGTCATATCCAGATCCTGCACCTGTCGGAACTGACCCACCGGGGCGCTGCCATCCGGAAAAAACTTGATCAAAGATCCAATTATCGGAGAAGACGGAGAACCGCAAACCTCTGGTATCGAAAGAAAAGATTCGATAACAGAACTCAGCCCAAAGGGTGGCTTCCGCCAAGTCTCAAATCACGGGTGGATAATACTTTATCCTGGGTGAAAAAGTATCAACGGTTCTGCCCGTTTACAGGCATTGTCCTTGAACGGGTCCGGTTCGATACTCAGAAACTGCAGAATCCGGACATTTCAGGGATCGAGTATCAGCAAGGAACATTGTTCGGGTACGAGGTAAAGGAATACCTGCTTGAAAAATATAAACGGACTTGTGCTTACTGCAATGGCTTGAGCAAGGATCCGTTTTTGGAGATTGAACATTTCATCCCCCGCAATCCCTCAAAAGGGGATAAGGGATCAAACCGGATCAGTAACCTGGCCATTGCCTGCAAAACCTGTAATCAGGAATCAAAAAAGAACCTGCAGCCGGCAGACTGGATCAGCCTTTTATCCAGGTCACGGAAAAAGATAGATCAGGTCCGGGTCAAAAACGCCACCAGGTTCCTGGAAGGGAGAAGACCCTCCCTTGCATCAACCGCAGCGGTAAACGCCACCAGGAACGCTATCTTTTTTGAACTCAGGGACCTGGGCCTGCCGGTGGAATGCTCAACCGGTGGCAGGACAAAATACAACCGGTCCCGGCTGGACATACCCAAAACCCATTGCCTGGATGCTGCCTGCACCGGCCATGTGGAGTCGGTATCCGGCTGGAAACAAAACGTGTTCCTGATAAAGGCCATGGGCCGGGGCAGTTATCAAAGAACCCGTGTGGATAAATACGGCTTCCCCCGGGGAACCTTAATGGCCCAAAAGACGGTAAAGGGTTTTGCCACCGGGGATATGGTTAAAGCAATCGTTCCTACTGGTAAGAAGAAAGGAACGTATATTGGCAGAGTGGCTGTCCGGAAGTCCGGCAGCTTTAATATTCAAACTAATACGGAAACCGTCCAGGGAATATCCTGGAAGTATTGCAAAATCATATCCCGTCAGAACGGGTATAATTTTGCAAGCCAAGTTTCCTCCCCGACATGAATGACGGGGTTTCCACTTGGAGAACTGGATGAATAAACTCGATCCAGCATCCTGTTCTGTATTGATTGTCAACTTTAACGGCGGGGAAATGGTGGTGGGCTGTGTTAAAGCGGCCTTGACATCTTTGACCCGGGTTGAAGTGCTGATGTGGGACAATGCGTCGTCGGATGGCAGCCCTGATCTTCTGGCAGAGATTTTTGCCGGAGAATCCCGGTTTTCGTTATTCAGGAGCCAGCAGAACATCGGATTTGCTGCAGGTGTCAACCGCCTGATTTCACACGCTTCGGGTAAAACCGTGCTGCTGTTGAACCCGGACTGTCTGCTGTCTCCAGACACCATTGCCCGGGTGTGGGATGTTTTGGAGAAAAATCCTGAAGCGGGAATGGCCGGCTGCCTGATCTGTAATCCGGACGGCAGTGAACAGGCCGGTTGCCGCCGGCAGGTGCCGACTCCCTGGCGCTCTCTGGTGCAGGTGCTGCATCTTAATCAGGTGTTTACCGGTCATTCCCGGTTCCAGGGACTTTCTTGCAATACAACCCCGCTGCCGGACCATCCGGTTGAAGTGGAAGCCATTTCCGGGGCCTTTATGCTGGTCACTCAGGCGGCATTGCAGGATGTCGGTCTTCTGGATGAACAGTATTTCATGCATTGCGAAGATCTGGACTGGTGCATGCGGTTCCGCCAGAACGGCTGGCGGATTTTGTTTGTGCCGGATGCCTCAGCCATCCATCATCAGGGATATTGCAGCATTTCACAGCCTATTGCCGTGGAACGTTATAAGCACAAAGGGATGTTGCGGTTTTACAAAAAATTTTTCCGGCACCAGTATCCGGGGGTGTTAATGTGGCTGGTACAGGGCAGTGTCTGGACCCGCTTTGGCCTGTTGGCACTGTATCATTGGGTCGGCAGCAAAAAGGAACGGTCACGCCATGCATAAGCCGCATATCGGTGTTCTAGGCGCCTCAGGCCTGGTGGGATCGTTTCTCATCCCTTTACTGGCCGGGACGGACCAAAGGATCACGGTATTTTCCCGGCGGAGAATCCATTGGGATATCGATCTCATTTCCTGGCAACCACTGTCTGCCCCTGCCAGGGAAACCATCACCCACTGGATCAGCTTGTTTCCCATCTGGGTGCTGCCTGAATACGGCGACTGGCTGACAGACTGTGGGGCAAAGCGGCTGGTGGCACTTTCTTCCACCAGCTGCCTTGTCAAAGACCGTTCCAAAGACCCCTATGAACGTGAAGTGGCTCGAAAACTGGCGGATGGAGAGTCGTTTCTGCGTACCTGGGGAGCGGCCAGGGGCGTGGACTGGATCATTTTGCGGCCCACGCTGATCTATGGCGACGGCAATGATAAAAACATTTCAGAAATTGCCGCCATCGTGAACCGGCTGGGATTTTTTCCGCTCCTGGGAAAAGCCCGGGGAAAGCGGCAGCCCGTGCATGCCCAGGATGTGGCTGCGGCCTGTGCGGCCGCCCTGGATGCCACGCATGTGGTGAACCGGGCCTATAATCTGACCGGGGGAGAAACCCTGACCTATCGGGAAATGGTGGTCCGGGTGTTTGACAACCTGGGCCGCAAGCCGATGCTGCCGTCTTTTCCCGAATGGATTTTTGCGCTGGCATTGAGCGGATTGCGGGTGATTCCACGGTACCGCCACTGGACCATGGCCATGGTTCAACGAATGAACCGGGATCTGGTGTTTGATTCTTCCGAAGCAGTGCATGATTTTGGTTATGCACCCCGAGAAAAATTTCTAATCAAGAGATACAGGAAATGATAGTGATCCTATTGTCGGGTTTTTTACTGGGCGCTGCCGGGTCCTGGCTGATAAAGCAATATGGAGAAAAGTTGGGTGTGGTTGATATCCCCACCGGCCGGAGTTCACATTCCCAAGCCATCCCCAAAGGGGCAGGATTCGGTATCCTGGCGGCCCTGCTGCTTTCCAGTCTGATACTGAAGATTCCCTGGTTTGTGTGGCTTCCTTCGGCAGTGATATCTCTGGTCAGTTTCTGGGGAGCGGATAAACATATTCTGCCGGTTTCTATAAGGCTTTTGGTACATTTCGGGTGCGCTTTGTTTTTTTTGGCCTTTTTTCTGGTTTCAAAACAAGCGGGGATAGGCACCTATGTTATCTGGCTTCCGGCTGTGGTGTTTATTGCGGGAACGGCCAATTTTTTCAATTTCATGGACGGTATTGACGGCATTGCAGGTGTTACCGGGTTTCTGGCTTTTTTTCTGATGGCTTTTTATGCCCGGACTTCGGGCCTGGATCCGGCATACGCCTCATTGAGTCTGGTGATGGCTTTTTCATGCCTGGGGTTTTTGTGTTTTAATCTTCCCAAAGCCCGGGTGTTTTTAGGGGATGTGGGCAGCATCCTTTTGGGCTTTTTGTTTGCCTGCCTGGTGATTGTATGGTCTGAAAATGTCATGGATTTTCTGGTCATGGCCGGATTTCTGGCTCCGTTTTATATGGATGAGCTGTTCACCATGGTGGTGAGAATTCGGCACAAAGATTCTTTGATAGCGCCCCATCGCAAGCATATCTACCAGGTACTGGCCAATGAGGCGGGCATGAATCATTTTATAATCTCCCTGGGATATGGCCTGATGCAGCTGGCCATCGGGATTTCAGCCATATCAGTTCAGTCAAAAGGGGTGGTTTTTCTTTTAGGAACCTATTTGTTTTATGGATTGATTTTTGGGGTATTTTCATTTTTTGTCCGCAGGAAATTTTGTGCCAATGAAAACTAAAGTGACCAGAAACCTGCTTTTAATCCTGCTCCTGGATGCCCTGCTTTTGTTGGGATCGTTTTATCTGTCTCATTTGATCCGGTTTGATTTTAATCCGCCGGACTGGGCCATGATGCGTTTTCGGCAGTTTCTGCCTGTGGTGGTGGTTCTCAAGCTGGTTTGTTTTTATTGGCTGGGGCTGTATAAAGGGATGTGGCGGTATACCGGCATGGCCGATTTGATCAATGTTATCAAGGCCGCCACGGTCGCCTCTTTAGGCCTGATCGTGTTTGTGCTTTACAAGACACGGTTTGACATGGTGTCCCGGTCTGTTTTTGTCATTGACTGGGGCCTGACCCTCATGTTGATCATCGGGGTAAGGGTCTTTATCCGGTTGTGTTTTGAAAATTTCACCCGGGAGTTCCGGATTTCGGATTTGCGGCAAATCGTTTCATCGATATTTGGGAAAAAAAATAAAAAAGGCCGGGCCATGCTGATCATCGGGGCCGGGGACTGCGGGGAGAAAATCTGCCGCCAGTTCCGGGAAAACCCGTCGGTCCAGTCCCATGTGGCCGGATTTCTGGATGATGACAAATCCAAGACCGGCCGGCGAATACACGGGGTGCCGGTCTTAGGAACCATTGATGACATTGAAACCATTGCTCCGGGAATGGGAATCGAGGATGTGATCATCGCCATTCCTTCAGCTGGCTCCGGGCGCATGAGACAGATTGTGGATCTGTGCAAAAAGGCGGATGTGAATTTCAAGATCATTCCGGACATGGGGGAATTGATCGACGGCAGAATCGATATCAGTGCCATCCGGAATGTGGAGTACCGGGACCTTTTAGGACGGGAGCCCGTGCAGCTGGACAAGGAAAAGATCGGAAAATATCTGAATCAGCGAACCGTGCTGGTGACCGGGGCAGGGGGCTCCATCGGCACCGGGCTTTGCCGTCAGATCTGCCGGTTCTCACCCAAAAAGATCATCCTGTTGGAAAGAGCGGAAAGCCCGCTGTATGAAATCGACCTGGAGTTGAAAAAGAATTTTACCCGGGTCGAGGTGGTGCCGATGCTGGCGGATATTCAGGATAAAATGGAACTGGCCGGTATTTTCTCCCGGTTTCAGCCGGAGATCGTGTTTCATGCGGCTGCGTACAAACATGTGCCCATGCTGGAAAACCACCCCTGGAAAGCCGTGGAAAACAATATTTTCGGCACACGGAACCTGGTGGCAGCGGCCCGGGACTCCGGGTGCAAGCGGTTTGTGTTCGTGTCAACGGACAAGGCCGTGAACCCGACCAATGTCATGGGGACCAGCAAACGGATCTGTGAACTGCTGGTTCAAAAGGAAAATGTTCTGGCGGATGCCGGGACCCGTTTTATGACAGTGCGGTTCGGTAACGTGATCGGCAGTGTGGGCAGTGTGATTCCGCTGTTTAAAAAACAGATTCAGGAAGGCGGGCCCGTGACCGTCACCCATCCGGACATGATCCGGTATTTCATGTTGATTCCTGAAGCCTGCCAGCTGATTCTCCAGGCCGGGGCCATGGGAAAAGGCGGAGAGATTTTTATTCTGGAAATGGGCGAGCCCGTGAAGATCGATCAGATGGCCCGGGACCTGATCCGGTTTTCAGGATTTGAACCGGAAGCGGATATCAAAATTGTCTACACCGGGCTGCGGCCGGGGGAAAAATTATATGAAGAACTGATGACGGATTTGGAAGGAGTGATTCCCACAAATCATCAAAAAATCCGGGTCTTAAACAGCCACACCGGTGATGTCAGCCTTCTGAATTCCCGGTTGCAGGAATTGAAGATAGCGGCTGAGAACAGAGATCCGGACCAGATCAGAAAAGTGCTGCACCAGATTGTACCGGAATACCATGAAACGACTGTTTGATTTTTCAGTTTCCCTGGTGCTGATGGCAGCCCTGCTGCCGGTGTTTGCGATTACAGCGTTGCTGGTAAGGTTGAACCTGGGAACCCCGGTTTTATTTAAACAGATTCGGCCGGGATTAAACGGCCGACCGTTTGAAATATACAAGTTCCGGTCCCTGACCCATGAGACGGATGCGACCGGCCGGCTTTTGCCGGACCCTGAACGGTTTACCCGGTTCAGTGCTTTGCTTCGCAGTTCGAGCCTGGATGAACTGCCGGAACTGATCAATGTGTTGAAAGGGGACATGAGCCTGGTGGGGCCCCGGCCCCTGTTGATGCAGTATCTGGACCGGTATGACCGTGAGCAGGCACGGCGGCATGATGTCCGGCCGGGCATCACCGGATGGGCCCAGGTGAACGGGCGCAATGCCATCTCCTGGGAAGAAAAATTCAAACTGGATGTGTGGTATGTGGATCATCATACGTTTTTGCTGGACATAAAAATTTTGTTTTTGACCCTGGTCCAGGTGTTTAAACGGCACGGGATCCAGGAGACAGGCCATGTGACGGCCAGAGAATTTTTGGGGAACAAAAAATGACAGACAGGTTTAAAAACTGGGAATACCCGGAAGTAATTGACGGACAGCCCACAAAATACCACTGGATTGTTCAGGGGGTGGCCGGATTTTCCCTGGGATATAAAACCGATATCGGGGCTTTTACTTATATCAATGCCAGTGAAGGGGTGGTGATCGAAGATTTTGTTCAACTGGGATCTCATTGTTCGGTGTATTCATCCTCCACCATTGATGGGAAAAAAGGGTGTGTCACCTTAAAGAAAAACTGCCGCATCGGGACTCACAGCACCATCATGCCGGGGGTGACCATCGGTGAAAATGCCGTCGTGGGGGCTCACAGTTTTGTGAACAAAGACATTCCCCCCAATGTTCTGGCCTATGGCAGTCCGGCTCAAATTCATAAAACTCTGGAGAGATAAAATGGCGTTTGCACCATGGCCGTTTTTTGCAGATGATGAAATTCAAGCGGTTGTCAATGTTCTCAGATCCGGAAAAATAAACCAGTGGACCGGTGATGAAGTCAATTTGTTCGAACAGGAATTCGCCGCATATGTAGGCGTTTCTCATGCGGTTGCCCTGGCTAATGGAAGCCTGGCCCTTGATATTGCGCTGGCGTGTCTGGACATCGGCAAAGGGGATGAGGTGATCGTCACCCCCCGGTCCTTTGTCGCTTCCGCCGGTTGTGTGGCATTGCAGGGGGCGGTACCCGTGTTTGTGGATGTGGATCAGGACAGCCAGAACATTACCCTGGAAACCATTTCAAAAGCAGTGACGTCAAAAACAAAGGCCGTGATTGCGGTGAATCTGGCCGGGTGGCCCTGTGATCTGGCATCCATCAAATCTTTTTGTGAGAAGCATCATCTATTTTTGATCGAGGACTGTGCCCAGGCCCATGGAGCTGCTTTTAAAGGGAAAAAAGCCGGCAGTTTCGGGGGTTGTGCCATTTTTTCCTTTTGCCAGGATAAAATCATGACCACCGGCGGAGAAGGCGGTATGCTGGTGACAAACAATACGGATCTCTGGCAAAAGGTCTGGAGCTTCAAGGATCATGGTAAAGATTATTCCAAGGCGTTCTGCCAGGAGCATGAACCCGGATTCAGGTGGCTGGTGGACAGCTTGGGCACCAACTGCCGGATGACAGAAATGCAGGCGGCTATCGGCCGGGTGATGCTTAAAAAACTGGATGGATGGGTGGAAAAAAGACGGTCAAATGCAGACCGGCTGGCCCGGGGATTTGAAAACATACCCGGATTGCGGGTCACCGTGCCCGGGCCGGAGATCTATCATTCCTATTACAAGTATTATGTGTTCATCAAACCGGATGACCTGAAGGATTCATGGAACCGGGATACTGTGCTTGCTGCATTGAACAGCGCAGGGGTTCCGTGCAATACCGGAAGCTGTCCTGAAATATATCGGGAAAACGCGTTTAAAACAGGTGCATTCCGGCTGCATGGGGCTGTGACAGATAACAATAATACGTATTTGCCCGTGGCACGGCAGTTGGGGAAAACATCTATCGTTTTCCTGGTGCATCCTACGTTGACATCTGAATCCATTGAGTATGTGATAGACCAGGTAAGACAGGTTATGAAAAAGGCGGCAAAATAAGTTTGAAAAGATTTTGATATGAACAACATGCGGATCTGGGTCAGCGAGGCTTTCTGGATTGGATTCGGTATCATTGCCGCTGTTTTAGCCTTGCTGGCCGGTACCCGGTTTTTAACTCACCTGCTTTCCACGGAACAATATGGACGGATGGCCCTGGCAGTCAGCTTGTCAACACTGGCGCTCCAAATTTTCGGGGAACCCATCGGCAAAACAGCGGTTCGGTTTTATTCCCAGTGGTGTCAGGCTGGGAAACCGGCCGGGTTTGTGAAAAATCTGGGAAAATCGTTGTCAAAGTCTGCCGGCTATATCGTTTTTCTCTGTGTGGTCGGGCTGGCCGCAAGTGTTTACAGCAAACGCGTCCCGGACGGTTATTTTATTATGATAACCGGAATTTTCGCTATTCTCCTGGTATTCAACAGGGTGGGTCTGGCTCTGGAGGACGCGGCCCGCAAGCGGCGGTTCAGGGGAATGATCCAGGGGGGATTTGAGGTACTGCGGTTCGGTTTTGCCGTGGGCCTCATTTTTATTTTAGCCCGACCGGATGCAGAAACGGTTTTGAGCGGGTTTGTGCTGGCCGGAATTCTGGCCGTTGTTGCCCATGGTGTGTATTTATATTGGAGCCTGGCCCCGGGTTTTTCTCAGGGGGATAAAAAAATAGCCGCAGTGATGAATGTGAATGCCATGCGGTCTTTTCAGGCGCCGTTGATTCTGAGCAATGCTTGTATCTGGCTGGTGATGATGGCTGAACGTTGGGTGTTGCAGTACTACAGCAGTCCGGGAGATGTGGGCGGTTATGCGGCGGTATATCAACTGGCATTTGTTCCCATGCTTTTTGTCAGCAATTTTCTTGTTTTGTTTTTCGAGCCGATCCTTTACCAGGTGACACGGGTAAACAAAAAAGACCCGCAATCGGATCGGGCGCTTCGGATTAACCAATATGCCGCCATCGGTATTTTGTGTTTTTCCGTCTGTCTTTTTATCATTTTTCTTTTCTGGCATTCACTGGTCGGCCGATATGTGTTAGGGGCTGATTTTCGTGCCTATACCTGGCTGTTTCCCTGGTTGCTGCTGGCAGGCGGCTGTTTTGCCGCTGCCCAGCAGCTGCTTTTGAAGTTAAGTTATGAAATGCGCACTGATCTGCTGGCACTGCTGTGGGGAGTGGTGGCGTTCACCGCTGTGACCGGATATGTGATCGGGGGCTTTTTTTTGCAGTTGAAAGGTATATTGGCGGCAATCGTTGCCGTCAACGTTTTGCTGGTTCTGTTTTTGTTGTTTTTTTTGAACAGAAAGTCTTCTGTTGTTTGTGATCATTCATCGGCATGACAAGATTATAAATTTTTTTCATTTCCGCCAAGACACAGGAGAGTGAGTATGCTTCAATCCGTTTCAGGCTGTTTTTGCCATAGGTAGCCTGCAGCGTTTTATTGGCAAAAATAGCCTGAATCGCCTCTGCCATTTGCGCGATGTTGTCAATATCCACGAGGATTCCGTTATACCCGTGAGAAACCAGGTCCCGGTTGCCCCTGCATCGGGTTGCAATAACAGGTAGTCCTGTGGCCATTGCTTCCATGATATTTACCGGCAGACCTTCCTGCCTGGAAGAAGACACGGCAGCATCTGATATGGTCAGCAGTTCATGGATGTTTTTTTGGTATCCCAACAACTGGACATGTTCCCGGATGTGAAGTTGTTCAATCAGGTTCCTGCATGGCTCTAACAGATCTCCGGTACCGGCAAGCAGCAGACGTACAGCAGGGATTTTGTTTTTAAGTCTATTGATTGCATGAATTAACAACATTTGGTTTTTTCTTTGGCTGAATTCCGCGGCATAAAATAAAATAAACACATCTTCACTATAACCATATTTTTTTCTTAATTGCATTTTATCTCTTTGACTGCATGGGCTGAATTTATCCAGATTCACGCCCACACCGTTGACAAGCCGGGTGTGGTCGGCTCTGAATTTTCTGATGGCACGCTGATAGTCTTCGTTATTCATTGTAACAAGGACGCTGGTATATCGGGATAAAAATTTTTCAACCGGATAATACAACAACCAGTTGATAAGCGGGGCCTGATTGAAAAAATGAAATCCATGCGCCGTGTAGACAATCGATGTGTCAAGTCCGGGAACAGTGATATATGCCAGGCGGGTTAAAACAGATGCAATGGGTGTGTGAGTATGGATCAAATGATATCGTTCTTTTTTGATTAAAGCCCGTATGTTTTTGAACGCGGTCAGATTTTTTTTATTTTTGATGGATCTTTTAAAGCTTATCGAGTGGATTATACACCCCATGTCCGATATCCGGGGATCAACTTCTGAATGAATATCAAAGGCCAGATCCACCTGATGTCCGCTATTTATCAACATTTGAATGTGGGGTATTAAAAAAGCGTTAACCGTGTCAGATATGGTGGTAACAAACAATATTTTCATGGAATTCTCCTTATGAAATACAAAAACAGGTTTTCTGGCTCTCACTATAATACATTTTGTGATATTTAAAGAAAATTTTTAAACAGCGTTTATGGAAAAACAAAGGGTTGTCATGGAAAAAGGCAGGGCTGAAAATCAAAAACCGGATGGCCGTTATCGCGGAGAAGCGGGAAATCTATATCAGAAATCAAAGCATGCCATCTCTGCGAAAGCATTTGAATATGTGGCAAAAATGCGGGCAAACAAGTTTGCAAAATGGATAGATGCCCATGATGCTGTTTTAGAGTTCGGGGTGGGAAGCGGCTGGAACCTGAAGTATCTTGCGTGTCGGGAAAAATCCGGATATGATGTCTGCCCTAAACCGCAAACCCTTGATACATCCATTGATTTTTCTAACGATATCATTGGTTTTTTTGGGAAATTCGACAAAATTATTTGTCATCATGTTATAGAACATACGGAAAATCCGGTAAAAATGCTCAATGATATGAAGAAAACCATAAATGATTCAGGCATTATCCTTATATTTGTTCCCTTGGAACAAGGCCGGAAATACAGAAAATTTACCGCTTCCGACAACGATCATCATCTGTTTTCATGGAATGTCCAAACCCTGGGCAACCTGCTGGATTCACAAAATTTTTCTGTTTTGGAATATGGTGTGTTGCCTACCGGGCTGGATCGTTTTGCAGCTGAACTCGCTGTTAAACTCAAGCTTACTTTTGCAGGATATTTGCTGCTTCATAAAATTGCCAGGGCGTTGTATGGAAAAAAAGAGATATATTTTTTAGTGAGAAAAAAATCATAACCAAGGATTGTTTGATATAATGACACCTATGTTCCAACATCTGCATTCGGCAAATAAATATTTACTGGTGTTGTTCGGTTTTTGTATCCCGGTGTCTACGGCACTGACCAATGTCGTGCTGGGACTGGTGGTGCTGGTTTGGCTGCTGGACAACGGCGCGGACCGGTTTGCGCGATGGGGCAGGATACTGAAGTCAAACCCCGTGGCCATGATGGGCCTGGCTGTCTTTTTAATGCATGTGATCGGACTTTTCTATTCGGATGGTGACAAAGAAAAGATCATTGAAAGCCTTTCAGACGGGGCAAAGTTTCTGTTTATCGGCATGGTGATGGTTTGTTTTACAGATAAAAAGTTTCATCCGGCATTTTTGTTATCCTTTATCTCTGCCATGGGTCTGATTCTTCTGCTGTCCAGCCTGTTATGGGTGGGGCTGTTGCCGGATTTTATTTCCGTGAAAGGGGATGCATCCAACTGCGTTGTTTTTCATGATCATATCAAACAGAATATTTTCATGGCCTTTGCCGCCTTTGTTGCAGCGATCAAGGCCCGAAATTCCGGGACAAGGCCGGTTTTAAAATGGCTGTGGGCCTGTTTCAGTCTGCTGGCGATGTTTAACGTGATATTTATGGTGGCCGGCCGGATCGGGCATGTGATCGTCATAGTGCTGGCGGTGTATTATTTTCTGACCTGGGACCGGTCCAAAAGTCTTATCGCCGGGGCTTTAATTGTTGTTCTTTTCGGCACCTTTGCCTGGGTTAATCCGTCGAACCCTTTTATTTCAAGGGTACGGATCGTTATCGATGAGGTAAAAGCGTGGGATCATCAAAAACCGGCCAACCAGTTGTCCTCTTCAGGACTTCGCCTGGAATGGTATCTGAATTCGTTGAAAATCATAAAACAGCACCCGGTGTTCGGCACCGGGACCGGCAGTTTTATGGCCACATACAACGAATTGGTTAAAAATACCGGAATGAAGACCACTGACAACCCTCATAATGAATATCTGATGACAGCGGTGCAGTTCGGCCTGGCAGGGCTGCTGGTACTGCTGGGATTCTTTGCCGTTCAGTGGCGGCAGACGGTTTTTTTTGAAGACCGCGGACAGAAGCTCATGGCCAGAGGGTTTGTGCTGCTGATGCTGATTGCCTGCATGACGGCATCGCCGCTGCAGGACAATGCGGAAGGATGGTTTTTTGTATTCATGAGCGGGCTGTTCTTTGCCGGGTGCCACACCAATGAAGCAGCATCAGCATCAGAGAAAGTAAAGGAACAACATATATGAAACATATTCTGCTCACCGGATGATCCCGCGTTTTCCGATGATGATCCTCAATATTCTGAACAAAAAATCGCTGCCGGTTTACGGCAAAGGTATCAATGTGCGGGACTGGCTGTATGTGGCGGATCGGCCGATGCCGTCAATCCGGACAAAGCGGTTGAAAAAATCGGTTACAAAGCGTCCTGCACCTTTGAGCAGGCCTTATCCGCCACCATTGACTGGTACCTGGAAAACATGGACTGGGTCAGATCCGTTCAGACCGGGGCCTACAGGGAATGGATCAAAACCCATTACGGCACGACGTTATAAAAAAGATGTATGCATTTTTTTATTTTTGACTTGCTTTTTATAAAATTCTGGATTAGGTCTATGAAACATAGCGATTCCTGGTGGTATAGCGAGCCCGGTTTCTGTCGTTATTAACTGCACAATGACTTTGTTTTCTTATCGACGCTGTTTTTCTGCCATACGTCTGCCTCTCTTTTTCGGTCTGGATCTCCTCTTCATAAAAAAATCACGGGATCGTCGGGGGGTCAGGGACAATTATTTTTTGTCTTGAGCAAAAAGTTAACCGTGAGACGAAATTAGGAGAAAACAATGTTGAAAACAAAAGCATGTGTAAAAATTGTTTTGATAGGATTGTTGCTGCTGGGCTTTATGGTGCCTGCCGCGACAGGTGCCGACAAGGTTAACATCAATACGGACAGCAAAGAACAGTTGATGACACTCCATAACATCGGAGATGTGGTGGCTGACAGAATCATAGAATACCGCAAAGCCCAGCCATTCAAGACGCCGGAGGATATCATGAAGGTGAAAGGGGTGGGCCAGAAAACCTTTGAATCCAATAAGGACCGCATCGTCGTTAAAAATGAATGATGAAATTTTAGACTGTCTGTCCCTGATTCCCTGTTTTTAACAAAAATCATTGCTTGCACAATCCGGATTTTGTATTATTTTTGAGACCCATGCGGTATAAAGCAGTCCTGTACGTCAGCACTGCTTTGTAAACACCAGCATGGGTTTTTTGTGCGTGGCCGGTCCCTACAATTTTCCAGGCACACATAATATTTACAAGCACAGGCAAAAAAAATGAGGATGCAGTGGACAGAGTAAAACAGTTTCAGAAAATATCATTCTGGGTGATATCGGTTTTCATGCTGGCTATGGCTGCAGCACTAGGGGCGGTAATCTGGTTTGGTCTTGAACAGGTGGCTGCGGCAGCTGCTCCGGATGCGGGAAATTCAGTGTTTCTCAATCAGATACAGCAAATGGCAGTACTGCTGAAGACAAAATTTTATGCGTGGGTCATGCCGGCGGTCGCCGGGGCCATGCTGATACTGGGCTGGATTCTCTGTCTTGTGCTGGGCGTGGTCCTGGCCCCTGTGGTCAAAGCCCCTGTAAAGGCGGAATCCGGCAAGCCCGCATCCACCCCCGGGAAAAAAGATTTTCTGGACCAGAAAGTCGAACAGGAACGCAAACATCGGCTGTTTTTGCATACATTGTCTGTGCTTCAGCGGGAAGGGCGGCTTCTGGATTTTTTTGATGAAGATTTGAAGCAGTATTCCGACGAACAGATCGGTGCGGCCGTGCGCAGTATTCAGGCGGACTGCAAACAGGCCGTGAAAAAATATATTGATCCCCGGCCGGTGGTGAATGCCAATGAAGGCGAGACTTTCACGGTGGCACCCGGGTTTGACATGAACGCCATCACCCTGGTGGGAAATGTGACCGGAGAACCGCCCTTTGAAGGAATTGTCAGACATCCGGGATGGAAAGCCGGCAAAAAAGAGATTCCCCGGCTGGCGGATATCAGGGATGCGTCCGTGATCACGCCTGCGGAAATTGAAATCAAGGCCGGCAGTTGATGGATTTTCAGGACACACAATATATTATCGGCATTGATCTGGGCACCACCAATTGTGCGGTGTCGTATGTGGATGTGGCCGGGCTGAAAGAGGCCATGGGCGGCACCGGCGGCAGAAAACGCCCGGATCCTGTGGATAAAAACCAGTGGATCAAGGTGTTTCAGGTGCCCCAGCTCACGGGTTTGGGGGAATTTTCAAAAATGCCGGTCCTGCCGTCATTTCTGTATATCCCCGGGGAATATGATATCTCCAAAGAAGGGCTGAAACACCCCTGGAAAAAAAGAGAAGACCTGTTTGCCGGCATGTTTGCAAGGGATCACGGCGCCAAGATCCCTTCGCGCCTGGTGTCGTCCGCCAAAAGCTGGCTGTGCCACGGGGGCGCGGACCGGAATGCCCGAATTCTGCCCTGGGGCAGTTCCGGGGTTGAAAAAATTTCTCCCGTGGATGCCACAGCTGAATATCTGTCCCATATGCGGTCTGCCTGGAACCATTTTGTCAAAGATGAAGACAGGTTCATGGAAAACCAGTTTGTGGTGATCACGGTGCCGGCATCGTTCAATGAAGAGGCCCGGGACCTGACCATGGCTGCCATTGAAAAAGCCGGGCTGTCCCGGGCCGTCACCCTGCTGGAGGAACCGCTGGCTGCATTTTACAGCTGGCTGATTCTGCATGAATCTGACTGGGATCAGCAGGTGGGCGAGAATGACCTGATTCTGGTGTGTGATGTGGGCGGCGGCACCACGGACTTCAGCCTGATTTCCCTGAAAGCCGGAGACCAGGGCAGCCCCCGGTTCGAGCGTCTGGCCGTGGGAGACCACCTGATTTTAGGCGGAGACAATATCGATCTGTCCCTGGCAAAGATTGTGGAAGCCAAGTTCAAATCCGACACCAGCTTGACCCCGGATAAATGGAAAACCTTGTGCCACCAGTGCCGGCAGGCCAAGGAACAGATTCTTGAAAGTCGGGAAAAATCGGTGCGTATCACTATTAAAGGCGAGGGCCGGGCCTTGATTTCCGGGACCCTGGCAGCGGATCTGACCCGGGGGGAAGTGGAGAATGTGTTGCGGTCCCGGTTTTATCCGGATGTGGATTCGGCTGATATCAGGGAAATAGAGGTGGACAGGGAAGTGGCGGACTTTGGCCTGCCGTTTGAAAAAGAGCCGGCCGTGACCCGGCATATCATCCGGTTTCTGGAAAAACATCGGGACAATGTCAGGCAGGCCCTGGGAAAAGAGGAACCACTGCCGGAGTTTATATTGTTCAACGGCGGGACCCTTAAACCGGCGCTGGTTCAGTTCCGGATCAAAGAAGCCATCCGCCGCTGGTTCAAGGCCAAAGATGCCACCCGGCCAACCACCCTTGAAAACAACCGTCCGGAACTGGCCGTGGGCATCGGGGCATCCTATTACGGTCTGGTCAAACAGGGGATTGGGGTGCGGGTGGGATCCGGCAGCCCGAGAAGTTATTACCTGGGTGTGGGAACGGCATCGGATTCAGAGAAAAAAGCGATCTGCCTGGTGGAGCGGGGACTGGACGAAGGTGCCGCCATTGATCTGCCCCAGATGGCATTTGAGGTCAGAGCCAATGAACCTGTGAGTTTTGATGTGTACAGTTCCAGTTTCCGATCCGGTGATACGGCAGGGAACCTCCTGCCCATCGATGATACCCTGACCCCCATGCCCCCGATTCAGACCATTATCCGGTTTGGAAAAACCGGGGACAAGAAAACCATTCCCGTCACTCTGGGGGCGGAATACACAGAAATGGGCAGCCTGTCCATGTATTGTCATTCCCGGGTAAGTGATCACCGGTGGAAACTGCAGTTTCAGCTCAGGGACGCCGATGAAAAGTCTCTGGATACCGCTGAAACGGAAGTGTATGATGAAACCGTGATCAAAACCGCCTGCCGGTGTCTGGCAGATCTGTTTTCCGATCCAGATGCAGCCAACCTGGCGTCGGCAGGCAAACAGATCGAAGCCCTGGTGGAACAAACCCGGGCGAACTGGCCGTTGTCTTTTTTGCGGTCCCTGGCAGATCAGCTTATTGACCTGGAGCCGGAACGGCACAAATCTGCCGATCATGAAGCCCGATGGCTGAATCTGACCGGTTTCTGCATGCGGCCGGGATTCGGGGATGCATTTGATGGGGACCGGATCAGAAAGTTGTGGAAGGTGTACCTGGCCGGCCTGACATTTGACAAGGCGCCGCAAAATCGGCTGGAGTGGTGGATTTTTATCCGGCGGATCGCCGCCGGGCTTAAAGCCGGGCAGCAGCGGCAGTTTTTCCAGGATATTGCAACCATTCTGATCAAGCAGAAAATTAAACTGCCGCCCCAGGAGATGACCGAGGTTTGGATGACGGCCGGCAACCTGGAACGGCTGCTGGTAAAGGATAAAGTCGCTCTGGCAAAAGCGTTGATCCCTCAGGTCAAGCCCGGCAAAACCCAGGACCGGCTGTTGTGGACCCTGGCCCGTTTCGGGGCCCGGGATCTGTTGTACGGGTCTGTGGACCGGGTGGTGCCGCCGGTAGAGGCGGGCCGCTGGATTCAGCAGCTCATGAAACGCAGCTGGACCCGGCAGGATAACGTGGATGTTCCGGTGGCCCAGATGGCCATGAAAACCGGTGACCGGACCCGGGATCTGGATCCGGATTCAGCGCAACCGGTAGTGGAATGGCTTGAAAAGCGGTCGGCAAAGCCGTCTTTGATAAAAATGGTGCAGGAAAAGACGGTGCGGGCGCCGGCAGATCAGAATATTCAGTTCGGAGAAAAACTGCCGGCCGGCCTGGTGCTGAAAAAAGATGACTTAGGCTAAAAAACTGTTTGACAAATGTTTGGTTCTCATGTAGTCTGTGTGAGTTCTCTTGAAGGGATACTGAAGTAAAAAATTCCCTGAAAAAGAAGCAGGTTTTGATCTTTGAAAATTGGTCAGTGATAAAGTTTGAAGCGGGTCTAAAACAAGACCTTAACGAGTTTGTAGTTAAAGGATTTAACTGGAGAGTTTGATCCTGGCTCAGAATGAACGCTGGCGGCGTGCTTAACACATGCAAGTCGAACGAGAAAGGGATTGCTTGCAATCCTGAGTAGAGTGGCGCACGGGTGAGTAACACGTAGATAATCTACCTTCAAGCCCGGGATAACCCTTCGAAAGGATGGCTAATACCGGATGCAGTTTCAGTACACAAGTGCTGAGATGAAAGATTGCCTCTTCTTGAAAGCAATTGTTTGGAGATGAGTTTGCGTACCATTAGCTTGTTGGTGGGGTAAAAGCCTACCAAGGCTGCGATGGTTAGCTGGTCTGAGAGGATGATCAGTCACACTGGAACTGGAACACGGTCCAGACTCCTACGGGAGGCAGCAGTGAGGAATTTTGCGCAATGGGGGAAACCCTGACGCAGCAACGCCGCGTGAGTGAAGAAGGCCCTTGGGTCGTAAAGCTCTGTCAACTGGGAAGAAGTTGTTATTGTTTAATAGATGATAGCATTGACGGTACCAGTGGAGGAAGCGCCGGCTAACTCCGTGCCAGCAGCCGCGGTAACACGGGGGGCGCAAGCGTTATTCGGAATTATTGGGCGTAAAGGGCGCGTAGGCGGTTCTGTCGGTCAGATGTGAAAGCCCGGGGCTCAACCCTGGAAGTGCATTTGAAACAGCAGAACTTGAGTACGGGAGAGGAAAGCGGAATTCCTGGTGTAGAGGTGAAATTCGTAGATATCAGGAGGAACACCGATGGCGAAGGCAGCTTTCTGGACCGATACTGACGCTGAGGCGCGAAGGCGTGGGTAGCGAACAGGATTAGATACCCTGGTAGTCCACGCAGTAAACGATGTTCACTAGGTGTAGCGGGTATTAAAACTTGCTGTGCCGCAGTCAACGCATTAAGTGAACCGCCTGGGAAGTACGGTCGCAAGACTAAAACTCAAAGGAATTGACGGGGGCCCGCACAAGCGGTGGAGCATGTGGTTTAATTCGACGCAACGCGAAGAACCTTACCTGGGTTTGACATCCTGTGGATCTGTAAGAGATTACAGAGTGCCTTCGGGAGCACAGAGACAGGTGCTGCATGGCTGTCGTCAGCTCGTGTCGTGAGATGTTTGGTTAAGTCCAGCAACGAGCGCAACCCTTATCGTCAGTTGCCAGCGCGTAATGGCGGGAACTCTGGCGAGACTGCCCCGGTTAACGGGGAGGAAGGTGGGGATGACGTCAAGTCCTCATGGCCCTTATATCCAGGGCTACACACGTGCTACAATGGTAGGTACAAAGGGCAGCGAGCCTGCGAGGGTGAGCGAATCCTTAAAGCCTATCTCAGTCCGGATTGGAGTCTGCAACTCGACTCCATGAAGTTGGAATCGCTAGTAATCGCGGATCAGCATGCCGCGGTGAATATGTTCCCGGGCCTTGTACACACCGCCCGTCACACCATGGAAGTTGATTATACCCGACGTCGCTGGGCTAACTGTTTACAGGGGCAGGCGCCTAAGGTATGGTCGATAACTGGGGTGAAGTCGTAACAAGGTAGCCGTTGAGGAATCAGCGGCTGGATCACCTCCTTTCTAAGGAAAGTATATTAAAACGCTTTAAACGGCATCACTGGCCAATTTTGAGGGATTAAAAACCTCAGATGATCTTTGACAATTTGTTGTAGTAAGAAAATGACTGATTGATTTTGATGTTGATCGAGATCGATCGGGACATTGCCGCAAGGCAATGTGTTCGCATCAAAGCGTTTAAACTTATTTGTGGAAATAGTGGCTAAGCTACTAAGGGCAAACGGTGGATGCCTTGGTGTCAAGTGACGAAGAAAGACGTGGACAGCTGCGATAAGCTTCGGGGAGGGGCTGAACACCCTTTGATCCGGAGATGTCTGAATGGGGAAACCCGGCATGGTTAATACCGTGTCATCCCTGAATGAATACATAGTTCAGGGAGGGTAACGGGGAGAACTGAAACATCTTAGTACCCCCAGGAGTAGAAAGTAATAACGATTTTCCGAGTAGCGGCGAGCGAAAGGGAACCAGCCCAAACCGATTACGTGTCAAGCCCGAAAGCGTTGCGTAATTGGGGTCGCGGGATATGATTTGCAGGTGTTTCGGAACCTGCGGAGAGTGATAAAATCAATTGTTAGTTGAAGAAGCTGGAAAGCTTCACCATAGAAGGTGACAGTCCTGTAAGCAAAAGCAATCGATCTCTCTTATCGTACTCCCAAGTACTGCGGAACACGAGAAATTCTGTGGGAATTTGTGAGGACCATCTCATAAGGCTAAATACGACTTGACAACCGATAGTGTACCAGTACCGTGAGGGAAAGGTGAAAAGAACCCCTGTTAGGGGAGTGAAATAGTACCTGAAACCGTTTGCTTACAAGCAGTGGGAGCATGCAGCAATGCGTGTGACCGCGTGCCTTTTGCATAATGAGTCAGCGAGTTACTTAATGCAGCCAGGTTAAGCCGATAGGTGTAGCCGAAGCGAAAGCGAGTCTGAACAGGGCGGTCAGTTGCATTGAGTAGACCCGAAACCAGGTGATCTATCCATGTCCAGGGTGAAGCGCCAGTAAAATGGTGTGGAGGCCCGAACCGATACAGGTTAAAAACTGTTCGGATGAGGTGTGGATAGGGGTGAAAGGCCAAACAAACCTGGAGATAGCTGGTTCTCTCCGAAATATATTTAGGTATAGCCTCGTATGTTTCTTACCGGAGGTAGAGCACTGGATGGGCTAGGGGTCTCACCAGATTACCAAACCTAACCAAACTCCGAATACCGGTAAGTTAAAGTACGGGAGTCAGCCCGCGGGAGCTAAGTTCCGCGGACGAGAGGGAAACAACCCGGACCGCCAGCTAAGGTCCCCAAATCTATGCTAAGTGGAGAAGGATGTGGGAATGCCCAGACAACCAGGAGGTTGGCTTAGAAGCAGCCATCCTTTAAAGAAAGCGTAACAGCTCACTGGTCGAGTGGATCTGCGCCGAAAATGTATCGGGGCTAAAGCATAGTACCGAAGCTGCGGGATGTATTTATACATCGGTAGGAGAGCATTGTGTTGTCATAGAATCGCACCTGTGAGGGTGTGTGGAGGTGACACAAGAGACCATGCTGACATGAGTAGCGATAAAGCGGGTGAGAGGCCCGCTCGCCGAAAGCCCAAGGTTTCCTGAGTAAAGCTAATCTGCTCAGGGTTAGTCGATCCCTAAGGCGAGGCCGAGAGGCGTAGTCGATGGAAAACAGGTTAATATTCCTGTACCACCTCGTTGTCGTTTGAGAGAAGGGGGGACGTAGGAGGGCAGGTCATCCGTCTGTTGGAATAGGCGGTTCAAGCCGGTAGGCTTAAATCCCAGGCAAATCCGGGATTTTTTAAGGCCGAGAAGTGATGAGGAGGGTCTTTGACCCATAAACTGACTGCACCCATGCTGCCAAGAAAAGCCTCTATCGAGATAACAGGTGATCGTACCGTAAACCGACACAGGTAGGCAAGGAGAGTATCCTAAGGCGCTTGAGAGAACTCTGGTTAAGGAACTCGGCAAAATCATACCGTAACTTCGGGAGAAGGTATGCCCCTGATGGTGATTATAATTCTATATGAGCTGTGGGGGGCCGCAGAGAAATGGTGGTAGCGACTGTTTACTAAAAACATAGGACTCTGCAAAGTCGTAAGACGAGGTATAGGGTCTGACGCCTGCCCGGTGCCGGAAGGTTAAGGGGATTTGTTAGCCGCAAGGCGAAGCACTGAACCGAAGCCCCGGTAAACGGCGGCCGTAACTATAACGGTCCTAAGGTAGCGAAATTCCTTGTCGGGTAAGTTCCGACCTGCACGAATGGCGTAACGACTTCCACACTGTCTCAACCAGGGACTCAGCGAAATTGGAATGGCGGTGAAGATACCGTCTACCCGCGAAAAGACGGAAAGACCCCGGCACCTTTACTACAGCTTGACATTGGATTTTGGGACATGATGTGCAGGATAGGTGGGAGACTTGGAAGCAGGCACGCCAGTGTTTGTGGAGTCACCCTTGAAATACCACCCTTTATGTTTCAGTGTTCTAACTTAGGTCCGTAATCCGGATTGAGGACAGTGTCTGGTGGGTAGTTTGACTGGGGCGGTCGCCTCCCAAAGAGTAACGGAGGCGCGCGAAGGTTCCCTCAGGCTGATTGGAAACCAGCCGCAGAGTGCAAAGGCATAAGGGAGCTTGACTGCGAGAGAGACATTTCGAGCAGGTACGAAAGTAGGTCTTAGTGATCCGGCGGTTCTGAATGGAAGGGCCGTCGCTCAACGGATAAAAGGTACGCCGGGGATAACAGGCTTATCGCCCCCAAGAGTTCACATCGACGGGGCGGTTTGGCACCTCGATGTCGGCTCATCACATCCTGGGGCTGGAGCAGGTCCCAAGGGTTCGGCTGTTCGCCGATTAAAGTGGTACGTGAGCTGGGTTTAAAACGTCGTGAGACAGTTTGGTCCCTATCTTTCGTGGGCGCAGGATATTTGAGGAGATCTTTTCCTAGTACGAGAGGACCGGAATGGACCAACCAATGGTGTTCCAGTTGTTCCGCCAGGGGCATTGCTGGGTAGCCAAGTTGGGCAAGGATAACCGCTGAAAGCATCTAAGCGGGAAGCCAACTCCAAGATAAGATATCCCATCACATACGTGACTGAAGACCCCTTGAAGACTACAAGGTTGATAGGCCGGGTGTGTAAGCATGGCAACATGTTGAGCTAACCGGTACTAATCGGTCGTGAGGCTTAGCCACTTTTTTTTCACTCACAGGTTTAAACGCTTTCATGTGAACACATATCTTACTGCAACAGATTTTTGGATCTATGGAACAAAGCCGCGCAAAGCGCCCTTACCCCATCAAACGTTCCGGATCCAACACCCCCTTAATCCGGTGGTTAGAGCAAAGAGGTCACACCCGTTCCCATCTCGAACACGGAAGTTAAGCTCTTTAGCGCCGATGGTACTGCATGGGTGACTGTGTGGGAGAGTAGGACACTGCCGGATTATTTATCAAAAAGCCCTGTAAGTTGATTCGTTCAACTTGCAGGGCTTTTTTTGTTTAGTTGAGCCAGAAAATGATCAGGGTTTTTTGTTTTTGACGCGTCGGATCAATTCAGTCACCTTGTCTACATCTTTGATTCCCGGCGATGATTCCACACCGGATGACACATCAACGCCTGTGGGATCTGCTTGAGCCAAAGCCTGGTCAATATTGTCACAGCACAGCCCTCCGGCAAGAATCACGGGATGTTTGCGGGCTGTTTTCCGAACTTGACGATAATCCCAGGTTTTTGCGTTTCCTCCGGGCAGGGTGCCTTGTCCGCATTCCACCAGAAAAAAATCAGCTGCCTCATACCAGGTGTCAATCGTATCTATGCCGGGAGTCCGGGAGGCAAACACGGCTTTGATAACGGTGAGATGCTGGTTTTTTAAAGCGGTAATCAGGCCCGGGGGTTCCTGTCCATGCAGCTGTACCCCTTTTAATCCGCAGGCATGCACGGTTTTTATGATGACCTCCGGATCTTCATTCACAAATACGCCCCAGGCCGGTACATGGGCGGGCAGGGCGTGGATCACCGCCTTGGCCCGGGACGGTTCAACATGCCGGGGGCTTTTGGGGTAAAATACCAGCCCGATGATATCGGCACCGGCCTGGGCACATGCGGCTGCATTGTCCGGATCGGTCAACCCGCAGATTTTAACCAGTGTCTTGAATTTCGGGTGCCGGGATTTAGGATCGCGGTCAGTCATCGTTTTTCAATGACCGGATAAATACGTCTGGATCTTCTGATTTGACAATGCTTTCCCCGATCAGAAAATTAAATATGCCGGCGTGTATGCCTGTCTGAATATCTTTGCGACAGGAAAAACCGGATGCTGCCACCGGAATGATCTCTTGGGGAAACAACGGTGCGATGCGGATGGCTGCATTCGGGTCCACTTCCAGGGTAGACAGGTTCCGGTTGTTGATTCCTACAATGTCCGCCCCGGTGGTCAGGGCCTGGTCCATTTCCCATTCAGAACATATTTCCACCAGGGGTGCCATGTCCAATTCTTTGACCAGATGAATGAAATCGCTTTGCTGGTCCGAAGACAGCATCGTGGTGATGATTAATACAGCCCCGGCTCCGGCCTGCCTGGCTTCATAAATCTGATATTCATGGATGATAAAATCTTTTCTGAGCACCGGCAAACCCGTGTGCGTACAAACGGTTTTAAGATCCGCCAGACCGCCTTTGAAATAGACCGATTCCGTGAGCACGGAAATGGCCCGGGCCCCGGCGGTTTCATAGATCCTTGCGTATGCGGCCGGATCAAGATCCGCTCGCAGGTCTCCTTTGGATGGGGAGGCTTTTTTGATTTCCGCGATAATGCCGATGTCTGCCGGGGTGCCGGCTGTCATGGCCGCTTTAAAATCCGGCGGGGCCGCAAGGGTTTCCGCTTCCCGCCGCAGGGAAGCCAGCGGCATGCGCCGCCGGTGGTCGGCAATTTCAGCTTGTTTGATTTCCTGCATGGTTTTCAAAAATCCGGAGACCGCCATGTTATGCATTCTCCCGGGTGTACTGGACCAATGCCTCCAGTTTTTTCATGGCCCGGCCGGAATCAATGGAGTCCGCCGCCATCTGTATTCCCTGCCTGATATCTGCGGCGGCATTTGCCGCCACCAGTCCGGCCCCGGCATTGATGAGCACAATATCTCTGGGGGCGCCTTTCTCACCGGACAGGATTCGGGTAAGAATGGCTGCGTTTTCTTTGGCATCGCCGCCTTGCAGCGTTTCAGGATCGGCATAGTCGTCAAAATAGGTCAATGGATCCAGGTCATAGGATTTGATCCGGCCATCACACAGTTCAGATACCCGGGTCAGATCCGTGGTGGTGATTTCATCCATGCCGTCATGGCCGTGGACCACAAACGCGCGTCTGACACCCAGCAGATGCAGGGCATTGGCAAACATTTCCGTCAGGGCCGGCGCATAAACACCCACCACCTGACAGGACGCAGCTGCGGGATTGGTCAATGGGCCCAGCATATTGAAAATGCTGCGGATGCCGCATTCTTTCCTGGCTGTCATGGCATGTTTCATGCTGCCGTGATACAGGGGGGCGAACATAAATCCAATACCGATTTCATTGATGGCCTCCTCAATGATTTCAGGATCAGCTGCCAGATTGACTCCAAGCGCTTCCAGCACATCGGCGGACCCGCATTTGCTGGACACACTCCGATTGCCGTGTTTTGCAACCGTGATGCCTGCTCCGGCCACCACAAACGAAGCCGTGGTGGAAATATTGAATGTACCGGTGCCGTCTCCGCCGGTGCCCACGATATCAATGACGGTTTGATCCAGGGTCTGGACCCTCAGCGCTTTGCGGCGCATGGCAAGTGCGCCGCCGGCCAGCTCTTCAAAACACTCCCCTTTGGTGGCCAGGGCTGCCATAAACGCACCGGTCTGGGCCGGAGTGATGGTGCCGGAAAAAATATGGGTGATCATTTCCGCGGCCTGATCCTGGGTCAGGTCATGGCCTCGGATGATCTGGTTCAGATATTGGGTGAAAGTCATTGGGCCGCTCCTTTGATGAAATTGCGTATCAGTCGTTTTCCCACAGTGGTCATAAAGGATTCCGGGTGAAACTGGACCCCCTGGGTCTGATGGTCGGTGTGACGCAGCCCCATGATTTCACCATCGTCTGCCCGGGCCGTGACTTTAAGGCAAGCCGGCAGATCCGATTCCTGGACTGCCAAAGAATGATAGCGCATCACGGAAAAAGGACGGACAAGCCCTGCAAAGACATGCTCGCCATCTGACGTGACCATGGAGGTTTTACCGTGCATGATCTGTTTTGCATGTACAATGGTGCCGCCGAATGCCTGGGCAATGACCTGATGCCCCAGACACACGCCCAGAATGGGAATGGTTCCGGACAGTTTTTTCACCACATCCACAGAGATGCCTGCGTCTTCGGGCCGGCCCGGACCCGGAGATATGACAATGGCACCGGGAGCCATGTCTTTGATTTCCCGGACACTGATTTTATCGTTTCTGAACACTGTCACAGATACGCCGGTGTGCAGCAGATAGTGGACCAGGTTAAAGGTAAAGGAATCGTAATTATCTATGATGACCACGTTCATGGAAAGTCTCCCGGGGTAAGATGGATAGATCCGTATGGGAAAGCGCCAGCTTCAGAGCGGATTCCACGCTTTTTGCCTTGTTTATGCATTCTGTCAGTTCGTTTTCAGGATCGGAATCATACACAATGCCGGCACCGGACTGAACGGTCAGGGTCCGGTTTTCCATGACGGCCGTGCGGATGGTGATGGCAAAATCCATGTTTCCGGTAAAGGAAATATATCCGGCGGCGCCGCCGTATATGCGGCGGGGGCGGTTCTCCAGTGTCGAAATAATCTCCATGGCCCTGATTTTGGGCGCGCCTGTGAGGGTGCCGGCCGGGAATGCAGCCCGGAACAGGTCCAGGGCATCGTAAGATGAATCCAGGTCACAGGTGATATTGGATACCAGATGCATGACATGGGAATAGCGTTCGATCACCATGGTATCGGTCACCTGGACGGTGCCGGCCTTGGCCACACGTCCCAGATCGTTGCGCCCCAGATCGATGAGCATCACATGTTCGGCCTTTTCTTTTTCATCTTTGAGCAGTTCGTCTGCCAGGGTCTGATCCTGCTGGCGGGTATCCCCCCGGGGCCGGGTGCCGGCAATGGGTCTGAGGGTGGCCACACCGTTTTCCAGGCGTACCATGGTTTCCGGAGAAGATCCGGCAATGACCCGATCGCCGAAATTCATGAAAAACATGTACGGAGACGGGTTGATATACCGCTGGGCCCGGTAGAACCGGACCGGATCCAGATCGGTGGTGCAGGAGAACGGCTGGGAAAACACGGCCTGAAAGATGTCTCCTTCCCGGATATGATGTTTGATGGTATTCACGCCATCCATATATCGGGATGCCGGCATCAAAGGTTCAAGATCTACCGGGGGACAACGGGTGTCCACAGATGTGGATGCCGGGGCCTTTACCGTGTCAAGCAGGTGTACCAGGTCGTGATATGCCCTGTCATACGCCGCATCGGCATCGGTTTTTTCGTCCAGATAACAGATGCCCAGGCAGGTCATGGTCTGCTGGACATTGTCAAAAATAATCATCTGATCCGGAATGATAAAATGGGCGTACGGATCAGTCTCGGGCAGGGACACGGGGATATTTTCAAAAAAAGACACCATTTCATAGGTGACATATCCGGTAAGGCCGGTCCAGAAACGGGGAAGTTCCGGCATGGGGGCCGGATGATATGTCTGTATGATCTTCCGGATCACGGATAAAGGATCATTGTTGTGGGCAATGGATTGGCAGTTTTCTTCCGAAGTGCCGGTGCCGGTGATGTGTGAGACATGATCGGAAAAAACCTGCACAGTGCCGTGGGGCCGGATACCTAAAAAACTGTATCTGGCCCATCGTTCCCCCCCTTCCACACTTTCCAGCAGAAAACATTGGGTTCCCAGGGCACGGCATTTATCAAGCACTGAGACCGGTGTGTGGGTGTCGGCCAGGATCCGGATGCACACGGGAACCACATTGCAGGTTTCGGCCAGTTCCTTGAACCGGCGTTTGTCTGGAAATCTGGATAAAATCATTGAGAAGCCGTCCTGTTTTAAAATGTGTCAAATGACGGAAAAATTAAATGATTTATGTCAGGTTGTCAAGGCAAATGTTTCTGTTTGTAGAAACAAAAAATGCCCGGGATTTTTTATTTGGGGATTTTGATCAAAATATGGTACAAGCACGCCGGATATAACGCAATATTATTGTAACTTACATTTAGGACACGTGCTGATGTTATTATTGTTTCCTCCGGTGGCCAAACCCTGTGAACCCCCGGCCGGGGTGGCGTACCTGGCTGCCGCGCTTCAGGAAAACAATATTGAGTGCTGCGTGTCAGATGCCAATATTCAGGGGTTTCATTACCTGATCCGACAAAATTTGACGGCAACCGATTCCTGGTCGGCCCGGGCTTTGAAAAACCGGGATGCCATCCTGGCAGACCTTCAGGATCCGGGGCTTTACACCAATGAAGACCGGTACCACCAGCGGGTGTATGATTTGAACAAACTGCTGTCTCTTGCCGTGGATACCACCCGGTTCAAGGTGACGATGAGTGATTACACCGACCGTCAACTGAGCCCGCTGCGCAGCCGGGATCTGATCAAAAGTGCGGACACCTGCCGGTTCAATCCGTTTTTTTCCTTTTTTGAAGACCAGCTCAAACCCGTAATATCCCAATGGGACTCGCCCTGGGTGGGGATCTCTTTGTGTTACCTGAACCAGGCCCTGGTCAGCTTTGCGCTGGCCGGGTGGATCCGGAAGAATTTTCCGGACAAAAAAATCGTCATGGGCGGGGGCCTGGTGTCTTCCTGGATGAGCCGGCCGGATTTCAATCATCCGTTTTCCGGACTCATTGATCACATGATTGCCGGAGAAGGAGAAATCCCGCTGCTGGATCTTTTAGGAAAACCCGGTACCACAAAACGTCATTATGTGCCGGATTTTGAGTTTGCCGACAAGGCCGGGTATATATCGCCGGCCCGGGTACTGCCCTTCAGAACCACCATCGGGTGCTACTGGCGCAAATGCCGGTTCTGTCCTGAAAAAGCGGAAACCCATGCCTACAGCACCCAGCGGGCCTCCCGGGTGCTGGCGGACACACTGGCGCTGGCACATCGGTTTCAGCCGGATACCATGCATTTTATCGATGATGCCATGACCCCGGCATTTTTGCGGGCCCTGGCCCGAACCGGCCCCAGAGTGCCGTTCACCTGGTACGGGTTTGTCCGGTTTGAAAAAGATCTGGCAGACCTCACGTTCTGCCGTCAGCTCAAACGCAGCGGATGCCTGATGCTCAAGCTGGGACTGGAGTCCGGAGATCAGGCTGTTTTGGACCGGATGAATAAAGGCACCCGCCTGGATCTGGTGTCCCGGATTCTGGAAAACCTGCACCATGTGGGCATTTTTACCTATGTGTATCTGCTGTTCGGCACCCAGTTTGAAGACCGGTCTTCCGCGCACACCACCCTGGCATTCACCCGGGCCCATGCGCCATATATTGACTATCTGAACCTGGCGGTGTTTAATCTGCCCCGGTTCAGCGAAGAAACCAAAGACCTTGAAACCAGAGAGTTTTACCAGGGCGATCTGTCGTTATACCTGAATTTTGTCCATCCGGCCGGGTGGGACAGAAAACAGGTGAAGCAGTTTCTGGATAAAACGTTTAAAAACAGTTGGCCGTCGGATCCGGGTTTCGAAAAAATCCGGCCTTTTTTTCCGCCAACCATGCCATGTTTTTCAATCCGGACTGGCAGAAAAAACCAGATAACATCCACCGGATCTGACAACAAATTGAAAAAAACATCAAACAGGGATGAACCAATGACAGCTGAAATTCTTTCCACCGGCGATGAGGTGCTGCTGGGAGATCTGGTGGACACCAACAGTGCGTTTTTATGTGACCGGCTCAAACAGATGGGCATCCGGGTGTCCCAGATCACGGTCAAAGGTGATGATGTGGCCGCGGTGTGCGAAACTGTGATGGCCATTTCCCGGCGGGCCAAGATCTGTCTGGCCACGGGCGGGCTGGGGCCGACCCGGGATGATATCACAGCACAGGCCTGTGCAGAGGCCCTGGAAGAATCTTTGATTTTGAATTCCGCGGCCCTGGCATCCATGAAAACCTATTTTGACCGCCGGGGATTTGAATTGACCCCGGACAATGAAAAACAGGCCTGGCTGCCGGATTCCGCCCAGGTGCTGGAAAATAAATACGGCACTGCGCCGGGGTTTTCATTTCAGCTCAACCAGTGCTGGTTCTTCTGCATGCCCGGGGTGCCGTCTGAAATGAAACAGATGATGGATGCATGCGTGGCCCCCCGTATTCAAGCCATTCAAGGCAAACCGACCCGGCTGCTTATCCGGCGGTTCACCGTGTTCGGGCTTCATGAATCCCGGGTGGGCACATTGCTGACCGGGTTTGAAGATCTGTTCCCCGGCATCCGTCTGGGATTCAGGGCCAGTTTTCCCGTGATTGAAGTCAAGCTGGTCCGTGATGGGGATGAAGCTGGCAACGAAGCGGAAACCTTTCTGGACCGGGCCGGACAATGGGTGGCCCGGCAGCTGGGCAGCAAAGTGGTGTCTATGACCGGCCTGTCTCTGGAAGCGGAAGTGGGGCAATGCCTGGCCCGGAAAGGCCAGACCCTGGCTGTGGCGGAATCCTGCACCGGCGGACTGATTGCCCATTTGATCACCCAGGTGCCGGGCAGTTCGGATTATTTTTTACTGTCTGCGGTCACCTATGCCAATTCCGCCAAAATCAAGGTGCTGGGGGTCAATCCCCAAACCCTTGATACCTGCGGGGCCGTGCATGAAAATACGGCCCTGGAAATGGCTGTTGGGGCAAGGCAGGTGGCAGGATCGGACTGGGCCGTTTCCACCACCGGTATTGCCGGGCCCGGCGGGGGGCCGACACTGAAACAGGTGGGTACTGTGTGCATCGGGCTGGCCGGTCCCGGCGGTCTTGCTTTGGCAAAAAAATTTGAGTTCAAATTTGATGACCGGGAAAAAAACAAGAAAATTTTTGCCGCCATGGCCCTGGAACTGCTCAGGCGGCATCTGACAGGTGAAATATCTGCGTAAACCAGGCCAGGGCTTTTGTTTCAAATTCCGCCTGATCCCGGGGCGCTGACATGGAGTGATCCCCGTATTTCTGAATGATGATGTGTTTGGGAGACTGCATGGTTTCCAGCAGGATCCGGGCGTTTTCCACGGGGACGATCCGGTCTGCATCTCCATGAAAAACAAGCACATGATGGAGTGAAAAGGCTTTGTCTGTCAGGTCAAACAACAGGTTTTTTTCAAAAAACGCCAGGGGCAGGGCCGGTCTCGTTTCGGTGGCCCGGGTGGGAATATTGTGAATGGTCCGGCTTTTCAGCGGGGCCGCACACAGCACCCCCCCGGCCAGGCGGCCAAAAGTGTTCTCCAGGGTCTGCCAGGCGTTGATGCAGGTGGCCCCGCCCATGGAGGAACCAAATACACCCAGCTGAGGTCCGGTTTTGTTCAGATCTTTCACATGGGCCACGGCCGCCAGAAAATCCCGGGACCGCTTTTCAAGGGAGGTCTCCCAAACAAAATCGCCCTGGCTGTCCCCGCAACCCCGGTGATCGAACCGAAAAAAAGCCATGCCGTTTTCCGGCAGCAACCGGGACAGCACCTGTTGTTTGGCGGAAAACCGGCTGCCTTCCAACCCGTGGGATCCCACCACCACAGGGGGCCGGGGCGTGTCCGGTAAAAACAGCTCTCCTTTCAGGACAAGCTGATCCACCGTAAACTGTGTCTGAAGGATCTGCATCTTGTTTTTATGCCATGGAGCCGATATAATCACAAGCTTTTAATTTTGAACCAAAGAAATGGAAAACATCCATGAGCATTAAGAAGCGCAGCGTGTGTGAACTTGAAATTATCGATCTGGCATATGGTGGAAAAGGGCTGGCAAAACCGGACGGATTCCCCGTGTTTGTGGACCGGTGCGTGCCCGGGGACCAAGTTCGGGTAAAAATTTCCAAAAAGAAAAAAAGCTGGGCAGAAGCAAAGCTGATTCAGATACTTTCGCCCTCGTCTTTACGTCAGACCCCCCGGTGCCGATATGCTGATTTTTGCGGGGGATGCAAATGGCAGTCGATTCCTTATGAGACACAGCTGGACTATAAAAAACAGCATGTGGTTCAATCCCTGGCGCATATCGGCGGTCTGTCCCATGTGCCGGTTCTGGATGTGATCCCGTCGGATCCGGTGTTTGAGTACCGGAACAAAATGGAGTTTTCCTGTTCTGCCAGACGCTGGCTCATGCCCGAAGAACTGGCGGATGAAACCATTTCCAAGGATCTGGGCATCGGGCTGCATGTGCCGGGCACCTTTGACCAGGTCATCGACATTCATCACTGTGACATCATGCCGGAACAGGGCAATGCCATTTTGGACCATATTCGACAGTTTATCCGGACATCAGACCTGCCGGCCTATCATCTGCGCCATCATACCGGTTTCTGGCGGTATGTGATGCTGCGCCATTCCGTGGCGTTTGACCAGTGGATGGTGAACATCGTCACCCGGGACAAGCATCTGCCCCTGGTCATGCAGCTGGCGGAATCACTGGCCCAAACCTTTGACAATCTGGCATCCATTGTCAACAACATCACAGATGCCAGATCCGGGGTCAGCCTGGGCAAAGAGGAAATCCGGCTTCACGGCAATGAGGTGATTACCGAACGCCTGGGCCGGTTTGAATTCGAGATTTCCGCCAACTCCTTTTTTCAAACCAACACCAGGGCGTGTGAAAAGCTGTATGACGTGGTTGCCAGATACTGCGGTCTCACAGGAAAAGAAACCGTGCTGGACCTGTATTCCGGCACGGGTACCATTCCCATCTGGCTGTCTGATCAGGCGGCACAGATCACCGGAATCGAGATCATTGATACGGCCGTGGCCGATGCCCGGAAAAACGCGGCCATGAACAAGATCGATAACTGCCGTTTTCTGGCCGGAGATATCAGGGAAGTGCTTCCGGACTTAGGTGAAATCCCGGATGTGATCGTGATCGATCCGCCCCGGGTGGGCATGCACAAGGATGTGGTTGCCAGGGTACTGGGCCTGGGATCAGACACCATTGTCTATGTCTCGTGCAACCCCGCCACCCTGGCCCGGGACCTTGAAATGCTCGCTTCCGGGTATGAGGTGATGGAGGTTCAGCCGGTTGACATGTTCCCCCACACCTATCATATCGAATCCGTGGCTCTTTTGAAACGACGATAAATTCCAAAGCGGCGTTGATTTGGTCCCCTGCCTGACATCATGAGATGTCAGGCAGGGGACCTGTGGTTTTTTTTATCTTTGGGTTCCGGTTCTGAAAACAGGCAGTTGAGAATGATCATGTCTTCATCTTTTTCCGTATGGATTTTAAACGGCAGATGGTTGAACAGCCGGATCATGCCTTTGTTCTGGGGAGAAGTATAGGCAATCAGACCTTTGATCCCGTTGTCTTGGGCTGCCACCGCCAGTTTTTCCTGGAGAATTTTAGCGATGCCCATGCCCTGGTATTCATGGGTAACGGAAAATGCGATTTCCGCCATATTGACAATGGGATTTCTGAAATATTCGCCCACGGCAATGATCTGTTCAAATCCCAGTTCTCCGATGGTGGCCACAATGGTCAGGTCATTGATGTAATCGATTTCATAGGTGGTTTCAATCTGGGGGTGAACAAAACTTTTTTTTTCATGAAAAAAACGGGAAATGATGTCTCCCCGGTTCATATTGTAATAATGTTCCTGAATGCTCCGTTCATCAACGGTTCTGGCCGGCCGGAAATTGATGGAAGTGCCTTTGATCTGAATGGTTTCCTCATATTTGAGGGGATACACCCCTTTGATGGCCTGTTTGAACTGACGTCCCGTGTCGATGAGGTTCAGTTCCTTGGCCTGGGAAAACAGCTCATCCCTGAAGTCGGGATGCGCAATGCTGATGAGTGCCATGGCCCGCTCCTGAAGGGTTTTGCCGAACAAATTCACCACCCCGTATTCTGTGGCCACAAACTGGACGTCACCCCGGGGGACGACCACGGCGGTGTCCGACATATGGGGAATGATCCGGCTGGTTTTATCATTGTCCGATGTAGAGGTCAGAATCAGGATGGACTTTCCATTGGGAGACATGGCGGCTCCCCGGGTGAAATCCAGAAGCCCGTTGATGCCGGTGTAGTTGTTCAAAGGCAGGGCATCGGCCGCCACCTGGCCCGTGAGATCAATGGCCATGGCCGTGTTCAACGTCACCATCTGATTATGACGTCCGATAATGGTGGGGCTGTTGATATAATCTGAGGGATGAAATTCAATGGATGGATTGTCATCGATGAATTCATACAGCATAAAAGAGCCGACGGCACTTCCGGCCACCAGTTTGCCGTTGTTGAACCCTTTTTTCTTGTTGGTGATCACCCCCATGGAAAACAAACGCATCATGGGTTCGGACAGATACTGGGAATGCACGCCCAGATCGTTTTTTTCCGCCAGACACACCATGGTGGCATCATTGGTGACCCCTAAGCTGGTCTGGATGGTCGACCCGTCTTTGATCAGCCGGGAAATGTGTTTGGCAATGATATTGGCGGTTTCCATTTCCGGAAGCGGCTGAATGGTAAGCAGTTCCTCTTCATGCTCCACAATGAAATCCACATCATTGACATGGATGAAACTGCGGCCCAGGACCCGGGGCATGTTGGGGTTCACTTGGCAGATCACCAGATCCGCGGATTCACAGGCAGCCATGTTGATATCCACGGACACCCCTAAACTCATCCAACCGAAATCATCGGGCGGGGATGCCTGGATCAGGGCCACATTCAAGGGCATGAGCCGGGACTTGAACAGATGGGGGATCTGGGACAGGTTGATGGGGGTGATGAACCGCTGGTTTTTCTTTATTTTGGTGGGAGAGGCAGATCCCAGGTAAAAAGAACGGATATTGAGCTGCTGGGAATGGGACCGGTTGGCAATCAGCGTCAAGGGACCGCTGTCCACACTCAGCAGCCGGACGATTTCAAGGTCGGTGAATCGTTCCGATACTTTGGATAATTCATTGACCAGGTGCTGGGGCTCCCCACAGGAGGATCCGATAAAGACCCGATTCCCCGGCCTCAGGTGTTGCAGTGCATCGGCTGCGCTGCCCGCTTTTTGTACATATGCATCTGCCCAGTAAGTTGTTTTCGGCATAATTTTAAATCTCCCCCAAGTTGATCAATCATCCGGTTTTATCCTGAATATCATAGACAAAAAAACATCACATGGGAACAAAAAAGCACAAAAAATGAAAAAAGCGAATAAAATTAAAAAATTGATCAGGTTTTGGTATTTTCATTTTTATCCTTGCGAAATTCATGGAAATTCTATATGAATGAATTCAATTGACTAAAAAATGAATCTGCTTCATATCATATGGGGTAAACATGGGCATACACGAGAGAAAACAAAGAGAAAAACAACGCCGGCGCCGGGATATTATCAATGCCGCACGTAAAATTTTTTCCGTCAAGGGCTTTAACAGCGCGACCATGGAAGAGATCGCCACTGAAGCGGAATTAAGCCCCGGTACCTTGTATCTGTATTTCAAGAACAAGGAGGAACTGCACACATCCCTTTCCATTGATATCCTTAAATACCTGACCACCCAGATTCAGGAAGTCGTCAACCTGGATATCTGTGTGGAAGAAAAGATGGAGCGGTTCAGAGATGTTTTCATCGATGTGTATGGCTATGATGCCAGCATACTGATCAATCTGTTTCACCTGCAGTCGGGTGAAACCCTTCACAATCTGTCCGATGAGATGATGCAGCACCTCAAGAAAAACTCGGCCCGGGCCCATGGCGCGATCATTCAGGTGATCAAGGAAGGCATTGACAAAGGGATTTTCATTGATGAGCACCCGGTGGCCTTGGCAGATGTGCTGTGGGGATCCTACGCCGGGGTGGTGCTCTGGGTGGATTCCAAAAAAAAGCTGGACGATCATAAAGATTTTGTCAAATCAACGCTCACCACGGCATTTAAAGTCATTATTCAGGGTTTGAAAAAAAACTGATTTTTTATCCGTTACAGGGAACAATATTCGGATTTCATTTTTTTTTAAACCAAAGCCAATTCATTAAAAGAACACCAGGTAGTTACCTGAGTGGTGGTTTCGAGCTCAAGGATCGAAAATCTCTTAAAAAATCTAAAAAAATGTCCGGAATGGCGGCAGTCAAGAATCGAGCCGACGGTGTTTTCGATCATAGATGCTTGATATTGGTGGTGGGCCGTGAAGGAATCGAACCTTCAACCTACTGATTAAGAGTCAGTTGCTCTGCCAATTGAGCTAACGGCCCGGCTGAAATTTAACAGCAGGAAAATATCAGCCGGAAATAGGTCTGTCAACGGTTTTTTTAAAATGAGAATGGAAACAAACCGGTTGACCCTTTAAAAAAAGGTTTGTTATACTTATCATTTATGCACAAAAATTTGTTGTGCATGAAAATTAAGCCGTTTTGAATAGCACCATTTAAACATATTGGGAGACATCATATGCAACACAGCAAATCCCTTGATTTGTTCAACAAGGCAAAACAATTGATTCCCGGAGGTGTCAATTCTCCGGTACGGGCATGCAATTCCGTGGGCGGGCAGCCGGTATTCATTGAACGCGGTGACAAAAGCCGGCTCTTTGATGTGGACGGGAATGACTATATCGATTATGTCATGTCCTGGGGGCCCCTGGTATTGGGGCATCGGCCGCCGGAAGTGATTCAGGCCCTGATGCAGGCCCTGGAGACCGGCACCAGTTTCGGTGCCCCGACCCATCTGGAAACCCAATTGGCGGAACTGGTGACCCAGACGGTGCCGTCCGTGGAAATGGTGCGTATGGTCAATTCCGGCACCGAGGCCACCATGAGCGCCGTCCGTCTGGCCAGAGGGTTTACCGGACGTAACATTATCATCAAATTTGACGGATGCTATCATGGTCATGCCGACACCCTGCTGGTGGCGGCCGGGTCCGGTGTGGCGACCCTGAACATTCCCGGCAGCCCCGGAGTCCCGCAGACAGTGACACAGAACACCTTGTCTCTGCCATACAACGATATCGAAGGATTCAAACAGGTGATGGCCCAGCAGGGGGACCAGGTGGCCGGGGTGATCCTGGAACCGGTGGCCGGCAACATGGGCATGGTACGTCCCCGAGAGGGGTTTCTTGAAACCCTGCGAAAAGAAACACAAAAATACGGGGCAGTGCTGATTTTTGATGAGGTCATGACCGGGTTCCGGGTGGCCAAAAATTCTGCCCAGGGATTGTTCAACATCACACCGGACCTGACCTGTTTCGGCAAAATTATCGGGGGCGGCCTGCCCGTGGGGGCCTACGGCGGAAAAAAAGAGATCATGTCCCAGATCGCACCCACAGGGCCGGTGTACCAGGCCGGCACCCTGTCGGGTAATCCTTTGGCCATGGCCGCCGGCATTGCCACTTTGACCGCTTTGCAGAAAGACGGGGTGTATGACACACTGGAAACCCGGACAAGCGATTTGATGAACGGGTTCAAGGCGGCGGCGGATGAAGCGGGTATTCCCTTTCAGTCCGGGCATGTGGGGTCCATGGCCGGGTTCTTTTTCACCGACCGGAAAGTGGTTGATTTTCAAGATGCCAAAACCAGTGATCTGGACCGGTTTGCCGCATTTTATCGAGGCATGCTGGCAAAAGGTATTTACCTGGCACCGTCTCAGTTCGAGGCCTGTTTTGTTTCTCTGGCTCATACAAAAAAAGACATTGATGACACCATTGCCGCGGCCAAAGCCGTGATGGCGGAAATTTAGTCCATGACCAAAATTCGCCGCATACATCTGATTGCTGCCTGCGGGACGGGTATGGGAACTCTGGCCTGCATGCTCAAGCAGATGGGGTATGAAGTGACCGGATCGGATCAGCATGTGTACCCCCCCATGAGCGATTTTCTGGCAGCCAGTGACATCCGGTTGTTTGACCGGTTTGATCCGGCCAATCTGGATCAAACTCCGGATCTGGTGATCATCGGAAATGCCGTGACCCGGGACAATCCCGAAGCTGCTGCGGTTCTGGCCGGGCAGATTCCCTATCTGTCCATGCCCCAGGCCGTGAACCGGTTTATCGCAGTCGATAAAAAGATCATTTTGATCACTGGTACCCATGGTAAAACCACGACCGCTGCTATTATGGCCCATTTACTGACCGTGGCGGGGCTGGATCCCGGGTTCATGATCGGCGGGATTTTAAAGGACTACCAGTCCGGGTTCCGAATCGGCAATGGGGAATACATGGTCATTGAAGGGGATGAATATGATACCGCCTTTTTTGACAAAGGGCCCAAATTCATGCACTATGATCCGTTTATCACGATCATGACCGGTGTGGAATTCGACCATGCCGATATTTTCAAGGATCTGGATCATGTCAAGTCGGTATTTGCTCAACTGGTGTCAAAAATAGCGGATACCAGTGTTCTGATTGCTTGCAAAGACAGCCCCCATCTCATGGATATTCTGGCAGACCAAAACATAAACCCTGTTTTTTACGGATCTGACGGTGACTGGAGATATGCGGATATGGTTCATACCCATCGTCTGACCCGGACTCAAATCCAAGGGCCTGAATCCGATTATGAGATTGAAACCCGGTTGCCCGGCCATCACAATCTGATGAATTTTCTGGCTTGTGCGGCGGCGGCCCATACGTTGGGGATCAGCACGGCCACGGTGAAACAGGCCATGGCATCGTTTTCCGGTATCCGGCGCCGTCAGGATGTCCGGGGGGTTAAACGCGGTATCACGGTCATGGACGATTTTGCCCATCATCCGTCTGCGGTGGCAGCCACTATCCGGGCAGTGAAACCGTTTTACCATCCGGGCCGGGTGATTGCCGTGTTTGAGCCCCGCACCAACACCTCCATGCGCCGGTTTTTCCAGGACACCTATCCTGCCGCATTTACCCAAGCGGATATGGTGTGTATCTGCAATCCGGCCGTTAAAAAAAACATACCTGAAAATGAGCGGTTTTCCCCTGAAAAGCTGGTGTCGGATATCAATGCGCTCGGTGTGGAAGCCCATTATTTTTCCGATACAAACGGGCTGCTGTCGTTTCTGCCTTCCCGGCTGATTCCCAGCGATCTGGTGCTGATCATGTCTAATGGCGGATTTGACAATATCCATATCCGACTGCTTGACACAATTGAAATGATATATCAAGGAGAGACAGATGATGCAAAATGATCTCAAGGTTGAGTGGGATGCCGGATTCAGTGTGGATGTGGCAGAGATCGACACCCACCAGAAAAAAATGTTCGATCTTTTCAATGAACTCATTGATTTGAAACAGAGAAAAGCGGAATCCAAAGCGATTGCCAATATTATCACGGAAATCAACGATTACAGTAAGCTGTATTTTACGGAAGAAGAGAGAATGCTCAGACAGCGGGAATATCCGGATCGGGATATACACGCCAGATACCATCGGCGATTCATCCGGAATGCCCTCAGCCTGCGCCGGGAAATTACGGAAGATGTCAACAATCTGAGTCTGGACGCCATCGTTTCCCTCCGGGACTGGCTGATTGAGCACATCCTGACCAAGGATGCGATGTATGTGCCTTTTTTGCGCATTCACCGGTATGTTGAAGACGCATCCAGAAAACAGTGATGTTCTGAACCGGCTGCATGCCCGGGAAGCGATTTCTCATCTGGATTATTATTTTGCCGCGCATGTGGCCCGGGTGTTTGCCTGTGAGGATCCGCTGGTAAAGATGACATGTGCCCTGGTATCCAGTGCCCTGGCCCGGGGGCATGTGTGTCTTGATTTAAAGGCACTGTCCGGCCGGATGATCCCTGGGCTGAAAAAAGACGGGCCCCAGATCCGGCTGCCGCAATTCAAACCATGGCGGACCGCATTGGCCGCCGCACCTATGGTGGGGAGACCGGAAGATAAAGATTTATGCCGATTGCCCCTGGTGCTGGATACGGACGGATGCCTGTATCTGGCCAAATATTTTGATTTCCAGGAACGTCTGGTAAAAAATCTTTCTGAACGGATCCAGACCCGTTCCCACCCGGTGGCACCAAAGTTTATCCGTTCACGGATCCAGCAGCATTTTTCCGGGGATCCAGAGCAGACCCGGCCCCAGAGGCAGGCCGTGGCCACGGCCCTGCAATCTAATTTTACCGTGATATCCGGGGGACCGGGCACGGGAAAAACCTATATCACCCGGATTATCCGGGAGATTCTACAGGCCCATGCCCAGGCATTGCACCAGCCGGCGGTAAGGTTTCTTTCACTGGCCCCCACCGGCCGGGCCGCTTCCCGGCTTCAGGACGGGGCCACCATTCACTCAGCCCTGATTCCCCGAAAACATGGGCCGGGTTTTGTCCATGGGAAAAATAATCCGCTGGTGGCGGATGTGGTGATCATCGATGAAGCGTCCATGATCGATCTGGCTTTGATGACCCGGTTGATGGAGGCCATTCCGCCGTCCGCCCGGGTGATTCTGCTGGGAGATGACCATCAGCTGTCTCCGGTCCAGGCCGGGGCCGTGTTCAGTGAAATCTGCCGAACCGATGTCATGGCTCCGCTGGTGGTCTCATTGACGTACAATTTCAGATCCCGGGGTAAAACCGGGATTGAAAATCTGGCCACAGCCATCCGGGAAAATGATGCGGATGAAACCACCCGGATTCTGACTTCAAATCAATATCCGGATCTGGTCTATGAATCGCCTGGAAATGACGGCCATGCCGTGCTTGAAAAATATATCCGGTCAGGGTATGGGCCGTTCATGGCCCAGCAGGATATGGCGGGTGCGCTGGATGCCATGGACCGGTTCAAAATTTTGTGTGCACACAATATCGGCGAATCCGGAACATTACAAATTAATCATATTTGTGAAAAGATTTTGCGCAGACCGAGACATTCTGCTATAACCGACCGGTCTGTGAAACAGATGATCATGATCAATACCAATGATTATGACCGAGGGGTGTTTAACGGAGATACAGGGGTTGTTCTCCAGGATAAACAAGGTCTTGTGGCGGGTTTCAGAATGGAAGACGGCACGATCCGGAAATTCGGAATCATGGATCTGCCTTCCCATGAGCCTGCCTTTGGGATCACTATACATAAAAGCCAGGGATCGGAATTTGAAACGGTTCTGATCCTTATTCCCAACACTGTGTCCCGGGTGATGACCCGGCAGCTTCTGTATACCGGGGTCACAAGAGCCAGAAGAAAAGTGGTGATTCTTGGATCTTTGACAGTGATTCAAGAGGCCATCTCCCAGTCCCTGGAACAGACCTGCCGGGTTTCTGCACGGCTGGCCCGGGAAAGGGATCTTTTGGCACCGGTTGTTACCATGGAGGTATGAATTGAAAAATAAAGACGGTATTTCCCGCCAGATCTGGGTGTTTTTTTGTTCCGTCAAACTAACCGTGTATATTCTGGTCCTGCTGGCAGTGACTTCGATTATCGGGACGGTGGTGCTTCAGAACGGATCCCCCCAGCAGTATGTGAATCTGTACGGAGAAGGGATTTATAACCTGATTCAGGTGTTTGATCTTGATGACATGTATCATGCCTGGTGGTTTTTGCTGCTTTTGCTGGTTTTGTGCATCAATATCACGGTTTGTTCCGTGGAGCGGTTGTCCCTGTTATGGAAAACCATTTTTCCGGGCCGGGTCCGTTTCAATGTCAACCGGTATTTGAAATCAAAATCCAGTCAGACCATCGATACGACATCATCGGTCAAGCCGTTGCTTGAACCCTGCGAAAGCTGGCTTGCCAAACAGGCAGGACCGGTCATTCGGCAAACCGATGGCCAGACCACCTATCTGTATGCGGAAAAAGGGCGATGGACCCGATTAGGGGTGTTTGTGGTGCATGCCAGTGTGCTGCTGCTTCTGGCCGGTGCCTTGATCGGTGCGGTTTTCGGGTTCAAAGCCAATGTCAGAATCGATGAGGGAACCCAGACCGGCCGGGTGTTTGAGAGCAAAACCAGGGAACCCATAACACTGGATTTCATCATCCGGTGCAATGAATTTGACGTGTCATTTTACGAGAACGGAGCCCCGGAAGAATTCCGTTCCAATCTCACGATCATTGAAGGCGGGCAGGAAAGCCTGACCACCGATATCCGGGTCAATCATCCGCTGCGGTACAAAGGGATCAACATTTTTCAATCTTCCTACGGCACGGCCGCACCGGACACCGTAACCATGCAGATGGTTGACAATCAAAGTGGTGCGGAAATCCTTCGGGATATCCGGATCGGCGAAACCATAGATCTGCCGGACGGGGCAGGGCAGTTCACGCTTCAGGGATTTCTTCCCCATTTTGAGTTCCGGGAGCATGATCTGGGAGAAACTTTTTTCGGACTGGTGACCCTGGCCGGGGAAACCGGTTTTCAGATCGGGATGCCCATACAGTTCCCCACCTTTGACAAGATGCGAAAAGGCCGGTTTACTTTTGTTGTGACCGATTTTGAAAAACGGTATTATACCGGGCTCCAGGTTACCAAAGATCCGGGGGTGTGGTATGTTTATGCCGGATTCATTCTCATGATCCTGGGATGCTGGGTCACTTTTTTCATGTCCCATCAATCGTTTCTTCTCACGCTGTCACCCCGGGAAACCGGGGGAACCCGGGTGGTTTTGTCCGGTAAATCCAGCCGCAACAGCCGGAGCATGACACTGAAACTCAAACAAATGGCGACCCGCCTGGAAAATCAATTAAACAAGGGTGAATAAATATGAATAGTGCGTTTGCGTTGTCTTCGACCACTTTTTTGTACGGCCTGGCAATGGTGTGTTATGCCGGAGCGTTTGCTTTCAAGAAAAAAATGCCTGCCACTGCCGGGTTTTATGTGCTGGCCATCGGACTGGTTCTGAATACGGCCGGGATCGGACTGCGGTGGGTGGAATCTTACCAGATGGGGATCGGCCGTGCCCCGTTTTCAAACATGTATGAATCTCTGATCTTTTTTTCCTGGACCATGACCGCTTTGTATCTGTATGTGGAAATTAAATATAAGGAACAGGGGTTCGGGGTGTTTGTCTCCCCCTTGATTTTTCTGGCCATTGCCTATGCCTCGTTTGACCCGAGCATGAGTGCCAAGATCAATCCGTTGATTCCGGCGTTGAAAAGCAACTGGCTCATTGCCCATGTGGTAACCTGTTTTCTGGGGTATGCCGGATTTGCCCTGGCTTTCGGACTCAGTCTCACCTATTACGTGAAACCCGGGCAACCGGATCAAAACTCGATTTTTTCACGACTGCCGGACGGCGAGGTCATTGATGAACTCACCTATCAGATGGTGGTGTTCGGGTTTCTTTTTTTGACCATCGGCATCATCACAGGCGCCGTCTGGGCCAACTCCGCCTGGGGCAAATACTGGTCCTGGGACCCCAAAGAAACCTGGTCTCTGATCACCTGGTTCGTGTATGCCATTTTCCTTCATCTGCGGCTGATGCGGGGCTGGCATGGCCGCAATCTGGCACTGGTGTCCATCACCGGTTTCATGGCGGTGTTATTCACCTATTTCGGGGTCAATTTTCTGTTGTCCGGACTTCACAGCTACGCCTGATCGTTTTTGTCCAGGAACCGGTTGCGGATGGGTATCACGCCTTTATTCTGATACCCGTCCGCAATCGGTTTGTCCTTCCTGTTTCCCGCCTCATTTTATCTTGACAAGAATTTCAGATATTACTATAGATTAACGCGAATTGTGCTGCGTGAACACCGATTGTATCCAGTGGGACCCACTGGCTGCAAAAGAATATGTCCCGGCAAGTGCCTGGATAAAAAGGGTATAGTAAACATCAACTTTTTAACATGGATGGGGTTTTCATGAGTGAAATAGAAAACAAAACTGAACACGGTTCCATGGATGGTGCAACAGCAGGCACTGCCGGAGACCCGAAAAATGACACAGGCCTGGGGCTGGGTGTCATTTTTTTTATTGTGGCATTTCTGATATGCTTCCTGTCCGGCTGGCTCCTGTTCCCCAAACTGCTTTATTCCAAACACGAGCAACCTTTTAATTTCGACCACGTGCTCCATGTGGAGGAAACCGGGGACTGTGAATCCTGTCATTATCTCCGGGAAGACGGTACGTTTTCAGGGATTCCCAAAACCGAATCCTGTCTGGACTGTCACACGGATGAGCCCATGGGGGATACAAAAGATGAGGCCATATTCGCAGCCGAATATGTGGCAAAAGAACAGGAGGTTTCCTGGTATGTATATGCCCGGCAGCCGGATTGCGTTTTCTTTTCCCATGCCGCCCATATCAATGCCGCAGGTATGGACTGTAAATCCTGTCACGGCCCCATCGAAGAAACCAGAACGTCCCGGCCCTATGAGGAAAACCGCCTTACCGGTTACAGCCGGGATATATGGGGAAAAAATATCTGGGGCATCAAGAAAAATCCCTGGGACCGCATGAAAATGAATGACTGCGCGGTGTGTCATGAGAAGGAAACCGGCCATAAAGGCTATTGCTTCCAGTGCCACAAATAGACCATACACAAGAATTGAAAACTTTATAGAGGATGTTACATATGAAAGTTGACAGACGAAGCTTCTTGGGATTGGGAATCGGCGCAGTTGCAGGTATTGCCATCTCCCCTGTCGGAGCCAAGCTCACGGATGATTTTTCCATCTGGACCCAGAACTGGCCATGGACACCGGTTCCGCCGGATGGAGAAGTCTCCTATGACCGCACTGTATGCCATTTGTGCCCCGGTACCTGCGGTATTTCAGTGAGAAAAATTGACGACCGTCCGGTAAAGATTGAAGGCCTGGACTCCTATCCGGTGAACAACGGCGGGGTGTGTCTGCATGGGATTGCCGGACTTCAATACCTGTATGATCCCAGCCGGGTGAAATCACCTTTGAAAAAAATCAATAACCGGTTCGTGCCCATCTCATGGGACGAGGCTCTCACCCTGGTGGGGGACCGGCTGGGTGAACTTCGAAACGATCAGAATCCGGAAGCCCTGGCCTGTATCACCGGTTCGGACCAGGGGTCGGTCCCGGGCCTGTTCAACCATTTTATGGCCGCATTCGGTTCTCCCAATTATTTGACCATGCCGGATCTTGAATCCTGGCTGGTCCGGACGGCCAAAACCCTGCACGGGGATGCATATACCCTGGGATTTGATATTGATCACTCCGATTTCATCTTAAGTTTCGGTGCCGGACTGATTGACGGATGGGGGTCTCCGGTGGCATGTATCCAGGCCATGGGCAACCGAAGACAAAGACAAGCCACCCTGGTTCAGATCGAACCCCGGCTTTCCAATACCGCTGCCGGTGCCAGTCAATGGATTCCCATCAACCCGGGCACTGAAGCGGACCTGGCCATGGGCATGTGCGCGGTTCTGCTCAAGGAAAACCGGTTTGATCCGGTGTTTGCCCAGGGGTTCAAAGGCGGATTCATGCGGTTTACTGCCATGGTACAAAAAGAATATCCCCTGGACAAGGTTGCCGGAGTCACCGGCATCAGTGCCGCGGACATCCAGAAAACCGCCGTCGCATTTGCCAAGGCAAAAATGCCTGTGGCTCTGCCGGGAAAAGGACGGGGTGAAGGGGCCCAGAACCTCAAGGAATTTGCCGCGGTTCACACGCTGAACTGCCTGAGCGGCAATGTCAACAAACAAGGCGGGACGTTTGTCAAGCCGCTTCCAAAATATCTGAACTTTCCGGATCCGGTGCAGGATGCCGTGGCGTTGAAAGGTGCGGCTGCTGCCCCGCTGGCAGGTTCGGTTCAGGAACTGGTGACCCGGATTGATAAATCGGGCGAATCGCCGGTAAAAGCGTTGCTGGTCTACAATGCCAATCCCTGTTTTGCCCTGAATGATCCTTTTCGGATTCTGGCCGCATTTGAAAAAATTCCGTTTAAGGTCTGTGTGACGTCGTTCATGGATGAAACCGCCATGGCATCGGATGTGATTCTGCCGGTATCCACATTTCTGGAACGTATGGAAGATGTGCCTTCAAAAGCCGGCCTGGCCGCAACCGTGGTGGGGCTTTCAAAACCCATGGTAAAGCCGGTGTTCAACACCCGCAGTCCCGGAGATGTGGTGATTGGAATGGCCCGGGCTCTGGGCGGCGACATGGCCAAAAGTTTTGCCTGGGACAGTTATGATGCCTGCCTGGAACAGGTGACCGCCAGAATCTGGGGGCCTTTGGTTCGAAAAGGCCATGTGGTGCTGTCTGAGAATCCGCCAGCCGGATCCGTTGAAACGGATTTCGAGTTTCTGGCAGAAAATCCGGTGACGGTGAAACCGGCAGGCGACCTGGAATTTACCCTGATTCCCATTGACTATTTCCGGGTACCGCCCACAGTGCCGGCACCCTCTCCCTTTGCCATCAAAACCGTGTCCGACCGGATTCTCAGGGGAACGGACATGTTTGTGGAAATCAATCCCCAATCCGCTAAAAATCTGAAAGACGGTGGATTTGCCACGTTGACGACCCCTGCGGGATCCGTCCCGGTGCGGGTGCATTTCAATGACGGGATCATGCCCGGTGTCATCGGTATGGTCAAAGGCCTTGGACACACCCTGGACAACAGATATGTGTCAGGCAAGGGGGTGAATATCAATGCATTGATTTCACCGAAAATCGAGCCGAATTCAGGTATGGATGCCGCTTTTGGTATCAAAGCCGGAATTTCAAAGGCCTAAACTGATGTGGACAAATTTTCAAAGAGGTTCTGATGATACACGATAAAAAAGCACACAAATACGGCATGGTGATCGATCTGGACAAATGCACCGGGTGTGGTACCTGTGCGGTATCCTGCATGTCTGAGAACAATGTGCCGTTCAAGGAGGATGAGTCCGATAAAAAGGACAGCATCACCTGGATGCGGGTTTACCGGCTGACCAATAACAAACCGTTCCCGGATACTGAGGTGGCATTTCTGCCCAGACCCTGCCAACACTGCGGCGGGAAAGGAGACCACGGCCATTCCCCCTGCGTATCGGTCTGTCCTGCCACCGCCACGGATTACGGGTATGATACCGGGATCGTTTCCCAGATTTACACAAGATGTTTCGGATGCCGGTACTGCATGGCGGCCTGCCCGTATCACGCCCGGTATTTTAACTGGTGGGATCCGGTCTGGCCCGAAGGCATGGAAAAATATCTGAGCCCCAATGTATCCCCGCGGATGCGGGGGGTGGTGGAAAAATGCAGTTTCTGTTATCACCGGTATCAGCTGGCCCGGGAAAAAGCCTATGCAAACGGGTCGGATGAAATCCCGGAAGCGGATTACCAGACCGCCTGCACCACGGCGTGTCCTGCCGGGGCCATTGTTTTCGGTGATTTGAACAATCCCTCTCACAAGGTTCATCAGATTGTCAAACCGGACCCGCATCCCGACCCGCTGAATCCGGATGTAGTGGGAAAATCCAGAAATCCCAAAGTGTTCCGGCTGCTGGAACGGCTCGGGACCAATCCCAAAGTGTATTACATGTCTGAACGGGAATGGGTCCGCAAGCTGGGAGATCACTATCTGGACGGGGAATGGGACAAAGTGAAAAACGTCTATGGGTCGGCTTCCCATGAATAGAAAATCCAAAATCGATGTGAGGAGTAATTGAATATGGATGCTGCATTAATACCTGAAGGTGCAAAACGGTGTTCATTCCCCAAATTTATGCTGGGGATCGCCATTGTGGGGGCTGTCCTGCTCTGGGGCGTCTATGCCATGCTGCTGTGCTGGTTCAAGGGATTGAATCAGACCAACATGAACGATTACTATGGGTTTGCCTTGTGGATCTGGGCGGACCTGGCAGTGATCGCGGTGGGAGGCGGCGCTTTTTTTACCGGATTGCTCAAATATATTTTTAAAATTGATGAACTGAAAAACATTATCAACTTTGCCGTGATCATCGGGTTTATCTGCTACAGCTCCGCCCTGCTGATTCTGGCCATTGATATCGGGCAGCCGTTGCGGGGATGGTTTATTTTCTGGCATGCCAATGTGCATTCCATGCTCACGGAAGTGGCGTTCTGTCTGTCCTGTTATTTTGCGGTGCTGACCATTGAATTCATTCCCAATATCCTGGAAAACCGGCAGCTCAACAAAGTGCCTTTTTTCCATCATCTGGCCCATAACATGCACGGCGTGATGGCCATTTTTGCCGCCACCGGTGCATTTTTGTCCTTTTTCCATCAGGGGTCTTTGGGTGGGGTGGCCGGTGTGATGTACGGCCGGCCGTTTGCGTTCCGGGAAGGGTTGCTGATCTGGCCCTGGTCGTTTTTTCTGTTCACCTGGTCGGCCGCGGCTTTTGGTCCCTGCTTTACCCTGCTGGTCACGCGGATCACCGAGGGGGTGACCGGTAAAAAACTGGTCAAGGACAATGTGGTGCATCTGCTGGCCAAAATCTCCGGATGGATGATTTTCACCTATATGATCGCCAAAATTATCGATACCTGGTACTGGGCATACTACACGGCACCGGGACTGGGGTTTGAGCTGAGCCATTTTTATACCAGCAACGGGTTTTACGGGTATTGGATTCTGGTGGCGGAAGTGATTGTCTGCGGTGTGATTCCAGGCCTTTTGCTGATCACTAAAACAACCCGGGAAAATCCCACCTTCAGACTGATTGCCATTGTTCTCGCGGTGATCGGCGTGTGTCTCAACCGGTGGGTCATGGTGCTTCAGATTATGGCGGTACCGGTGATGCCTTTTGATACATGGGCGCTGTATATCCCGTCCTGGCAGGAAGTGGCCACCACCATTCTGCCGGTGGCTTACGGCATCATCCTGATTGCGGTGGCATACCGGTATCTGCCGGTATTTCCCCAGGAACTGGAACTGAATCGTCGGTCCGAGGTCCGGGAATCTTAAAAAAGGAGAAAAAAATATGTTTCCATTTATTTTTGAATGGGTATGGGACATCGGCCACTTGCTGTTTTTCGGCGGTTTCTGGTATGCGGTCGGCATTCTGGGCGCCGGCATGACATACTGCATTGCCAAGGCAGCATGGGATACCATGAATGACTCAGGCGAAACTCATCATTGAATGGCTTGCTTCGATACGTTTGATTTGTAATAGATAACCAGCCGGCCCGATTCTGAAAATACAGAATCGGGCCGGTTTTGTCTGGTATGATACCGGTTTATTTTTTCGGGGCCGTCACAATCCAGTAAACCGCCCAGCCCAGAATAACGGGTACCAGACCGATGACAGCAAAAAGCAACCAGGCCTGCTCCCAGGGTCTGATAATCAGGGTGGCGGCAATGGGATACAGAATCGAGGCCACGATGGCGGTTCTTTTTTTTCGGGATAACCGGGCGATTTTTTTTCCGGGCGTTTCCGTGGGCTGGGGTTTGAGCATCCTGGGCAAAATCAGGATACCGGATATCAGAAGGATAAGAACCAGAATTTCACTTACACCGGTCACGCTGTATTTCCTTTTTTAATTAACACGGTTAACTGAGGGTTATATCCCAGAGAACCCCTGATTTGTCAATGCCGGGACCCCATTATTCCAGATGGGCCTTGATAAAATCGGTCATTTGGGCCATAGCCAGGTCCGGCTGCTCCATGTGCGGGGCATGGCCGCAGTCCGGGATCAGCCGGGTGTCGCAATGAGTGATGTGATTTCGGATGGCCGTCAGTTGAGCCGGGGTGCCATATGGGTCCGTTTTGCCCTGAAGGGCCAGTACCGGCACCTGAATGCGGGGCAGAAATTTCTGGATGTCCCAGTACGCAAATCGTGGATTCAGCCAGGCATTGTTCCATCCCCAGAAGGCATTGTCCGTGTTTGCCTTGTGGTATCTGGCCAGTTTTTCTTTGAGATTCCGGCTGACATAAGCGGTTTTTGCCGCCCGGATGGAAGCCAGAGTGACGGGTTCACAGAATACATGGGCCGCTTCAGTGATCACGGCTTTCAGTCCGGGTGCGGCATGTGGGGTGCCCGCATGAATCAGGGCAATGGACCCGCCGTCGGAATGCCCGATCAGAATGTAGGTGTCAATGCCTGCTGCGGCAAGTATGCCGGGCAATGCCTTTAACGCCTGGGTATGCATGAAATTGGGTTTCCACGGCAACGGTTCAGGGTCGGATTCACCATATCCGGTGCGGGAAAATACAAACGCGTCACAGGCGGTTTGTTGGGCCAGGCGTTCGGGAAATGATTTCCACAGTTTGACACAGCCTAAGCCTTCATGGAGAAACACCAGTACGGGCCGGTTTTTTTTTCCATAACGATACCAGCGGATCTCATACCGGGTGTTGTCGACGGGCAGAAACTGGGTCACGGTTTTTTCTTTTTGTTGAAAAAAAGATTCCAGGGCAGCCGGTTGTAACGGACCAAGTGGTAGATGGCATAAAGGATCACCCCGTCATCCACCCATCCTAAAATGGGGACCAGAAATTCAGGAATCAGGTCCACCGGTGAGATCAGGTAGATCAATCCAAACAGGACCAGCAGAATTTTGTGAGATTTTTTCAAGGTCATGGGGACGCTATTCCTGCTGGTTCAGCACATCCATCATGGTGTACAGTCGTTTAGGACCCAGGGGATCGGAGATCTGTTTTTTCAAGAACAGGACCGCATCAAACGTGCCTTCCACATAGATCTGGCGGCCGTTGATATTGTGTTTGAATTCAAACAAAACCGATCCATCCGGTGCGGTCAGAGTGTAGGTATGCCAGCCGTGACCGGACAGATACCGTTCCGGAATGTGCCACTGGGTTTTCTGTACTTTAGGATCACGGATCTGTTGAATCTGTTCCGGTTTGAAATCCAATCCCAGGCGGTTGAAATATCCCACCATGGCTTTGGCTGTGCCGGATGTGTCGGCTTTTCCCTGCTGGTGACTTTCTTTGATTTCAAGGGAATACCCGGTGAACAGACCCGGGAACTGATCTGCGGCAAAGGCCATCATGGCCTGGAACCCTACGATCTGTTTGGCCATGTTGGGAGCGATCACCGCAGGGATCTCCCCTTTGGACACATCCGCTTCCAAAGCGGTTCTGTCGCCGCCCGTGGTGCCCATTACAAAAGGAATGTGTTGCTGGATATAAAACCGGGCATTGGCATTGACCGCGGACGGGTGGGTATAGTCGATGGCAATGAAATCGCCGAACGCCTGCCGGATCTTTGAAACAGCCGTCTCCCGCTCATCGGGTTTTATCAGTGTGACGGAAATTTTATCCACTTGAAAGGATGTTTCACAGATATCAGGTCCGGTCAGAGAGGCCGGAATAAGCTGAAACCGGGGATCAGCCAGTGCGGCCCGGGCCATGGTTGCCGCCACATTCCCGGGCAGCCCGTTGATCATGACAAAAATATTTTCCATAATGAGGCTCCTTTATAGACTCAGAACCAGTTTTTTGAGTCGGCGGACGGCGTCAGGTTCAGGTGCCTGAAAGTGCATCCAGTGTTTCAAGGATGTCATTGCCGTCGGAATATAGGTTTCAAACCATGATTTTCCCTTGACCCGGCTCAAATAGGCGAACGCGCCGAGAATCTGCAGGTTCCGGGTCAGGGAACAATAGTCAAAATTTTGTATGAACTGCTGTCGCCGTTCAGGGGATGTCAGGTTCAGCCGGTCCATGGCATAGACCAGCAGGTTTTTTTGAACCGGTTTTGGCAGGGCCACATAGGGATCCAGCAACAGAGACGCCAGATCATATTGCAACGGGCCGATCCGGGCGGCTTGAAAATCGATGAAAAACGGGGCCCCATTTTTGATCATGATGTTTTTTGACTGGCAGTCCCGGTGCATCAGTCCGTTTTCTCCGCCGGTCAATGCCTGATCGGCAATGAAATGAAAGTCATCTGCCAGGGCATCAAAATCAATATTTTTTCCCAGATAGCCCTGAACAAATCGGTCCACAAAATACCGGCATTCGTTTTCCAGAATCAGCGTCCTGGAATAATAAGGGGTCTGGCAGGTCCAGGACAGGTCAAACCCCTGGGCGCCTTTTCGGGAAAACAAAATCAACCGGTCAATGACCTTTTCATACAGGCCCGTGATTTGAGACAGGTCCGATATCTGAGCCACCACATCGGCCAGATGAAGGTTTCCCAGATCCTGAACCGCCACCACACCGCTGAATGCATCAAAAGCCAGAATTTGCGGGACACAGATGCCGTTTTGATACAGATGATTGCCAATGGCCACAAACGCATCCACCTGGGCGCGCCGGTCTGTTTCCGGCAGGCAGATACCGTGGTCGCAGACCACCACCGACCCGGAAGTCTCTCCGGATAAAGGTGGTGTCTTTGAAACCGGGCTTGCCCGGAACCAGGACCGGTCGGAACCGTCTCCGGACAACGCCTGGATGTCAACGTGTCTCACAGAAGATCCAAGGGCTTTGGCGCTGATCCACAGCCGGGCCGTGCGTGAATAGGCATCGATGGTACCGATGTCTTCCCAGAACAGGTCCGGGGCCACATATGCTTTGATTTTTTTGGCCGGACACAATTGCGCATACCAGTCAATACTGGAAAAAACGCGGTTTTCGGGCAGATGGTCAAAGATTTTTGGAGACAGCACCTGGATACCGGTAAATGCCAGCCCCTGACCGGGGGAACGAAATCCGGTGATCCAGGCATCTGAATCCATGGTCACCTGGTTGTACGCGGCCCGATCATGGAGCACCAGCGTGGCCAGAGCCTGATTTGCCAGGTGAAACCGCCAGACCGAAGTCAGGTCGATATCTGTGACCACATCACTGTTGATGACAAAAAAACAGTCGTTTTTCATGACATCTTTGACATTGGCGATGGCCCCGCCGGTATCCAGGATCAAAGATTCATGCACGTCACGGATGTCTACATCCGGGCCAAGATCCAGGCGGTCCAGAAATTCGGTGATCTGATGGGACAGATGGTGGCTATTGATCAGAATCCGTCGGCATCCGCTTTGAACCAATCGTTCGATGGTGTGCTGCAAAACCGGTTTTCCGCCCAGAGTGAACAGCGGTTTGGGCAGGGTCCGGGTATAGGGCAACAGCCGGGTCCCGAATCCGGCGGCCAGAATCAATGCGTTCATGACGTTTCTTTAAGAAGCGATCACCCGGATCAACCGGGAGATGATCTGTTTGAAGTAATCGATCTGAATCTGGTCATCAGACCCGTTGATGCCGTTCCGGGAAAAAAATCGGGCCGCATTTCTGTAATTGATCAAAGACATGGATTCTTTCAGGGACACTTGTTTGCGTTTGTACAACCGGACCCCGTAAGAATGAATTTTTTTGGCCAGTTCTTTTTCATCCTGGGAAAGCGCTTTTTGTTCTTTTTCAAAGTACAGCAGTGCGGTTTTGTAGGATTCCAGAAAAGGCAGCGTGAATGCGGCAAACCATTTGAGTTTGCGCAATCCTAAAGATGTCAGGTTCAGCGTGTCCATGCCGGTGGGATCCGGTACCAGAATGCCTTCATTGATGAACCCTTTGATACAGTTGGAGATATGTTCTTCACAGGTGATCTCCGTGTCATTGAAAAATTCATCGTGAAAGATTTTTTCCAGAAACCGGTACCTTCGCACCAGGTCGGGCAATGCAAACTTGAACCGGTCCACCTCTAAAATAGCCACGGCTGTGAAAGCGGCCGGAATAAAAAACGAGATCACTGAATTTTTGTAATAATCCAGAATGGCCCGTTTGTTATGCTTAACGATGAAATAAGTGTCGTCGGTGATCTCTTCTTCGTCCTCATCCACCAGTTCCATGAAATTTCTGGACAGAAAATTATGAATCACCGTGTTGAATGTGTTGTCCAGATCCAAAAGTAAGGTTTCGGATAATTCCACTTTGTCGTTCATCATGATGTTGAGATACGTGTTGGCCCGTTCGATCATCTGTCCTTTTGAAAAACTGTTTTTCGGGCTGTTTAAAATGGCGCTGGCAATGATGCCATGAGGGGTTGCCACGGCCTGTTTGTTGATGGCGGACATCAATTTATAACTGAATTTTTTGACAAAATCCATGAACTCCGGGTCCGTTGCCCGGGCAGGATCCATGTGTGTCTGGTGAATGTAGTCTTTGATGGAAATGGGGTCATCAAACCGGATATAGACTTTGCCGTATTTTTTTTTCAGAAACTTGCGGGTGTTGATCAGTCCTTTCAGGGTTTCCGGGCTTTTACTGCCGCCTTCGATCTCCTTGAGATAGGCATCTTCTTCCAGAACACGGTCATATCCCACAAAAATAGGCACAAAATACAGATTGTCACAGGCACCGTTCAAATGGGCCTTGATGATCATGCTTAACCCGCCCGGCCGGGGCGTCAGCAGTTTGCCGGTGCGGCTCCGGCCGCCTTCGATGAAAATTTTGATATTAAATCCCTCATACAGCAGTTTTTCCAGGTACGCGGCAAAGATTTTGGTATACAGGGTCGCCCCTTTGAAGGTACGCCTGAGGAAAAATGCGCCGCCGCCCCTGAACAAGGGCCCTAGGGGCCAGAAAGACAGATTTTTTCCGGCCGCAATATGGGGGCAGGGCATATTGTTTCTGAACATGACATAGGGCAGCAGCAGATAGTCTAAGTGGCTTTTATGGCAAGGCACCAGAATCAACGGGGCTTCCGTGTATTTCTCCCGCATCCGGTTGATCTGTTTCTGATCTACCACCAGGCCTTCAAAAATGTTTTTGAAAATCCAGGTCAAAATCCAGTTGCCTAAGTTGATGATCCGAAGGTTGTAATTGGCTGCAATTTCATTGATATAGGACGCGGCTTTTTTATTGGTTTTTTTCAACGAAATGTTGTTTTTTGCGGCATAATCCGCCAGAAATTCCCGGAGGGACTGACGGGTCAGGATATCTTCCGTGATTTCCTGGCGGGATTTAAGAACCGGTCCGGTAATACTTTTTCTCTGGCGGTTCAGGATGTCCACCAGAAAACTTCTCAGCCGGTGGGTCTGAAATTCCGAATCCAGACGTTCAATTTCCGGTCTGGCCAGAAATTCCTTGAGATTGACCGGGCGGGCCAGTTCCACCCGGATTTTTTCCGGTTGGCGCAGCAGGATCGTCATCCGCTTCAACCATCCGGGTTTTTCATGGGTCCCGAATAAAATTTCCCCTAATCCCGGGTTTTTGTGCATGGGTTTGGTCACATAGATGATATCTTCCGGAATGATGATCACGGGGCGCTTCATATGTTTTTGATATTCGATCAGATGGTACAGCGGATCAGGCGTGGCGCGGATGAACCGGTTGTAGAAATCATCTTCTTCAATCAGGTGGACAAATCCGGATTTTCCTGAAAACAGTTCCTGGAACGCATATCCGGATTTGTAAAAATCCTTGAATGAAAAATGATGGAAAAAATAATCCAGATGTGACAGCCAGATCCGGAACAACCGCTTCACCGGCAGCAGAAAAAAGAAATGCAGGTCAAATCCCAGTTCCGGATAGGGCAGATCCAGCGCTTTGAGCCGGGTGTGAAAATATAGAAAATCAAACAACCGTTTGTTTTTACTGGCATATATAATACAAGCGTCTTTATCTAACGAATTGATTTTTTCTAAGTTATGATCATCCAGATTCACTTTTCGTACCAGGCGGTTCAATATTTTTCGGGTGATACAGCTGTGATTGCCCGGGTAAAGATTGGTAAAATAATCGAATGTATTTCCCAACAGGTAATCAATGGTACAGCGTATTCTGGCCCTGGTCCTGGGGATCAGGGTTTTGAAAAACTGGAAAAGGTGCATGGATTTTCCCTTATGGTTATGGCCTTGCTGCGGTGCAGTTCACCCGTTATTTATTATCAAACCTGACCTTTAAAGGCAATATGATAGTTCAAAACCGGCACGTGCCCATGCCAAAATAGCCTTGATAAATCAATGTGTCTGTGCTATTTTCCAAAATCTATTGACAAGTAAGCTTTTTTTGTTGTGTTACCATTTTTGGGTGGTGAAAAAAAACAAGGAGGAACTATTTATGAAAACGTTGATCGGCGGTGCAATTGCTGTGCTTCTCGGTGTGGTCGGACTGGCAGTATGGTTTGGTCATTTTTTGAACCTTCTGGCCGGATGTATTCCGCCTGTACTGTTGCTGGGCGGCGGGCTTGCACTGTATCTGGGGTTTGATGAACTCAAGGATTCCTGGAAGAATAAAGAAGGTAAAGACGCCCCTGCAGATGACAAATCAAGAATCGCTGAACTGGAAAAAGAATTGAACGATCTGAAAAAAAATTAAGTACCCGGTTCAAAAGAACCGATTCAAAGTATTAGCATACGAAAAGGGCCAGTGTTACACCGGCCCTTTTTTTGTTTGCGTGAAGCGCTTTCAAATTGAAAGGCATTGGTTAGTCATACAGATAGCTGGCCTGTGATTCGGCGATGAATGTCTCCAGTTCCGGCTGCCACCGGGCTTTGATTTCCCGGATGGCCGTCATGGCGCACAGATCGGTGCGAATGGCCGCATCTCCTAAAATCAGGTCCATGGGAAGGCGCTCATATTCATACTCATACGGGGGAGGCTTGAATTCAAAATCATCCGGATGACACTTGATGATCAGTTGTAAAGCCAGCAGGGATGCAGCATAGGGTTCAAATTTGTCTGGGTCCGTGACATGGATATGAAATCCTTTGCACACCTGACCCTGCCATTTGCCCGAAGTCGGCTGAAAATACACGGGTCTGAAACTGGCGCCTGCCACCTCCCGGTTCAATATCGGGGCCATGGCCGCTGTGTCCATGAACGGGGCCCCGAAGTACTCAAAGGGCAAAGTGGTGCCGCGGCCTTCACTGATATTGGTTCCTTCGAAAATCACCTGACCGGGGTAAACCATGCACGACAACGGTGTGGGCAGATTGGGCGAGGGAAGAATCCATGTCCGCCCGGTGTTACGCCAGTACATGTTGCGTTTCCATCCGGACATGGGCACTACTGTCAGATCGCATCCGATCTGACATGCCTGATTGAAATATCGGCAGATTTCTCCGACCGTCATGCCGTGGCGCATGGGAATGGGAAACCGGCCCACAAATGACGTACATTCTTGTTTTAAAACATTGCCTTCCACCCTTGTGCCGCCGATGGGATTGGGACGATCCAGAATGATCACTGATTTACCGGTTCGGGCCGCCAGTTCCATACAATAGGATATGGTATAGATAAAGGTATAAACACGAGTCCCCACATCCTGAATATCCACGATCAGCGTATCCAGATTATCAAACATCTGCGGTGTGGGAATCCGGGTGCGGCTGTAGAGGCTGTAGATGGGGATGCCCAGTTCAGGATCTCTGGTATGGGGGGATTCGATCATATTGTCCTGTTTTTCCGCATAAAATCCATGCTGTGGGGAAAAAAGCGTGGTCAGCCGGCCGGGAAGCAGATCCTGGATCACCTGGACAGCATGACGAAATTGAAAATCCACTGAGGCGGGGTTGGCAAGCAGGCCCAGCCGACGGTCTTTGAGTTCTGACGTAAACCCGTGTTTCAAATTTTCAAGCCCGATGGTGACACAAGGCGGCATAGCTTTCTCCAAAAATTTTCATAATTATCGAGTTATCGTTGACAAAATATCAAATCCTAACTATGTGAATGCCTGACCGCAACAATTTTTTATTTTATCTGTGTTTTTTGTTTTTTTTGGAAGGAAATTTTGTGCATGTTGTTCAAAATCAGTGAATCCATCGCCTCCATCAAACCCTATGAGGCGGGCAAGCCGTTAAAGGCGCTTGAAAGGGAGTACAACATTGAGTCTGCAGTGAAACTGGCATCCAATGAGAATCCATTGGGGTTTTCACCCCAGGTCACGGATGCGGTCATGAAAAATTTGCATCACATGAACCGGTATCCTGAGCCGGTGGCCCATGATCTGTGCCAAAACCTGGCCCGGTATCACAAAGTAGGCCCGGACAATATCGTTCTGGGAAACGGGTCGGATGATCTGATCGCTCTGCTGGCCCATGCATTCTTAAACCCGGGCGATTACGCAGTCATGCCGCTGCCCTCGTTTCTCATGTATGAAATCAGTGTGAAAACCGCCAAAGGCGCTCCTGTGATGGTGCCATTGTCCGGATTCGACACCCCTTTGTCAGCCATGCTTGATAAAATATCTTCCAGAACCAAACTGGTGTTTGTCACCAATCCCTTTAATCCTACCGGCAGTATCATTACAAAACACGCGTTCACCGCATTTGCCGATCAGGTGCCGCCGGATGTGCTGATCGTGGTGGATGAAGCATATATGGAATTTGTGCGGGATCCGGCTGTGTATAATTCCCTGGACACCCCTCTGGCAGACCCCCGGATCGTGACGTTGCGAACTTTTTCCAAAGCCTATGGCCTGGCCGGATTCAGGATCGGTTACGGCATCATGGACAAGGAGGCGGCACAGATTCTCAACCGTATCCGGCAGCCGTTCAATGTCAACGGGCTGGCCCAGGTGGCAGGAGAAGCGGCTCTGGCAGACCAGAATTTCCTGAGCAAAAGTGTTGACACGGTGCACCAGGGTATTGATTTTCTGACCCGGGAGTTGTCCTCACTCGGGTTGGATCCCCTGCCCACCCAGGCCAATTTTTTGATGGTGGATGTAAAAACCGATGCCACAAAACTGTTCACCCGGCTGCTGCACCACGGGGTGATTGTCCGGTCCATGAAATCCTACGGGTTTGACACGTTTTTACGAATCAACGCAGGCACTTTTCAGGAAAATCAGGCATGCATCGCAGCATTGAAAGCGGAACTGTCATGACTTATCGAATCATCACCATTGACGGCCCGGCCGGGTCCGGCAAAACAACGGTGAGTAAACTTTTGGCCCGGCAGCTGCACTGTGTCCGGGTGGATACCGGTGCCCTGTACCGGGCTGTAGCGTTTGAAATCCATCGGCAACACATCTGCTGGGAAAACGATGCGGCACTGGATGCATTTGTATCGGGTCTGGATTTGAGTGTGGTACTGGAAAACGAGGGAATGCGGGTTCTGTCTTCAGGCAACGATATCACGCCGTTTCTGCGTACACCTGAAATCACCATGCTGGCTTCTGCGACCTCGGCCAGACCGGCGGTCCGGTCCGCGCTCCTGGATATTCAACGCCGGATCGCCCGGCAGCAGGATGCGGTATTTGAAGGCCGGGACATGGGCACGGTGGTGTTTCCCGATGCCACGGTCAAGTTTTTTCTGGTAGCGGATCTGGCGGTTCGGGCCCGGCGTCGGTTTGATGAAATCCCGGATCCGGCAAAGGATTTATCCCGAATTCAGGCCGATATGGCCACCCGGGACAACCAGGATATCCGGCGGACTCAGGCTCCGTTGAAACCCGCGTCGGATGCGATTCTGATCGATTCTTCCCGGCTGACGGCACCCCAGGTGGTGGAAGAGATGCTCAAACATCTGTAGAATCAAGAAAAACTATCGATTATCTTATTGATTTTTTTTTTACTGATTGCTATAAAGGTAAATTGTACCCGCATTCTTTGACCCATTTTGACCATCCAGGGATGCGAGTAACTAAATTCGATTAGGGGGATTAATATTAATGAACAACATTGCTGAAGAGAACGAAAACCAGGAAATGAATACTGAAGAGTTAGAGACACAAAACGTGGACGTCGAGGCCCGGGACACTGAATTGGATACCCAGGAAGAATCCAATGCAATCGAAGAAGTGAATGCCCTGTCACCGGAGACGGAAATCACCGGTGAAGAAACCATGGAAGAATTATTGGGCATTTATGAATCCAGCCTCAAAAAATTTGAGGAAGGGCAGGTCGTCACCGGCACTGTCATATCCGTGGGCCGTGATATGGTCCTGGTGGATGTGGGATATAAATCAGAAGGCCGGATCTCTATTCAGGAATTCATTGATGAGCAAGGCAATGTCAATGTCAAGGTGGGTGATCAGTTCGAGGTTATGATCGAAGTCTGGGACGAAGAAGAGGAAACCGTGCTTCTGTCCCGTGACAAGGCCAAAAAAGTCAAGGTGTGGGATGCCATCAAGGAGATTTATGATGCAGACGGCACCATTGAAGGCGTTATCACCAATCGGGTCAAAGGCGGATTTTCCGTGGATATCGGCCTTCAGGCGTTTCTGCCCGGATCCCAGGCCGATCTGCGTCCCATCCGCAACATGGATGAAATGGTTAACAAAACCTATGAATTCAAGATTCTCAAGTACAATAAGAGACGCAACAATATTGTTCTGTCCCGGCGGGTACTGCTGGAAGCGGAACGGGAAAAACTGCGGGCCGCCACCCTGGAAGCCATTGAAAATGACAAGGTGATGGAAGGGATCGTCAAAAATATCACGGAATACGGCATCTTTGTGGATCTCGGCGGTGTGGACGGATTGCTACACATCACCGATATCTCCTGGGGCCGTGTGAAACATCCGTCTGAACTTTATTCGGTGGGTGATAAAATCACGGTCAAGATTCTGTCCTATGATTTTGAAAAAGAGCGTGTATCTTTGGGCATGAAACAACTGACACCCGATCCCTGGACCACGGCAGTGGACAAATATCCCATTGGTTCGAAAATTATGGGTAAAGTGGTCAGCCTGACCGACTACGGTGCGTTCATTGAGCTGGAAGAAGGGGTTGAAGGGCTGATCCATGTGAGTGAAATGTCCTGGACCCGGAAAATCCGGCATCCATCCCAGATGGTCACTGTGGGAGAGGAAATCGAGGCCGTGGTTCTGGATCTCAAACCGGATAACCGGCGAATTTCTCTGGGAATCAAGCAGACCCAGGAAAATCCCTGGGAAGTGATTTCCCAGAAATATCCCGTGGGCACCATCATTGAAGGTAAAATCAAAAACATCACTGAATTCGGCCTGTTCATCGGTATTGACGATGATATTGACGGGCTGGTGCATATTTCTGATATTTCATGGACTAAACGGATCAAGCATCCGTCTGAAGTCTATAAAAAAGGAGATACGATTCAGGCCGTGGTTCTGGATATTGACAAGGCCAATGAACGGTTCTCTTTGGGAATTAAACAGACCCAGTCGGATCCCTGGGAAACAGTTGCCCAGCGATATGAAGTGGGCAAGGAGATTTCCGGTGTCATCACCAATCTAACGGATTTCGGCGTGTTTGTGGAACTGGAAGAAGGCATTGAAGGGCTGGTGCATGTGTCTGAAATCAGTAAAGAAAATGTCAAAAGCCCCAAAGACCACTACCAGGTGGGAGACAGCATCACTGCCAAGGTCATGAACATCAATTCAGATGAACGCCGCATCGGGCTTTCCATCAAACGCCTGGAAGATGACGATGATGACAGATATCTGGAGGAATTTGCCAAGAACATGCGACCGGCAACCTCTTCTTTTGGAGAGATTCTGCGCAACAACATCCAGGAGCAGATTGAAGCCAATAAAACCCAGGAAAACAAGAAAGATAAGTAAACACAGCGGTTTTCAATCTACATCCATGTGTTGATAAACGGTTCAGGGCCGGGCAAATATTCATTTTGCCCGGCCCTTTATATATGTGTATGATTTGAAAAGGAGGCTTTGTTCATGTTTTCACGACGTCATCCCATCCTGTTTTTCCTGCTGATTCTAACCGCTTGTGCCACAGTTCTGTGCGTGGGCGGAATGCTGGTGGTTTTTTCCGTTTCCCGCATGGTGTTCTCCACTGCCGGTACGTTTCATGAACCCAAAGGCAATATCGGTATCGTTGAAGTGACCGGTCCGATTCTATCTTCCAGGCAGGTGATTGAAAATATCAAGATATTCCGGGATGATGATGACATCAAAGCCATTGTTGTCCGGGTGGACAGCCCCGGCGGAGGGGTGGGACCTTCCCAGGAGATTTTCAGGGAACTGATGAAAACCCGGCCGGTGAAAACCGTGGTCGCTTCCATGGGATCTGTGGCAGCGTCCGGCGGATATTATATCGCTGCCGGGGCTCAGGCCATTGTGGCCAATCCGGGAACCATTACCGGCAGCATCGGCGTGATCATGGAACATGTCAATCTGACGGAACTGGTGCAAAAAATCGGGATTTCGCCTCGGGTCATCAAAAGCGGTGAATTCAAGGACCTGGGTTCCCCGTTTCGGGAACTGGGAGACAACGAGCGGCAATTGCTTCAGGAGCTGGTGGATGAGCTTCACCAGCAGTTTGTATCGGATGCGGCCCGGGCCCGGAATATAGAAAAACAAATAATGGGTGAAATTGCAGACGGCCGGATTTATACCGGGCAGACGGCTCTGGACCTGAATCTGGTTGACCGCCTGGGAAATCTGGACGATGCGGTGGTCTGGGCCGCAGAACTGGCAGAAATGGATCAGGAGCCGGTTCCGGTGTATCCGAAAGACAATCCCATATCGGTGCTGCGAAAAATGACCCAGACCTTATTCAAAGATCTCAATATCTCCGGCACCATAACGGATAATCTCCGGTACATCATCCATTAAGGAGATCACGGATGAAGCGGTTCCGGGTACCGGTCCTCCGTCAATGACCACATCCAGGCGGGTGCCGAAATAATCATGAAGCAAAGACGGGTCCTGAAACACCGTGCCTTCGGGATCTGTGGCGGAAGTGGAGATAATGGGGTTGCCCAGTTCTAAGGCCAGTGCTAAAGCGATCTTGTGGTCCGGTACGCGGATACCGGCGGTTTTCCGGTTGGTGAGCATGATTTTGGGCACCATCCTGGATCCCGGCAGCACAAAGGTGTACGGGCCCGGCAGTAATCGTTTCATATTCCGGTAAGCGATATTGGATACCTTGGCATAGGTGGCGATATCTTTCAGGTCCGGGCAGATAAAGCTGAAGGGTTTGCTGGGGTTGCGCTGTTTGATGGCATACACCTGTTCTATGGCTTTTTTGTTCATGATATCACAGCCGATACCATAGAATGTATCTGTGGGATAGGCGATGATACCGCCTTTTCTGAGGATATCCACGACCCGGGAAACCAGTCGTTCCTGGGGATTGTCCGGATTTATTTTCAGCAGCATGAGCGGGTTTCCTGTATAAATTGAATTCAATCTATCAATATAGCACATCTGGCCTTAGCGGCAAATGAAAAACCATGTGTCATTCTTGACTTGACCCCGGGATATGAGTAACGTTATTGTAATAGATCATTTCTAAAAAAGGAGGGCTGTATGGAAAAACAGGTTCTCGTTCCTGTGGATCAATCCCGGACTTCGCTGCAGGCAGTCAGGTATGCGGCCCGGGTATCGTCTTTTATCAAGGATTTACATTGTGTGCTGTATCATGTGCAGGCCCCGGTGTCATTGTATCTTAAAGAAGAAGCGGCCAGGGATATGCATGTCCGTGCCCAGATGAACCGGGTGTTGAAAAAAAATGAAGCCGCAGCCATGGAACTGCTGAACCGGCTTAAATCTGAAATGACGGATGCCGGTTTTCCAAAAGATCGTATCCGTCTGTTGACCCGGCCCCGGGAACTGGGACTGGCACAGGATGTGATCGAATATGCCCAGAAAAAAATGATGGATGCCATTGTGGTGGGGCGACGGGGCGTATCAGGGATTCACAAATTTTTTGATACCAGCGTTTCCGAAGCCATTCTGGAACGATCTCAGGTGATCCCCGTATGGATGGTGAACAAAGATGCGGGGCAGAATTCGACTGAAAAGATTCTGGTGGCCATTGACGGATCTGAAGATGCCTTGCGGGCGGTGGATCACGTGGGATTCATGATATCGGAAAATAAAGAGGTCCACGTCACACTGATCCATGTCACCAACACAGCCCATAATTATTGTGAAATCAACCTGGAGGACGATCCCGAATTTGTCCAGATTATTGAAAAAAAGGATCGGGCCTGTGTGGATCAGTTCTACCCCCAGGCCATGGATAAATTTAAACAGATGGGACTGTCACAGAATCAGGTGGATGTTCATACGCTGCAAGGTTCCCGACGTATCGGGCAGGATGTGGTGACCTATGCGGAAAAAAACAAATTCAATACCCTGGTCATCGGCCGGCGGGGTATCAATAAATCATTTTTCATGGGATCCGTGTCCAGGCAGATCATCAGTCATGCATCAGATATTGCCGTCTGGATCGTTCCATAAGACTTAAGCGCACAGGCCGTTTAACCGTCTCCGAAACTGATACCTAAGGCCCGGGCGGTCATGACCAGTTCCCCTTCCCGGGGCACGGTGCGGATCCGGTCTACGGCATCGGCCAGAAAGACCGGCGCAATCCCGGTCCCGGTCAACGCGGCCATCATGCCGAACTGGTTTCTGGCAATCATCTGAACGGCATAAACCCCGAACCGGGTGCACAATTGACGGTCAAACTGCGTGGGTGTACCGCCCCGCTGCAAATGGCCCAACACCACGCATCGGGATTCTTTCCCGGTTCTTGACTGGATTTCTTCGGCCACCTGCTCCCCGATGCCCCCCAGACGGATTTCCCGGTCTGTGTGGTTTGCAAAGCCGGCAATTAAATCCTGACCGGCAGGGCTGGCGCCTTCCGCCACAATGACAAGGGTGAACAGTTTTCCCTCGGTCTCACGGGCGTTGATTTTTCGGCACACCGCATCATAATTAAACGGAAATTCAGGTATGAGAATGACGTCAGCCCCGCCGGCCAGACCGGCCTGTGCCGCAATCCAGCCGGCATACCGGCCCATGACTTCTAAAACCATGACCCGGTCATGGCTCTGGGCCGTGCTGTGAAGCCGATCCAATGCATCCACGGCACAGGAGACTGCGGTGTCAAACCCGAATGTCATGAGCGTGGCATCCAAGTCGTTGTCAATGGTTTTGGGAACGCCCACCACAGGCCATCCATGCTCATGCATCTGCAATGCCACGGTCAGGGTGCCGTCTCCACCAATGGCTACCAGGGCGGACAAGCCCAGACGGTCAAAGTTGGTCTTTGCCTGGGCCAGAATGCTGGAATCGATTTGACGGGTTTTTCCCTGCCCGGTTTTAGCGGAAAAAGGGCCGCTGCTGGCCGTGCCTAAAATCGTGCCGCCCCGGACCAGCAGGCCGTCCATATCCTTGATGGACAGGGGCCGGGTTTTCATGGGCGTCAGGAGCCCGTCATAGCCGCCGTGGATACCGATGCTTTCCCATCCCTGCAGGGCAGCGGCTTTGACAATGGCCCGGATAACCGCATTAAGACCGGGGCAGTCACCGCCACCGGTGACAATGCCTATTTTCTTTTTTTTATGGGTGGTGTTCATGACTTTCCTAGTGTATTTTTAAGGCAAACAAACTCAGGACATGCTATCAGATATGACGGGTTCAGACAATACATTTTACCGGCGGCACAAGGGGTGGACCGCCTTTCTGCTGCTGGTATTTCTGGTGGTGGTGTTTCAGTCGGGCCGCCGGATCATACTGCCCAACGAGCAGCAGCTTCGACATGCGTTTCACCTCAAGGTCCAGACCTGGTTTCCTGAAGCCGCCCGCAACTTGGCCCAAAGACAGGGAATCCATCCTTTTCGTCCTGAAGATGCGTCCAAAGATCGATCTTTTCCAGGCCGTGTGATTCTGATCCACGGCCTGGATGACCCGGGCATCATGTGGGATGATTTGGCTCCGATCCTTTGGAAAAATCAATTCCAGGTGTTCATTATGTCTTACCCCAATGACCAGGCCATCCGGGCATCTTCAAACTTCTTTTTTGACAGCATGCAAAAGCTGGCACAAACAAATTCATCCCCGGTGTTTATTGTGGCCCATTCCATGGGCGGGCTGGTGGCCCGGGATATGCTCACCTGTCCAAAAATAAATTATTCACAAGCAGCGGCGGCTGGAAAAGTGCCGGATGTCAAACGGCTCATTCTGGTGGGAACCCCGAATCAGGGCGCACAAATGGCAAGGTTCCGGATCATCACCGAGATCAAGGACCAGATATTTCACCTGTTCAAGCCGGGCACCCACTGGCTGCACTGCCTGCTGGACGGTACGGGTGCGGCCGGGGTGGATCTTCTGCCCGGCAGCCGGTTTCTGACTCAGTTGAATCAGCGGCCATTTCCCGGGGATGTGCCCATTGATATCATTGCGGGAATGATTTTTTTTTCCCGGGAACCCACGGATGTGAAAAATATGCTGGGTGACGGCCTGGTCTCTGTGAACGCCACCCGGCTCAATGACCTGCCTTTGATCCGGGTGCCGGGCAATCATTTTTCCATGATCCGGAATCTGACCCGCGCAAGCACCCGGGTCCCTCCGGCAATTCCTGAAATACTGGCCAAACTTGAGTGATGACTGCTTCTGTTTTTAAAATCATAATTCTGATTTTTTTGCTTGGACTGACTGCGGGGTGCCGGACCCCTGAAGCGTTCCGCCGGGATGTGGATGCCGCTGCCCTGCAGAGGGTGACCCAAACCCGCTCACAGATACTTGAAAAAGAATCAAAATTCAGCATTGAAAAACCCGGAGACACGTTGCGGCGGCGACTGCTTCAACAGCTGTCTTTGCCGGTTGCCGGGCCGGCATCCCTGGGAACGGGTCATCTGCTGGAAATTCCCCACTGGCCGGAACCCGGGTTTCCCGCAGCCATCCAGACGCCGGATACCCATCGGGAAAAACAGGCATCCCCATTGACCCTGTCTTTGTTTCAATCTCTGGAAATCGGTGCCCAGAACAGTTTTGAGTTTCAAACCAGGAAAGAAGCCGTGTTCCAGGCAGGTCTGGCCCTGTATCTGGAGCAGGATTTTTTTCGAAATAAGGTCATCGGGCAGGTGCAACAGCTGTTCAGTGCGGATCTGTCCACGGATCCCGACCGGAAAGGGACCCGCTCCAGTATGGAAATGACCAGTGAACGCCGGTTTGAAAGCGGACCTGTATTGACGGCATCTCTGGCGGCGGATCTGGCCTCTTTGCTGTTCAGCGGAGGCAATTCGTCACTGGGACTTCTCGGAGATGCCAGTCTGTCTATTCCGTTGCTGCGGGGATCAGGCCGGCATATTGTCACAGAACCCCTGCGGCAGGCCGAGCAGAACCTGGTGTATGCCATTCTGGAATTCGAGCAATTCAAACAAACATTTGCTGTGGCTGTGGGCCGTCAGTATCTGAACCTGTTACAGCAGATGGACACGGTAGACAATGCCCGGGATGACTATACAAGGCGCCAGGCACTGACGCTTCGAAGCCGGCGTTTGGGTGATGCCGGCCGGCTCAAGGAGATCGAGGTGGATCAGTCCGTCCAGACTCAGCTGGTGGCAAGGCAGCGATGGCTTTCCGCCCAGGAGGCGTTCAAAAAGCAGATGGATTCCTTTAAAATGCTGCTGGGGTTGCCGCCGGATGCTGAAATCCGTCTGGATATGGCACCTCTCAGGCAGATGGAAAAAATGGATGATTTACATCGGGACCCAGAGGTTCCCGGTCCTTTGGAGCTGTCCGAGCAAACCGCCATTTCTCTGGGCCTGGCCCGGCGGCGGGATTTGCAGGTGGCCCAGGGAAAAGTGTTTGATGCCCAACGGGCCGTGGTGGTGGCAGCCGATGCCCTGGGCGCTGAGCTGACGTTTCTGGGATCGGCCTCCCTGGGGGAGCGGCGAACCATCACCACCGCAGATCTTGACAATGCCCGGCTTCGCACGGACAAAGGGGTTTTCTCCGCGTTGTTGACCCTGGATCTGCCGTTTGAGCGAACCGCTGAAGCAGTGACCTACCGCAACCGGTTCATTCAGCTGGAACAGGCGGTGCGGGAGGTTCAGAAACTGGAAGACACCCTGAAAATCGAAATACGCAGCCGGTTAAGGGAATTGTTCGAGGCCAGACAGACCTTGTTTATCCAGGCCCAGGCCGTGGCTCTGGCGGAAAAGCGGGTGAAAAGTATTTCGTTGTTCATGGAGGCGGGCAGGGCTGAAACCCGGGATCTGCTGGAAGCCCAGGATGCGTTGCTGGCTGCCCAGAACAATCTGACGGCGGCAAGGGTCAATTACCGGATCGCGGAGCTGGAGATTCAACGGGATATGGGAGTGCTTATGGTCACGGATACCGGGTTGTGGCAGGAATATTCACCAAAAGGATCGTTTTGATGTCAGGCAAAAAATTAAAGATTTGGGGGGTAGTGCTGGTGGTGCTTGGAACCTTTTTTCTGGTTTTGTGGCACCGATTTTCGGACTCTCCTGAACCATTGTCCCGAAATGCCGTGTATGAGGTGAGATCCGGGCCGTTGACCATCGATCTGGTGGAGTCCGGTACCATCAAGGCCAGGGAGCAGTTGATCATCAAAAACGAGGTGGAGGGAAAAACGTCCATTCTCTATCTGATTCCCGAGGGCACCCAGGTGAAAAAAGGGGACCTGCTGGTGGAACTGGATGCCAGTGCATTGATGGATGCAAGAATCGATCAGGAAATCAAGGTGCAGAATGCGGACGCCGCATTTGTCAATGCCACCGAAACCCTGGCAGTGGTGGAGAACCAGGCCCAAAGCGACCTGGATCTGGCAAAACTGACCCTGGATTTTGCCCGCCAGGACTTGAAAAAATACACGGATGGCGAATATCCCAATGCATTGCAGAAAGCCAACGCAGAAATCACCCTGGCCCAGGAAGAACTGGCCCGGGCCAGGGAACGGCTGGATTGGTCCAAAACCCTGTATAAAGAAAAATTTATTTCCCAGACTGAGCTGGCAGCCGATGAACTGGCTGAGAAAAAAAAGGCTCTGGATTTGACCCTGGCAGAAAACAATCTGGATCTGCTGGTCAATTATACCAACCAACGGGATCTGGCCCAGCGCAAAAGTGATGTCAGTCAGGCCGAGATGGCCCTGGAGCGGACAAGGCGCAAAGCCCGGGCCGATGTGGTGCAGGCCCAGGCTGAGCTCAAAGCCAGAGAAGCCGAGTTTAAACGACAGAAGGACAAACTGGAAAAAATTTTGACCCAGCTGGAAAAAACAAAAATTATTTCTCCGGCCCAGGGACTGGTGATTTATGCCACCAGCGCCCAGGGCGGCATGTTTAGGAGAAATACGGAACCGCTTCAGGAAGGCCAGGATATCCGGGAGCGCCAGGAACTGATCTATCTGCCCACGGCCAGTTCCAGCAATGCGGAAGTCGCCATCCATGAATCCAATCTTAAAAAAGTCCGGAAAGGTATGCCGGCAAAAGTGACTGTGGATGCGTTGCCCGGCCGGGAATTTTCCGGCAGAATCATGCATATCGCCCCGCTGCCCGATGCCCAGAGCATCTGGATGAATCCGGATTTGAAAGTATTCACCACCCAGATTTTTCTGGATGGAAATGACAAAGATATGAGAACCGGCATGAGCTGTCAGGCCCAAATTATTGTGGAGACCCATGACAATGTGATGTCCGTGCCGGTTCAGGCGGTTCTTCAGGTCCAGGGCATTCCCACGGTATATGTGAAAGCCGGCAATGAATTTGTTCCCCGGCAGGTGGAGATCGGTCTGGACAACAACCGGTTGATTCATGTGAAAGATGGGCTGAAGACCGGTGATATTGTACTGCTCACCCCGCCCCTCAAGGATGCGGGCAAAGATGCCGCCCCTTTGACGGCCCCTGTCCCTCTCCCGGAGCAGGAAACAGGATCATGACGTCGGACAAAGCCAATGATGCTTCCAGATCACTGATCTGTCTTGAAAATGCAAAAAAGATCTACACCATGGGCCGTCAGCAGGTGGCAGCCCTGGACGGAATGGATGTGGCATTTGAAAAGGGTAGTTTCTGGGCAGTTATGGGATCCAGCGGGTCCGGGAAAAGCACCTTGATGAATGTCATCGGATGCCTGGACCGTCTGACTTCGGGCCGGTACCTGTTTCAGGGCAGAAATATCAGTGCACATACCGATGATGCCTTAAGTGATATCCGGCTGCGGCATATCGGGTTTATTTTCCAGAGTTTTAATCTGATTCCCCAGCTCACGGTGCAGCGCAATATTGAGCTGCCGCTGTACTATCTGGGCTGGGACAAGGAAAAAAGTGCAAACCACGCCCAAAATCTGGCATCCATGGTGGGACTTGAAACACGGCTGACGCACCGGCCGTTTGAACTGTCGGGCGGGCAGATGCAGCGGGTGGCCATTGCCCGGGCCCTGGCCGCGGACCCGGAACTGATTCTGGCGGATGAACCCACCGGCAATCTGGATACCCGAACCAGTGAACAGATCATGGCATTGCTGGGATCCCTCCATGACGGGGGAAAAACCATTATTATGGTGACCCACGAATCCCAAATCGCTGAATATGCCCAAAATCGGCTTTATATGAAAGACGGGCGTATCCTGAAGATGGACAAAAAAGTGACATGAAACAGATCCAGTTTTCCAGGGAATTGTCCTCGGGCATCCAGACGCTTTTGCTACACAAGCTGCGGTCATTTCTCACCATGCTGGGGGTGGTGTTCGGGGTGGGCAGCGTGGTGGCCATGCTGGCCGTGGGGGAGGGGGCCAGCAAAGAAGCCCTGGAACAGATCCGGAAACTGGGCAGCCACAATATCCTGATTTCATCGGTCAAACCGGCGGAAGAAGACGCGGCCGGCACCACCCCGTCGTTCATGAGTATCTATGGGTTGACTTATATGGATCATGAACGGATCGCCCAGAGTTTTTCTTCCGTTAAAAAAAACGTGCCTGTCAAATTGGTGCGCAAAGAGGCCCGGATCGGACATCGGGCCGTGGAATTGCGGGTGGTGGGAACCAGTGACCAGTGGTTTGAGGTGATTCCCAGACCTGTGCTGGGGGGCCGGACCCTGATGCAAAAAGATCTGGCCGCCAAATCGCCGGTGGTGGTTCTCACGGAATTCGGTGCCAGAAAACTGCTGGCCACCCGGCAGACCATCGGCCAGACCATTCGCTTAGGGGTGGACAGTTTTGCCGTGATCGGTATTGTCAAAAATGAAACCGGCGCGTCCGGGGCCATGCAGATCCCGGACCGGGAAATCGATGCCTATATCCCCATTACCACGGCCATGTCCTATTTTGGCGATGTGGTGATAAAAATGTCTTCCGGGTCGCGCCTGAGAGAAAAAGTGGAGCTCAATCAGATCATTGTTCAGGTGGCATCCCTGGATCAGGTGGAACCTTCGGCCCGGGCCATTGAGCGCATGCTGTCTTTGTTTCACAAAAAAAAGGATTTTCAGATCCAGGTCCCCCTGGCCCTGCTCAAGCAGGCGGAAGCCACCAAACGTACCTTCAATATTGTGCTGGGAGCCATTGCCGGGATCAGCCTGCTGGTGGGCGGTATCGGCATCATGAACATCATGCTGGCATCGGTGACGGAACGGACCCGGGAAATCGGTATCCGCCGGGCCATCGGTGCCAAAAGAAAACAGATCATCATCCAGTTTTTGATCGAGGCAATGGTATTGTCTTTTGTGGGCGGCATACTGGGACTGGCAATGGGGGTCGCCATTCCTTTTTTTATTACCTGGTTTGCGAAAATGCCCACAGTCATCACACCCATGGGCATTTTACTGCCGTTGTGTGTGAGTCTGGGTATCGGCATTGTTTTCGGGTTGTATCCGGCGGCCCGGGCGGCCCGGGTGGATCCGATCGTGGCTTTGCGGCATGAGTAGGTACAAGGCCGCCCCCCGGAGGGGGCACCGCTGGTGTCCCACCGCCAGCACCGACGTCAAGGGATATAAGATCTTGCCTTGAAGATCCAAATTTGTTAAAAGATTGTGTTTATAAATACCGGTTGGGGGATTCAATTTCAGGCTGTTGTTTTTCACCTTCCTGTCAAGGCTGCTCCGATGGTATGAATAAACAAATTTTTTCCTTTCTGGAGGCAAGTTATGTCCAAAATATTACCGGATGAAGGACTGTCTTTTGACGATGTCCTGCTGGTACCTGATTTTTCCGCGATTCTTCCTGATGAAGTATCGGTCAAAACCCGGTTGACCCGGGGACTTGAACTCAATATTCCCATTGTCGCGGCAGCCATGGATACCGTGACTGAAGCCTTGACCGCCATCAGCATGGCTAGAGCCGGCGGTTTGGGGTTTATTCACAGAAATCTGTCCATCGAGGACCAGGTCATTGAGGTGGATCGGGTCAAAAAATCGGAAAGCGGGATGATTGTGGATCCGGTGACCATTCACCCGGACGTGTCCATTTCAGAAGTGCTCAACATCATGGCCAAATACCGGATTTCCGGCATTCCGGTGGTTGAGGGTGAAAAACTGGTGGGCATTGTCACCAACCGGGACCTGCGGTTTGAAACCCAGCTGGAAAAACCGGCCAAAGATGTGATGACCAGTGAAAACCTGGTCACAGTGACTGAAAAGTGCACCCTGGAAGAATCCAAAATCATGCTGCATAAACACCGCATTGAAAAATTGCTGGTGGTGGACAGTCAGGGCAAACTCAAGGGGTTGATCACCATCAAGGATATTGAAAAAATAAAAAAATACCCCAATGCCTGCAAAGATTCATATGGACGTCTGAGGGCCGGAGCGGCCGTGGGCGTGGGGTCGGACATGATGACCCGGGTGGAGGCCCTGATCAGTGCCGGGGTGGATGCCCTGGTCATTGACACCTCCCACGGGCATTCCAAAAATGTGATCGATGCCGTGAAAAAGATCAAACACCATTTTCCCGATGCCCAGGTGGTGGCCGGCAATGTGGCCACGGAAAAAGGAACCCAAGCCCTGATCGATGCCGGGGCGGATGCCGTGAAAATCGGGATCGGTCCGGGGTCCATCTGCACCACCCGCATCGTGGCAGGGGTGGGGGTTCCCCAGCTCACCGCCATACAGAACTGCAAGGATATTTCCAGAAAGACCGGAGTGCCCATCATCGCTGACGGGGGCATTAAATTTTCCGGAGACATTGCCAAGGCTTTAGGCGCCGGGGCCCATTCCGTGATGCTGGGCAGCCTTCTGGCCGGCACCCATGAAAGCCCCGGTGAAATCGTCATCTACCAGGGCCGTTCCTATAAAGCCTACCGGGGCATGGGGTCTGTGGAAGCCATGAAAAAAGGATCGTCTGACCGGTATTATCAAAAAGACACGTCAGATGCCGAGGAACTGGTGCCCGAAGGCATTGTGGGCCGGATTCCCTATCGAGGCACCATCCGGGAGAATATTCTTCAGATGGTAGGCGGTGTCAAAGCCGGTATGGGATATCTGGGGGCTGTCACCATCGAGGACCTGCATGAAAAAGCCCGGTTTGTAAAAATCACGGCTGCCGGGTTAAAGGAAAGCCATGTCCATGACGTGGTGATCACCAAGGAAGCCCCCAATTACCGCGTGGAAAGCAGCTGAGACTGATGACTGATTCTTCCGGCATGTTTTATCACCTTCATTTGCACACGGAATATTCGCTGCTGGACGGGGCCATCCGACTGGATCCTTTGTTGAAAAAATGCAAAGAATACAACATGGATGCCGTGTCCATGACCGATCACGGCACCATGTTCGGTGTGGCTGCATTTTATGAAAAAGCCCGGAAAGCAGGGATCAAGCCCATTTTAGGGTGTGAAGTCTATGTGGCCCCCCGGTCTATCATCCATAAAACCCAGCTGGATCACAAGGGATTGAGCCACCTGGTGCTGCTGGCCCGGGATCGGGAAGGGTATGCCAACCTGTGCAAACTGGTGTCCATTGCCCAGCTCAAGGGATTTTATTACAAGCCCCGCATCGACAGGGAACTGCTGACCGCCCATTCCAAGGGGTTGATCGGGTTGTCCGCCTGCCTGAAAGGGGATATTCCCAAGGCCATCATGGCCAATGATATGGAAGGCGCGGATGCGGCGGCCCGGTTTTATCTGGAAACCCTGGGGGAGGGCAATTTTTTTCTGGAAGTCCAGGAAAACGGGATGTCCATCCAGCAAAAGGTCAACCAGGGCATTGAAGACATCAGCCAGCGCCTGTCCATTCCCATGGTAGCCACCAATGACTGCCATTATCTGGCCAAAGAGGACAAAAAAGCCCACGACATTCTGTTGTGCATCCAGACCGGGGATACGGTCTCCAATCAGAACCGGTTCAAATTTGATTCCGACCAGCTGTATTTCAAATCATCCGACGAGATGATCGCCACCCTGGGGCAGTATGCCGGGGCCATTGAAAATACAAAGGATGTGGCGGCCCGGTGTAATGTGGAATTTGATGATAAAACCTATCATTTCCCCCGGTATGCCCAATCAGACGAAGACAGTGAGGCGGAGCTGTTCAGGCAGAAAGCCATGGCCGGGTTTGAAGAAAAACTGGCCATCATCAAAAAAAAGAACCCGGATATCAATGAACAGGAATACCGGGACCGCATTGCCTATGAGATCAAGATCATTCTGGACATGGGGTTTCCCGGATATTTTCTCATTGTGGCGGATTTCATTGCCCATGCCCGGAAAATAGGGGTACCCGTGGGGCCGGGCCGGGGGTCTGCCGCCGGGTCCATGGTGGCCTATGCCATGGATATCACGGCCCTGGATCCCATTGAACATGGACTGATTTTTGAGCGGTTTCTGAATCCTTCCCGGATCTCCATGCCGGATATTGACGTGGATTTTTGTATCGAGGGCAGGGACAAGGTGTATCACTATACCATTGACCGGTATGGGGGGCCTGAATATGTCTGCCAGATCATTACCTTTGGGAAACTCAAAGCCAAGGCCGTGATCCGGGATGTGGGCCGGGCTTTGGGGATCCCTTTGTCTGAAGTGGATGAAATCGCCAAGCTGATTCCGGACGGGGCCAAGAATCTGACAAAGGCTTTGGAAGAAGTGCCGGCCATCCGGGAGATATGTGATGTTTCAGACGACAAGACCCAGATGCTGGAAACCGCCCTGCTCCTGGAAGGACTGCCCCGGCATGCATCTACCCATGCCGCCGGTGTGGTGGTGGCGGACAAGCCGCTGAACGAATATCTGCCGTTGTTCCGGGGTAAGGAAGGGGAGACCATTACTCAGTTTGACATGAATTATGTGGAAAAACTGGGGCTGGTGAAGTTTGATTTCCTGGGATTGAGAAACCTGACCGTTATCAAGAACTGCCTGGAACTGATCGAAAAGCAGGACAAGCCGGTGCCGGATATGGACCATCTGGATTTTTCAGATGAAAACACCTTTGATCTGCTTCAGCGGGCCGATACCACCGGGGTATTTCAGCTGGAAAGTTCCGGCATGAAAGAATTGATTCTTCGCCTCAAACCGGCCACGTTTTCCGATATCGTGGCCCTGGTGGCCCTGTACCGGCCGGGCCCCCTGGACAGCGGTATGGCCAACACCTATGTGGAAAGAAAACACGGCAGGGAAGAGGTTGTGTATCTGTTTGACGAATTGGCACCGATTCTCAAAGAAACCTATGGGGTGATCCTGTACCAGGAACAGGTGATGAAGATCGCAGGCGTCCTGGCCGATTATTCCATGGCGGATGCGGACGGGCTGCGGAAAGCCATGGGCAAGAAGATTGCCGCCATGATGGAGGCCCATCGGAAACTATTTCTGGAAGGGGCTGCCAAAAACAACCATGATTCCAAAAAAGCGGAAGAGCTTTTTGATCTCATGGAAAAATTCGGCGGGTATGGGTTCAACAAATCCCACAGTGCGGCCTATGCATTGATTGCGTTTCAGACCGCATACCTGAAAGCCAATTATACCCTGGAATTCATCGCGGCCCTGATGACCAGTGAACGGGGCAACACCGATGCCGTGCTCAAATTCATGGATGAATGCCGGACCCATGATATTCAGGTACTGCCGCCGGATGTCAATGAAAGCGAATCCCAGTTCATTGTGTCCAAAGGCTGTATCCGGTTCGGCCTGGCTGCGGTCAAAGGCGTGGGAAATGCCGCCATTGATGTGATTGTGGAAGATCGTAAACAAAACGGTCCCTTTGAAAGCCTGTATGATTTCTGTGAACGGGTTTCCTTGACCAAGGTGAACAAAAAGGTGCTGGAAGCGCTCATTAAATGCGGGGCGTTCGACTCCACAGGATCTGCCAGAAGTCAGATGATGGCGGTGCTGGAAGAGGCTCTGGACCATGGCAACCGGGTTCAGAAGGAAAAGGCGGATTCCCAGATGGATCTGTTTGCCGACTCCGGTATGGGAACTGAGATTCCTGCCAGTATTCCGGAAATGCCGGATATGGAAGAATGGGAAGACCATTTTCTGCTGGAAATGGAAAAAGAATCTTTGGGATTTTATATCAGCGGGCATCCCCTGGACAAATACCAGGCAGAAATTGCCCGGTTTGCCACGGTCAACTCCGTGACCCTTCAGGAGAAGGCCGACGGCAGAATGATCCGCATCGGCGGGATCATCAAGGTGCTCAAGACCCATAAGACCAAAAAAGGGGATCTGATGGCGTTCTGCGCCATCGAGGACCGGAATGCCGGTGTGGAAGTGGTGGTGTTTCCCAATGTGTATGCGCTGGTCCATCCGTTGCTGTCCATGGAACAGGTGGTGATTCTGGAGGCGGAAGTCCAGAAAAAGGAATCCACTGTCAAGCTTTTGGCGGAGAAAATCGTGCCCATTGATCAGGCGGCCCGGGAATGGACCAACGGGATATTGATTGCCGTGGATGCGGACCGGTTTGATGCCGACACCCTGGAACGGCTCAAGCCCATCATCCAGCGGTATCCCGGGGATTGTCCGGCATGTCTGAAAATAAGTATTCCGGACAAACCCGAAGTGCTGGTAAAACTGGCGGATGAATATATGACCTGTTCTGATCCGGCGTTTTTTAAAGAAGTGGAAGACCTGATGGAAAAAGGATGCATTGAAACCAGATGTGCGCCGGTCAAAGCAAAAGTCAAAAAGAAAAAATCATGGGGAAAATCCCGTAACGGAACAATGAAACAAGGAGCCTGAGGATGAGCTGGCTGGGAAAAATGATCGGCGGAACCATCGGATTCGCCTTGGGAGGCCCCATCGGTGCCGTGGCCGGGGCTGCATTCGGTCATGCGTTTGTGGATAAAAAAGAGGATGCCTATCTGAGATCCATTCCCGGAAGCACAGGGTCCTTGTCTTCCAATGAAGAGGCCCAGCTGATATTTTTCACAGCCGCCTTTTCCATGCTGGCCAAGCTGTGCAAAGCGGATGGTCAGGTCTCTGAAAAAGAGATCCAGGTGGTGGAGGCCTTTATGACACAGGATCTTCAGCTGGATGCCACCGGCCAGGAAAGCGCTAAAAATATTTTCAGACAGGCGATCCGGTCGTCTGAAAGCTTTGAAGCGTTTGCCATGCAGTTTTATTCGGTATTCAGAACCCAGCCCAACATCATTTCGTTGATGATGGATGTATTGTTCCGTGTGGGTGCGGCAGACGGCCGTCTGTCCGATGCCGAAGATGCCACTTTGCGGTCTGCGGCCCGGATTTTCAATGTGTCGGATGTGGCGTTCAACCGGCTGAAATCCAAGTATATCCGTTCCGCAGACAAATATTATGCCGTGCTCAAGTGCGATGAAACATCGTCCAACGAGGAGATCAAAAAACAGTACCGCAAGCTGGTGACCGAATACCATCCCGACAAAATTGAGGCCAAAGGGCTTCCTGAAGAGTTCATTAAATTCGCCAATGACAAATTTGCTGAAATCCAGGAAGCCTATGACCAGATTCGCAAGAAAAGAGGGTTTTAGAACAGCCCTTTTTCCTGGGCGATTTTCATGTACGTATCCACCAGGGTCCGGGGGGGGTCCCACCGTTCCATTTCTTGTTTGTCCGCCAGAGACATGGCGTCAAATTCGCACACGGTCACGCATAGCCCGCATCCGATGCACCGCTCCTTATTCACTTGTGCCAGACCATCGGTCACGGCAATGGCATCCATGGGGCAGATCTCTTCACAGGCCTGACATCCGGTACACTGGTCTGTGTCCACCGATGCCTGGAAATTGGAATTCACGATCCTTGCCGGAGACGGTGTTTTTTTGATGTTGCTCAAAATCTGACAGCAGCAGTCGCAGCACAGGCAGATGTTCATGGGTTTCACGGAATTGGAGGGCTGGGCCACCAGTCCCTGGGCTGCGCCTTTGCGGACGATGTCCATGGCCTCATCCGCTGTGATGGTGCGGCCGATGCCCCGGCTTTCATAAATATAGGCACCACCTCCGAAAACCAGGCAGGATTCTTCCATTTTACCGCATCCTTTGCCCACCATGGTGTGTTCCCGGCGGCAGATACACGGTGCCACCAGAATTTTGGACTGACTTCGCACCAGATTTTCCAGATGTTCATGGTCCATGATGTTGAGCTGGGTGTTGATGGATTTTTCCACGGGCACCACCCGGAGCTGCTGGGTTTTGTGCGCTTCCTGGGCTTTCATGAGATAGGGCACATATTCATTGAAATCTTTGATCAGCTGTTGAGTCAGCCGGTCCACCTGGTATTCCCAGATGCCCACCACAAACTGCAAGAGCATGAACGTATCCCCGTCGGGTTTTCTGATGTGCAGGATCAATCCTTTTTCACCCATCTCTATAAGCATGGGCAGGATCGTTTCAGCGGGTTTTCCGACCCGCAAAGCAATGGCTTCCACGGGTTCGGGCATCATCACCAGGTTCAGGGCCAGTTGGGCTTGCTCAGGTGTGAACAATTGTTTGAGGATGCGCAGCTCCACACCGGATTCCGTGGGAGGAAAGCCGCCCGGGGTGTTGTCCAGGTGGCGGGCCAGGTCTTTATATACCTTTTCCATGATAGATTTCTCCAGATATGTTCAGGTTGTTATCCCAGCGATCAAAGACAACATCCACGAGTTTGCCCTTCAGGGTGCTGTCTTTTTTCAAATAGATATTCAAATAATTGGATGTCACGGCAGTGAGTCTGCCGGTACGAACGTTGGTTTGATTCTGTACCACGGCTTTCAAAGGCCGCCCCTGATTGGCTTTGATAAACGCCGCCTGTTTTTGTTTTCCCAGTTCCCGCATTCTCTGACACCGTTTCGTAATCACCGGGTCCGGCACCCGAGGTTTGAAAGAAAACGCCGGTGTGCCTTTCCGGGGAGAAAACGGAAACACATGCAGATAAGATATTGGGAGTTGCTCGATCAAAGAAAACGTGTTTTCAAACTGATCATCGGTTTCCGTGGGAAATCCGATCAGCGTATCCACACCGATTCCGGCAAACGGGTGCTTTTCATGGATATAGCAGATGATGTCTTTGAATAATTTTGCCGTATAGGGGCGTTTCATTTTTTTGAGAACATCATCGTCTCCGGACTGGAGCGGCACATGAAAGTGATCGCACAGCAGACTGTCCGGTCCGGCCAGATCCACAAGCCTTTCATCGATTTCATTGGGTTCGATGGAAGACAGCCGGATCCGGTCCACCGGGCGTTTCTCTTCAATGGTTTTCACCAGATCCAGCAGAGTGGTGGGCGGGGTCAGGTCCCGGCCGTATCGGCCCGCATGGATTCCGGTAAGAATCACTTCCTTGAAACCGGCACGGCCCAGTGCATTCAGATGGTTTAAAACCAGGGGTTGGGGCATGCTCACGGAGGATCCCCGGGCATGGGGCACAATGCAGTAAGTGCAAAAGGCATCACATCCGTCCTGAATTTTCAGATAAGCCCGGGTCATGCTGCCGAAGACCGGGGTTTCAAAGCTGTGAAACCGGTTGGCGGCAGAGTGGTCTACGGGTTTGAAACGCATGGGCGACGGATCAGCAGCCCCAAGAATGTGGTCTGCCAGGCGGGTTTTATCCTGGTGACAGACCAGTTCAAACGAATCATCGATCTGCCGGATGATATCCGGGTCTGTCTGGGCATGGCAACCGGTCACGATGATTTTTGCATCCGGGTTGTCCCGGGCCAGTTTCCGGATGGCCTGACGGGATTGCATGGCTGCCTTGGATGTCACGGCACAGGTGTTGATGATGCACACATTATTGGATTTGTCTTTGTTTGACCGGACCAGTCCGTGGTGTTCAAGATCCGCGGCAATGCCGTCGGACTCATATTGATTGACCTTGCATCCCAGCGTTTTGATATAAAATGTTTTCATTGGATAATTGCCGATCCCAGCACCCGGTCTCCATGGTAAAAAACAGCGGCCTGACCCGGGGTCACGGCATTCTGAGGCTGATGGAACAGCACCTGGCCCGATGTAACCTGGCAAACCAGCGTGGCAGGGGCTTCCTTGTGGCGGTACCTGATTTTAACCGCCACTTCCAGAGACGTATTATCTGGTCTGGCATCCGACCGGGTATCATGCCAGACCAGTTGTTCCACAGTCATCTGCTGCTGTGCCAGGTCTTTTTTAAAGCACACATGAAGGGTATGGGTAAAAGGATCGATGCGCCTCACATAATAGGGTTCAGATGCCGGACAGTTGATTCCCCGGCGCTGGCCCACAGTAAAGGCATAAACCCCGGTATGGGTTCCCACCCGGCGGCCGTGAATATCCATGATCGGCCCGGGTTCCGGTGACCGGCCGGTTTTTTGGGTGAAAAATGAGGCCAGATTTTTGTCATGAATAAAGCAGATATCCTGACTTTCCTTGGCAGAGACCGGTACCAGGCCATGTTTTTCGGCCAGGGCTTTGACCCGGTATTTGGAGAACCCGGCCAGCGGACATAGAATTTTGGACAGCTGTTCACAGGACAGCCGGGCCAGAAAATAGGACTGGTCTTTATTTTTATCCGTTGACTTTTCAAGCCGGGGGTGGGGCACGGCATCATCTGGTCGGGTCAAGGCATTGACAATGGTGGCATAATGCCCGGTGGCCAGATAATCGGCCCCTTGTTTTTGCGCCTGTTTAAGCAGGACCCCGAATTTAATTTTCTGGTTGCAGATCATGCAGGGATTCGGGGTTTTTCCCCGGGCGTAGGTGGATAAGAAATATTGAACCACCTGGTTTTCAAAGGGTTCAGACAGATCCAGGGTGATGATGTCCATTTTCAGCTGGTCTTTGAGCCGGTTAATCTCTGTTTTCCGGGTCTCGTATCCAGTGGTGAAATGCAGGCCAAATACCTGTTTGTACTGCTGTCTGAGCAGAAACGCGGCGACCAGGGAGTCCACCCCGCCGCTGACAGCCACACCGATGGCGGGTGCGTGCATCAGATGGCGGCTTCGGGCTCTTTGGTGAACAGCCCCATGGCCCGGGAAGGGCAGGTCACAATACACAATTCACACACAGAGCATTTGTCCTTGTCAAAAATCACTTCCATGGACGGTCGCTGGATATACAGCGCCTGGGTGGGGCAAACAGCCGTGCAGGCCCCGCAATGGGTACAGATCTGTTCATCTTTGTAGATCTGATGTTCCGGTGTGGACACCTGAACTCCCTGCTGTTTGAGGTATTCGATGCCTTTATTAAAGTCGGGTCGGGATGCCGCCGTGATTTCCAGCACCATGGCCCCTTTTTTCTGGCTGGAAATTTCCGCCCGTAAAATATTGAACAGCAGATCAAATTTTTTAACCAGCTGGCAGACCACAGCTTTATGGGCCACATTCGGGGGAAATGTCAAAATAACGATTTTAGCGTACAAATCAAAGTCTCCATTCAATAAATTGTTTTTGACAACCTGGTATGGTTCCATACTATAATCCGGGCAGGGTATCAAAAAAACAAGTCCGGTCGGGCGGTGTGTTTTATTGGGTGTTGTATCACCAACCGGCTGAAAATTCAACACACCGGGATGACCCGGGCAATGATTTTGAAAATAAAGGCATGTTCATGAACCGGGTCGCATTCAAATTATCCTCTTATACGTTAAAAACCCTTTCCGGGTTTTCCAGGGCCAGAATCACCATCCAGGGACAATCCAATATTCCGGAAGGATCGGTGGTGTTCTGCGCCAACCATTTCACCCGCATTGAAACGGTGTTTCTGCCCTATCATATCCACAGCATTACCGGCAGGCAGGTCTGGTCTCTGGCAGCCAGGGAACTGTTTGATGTGCCCGTGCTCGAAGGACTGCTCAGACGGTTGGGGGCCGTGTCCACAAATGCACCGGACCGGGATGACCTGCTTTTGAAAACCCTGTTGTCCGGAGATGCCCTTTGGATCATTTTTCCGGAAGGCATGATGGTGAAAAATAAAAAACTGGTCAAAGACGGCCGGTTTGTGCTCACCGATGACAAAGGAGAACTGCGCCCTCATACCGGCGCCGCAGTGGTGGCGCTCAGATGTGCGTTTTTCAGGGAGCGCCTGCGCCGTCTGAAAGCATTGAAAGCCCCGGAATTTTACCGGTTGACAAAAGAACTCGATTTAACCGGTATCGATGATATCCTGAATCAGTCCACCCATATCGTGCCGGTCAATATCACCTATTACCCGGCCAATCCCCGGGACAACATTTTAGGATCCATGGCCGGGCTGCTTTTGAAAAAACCCTCCAGGCGGGTGATGGATGAACTGATGACCGAAGGGGCCATGCTGTTTACCGGTGTGGACATCACCATCCGGTTCGGCACGCCCATCGACATGGCACCATATCTTCATCATCCTTTTCTGGAAAGTCTTTTGACGGTGAAACGCCGGATCCGCCCGTTTGAAGATCTGGAATCCAGGCAGATTTCAAGACAGATCGCCATTGATGTCATGGAAACATACATGGCCCAGGTGTATGGGTTGACTACGATTAACTATGACCATGTCATGGCAGGCATTCTCAAGCATTATCCATACAAAAGAGAAGGGATTGACCGGTATGAATTCGCGTGCAAGGTGTTTTATGCCGTCACCTGTCTGGTGCTCAATCGCATCTGCCATGTGGCGGATCTGCTGCAAGAGAATCAGATTCACCTGCTGGTGGATGACCGGTTCAAACGGATTTCGGATTTTTTGACCCTGGCGGAAGAAACCGGAGTGATTCGCATGGATGGAGACGGGCGCCGGTTTTTCAAAGATCAGGCCCGATTGTACAATTTATCTGAATTTCATGCCATCCGCATGGAAAACCCCATTCTGGTCATGGCCAATGAAGTGGAACCGGTGGAAGCCGCCCAGATCTGCCTGAAGAAGATCGCCCAGATGCCCCGTCGTCAGATCCGGGAGCGGGTCAGATCCCGGATCATTGAAAAGATGAATATGGATTTTACCGCAGATTATGCCACTTTTTTCAGACCGGATGAATCCAAAAACAAGCAGATCGGCCGGCCCCGGTTTTTGAATCAGACATCGGACAGTCCCGGTGTGCTGCTGATTCACGGGTATATGGCGGCCCCGGAAGAGATGAAAAATTTTGCCCAATACCTGTATGCCAAAGGATTCACCGTGCATGTACCCCGGCTCAAAGGACATGGTACCTCTCCGGATGATCTGGCCCGGGTCGGTTATGAACAATGGATGGATTCTGTGGAAGAAGCGTATGTGGCGTTACGTCATTCCTGCAGTAAACGGTTTATCGGAGGGTTTTCCACGGGTGCAGGGCTGGCCCTGGAGCTGGCGACCCGGGTGACGGATTATGACGCGGTTTTTGCCGTGGCGCCGCCCATGCAGCTCCAGGATATGGGCGCTCATTTTATACCGGCCATCAATGCCTGGAACACCATGATCCGTCGTTTTCGTTTCAACGCAATGGCCAGGGAATTCATTGACAACCACCCGGAAAATCCCCATATCAATTACATGAGAAACCCCATTGCCGGTATCCATCAACTGGGAATGCTCATGGAGCAGCTGGCTCCCAAACTGAAACAGATCACCCGTCCGGTCCTGGTGGTCCAGTCCAGAAAAGACCCGGTGGTCAATCCGAGAGGCACCGAAAAATTGTTCCATCAGCTGGGATCAACGGTCAAGGAATTGTATCTGTTTGATTATGAACGACACGGAATTCTGATCGGAGAAGGGGTGAAGCGGGTGTATCAGGCCATTGAAAATTTTATCCGGCAATGGGTCTGAGAATGCGAAAAAAAAGAGATGTTCCGGCCGGAACAGCCGGAACATCTCAGAAGATTATCAATAAAATTTTATTCCGCCAGCATCATGGTGGCCGGATCCAGAAGAAATGACTGGTCGGTTCGGTTGCCGTCCTTGAGCACGACCGCCTGAATCTGGTTGTCCACGGGTTGCAGAAACAGGGCCTTGTCAAACAGGTCTTTTCGGGTTTCCAGCTGAACCGGATATCCGTCTTTTGCCATGGCCTCGTCCCGGTGGGTCTTCATGGCAAACCAGATGGAAGTGGAAAATTTCTGATTCAATGCCTGCAGTTTTTCCAGAATGTCTGTAATGTCCTCATCAAAATTAAGGCCGTCGATGATCATCATTGCCGGCATGGGCAGGTCGGCCTTTTTAAAGCTCTTCAGGTAGTCTTTCAGCTTTTCAGTGTCAAATGTGACATCATTGTAGCTGATGCCCACTTTGTTGAGGCTGATGTCATCCCACAGCCGAACCGCTTTCTGGGGATCCACATACCCGATGCTGTCCACCAGGTTGGTGTAACCTTCGTTGTAGCGCAAATTGATTTTTCCGATGGAATCATCCAGGCTGACATGAACGATTTTCTGGTCTTTTAAAAGTTGCGTCAGCGCAATCTGTACCAGAAACCGGGTTTTGCCCACGCCGGCTCTGGAGAGCACGGCACCGAATTTGCTGTTGGTAATATTGTCAATGCCCATGATTTTTTCAATGGGGCTTCTGAAATTGAGATCTTGTTTTAACATATTCCCTCTCCTTGATATGGCGGTCTTAGGCTTTTTTTTCTTCCTGTTTCTGTTTGATGATTTCTTCGGCAATGGATTGGGGAACCTGTTTATAAGAAGAAAATTCCATGGTGAACTGGGCCTTTCCCTGGGTGGCAGACCTGAGAACCGTGGAAAACCCGAACATTTCCGACAAAGGGACCTGACTTTCAATCACCGACATCACGCCTTCTTCCTGGGATCCCTGGATGATTCCCCGGCGCTGGTTGATCAGCCCCATGCAGGACCCCTGGAATTCATTGGGGGTCTCGATGACCACTTTCATGATGGGTTCCTTGACCACGGGTTTGGCCTTCATGTAGCCTTCCAGAAATGCGCCCCGGGCAGCGGCCTGAAACGCCATTTCCGATGAGTCCACCGCATGGAACGCACCATCGTCGATGGTCACCCGGACACCGGTGACCGGGAATTCCAGTTTGGGACCTTTTGCCATGCACGCGGCAAACCCTTTTTCACAGGCCGGGATATACTGAGTGGGAATCCGGCCCCCGGTGATTTTGTTGACAAATTGAAAATCTTCTTCGCACGGTTCCATAAATCCGGCCACCCGACCGAACTGGCCGGCACCACCAGTCTGTTTTTTATGGGTGTAGTTGAACAACGATTTCTGGGTGATGGTCTCCCGGTAAGCCACCCGGGGGGCGCCCGTGGTGACTTCTGCCTTGTATTCCCGTTTCATGCGCTCCACATACACTTCAAGATGCAACTCACCCATGCCCTGGATAATTGTCTCACCGGTTTCATGATCCACATATGTCTTGAAAGTCGGGTCTTCTTTGGTGAACCGGTTCAATGCCTTGGACATGTTGATCTGGGCTTTGTTGTCCTTGGGAACGATGGAAAGAGAAATCACCGGTTCCATCACATGCATGGCCAGCATGGAGTAATTGATCGTCGGAGAGACAAAGGTGTCTCCGGATGCGCAGTCAATGCCGAACATGGCACCGATATGGCCGGCAGGGATCTCTTCCACGTCCTCCATCTGGGAGGCATGCATACGGATCAGCCGGCCGGCTTTGATTTTTTTGCCGTCCCGGGAGTTTACCAGTGTGTCGCCTTTGGAGATACATCCCTGATAAACACGGATATAGGTCAACTGGCCATATTGACCGTCTTCAAGCTTGAAGGCCAGTGCCACCGTGGGTTTGTCAAAGTTGCTTTCCAGAACCACGCTTTCTTCGTTGTTGTCCATATCAATGGCTTCGTTATGGATGTCCAGGGGAGAAGGCAGATAATCAAGCACGGCATCCAGCAGCGGCTGAATCGCTTTATTTTTGTAAGCGGAACCCAAAAATACCGGGGTGATCTGTCTGGATATCACGCCGGTTCTCACGGCGTTTTTGATCAATTCTTCACTGATGTCCGATTCTTCGAGAATGGCATCGGTCAATTCTTCTGAGAACAAAGAGGCGGCATCGATCAATTCTTCTCTGGCTTCTTTTGCCGCTTCGAGCAGATCTTCGGGAATCTCTTTGACTGCCACGCGCTCACCATGCTCGCCTTCAAAATAATAGGCTTTCATGGCCACCAGGTCCACCACACCTTGGTGTTTGTCCTCCAGCCCAATGGGCAGCTGCATCAACACGGAATTGTGTCCCAGTTTGGTTTTCAACTGTTTGGCCACCTTGGCCGGATTGGCGCCGGACCGGTCACATTTGTTGACAAAGGCGATACACGGCACTTGATAGCGTTTCATCTGCTGATCCACCGTGATGGACTGGGACTGCACCCCGGCAACCGAGCATAAAATAAGCACCACCCCGTCCAGCACCCGCAGGGACCGTTCCACTTCCACGGTGAAATCCACATGGCCCGGGGTATCGATGAGGTTGATATTGTGTTTTTTCCATTCACAATACGTGGCAGCCGACGCAATGGTGATACCCCGTTCTCTTTCCAGTTCCATGGAGTCCATGACCGCGCCGACACCGTCTTTTCCCCGGACTTCATTGATTTTGTGAATCCGGGCCGTATAAAATAAAATCCGTTCCGAAAGGGTGGTCTTGCCGGAGTCGATATGGGCACTGATGCCGATATTTCTCACCTGTTTTAAATCTCTGATCATTTTACATCATCCTTCATGAATAAAATTTGCCCGAAAAGCGGCATGTCATTGGTTCAAAAAAAACGCAACGGTCTGCCAACAAAGGGCGGTCCATTTTTCCGGGTTCAGCTAATGTTATGTTGCGATGGTATTATAATTGAATTGTCAGGTTAATCTCAGTATATGAAAAAAGATTCTATATACGAATCAGGAAAGTTTGTCAATAAACGCATGAAAAAAAACCGGTGAATGGAAAAATCCATTCACCGGAAGAAAAAGCGCGTATGAAAATCTATCTCTAACTGGAACGTCGTTTGCGCTGGTATCCGGCGATGCCGGCAAGCCCCAGTCCTACCAGGGCCAATGTCGCGGGTTCAGGCACGGGGTTGGTATTTCCTTTAGCTGTCCAGAAGGAAATGTGGGATAAGTCTTTATTGTCAAGGCCGGATGTGTCCCATACACCGTCCAGAAATCCGTCTGCGTACCAGAGTTCAAAACCACCGCCACTTTTTCCTTTGCCCCCGGCTTTCAAACTGTAGTAGAGAGGGTCCGCCTTATCCCAGTCATCACTGACAGACCAGACGCCATCAGCGCCTGTAAAAGAGCCGGTGAATTCTGAAATAGAATCATCATTCCAGACACTCCAATCACCACCTTCCCATTTTCCAAGAAGGGTCAGATCTTCCGGCAGATCGGTGTCAGTGTTGTCATTGTATAGATCAACCAGCGCATTTACGTTCGTAAAGGAGTCTAGTTGAGGTTGAAAGCCTGATGTAAGATCATTGGAATCACCCACAAAAATACCCGTTGACGTTGCCATACTCATGCCCGTCCATAAAAACAGCGTGCACAAAATCATTGAAATTTTTAGAAATAACGGTTTCATTGCTTGCCTCTTTTTTGAAAAATGTGCTTGTTCGTAACAATAATTGTCATAAATTTTGCCAAAAATTGTTATATCAAATGAAAACAATTTCACCCGGCCCCGGGGTTATTGTTTTCTGAGCCGTTTTCTGCCGGCTGCACCAAGGCTGGCAAGACCCATCCCCAAAAGCAGCATGGTCCCAGGTTCCGGTACAGCAGCGGCCTTGTAGATGCCGCCTTCGATTACGTCATTGGCACAGGTCATGGCCCAGTGAAATCCTAAGTCCAGTTCGTCTTCCCAGCTCCAGTCCTCACCCAATAATGTTGACAGATTAAAGGCATATTTGATTAGATTGCCGGAATGAGAAAAAGCAAAGTCACCAACACTCGCTTCTTCTTCGCCAGGCTTGTAGAGCACTTCCTGTTCGTGCCGATACCAGTGATTCTGATAATAAGGGTCAGAAAATTCTTGGTCTGACCGCCAGATATTGTCGGCATCCACTGAATAGATATTGCCGGATGAGGAGCTTAACGCATATTCCCAGCGTTCCCCTGTTTCATAGGTGTCGGAACGATATCTTTCATAGGTGTCTTCAGAGTCCCAAGAATTTAAATCCACTTTTGGATTCCACCCATCCGTGCTCACAAACAGATCCCCATAGGTGGTATCCCGGGTGCCGTCTTCATATCTGGTTTTGATTCGGACCTTTACGTCACCGTTGGTTTTTATGGTAACGTTCATCCAATCGATATCAAATTCTCTGGTATTGATTGCAATTACGTCACCCTCTTTTTTTACATAGTTGCTGTCGTCATATTTGCCGCCGATATATTCGTCATTTATTTTCCAGGTGCTGGCATGGACAGCGCCTGTGATCCAGAATATAAACAACAACAGATAAATTGCTAACCGTTTCATATATTGTCTCCTCAATTTGAGGGTAACCGGGGTGATGAATATTGTCTCAATACTTTGTAATTTCTGTTTTACGTATTATAACTCAAAAATTATTATTGTCAAAAATAATAAACGCTTAACGATATTTCAGGATCTGCAACCGCTGACATTATTTTTTTTGAAACGTTTTCTGCCGGCGGCACCCAACCCGGCAATGCCCATTCCCAGCAACAGCATGGTTGCGGGTTCCGGAACCGGATCCAGTTGCACGAGAAGTTGCTGGACATTATTGCTGCCGCCGTAAGTGGTCACGGCATAATTGTAGCCAAGAGAGGACCACATAGCGTCATCCCAAGTTTCGTCACTCAAGGAAGTGTAGTAACCATTGTAATAATGGCCGATAGTGCCGAAGGTTGCGGTAGGTTCATTATTAGTAAAACCTTCACCGTAGATGGCATCCCAGATGGCCAGTTGCAACCCGGAAACTTTTTTTATATTTCCTGAAGCTTCTGCAGAATACTTATCCATCAGCCAGGCGGCCTGCAGATAGTTGTTGCTGCCATATGTGCTGCTGCCAAGGGTAACAGGATTAAGTGTCACATCGTAAGACTTTTGATAAATTAAATTTTCTAAATCCACACAATACGCAATCGTAGATAAATAAGGATCCCAGTCTGTCCCATACAATTTGACGTTAAACTCGGCAACATAATCACTGGGAGCATTGCCCTCATACTCAAAATTTACCCGTTTAGTAGCCCCATAGTTAACATCCATTGTGGTCGCTGAGGCACTAAATGAGAAGACCATGATCATCAATGCTCCAAGCCCGGTATAAACTAATTTTTTCATTTTTGTTCTCCTGCTTTGGCTGCCATGTTTTTTTGTGGTAAATACACTTTTTTAATTCAATTATCGAAATATAGGCAATTTTATATGCAATTGGTGTGCCATTTTGTTAAATCAAATTATAATTTCAGATGAATTCTATCCCAGGTCGTCCATAGAGTAAAATTGAATTTCTGGGATCGGTCAGAAAGCGAATCCTGCGGCAAATATGGGGCACCCGAAAGTGAGCACAACCCCTTCTTCCTACCTGATTTATCGTTTGACTTTGTTCCGTTTTTTTTGGTAGTGTTTCAAATTCAATATGGTATGTCTGGTTTATGGCATGCCTGGGGAGAAAAACAGGGAATGAACACCAGATAAGCCTTTTGTGAAATTTGATGGCGGGCCTTATTTTTGAACACCCGGTCAGGATATAATGAAAACGATACTCATTGTCGATGACATCAAGGTCAATCTCAAAGTCCTTGAGGTGCTGCTGACCCGAAACGGGTATGCCGTCCTGTCCGCCATGAGTGCTGGAAAAGCGTTGGGTCTGCTTCAAAAACATTTGTGTGACCTGATTATCTCCGATATCCAGATGCCTGAAATGGATGGATTCCAGTTCTGTCGGTTGTGTCAACTGGATGAAAAACTCAAGCATATCCCCTTTATTTTTTATTCTTCCGCCCGGGACGAAAAACAGATCCAGCAGCAGGCCCGGAAAGTCGGTGCCCAGGCCGTGGTCAGAAAACCGGCGGATCCTGCCGGGTTTTTAAAAACCATTGATACTGTTCTGAACGATGCCTTGAACCGGACCCAGGGTTTAGCTGGGCAGGATCGATTTCTCAACCGCCGGCTTGATCGGGTGCCGGGCATTGTGGGGTGGACCCTGGATGCCAATGGTGACTTTACCGATATCAGCCCGGCTGTGGCGCGGCTGACCGGTTTTCCCGTGAAGCACATTCAGGAGATGGGCAAAAGCGGATGGCTGAACCGGGTCCATTCTTCGGATGAACAAAAGGTGAGAAACGCCTATAAACAGCTGTTTCAAAATCATGTGCCCTTGGATATCGTTTACCGGTTTGAACGCCGGGACAACCGGTTTGCCTGGCTTGTGGAAAAATCCGGCACCCCTTATGGGAATCAAGCGCATGGCTGCGATCGGGTTGATGGATTTACCGCAGACATATCTGCCGACATGACAGATCTGGAACGCCGGATGGAATATAGAGAACAGCGGGTGATTCAGACATTTTCATCCGGTGTTTCCCATGATCTGGACAATATGCTGAACGGTATTGCCGATTACATTCAACTGTCGGCCACGACAACGGCAAGTTCCCGGGAACGGCAGCGGTTTCTGGCCAATGCCCTGAAAATCAGCCGCAGTGCTCTGGCCCTGAACCGGGATATTTTCTATCTGTCCGGGGAAGATAAAGCCGTGGAAAAAAATTCCCTGCTCACCCGGGTGGTTGCCCGGGTGGTCCGGTCCCTGATGCAAGGCAGCGATATCCCCTGCCGGGTCGAGATACCCCGAGGGGTGTGGCCGTGCCGGGTGGATACCCGGTTGATGGCCCGGGCTCTTGAGCATGTCATCATCAATGCCTGTGAGGCCGTGGCACAGAAACATGACGGAAAGATCGAGGTGACCCTGCAAAACATATCCATTGAAGACACACCGGTTGAAACCCGCCCTGTTTCTGAAACCCGCCCGGATCCCGGTCGTTATGTTCAGTTGAGCATCTCGGACAACGGGTGCGGCATTGACGACCCATACCTGGATCAGGTGTGCCTTCCCTATTTTTCCTTAAAACCAAAGGATATGAAAAAAGGGGTGGGCTTGAGTCTTGCGATAAGCCGGGCGATCATTGCCGGACATGGCGGGGAAATGGCGGTTCATTCAAAGAAAAACCACGGCACAAAGATATGGGTACTTTTGCCGGCGGAACCCGGGAGAACCTGATATGAAAACCGTTTTGATCGTGGATGACACCAAGACCAATATTGATGTACTGGTCCAGGTCCTGAAGGGGGATTACAAGATCGGGGTCAGTCTCAACGGCAAGGATGCGATTCAGTTTGCCAGAACCCATCACCCTGATCTGATTCTTTTGGATATCGTCATGCCCCAAATGGATGGGTTTCAGGTTTGCCGCAAATTGAAATCTGACCCTGAAACCAGAGATATCCCGGTGATTTTTATTTCCGCCGTAGACAATCCGGATCATGAAAAAAAATGGGTCAAATGCGGGGGGGCTGATTATATTACCAAACCGTTTAAAAGCCGAGACATCAAAAAAAAGATCAATGCACATATCAGCCGGACCTGAAGACTGAACCATGACCGGGGATTCTGATAAAAGAAAGATAAAAGCACCAATGGAAAACAAGGATTATCCTGGAAAAATACTGCATGGAAACTACAGCCATGCGTTGAAAACCCATGTCAAAGAAAATATCAGCCGGCTGATTGCCTTTGAAAAGACCCTGACACCGGTCATCCCTTATCTGTCCGCCTGGCAGGAGCAGGAAAATGCCATGTGGTACGAGTTCGCCGGCCAACGGTTCAGCGATCTGATGGGGTGTCCGATACCGGATCTGGCAGATGTTTTCAAAAACCGGATTGTGGAACGGCGGGTTTATGATTACCAGGATGACAATCATCATCAGATCCAGCCCCGGCGATTGCGGCAACCCGAACTGACAGGTTCCCGAAAAGGGCTTCGAAAACAGGGTGAAAAAAAAGGGCAGGTGGAAGCCATATATAAAGTGCAGCTGGCCGATGGTGACATTGCATGGCTTAAAGATCAGGCCACGGTCACGGCCTTCAAACAGGACCGGATTCATGTCTCTTCCGGATGTCTCACCCTTGTGACCAAGGAGATGGAGGCGGAAGAGGCGTTGAGAAAAGCCCAGCAGATGCTCAGGGAAAAAGCCCGGGCACTGAATCTGGCCAAAAAAATTCAGGAAGAAAACGCAGCCCGGCTGTCCGGTGCCATCAAACAGGTGGAAGCCGCCAGAAAAGAGGCGGAAAAAGCCAACAAGGCCAAAAGTGAATTTTTAGCGGTCATCAGTCATGAGATCCGGAACCCCATGAACGGGATTGTGGGTACCTGTGATCTGATCATGGCGGATGATCTTTCCCGGCAGCAGACCGAATACCTGGAAATCATCCGGAGTTCCGCTTTTTCTCTGCTGGGGCTGATCAACGATATTCTTGATTTTTCAAAAATTGAAGCCGGAAAACTGGAATTCCAGGAAGTCCTTTTTAATGTCCGGGATGTGGTGGAAGATGTGTCGGATATTTTTCTGGAAATGATCACCCGGAAGAATCTGGAACTGATCGTGGATATTGATCCGGATGTGCCTGAACAGGTGATGGCGGATCCCATGCGGCTGCGTCAGATACTCATCAACCTGATCTCCAATGCGTTGAAATTTACCCGGCACGGAGAAATCATCATTCGGGTGGAACCGATACGTTGTGAAAATGCCGTGATCGAACTGGGTTTCCGGGTGACGGACACGGGGATCGGGATTGCGCCGGAACATTTTGATCATCTGTTTGAATCGTTTACCCAGATCAACGATGCCAAAACCCGGGAATATGGGGGAACCGGCCTGGGTCTGGCCATCTGCCGCCAGATCGTTGAAATGATGAACGGTACCATCGGCGTGGACAGCCAGCCGGGGCAGGGCAGCACCTTTTACTTTAACGTCCCGTTCAAACATGAGATGCAATCCCGGAAAGACCGGACACAGACATCCGCGGAATTTGAATCGTATTCAGCCCTGGTTGCCGTGGAAAACCGGTCCGGCCGGCAGGCCCTGGTTCACCTGCTTGAATCATGGGGGTTTGACGTCACTGCCTGCAAGACGGCTTCCCAAGCCGTGGATCTGATTTCTGCATCACACCATTCCGCTTTATTTCATCTGGTAGTGATGGATATGGGGGTGACGGATCTTGAAGATCCGGCTGTTTTCAAGGACGTGAAATCCATGGTCGAATCTGTGGATCTGTCCATCGCCCTGACCCGGATGGGCAAAAATGATGATGTAAACCGATCCAGGGACTTGGGGTTCATCCGGTCCATGAACAAACCCGTGAAACAATCGATTTTAAAAAATGTGGTGCAAAACACATTCCGCAATACCCACCGGACACGGCCAGATCCCCTGCCGGCAGAAAAAAATGACGCAACCTTTTCAAACACCCGGATTCTTCTGGTGGAAGACAATGCCATCAATCGTAAAATCGGCTCGGAAATGCTCCGCATCGCTGGCGTGGCCGTGGATACAGCCAATAATGGTCTTGAAGCCATTGAAAAGGTGCAGAAAAACGATTATGCGGCCGTGCTGATCGACATACAGATGCCGCATCTGGACGGAATTGAAGCGTCCCGCATCATCCGGCAGCAGTTTTCCAAAACCCGGCTGCCCATCATCGCCATGAGCGCCCATGCCAAGGCAGACAACTGGAAAGCCTGTCTGGAAGCTGGGATCAATGATTACGTTCTCAAACCCATCAGCAGAAATGTGCTGTTCACGGCACTGAAAAAACAGATCGGTCCGGGTCACCCATTTTCGGTTCCTGAATCGGTTTTTCCTTGTACACAACCACCTGCACCGCCAGAGACGGATACAAAAAACCTGCCGGGCCTGGATATTGAGGACGGCCTGGAACGGCTGGGAGGGGCAGCGCCTGTTTACGCGGAGATTTTGTCTGATTTCTGTCACACCTACACCGGGTTTCACCAGGAAATGAACGCGTTGATCAACCGATCCGATTTCAAAGCCGCGGCGGATTTGAGCCATTCGCTCAAAGGTGCGTCCGGCAATGTGTCTGCCATGGCCCTGTTTGAGTCCGTGAAAGCTTTGGAGCAGGCATGCCGGCAGAAAAATGGTCAAGATGCTCAGTCCCTGCTGGGGCAGGTCCGGGAGGCCTATGAAACCGTGTGCCGGTCTGCCAAACAGTTCTGTGCACAGATCAACGCCTTTAAAAAAGAGGAGAAAACCGATACGTCTTGTTTGTCCACCGATGTTTCGGTGGGTGAAATCAAAGACCTGGCCCGGTCTTTGATGGACAGCCTTGACCAATGTGATCCGGTTGTTTCTGAAACCCTGGTCCAAAAATTAGCACCCTTGGTCCATGACACATGGAAAAAAGAGATGACACATTTGACAGCGGCGGTTAAAAATTATCAGTTTGAGGATGCGAAAAAATATATGACACGGCTCATGGAAAAAGCAGGTGACTGGAAATGAGCAGGGAATTGAGATTCATGAAAACGATCAATGATTGTATGATTCTGCTGGTGGATGATACCAAATCCAACGTGGATGTGCTGGTGAACGCTTTGAAAGGCATGTATAAGCTGGGGGTCAGTCTTAATGGCGAAGAAGCGATCCGGTTTGTGAAACAGAATCTGCCGGATTTGATTCTGCTGGACATCGTCATGCCCGGCACGGATGGATTTGACGTGTGCCACCGGCTCAAAGCCGATCCCCGAACCCGGGACATTCCCATCATCTTTATCACGGCCATGGATGATCTGACCCATAAAACCAAGGGGTTTGATGTGGGGGCCGTGGATTATATCACCAAACCCTTTGATATCACCGAGGTCAAAGCCCGGGTCAAAACCCATCTGACCCTGAAACTGGCCGGGGAAGCGTTGAAAAATCAGAATGCCATTCTGGAAGAGATGGTCCGGGAACGCACCAAAGAACTGCGAAAAGCCCAGATCGAAGTGATCAACCGCCTGGGGAAAGCCGCGGAATACCGGGACCAGGACACGGGCACCCATATCAACCGCATGAGCAAATACTGCCGGCTCATGGGCAAGGCCCTGGGGCTTTCCCGGGAAGAATATGACCGGCTGGACCTGGCATCCACCATGCATGATGTGGGGAAAATCGGCATTTCCGACAACATCCTGCTTAAACCCGGAAAACTGGACACCCGGGAATGGGAATCCATGCGGTCCCATACCCGCATCGGTGAAGAGCTGCTCTCCGGCGGCACATCCCAGCTGCTGGAGGTGGCCAGGATCATTGCCATGACCCATCATGAAAAATGGGACGGCACCGGATATCACCAGCATCTCAAAGGCAAAGACATCCCTATGGTCGGCAGAATCACCTGTATTTGCGATGTGTTTGATGCCCTGATTTCCAGACGTCCCTATAAAGACCCGTGGCCTGTGGATGAAGCCCTGGCGGAAATCAAAAAAGGCAGCGGCGTGTTTTTCGATCCAGAGCTGGTGGAGGTCTTTCTGTCTTTAGAGCCGGAAATCCGAAAAATCGTTGCCACCCATCAGGACTAAGCCATGACCGGATCCTGTCATGGCAAGTTCGGGTGAAAAGGTGATTTATCTTGTGTTTACCGAGAATTTTTTTTAGGATGAATCATATTTTTGAATCTTGAGAATGTCTGGAGAGTCATGATACGACACAGCATCATACCGGTTTGTTTGTTTGTCTTTTTTTTGAGCGCCACCGTGTTTGCGTCCCAGGAAAAACAATTGTTTGACACAGGGGTCGACCATTTAAAGCAACAGCGATACGAGGCTGCCATCGAGGTATTCACTGAGCTGATCGAACTGAATCCCGACAATCCGGATGCTTATAAAAACCGGGGTGTGGCGTATATGAAGCTGTCTCAGTATGATTTGGCTATTCATGATTTTGAAAAGACAAAGCAGATGATGCCGGATTTGAAAGGCCTGCACAGCAACCTGGGTGTGGCCTGGTATTATAAAGGCGAATACGAGAAAGCCATTGCCAATTACAACAGCGAAATCGAATTTTCCCCGGGCAGCCATTATGCGTATTTCAACCGGGCTATCTGCTGGGCCGAACTCAAGGAATATGACAAAAGCCTTGATGATATTGCACAGACCCTGACACTGGTACCGGATTTTTATCTGGCCCATTGCCTGAAAGGGGATCTGTATATGGATCTTGAAAACATCGAGGCGGCCCGGTCCGCCTATGAAAAAGCTGTGGAAGTGGATCCTGAAGAGGCGTATGCCAAAGCGCAGCTGGAAAAATTAGGCCCGGCCCCGGAAGCCCGGGAGACGGTGGGAACCGATACTCCGGCGCCGGCGGAACCCACGCCTCCGACCGGGCAAGGTTCAGAGCCGACAGAAGCCGCGCCTCCGGCAGAACAAACTCCGGAGCCGACTGAAACTCCGGCCCCGACAGAGCAAACAGCTGAACAGGCCGTGACGGAATCAACGGCAGAGGCGCCTGAAGAAAAAATAGAAGAAAAAATTTCAGAAAACAAAACGCCTGATCCTGAATTCGAAATTCAGACCGGGGCGTTCCAGGTCCGGAAAAATGCCCTGGATCAATTGAATAAACTGCACGCACTAGGCTATGATGCCCGGATTCTGGAACTGACCCGTGCCAACAAGGTAACCTGGTATCTGGTAAGAATCGGTACCTTTGTGGATCATGACTCAGCAGTCCGGGACATGGCCGAATTTGTCGAAAAAACTGGTATGAAAGCCTATGTGAGGCCCTGGAACCGGTTTTGAATCCCATGTCCGGCAGATGGATGGATGAGTTTTGCGATACCTTGGGCCGGGGAAGCCGGCAAATGGGATTTGACCTCACCCCGGTTCAGGTGGAACAAATGGCCTGCCATGCAGCCCAGCTGGAAAAATGGAATCAGCATGTCAATCTGACCGCCATCAAAGGCCCGGCCCCTCTGGCGCACAAGCATTTTCTGGATGCCGTGGCCATTCAACCCTATATTCGCGGCAACAGCGGGAGATGGATGGACATGGGCACGGGCGGTGGATTTCCAGGGCTGCCCGTGAAACTGCTCAATCCAGGCATCCGCATGGTGCTGGTGGATGCCTCCCGAAAAAAAATCCATTTTCTCAAACATGTGATCCGGATGCTGAAACTCGACGGAATTGATGCGATCCATGGGCGGGTGGACGATTTACACCATGACCCGTGGTTTGTGGGACGGTTTGACGGAATCCTGTCCCGGGGAGTGGCCGACCTCGATCGCCTGGCCGGTCTGGCAGCCCCTTTGCTGGCGAAGGAAGGAATCCTCTATGCTTTGAAAAGTCCGGGCGCCCGAGAGGAAATCACGGATGCCCTGGATGAAAAATTTTTTATCCAATGGGATGACTATGAGTTGCCGGATGGCAAAGAAACACGATCTCTGGTTCGATTGACGTTAAAACAAAAAAGTTCCTGAATCGTTGAAATTCAGGAACTTTTTATCAGTCTGTCAGGTATGTCTGAAATAACACCAAAGGGTATATTTTAGAGCACCGTCACATTCTTGGCAGAAGGCCCTTTCTGACCTTCTTCGATGTCAAATGACACCCGGTCCCCTTCGTTGAGGGACTTGAAACCGCTGGAATTAATGCCGGAGTGGTGTACAAATACATCTTTTCCACCGCCTTCAACTTCGATGAAACCAAACCCTTTTGAGTCGTTAAACCATTTTACAATACCATTTGCCATGTCGGCGCTCTCCTGTAATAAAAAATAAAAAAAATCTGTTTGCTTTGGGGTGCGCGCCCAAGTAGAATCGGGAATACACCTTAACGGCGAAAACAATCCGTCAGCATTTTCAAGCTGATTGACCGATTATAGTTGCCTGTCAGCAAATGTCAAGCGTTGTTTGTCAAAATATCCGGGAACCCTTGATCATGGGGAAATTTTTAGATATATTTTGTTTTTTACTTGTAGGTTTTTTTGCGCTGGATTGTTATTTTTTGTCGTGTGTTTTTAAAGAGATTATAACCAGTTAACGCTATGCCCGGGAGTTGTTTCATGAAAAAATGGATTTGGATAATGATGATTTTGTCGATTTTAACAATTCCAAAAGAAAGTCCGGCCAATTACCTTATAAAACTCAATAACGGTGGCAGGTTTATTACCAATACATATTGGGTGGAGGGAAATACGATAAATTTTTTCAGTGGGGGCGGAATCGTAGGGATTCCCAAAAACCAGATATCCACCATAACTGATTCTGAATCCCCGGTCCCAAAGGAACTAAAACAAGTTGAACCTTTAAAAGGGGACTCCTCTGAAAATTATCAGGAAATCGAAAAGTCGGATGAAGGAGACAATGATATTAATAAAGAATCGGAAGATTTGGATTTTAAAGAAAAGGAACAACAATTAAGAAACACTTTTTTTAAAATCAAAGCAGAAAGAGACGATCAGACCCATTTTTTTAATACAGCGAAAGAGCAAAAAGACCAGGCGGCACAAGATGTTGCCTGGGAACAGTTAAAACAACTGAATGTGCAACAAAATCAGTTGAAACAGGAAGTTCAGGAATTATTCAATGGGTCTTTGCCGGAATGGTGGAATTGAGTCATTATTGGTGGGGTTATTGCATCTCCCATGACACAAGGGACAACTCATTTGTGTTGGTCAGTTCATACTTGTCTGTCAATGCCTCATCAAAAAAAAGTTCCCCGCTGTTGCGAATGGTAATATCACTGCCCCAGATAGCGCCATAAATGGCGGAACTGTTTTTCATATCAATCTCAGCATAAGGGGCATAAATTATGCCGGTAAATTCACTGCCATGGTGCATGACAATTTTGTCAGGCGAATTGGAATAAATTGCAAAATCAGTTGTTTTCCCACTTTTGTTTACAATAGAACTGTTTTTTGCATCAAAAATTGTACCCCCACTCCCGCTGGCATCATCCAGAAAAATATTGACAGGGCCAGAGGTTGTGTCAATGACAAGATCAACGCTGTTTTTTAATTCAACGCTGGTGAAATAAAAATTCGATCCACCCGGTTTTCCTGTTAACGTGACGGTGTCTCCACTTTTAGTGGTTATTGATGTGCCAAGGGGAGTTGTGACACCTTTACTGGTTATTGAACCATATGTAATATCATTGTTATCGTTATTGGCACTGGAACTGTATGTTGTGGGATCATACTTTCCACCGGTTGTAACCCCCAAGGGGTCTGGATCAACTCTGTCTTGCAGATTTGGGGCAGTGCCGGTGAAGACAGACCCGCTTTTGATATCATATGTCCCTTGAGTTCCTGTTGTATCTTTACCGACAACGCCGTTGCCATCAATTAGAGCCCCGGTTTTGGTGATCAAATTTTCATTTGATCCGATATCCGCCTTTCCGGTTTTTTCAAAATTGGGATCATTGGGGTCACTGATTTTGGGATCTGGGTTATCACTGTCATAACTTTCAGTCGCCCCACTGTTTTTAACCTCCATTTTTTTATCGCCAAATGCGGCAAAGCTGAACGGTTTTATCACATTTTCGATAAAGGTAGCCTTGATTGTCACCTGGGCATTTTGTGGCGCAGTTCCAGTACTGGTGATCTCGTATAGGTCTGGACCGGATAATCGAATATCTGAAATACTAAAGGAAAAATTGCTGGGTATCCCATAAGAATAGGAAACGGGTTCGTCCTCGTCAGTGGGAAGGACATCGGCTGTGCCATTTTTTAAATCATTTTCAATACAGGCAAGGGTATATTGCACACCCGCATCCGCATTATAAAATGCCATTTTCTGGTGTTGAACATGACCGGTAATTTGCTGTTCAGTGTTGGAAATGTTCAAAGATGTTATGCCGACAATACTCAATGCGGACATAACCATCAAGGCCAGGAGCATAACACTGCCCTTCTGTTGTTTTAATATTTCAATACAGTGATCTTTTTTCATGATATCTGCCGCCCACTCTTCAATATTTTTCCATTTTTGATATTCCTGATTTCACCCTTATACATCTTGAGCAACATACTCTTTTTTCATTAAAAATCAAAAGGAGCTTGAATTTGAGAAAATCAATCGGGATTATACATGATGTAGCGTAATGTTACACTCTTTGCTCCCCACTTGTCATCCCATGTCGCTGTAAGGACAATGGTTTTGGTTCCTGTGACAGGTGAATCACCTGTCACTGTCCACGTGAGAATAATAGAACCTTCCGTGGCAGATCCGTCTGTCGCCGCCGAATAACCATTGGAAATGAGGGTATCCATGTGTTTTGAGGCATAGGAAACCGCCTCGGTCCTCAAACGGGCGGATTGATTTCCCTGTATGGATGTGACCTGCATCCCGGTGATGGCCAGAATACCAATGGCAAATACCGCCATGGCAACGAGCACTTCAATCAGCGTAAAACCGCTTTTGTTGTTCAGTTTTGAGTGGGCAAGCGCCTTAAAGTTCATTATATATAACCTAAACTCTGACATGATCGGTTATTCAAAGGTCCAGATTGCGACAATAAACAGTGGTTTCCAAATTACGTACTATTGTTTCTCCACCACCTCCGACTGTTTCAGACACTTCTAACTCAATAGTCACTTTATTGCCTGAATATGCGAATGTCAAAGCGGTAACATTGTTGATCAATGATTGTGAGCTTTCACTGGCCGTGCCTTCATATAGAGTTCGTTTTAATTGCCCTGATGAAAGTTCGTAAGTGATTCTTTCAAAATCAGAATTGTTGATAATCCCGTCAGCATTCCTATCTGCTGTTACCTGAATTTTCCCGGTTTGACTGACAGCAATGGATGCGCCGGAAGTACCTAAAGGATCATAGCCCGCCATTTGAATGTCCTGAGCCATCAATTCAAGTCCTGCCCGCACACTCTGAACTGCTGCTACAGTCGTTTCCTGGATAAGCGCCGTTTTACTGGATGAAATAAAAAAACTGTACACCGCAGCCATCAGAAAGCTGGCGATTGTCATAGCAACCATCAGTTCAATCAAAGAGAAACCAAATTGATTGTTTTTTTGGAAGTTCATTTTTCTATGTTTCCATTCGTATACGTCCGACAGCATTAACTATAATCTTTATACTTTTACCATCACTACGTGAAATCGTTACTGAGCCTGCACCCATATAACCAGTTTTATGGAATATTGCCTTATTCCCTGTAAAGGTAATTGCAGTTAGAGATATCCCGAAAGGGAAGTCGACATCCTTAAGCACCTGTTCAGTGGAATCGACAACGCTGTTTTTATTTGAATCAATAAAAATGATATAACCAGAAGATGAAAACAAGACTGTCACACCATCCGTATCAGGATTGGCTTTGATGGCATGCATTCGGCTCATGGAAAGATCTGTCATAAGGGTCTGGCTGGTAGTTTTTAATCGCGATGAATGAACCCATTCCATATAATTTGGCACCGCAATTGTGACCAATGTTGAAATGATGGCAATAATAGTCAATAATTCCAACAAAGTGAATCCGTTATCGATTCGAATTTGAATTGCTGCCCTTTTTTCCATATATCGATCCCTTGAATTAATGAGCGAGATCTTAAATTTTAATAATTTAATGCCAATGTGTAATTTATGTCAATGATTTAAATAGTGTTTTCGGTATAGTTAATCTGAAAAAATACATTATATATGCCACCACCTGGCCGGAATCCAGCCAGGCAGTCTTCGCCAAACCGGGGGCACAGTCCGTGAAATTTTACACATCCCAGGTTCTGATTCCCCATTGAAGTGTCTTGAGCCGGTCAAAATCATCGGCTTTTACCAGAATCTGTGACCGAATCAAAGATTCAGGCCAGTCGTGCTTCTTTGCCACCTGCTGGATTGTAAAACCTGTCAAAAAATTGCTGTTTACCCATTTTGCCAATCCTGGCATTTTGAGTAAACGGCGTGATATCCTGCATAATCCAACCCCTCATTCTTGCTTTTTGTATTGTTTTTTCGTATGGTGATTATAATCACAACCCAATCCTTATTAATTCGACAAAGGAGAAAACGCCTATGCCCGGAATGAAGACCACATATCCCCGGGTGAACCGCAGCAGTGGATTCACTCTGGTGGAACTGATGGTCGTGGTCGCCCTGATCGGCATTTTGGCGGGCATTGCCGTTCCCAACATCCTTGCAAACCTGCCCACTTTCCGGCTTCATTCCGCGGCCCGGCAGGTCATGACCGATCTCAACTATGCACGGGGCCGGGCTGTTTCGTTGAACCAGAAGTACCGGGTTAAATTTGATGTGAATACTGATATATATGAAATTGAGAAAGAAGATGAATCAACAGATCCCAGCACCTGGATTTTAGAAAAATCGTTGAGTCACCTGGCGGAAGACAAGATCGATGTCGTAACTTTGACCCGGAACCCGGTGGATGCAAACCCCACTGGTACCATGACCCAGACAATGATCAAGCTTCAAAATTCAAAAGGGCAATCCCTTGAGATTACGACCTCCGGTGTGGGGGGGGTAGAAAAAGGACCCATAACCAATTAATGGCGGATCAATGACTGAAAATACCCTTCAGAACGAGAACGGCTTCACTTTGCTGGAAGTGCTTTTTGCCCTGGTTATTTTTTCCATCGGACTGCTGGCCGTCAATGCCATGACCACCATGGTGATCAAAAGCAATTACATGAGCAAAAATTTGACCACGGCCGTTCATCTGGCCCAGAACAAGCTGGATGCACTCAATGCGGGGCCGTATGCTGATGTTGACAATGCCGGTTTACCTGATGAATTAGATCTGGATGCACAAGAAGTGGCAGGTGCCGGTATTTTCGACCGCAGTGTCTCTGTGACAACCAGCACTGCTCCGGATTATAAGACAGTGGAAGTGATCGTTTCCTGGTCTGACCCTGATCTGCGGAAAGTGGCCATGAAGACCATTATTGCCCAATGAATAAAAATCGTTTGCCTATCGGAGGCCCGGACATGCCAAAATATCGACGGAAAAACGCCCCTTCGGGATTCACTTTGATTGAGATTCTTGTGGCTCTGGCGATAACGAGTATACTGGTTACGGCTATTTATCGTTTTTTTATCGGCCAGCACCATGCCTACACGGTCCAGGATCAGGTGATCGAGATGGAACAAACCGCCCGGGTCGCCATGGACATGATCCGGCGGGATCTTCGAATGGCCGGGTATCATGCCATGGGGGATGATCTGATCAACAATTTGTCCGATTTTGTCCCTTCGTCTTTCATTCCTGCATATCCGGTCACCGTCAACCTGGATGCAAACCCGAAAATTTCCGAAGGGTCGGGAACAGACCCGGATGTGATCACGTTTCTGTCTGTTTTGCCCACCGACAACAATCCAACGACCCTTTCCGCCGCTGTACCCCCAGGGAGCAACCAGATAACTCTGGATCTTACAGATGATTACAAGGTCGGTGACATGATTCATATCGGGACCGGTTCTGAATATGCCACCGTCACAGCCATCTCGGGCAGCACCCTGACCATCGACACCAATCCGGCCGATGCCGCCGGCAGCCAGGGGATTGCCCGGAACTATGCCGCCGGCACTCCTGTCGGAGAAATTTATGTGGTCAGTTACGCGGTGTTCAATGATGACAACGATCCTTCATTTGATTATCATGATCCGGGACATCCGGTATTGAAAAGAAAGGTCAATGATGTCGGATTCATGACCGTGGATACGCCCGTGATCGAAGACATCGTGGCCGAAAATATCACGGACATGCAGCTGAGTCATCTGGGGTCCGGAGAAATTGAGGTGATTCTGTCTTCCCGGACGGACCGGGCGGATCATAAATTTCAAAGCAATGGCGGGTATCGAACTTATACCGCCAATGCCAGAATCAAATCTCGTAATACAGCCAATGTGGTTGTGGGAACCGATTGTGATGTGCCAGCAGCGCCTACCAATCCGGTGCTCACTGGGCTGAATGATACCTATCCGTGTAAAATTCATATCACCTGGGATGCGGTCACCGGTACCGCCGGGTGTGAGGTATTCAAGTATATCGTTTATTATGGTACCACTTCCGGTGCCTATGCCTACAATGTCGATGTGGGGAATGTGACCGCATATACACTGGACGTAACTGCCCTGAAAGCCTGCACCTATAACGTGGCAGTGGCTGCGGTTAACGATGCAGGAACCGGTCCGAAATCGGCTGAGCAGTCCATTACAGATACGCAGGCTCCTGCCATGCCATCTGGATTCAGTGCGGAAAATATCAACGGGGTTGAGAGAAAGGTGACCCTTTCCTGGAATATGAACACGGAATGTGATCTTCAGGGGTATAATGTGTTCAGCAGATCTGATTCAGTATCCGCGGTACCTGTTAATACTACCATTATTTCCAAGTCATTCACAAATTATTCAGATAGCAATTTCATTTCCATTGACTGTGATACGTATCATTACAGTATGGAAGCGGTGGATTTTTGTCCCAATTCCAGCGGCGCCACCACTGAGGTGTCAGTTTCTCCCACAGCACCGGCCCCTCCCACAGGCGCGGTTTTTTCCACAACCGGTACCACAGACACCATTTCCTGGATATTGTCTGCGGATGATTTCGAGGTGGGTACACTGAACTATATTGTCGGATACCAGATTGTCGGATACCAGGTGGATGATACAGCGCCGACAGAAACCACCCCTGAAAGCCTGGGAGCCGGCACAGATACCTGGACCAGTACATCTCCTAACGATTATTATGATGTGAGTGCCATTGATGCATGTGGAAATAAAAGTGCGGCCCTGCGCATCTCCTCGGCCTGTTCTCAGTTGCCGGTCATCAGTATTGTCAGTCCAGTGGGTGACGCGACCGTATCCGGCACCATAAACATTGACGGGACAGTTACCCTTCCGGGGGAGCGAACCCTCGCCAGTATCAAGCTGAAAATTGACGATGAGCCGTGGGTTGCAACTGGAAATATCAGCCCCTGGGGTGAATGGGACACCACTCAAGTGGTAAACGGCGATCATACGATTACTATCAGGGCAACCGACAGTGAAGGGTGTTATGTTGAAGAATATATCACTGTGACCGTTTCAAACGAACTTTCTGTTACACCACAAGTGTTTTGTACACTTTATACATGCATTGATCCGCCGGCAGACCCTGCCAAAGGTGATAGCTATATTAATTTAGTGGTGTATGTGGATGATCATGAAGGGAATCCGGTTTCCGATGCATCGGTGGAAGCGAATATTAAGTTTGGATCGGGAAGCGGTTCTAAAGATATCCCGGCAACGGGTGTAGCGGGATATTACGGGGGGGGAGATACCGCTGCCTGCACTTTGAATTCAGATGATCCTGATGCGCAGATTCCACCCACTGGCTTGGCTATCAAAACTAAATCAACGTATAAAAATAATCAAATTCCGGAGATTGAAATTAAGGTCACAAAGACAGGTTTTCTGGGATCCACCTGCAAAATAACACCAACCGCGGAATAATATTGGGAGACAGATAAAAGATATGGTGTTTAAAAATCAGAATGGGTCGGCATTGATCATTTGCCTGCTCAGCCTGGCAGTATTGTCTGCACTGGGGACGGCCGCCCTGATGGTATCAACAACCAACCAGACCATTGCCGGCAACTACCGCAAACAGTCCCAGGCTTTTTATGTGGCGGAAGCCGGTCTCCAGTATGCTTTAGCCTCTATCAAAAACGACATAACCTGGCGTGGAGACACCAGCTATTCAACGACCAGAGATGATATGATCATCGGTAATATCACAGCCAGTTACACGGTAACCACCTATGATTCCAGCAATGATTCATACGGGGTATATGACCCCTTAATTCCAGGTGGTTATATCAAACTGGTATCTGAAGGGGTATTTCAGGATTCCATCCAGACAGTTGAAAACATGATTAGCCTTTCTCCAAAGGACGGATCTGATGCCGATTCCCCATATACAGCGGTCACCACATCGGGGGGCAATACCGGCAGTGGGATTCACGTGGTCAATGGATACGATGATGACGGCAACCTGGCTTCTGATATGGTGGAAACTTATGCCGAGCTGCCCACGGTCAATCAGGATGCGTTAAAAACCTTTGCGGATTATTCATTTTCTTCTCTAACTAATACAGAAGTTTCAAACAGCTTGTCAGGTCAGACGGATTTTTTTAAAGACGCGCCCCAAAACACCCAGCCCTATATCATCCATGTGTCTGGTGACATGTTTATCAGCGGAAGCAGTGATGTATATGGCATTATTTTTGTGGAAGGGACGTCGGTGGTCCTGAGTGGATCGGTGAGGATACATGGGGTTATTTACGCGCCCAACGCCTCAATTACCACCACCATCAACGGCGGCGGCAGCCCGGGAGATCAGCCGGTGATGGGCCAGGTCATCAGCGGGACCGGTGGGGTCCATGCATCTGGCAACCATGCGGATGTCCAGCTGGTCCAGGACTATGTGGATGCGTTCAACAATTTCGGCGGTGCCGTCGTAAATGTCGATCCCGCTCCGGGCAGCTGGCGCCAGTATTAGGAGACCCATTGACTTTCATCCTGATCCGTTTTAGAAAAGGATATTTTAAAACAACGAGAGAGGATCTGATGAAACAAACAATTAAAATAGTAACTATTATGGCGGCATTGGGATGTTTTGTGGGGTTGACAGGGTGCAACAATATATTTTCAGACACCCAGCCTGCTGAATCCAGGGCTGAGACGGTAACTCCTGCATCCGTGTCCGAACCTGCGGCAAAACCATCACCAGAGTCCAAAAAAAGAACCGCGGTGTACTATGATTTTGAAGATGTGCTGATCCCGGTGGAACTGCAGGTCCTTCAGGATAAAAGTATGATCGTGTCCACCCCGGGATTTACATCCGGGATTCTGATGCTTAAAGGAAGGGTGGAACGGCGCTCTTTGATCAATTTTTTCAACAACAACATGGTCAAGGACAACTGGGCCATGGTCAGCCAGATTGCCTCACCCAACATGGCGATTCTGGTGTTTGAAAAATCCATAAAATCCGCAGTGATTTCCATTAAAAGCGAGCATATCTACACCTATGTGGAAGTCGGAGTGGCGGCCCGGGTGAATCAAGGCCGTCTGCCGGATAATACCGATGCCCTGCTTGAATCGGATCTTGTCCAGTGACGATATTGAATCAAAAACATATTCTGCTGGGCGTCACCGGCGGAATCGCTGCATACAAATCCGTGGAACTGCTCCGGCTTTTGAAAAAAGCCGGAGCAGACGTGGATGTGGCCATGACGGAGGCCGCGTTGCGGTTTGTGGGCAAAACCACGTTTGAAGTGCTGTCGGAAAATCCCGTGATCACGGATCTGTGGGAAGATTCCCACGGATCCGTGGCCCATATTGATGTGGCAGCAAGATGCGATGCCGCCGTGATCGCGCCGGCCACGGCCAACTGCATTGCCAAGCTGGCTCATGGGCTGGCTGATGATGCATTGACCACCACATTTCTGGCAGTGACGGCCCCGGTCATGATCTGTCCGGCCATGAACACCCATATGTATGAAAATATCCGGGTCCAGCGAAACCTGGATGTCCTGGAACAGGACGGGATCCATATCCTGGATCCGGACACCGGATCTCTGGCCTGCAAAACCACAGGACCCGGTCGTCTGCCCGATCCCCGGCTCATTGTGGACCGCATGGAACACATGCTGACACCCAAAGATTTTGTCGGCAAACAGGTATTGGTGTCGGCCGGCCCCACCCTGGAGCCCATTGACCCGGTGCGGTATGTGAGCAATCACTCCTCCGGCAAAATGGGGTATGCCGTTGCCAGGGCTGCAGAAATGCGGGGTGCCTCCGTGACCCTGGTCACCGGTTCCGTGAGCCTGGATCCGCCTGTGGGCGTTGAAACAATTTGCGTACAGACCTGCCAGGATATGGCTGATACCATGCTATCTAAAATGGCGCATGCGGATATCATTATCCAGGTGGCGGCGGTGGCGGATTTCCGGCCGGACCACCGGGAAACTCTGAAAATAAAAAAAACATCCGACCAGGACCGCATGACCCTGACCCTGGTGCAGAACCCGGACATTCTTAGAACCATGGGGGAACGCAAGCGACCCGGTCAGTTTCTGGTGGGGTTTGCCGCAGAAACCCATGATCTGGCAGCCAATGCCGTTAAAAAAATCAAGAAAAAAAATCTGGACATGATCGCTGCCAACCTGGTGGGGGGAAAAGACGCGGGCTTTCAGACCGACACCAACAAAATGACCCTGTTTTTCAAAGACGGGTCTAAAACCGATATTCCGCTGATGGACAAACAGGCTGTGGCCCATGTGCTTCTGGACAACCTCCTGACCCGGCTTGATCCGCGCGGTTGATTCCGGCCTGTCATGACACCTTTGGATAACATCCCTTTTTTGACTTCGAGCGTGACGCTTCTAGACATCATTGATGATCTATCCGGATACCTGCGTTGTCAGAAACAAATGGGACTCACCCGGGTCCCGCTTTCCCCGCGCTCTCTGGAAATTCTGGCTGCCTGGGGCCGGCCGGTCGTACCCCGGAAACCTTTCAGACACGCCGGTCCGGCATCGGCAAACGTGGTGCTGGTGGATGGGGCCGGCACTTTTTTTATGGGTGAGCCAGGCGCACTGTTGAAAAAGATTCTGGCAGCCATGAAACTGGCTGAAGACAAGGTCTGTGTTTGCAATGCCCCGGATGCGGAACAGGTGTTTGCTTTTCTGCAATCGGTTCAGCCGGTGGTGGTGATCGCGCTGGGAGATGCGGCCGCCCGGACCGTGACCGGGATTCAGAAGCCCGTGGCAGCCATCCGGGGAAAATTTTTTGACATCCGGGGGTTTTCCGTGATGCCCACGTTTCATCCATCCCAGCTGCTCAAAGATCCGGGCCTGAAGCGTCCGGTGTGGGAAGACATGCAGCAGGTCATGCAGATCCACGGTATTGTGTCATGATCCTTGACCGGTTCATCGATATCCTGACTGCGGAAAAAGGATATTCCCCCCATACATGCCGGGCCTACCGGTCGGATATTCTGGATTTTCTGCAATTTGTCGCTGACGGGTCTGATGATCCGAATCCTTCAACTGACGTGCAGACCTGTTTTAAAGCACACCTGGCCCAGGTGGACAGACAGACCCTGAAACAATACCTGGCTGCCCAGGTCCGGGCGGGAAAACAAAAAAGGACCCTGTCCCGGCGCCTGTCCGCGTTAAAAGCGTTTTTTGATTTTCTGGTGAGAGAAAAACAGATGCCGGCCAATCCGGCGGACGGAATTGCCTTTCCCAAACTGGGCCGGCCCATTCCCCGGGTACTGACCGTGGATGACGTGTTCCGGTTGCTGGATTCCATCAAAACCGGCACCTGGCTGGAAAAGCGCAACCATGCCATGTTTGAGACTTTTTATTCCACGGGCATGCGTATTTCCGAAATCCATGGATTGAACATGGATCACATTGACTTTCACAACCAAGTGATTAGAGTGTCCGGCAAAGGCGGCAAACAGCGGATCGTGCCGGTGGGGCGCCGGGCGTTGACAGCGGTGAGAACGTATCGGGACACCGTGTCAACGCAATTGAAGCCTGTTTTTCTGAACAAAGATTTCGGGCGGCTGTCCACCCGGTCCATCCGGCGGATTCTGGATCACATCGTGAACCAGTGCGGCCTGCACGTGCCCGTATCCCCCCATGTGCTGCGCCATTGTTTTGCCACGCACATGCTGGATTCCGGGGCGGATTTGCGGGGGATTCAGGAAATTTTAGGCCATGCCAGTCTGTCCACCACCCAGGTGTACACCCATGTGAGCATGGACCATTTAATGCAGGTGTACGACAACGCGCACCCAAGGAGTTGATACAGTAATATGAGCAATGACACATTTCACGGAACCACCATCCTGGCCCTGCGATCCGGTGCCACCGTGGTCATGGCCGGAGACGGCCAGGTGACACTGGGCAACATCGTGACCAAGCACAGGGCCAGAAAAGTCCGGAAAATTTTTCATGATAAAATCATCATCGGTTTTGCCGGTGCCACGGCAGATGCCCTGACGTTGTCGGAAAAACTGGAGGAAAAACTGGAGCGTTACAACGGCAACCTGACCCGGTCCTGTGTGGAACTGGCCAGGGAGTGGCGCACGGACAAATACCTGCGGCGCCTGGAAGCCATGATGCTTGCCGCTGATCATGGCAACACTTATCTGTTGTCGGGCAACGGGGATGTGATCGAGCCGGACCCGATTGAGCCGGACAAGGGCGTGATCAGTATCGGCTCCGGCAGCCCTGCGGCCCAGTCCGCAGCCATCGCGTTGATGGAAAACACGGATCTGTCCGCCCGGCAGATCGTTGAAAAAGCCATGAAAATCGCTGGGGATCTGTGCATTTATACCAATCATGAGGTCAATATTGAAGAACTCAACTGATACCGGGAATGGATTCATGAAAGATTTAAAACCCAAGGAAATCGTCACGGAACTGGATAAATATATCATCGGTCAGAAAGATGCCAAAAAATCCGTGGCCATCGCCCTTCGCAACCGCTGGCGCCGCCGCCATGTGGAACCGGATCTCCAGGATGAGATCGCACCGAAAAATATCATTCTCATCGGTCCCACCGGGGTGGGAAAAACCGAGATCGCCCGGCGTCTGGCCAATCTCACGGACTCGCCTTTTTACAAGGTGGAGGCCTCCAAATTCACGGAAGTGGGGTATGTGGGCCGGGATGTGGAATCCATGATCCGGGACCTGGTGGAATTGACCGTGAATGCCTTGAAAGCCAGGCAGCAGGATGCGGTCCAGGAAAAGGCGGCAAAAATGGCGGAAGAACGGGTATTGGATATTCTGTTGCCGCCCACGCCCAAAACAGCGGCCCGCCCGGACACCGGCACCCTCAAGCTGGCCGGCTCGTCCGGGGACACGCCGGATACCGGGGCCGGGACCAGAGAAAAACTGCGGTCCATGCTCAAGGCCGGAAAACTGGACACCCGGCAGGTGGACCTGGATGTACCGGATAAATCCTCTCCCATGGTGGAGATCTTTTCCAACACCGGCATCGAGGAGATGGGCATCAATGTCAAGGACATGCTGGGCAATTTCATGCCCAAATCCACCAAGCGCAGAAAAGTCAGCGTCAAAGAGGCCCTCAAACTTTTGACCCAGGAAGAAGCGGCCCATTTGGTGGACATGGAACGGGTCAAGTCCGATGCTGTTGCCATGGTGGAGCAGTCCGGCATTATTTTTATCGATGAGATCGACAAGATTGCGGGAAAAGAAAAAAGCCAGGGGCCGGAAGTGTCCAAAGAAGGGGTCCAGCGGGACCTGCTGCCCATTGTGGAAGGCAGTTCTGTGCCCACCAAATACGGGATCGTGAAAACCGATCATATTCTGTTCATTGCTTCGGGCGCGTTTCACGTGTCCAAACCATCGGATCTGATTCCGGAACTCCAGGGCCGGTTCCCCATCCGGGTGGAACTGACTTCCCTGGGTGCTCAGGAATTTGTCCGGATTCTGACGGAACCCAAAAACGCGCTGATCCTTCAGTATATGGCATTGCTGCGCACCGAAGGGGTGGATATCACGTTTACCCAGGATGCCGTGGAAAAAATCGCCGCCATTGCCGTGGAAGTGAATGCAGCCACGGAAAACATCGGGGCAAGGCGCCTGCACACGCTCATGGAAAAACTGCTGGAAGAGATCCTGTTTGCGGCCCCGGATGTGGCGGATACAAAAATCACCATTGATGCGGCATTTGTGGAAGGCCAGCTCATGGGCATTGTGGAGAACCAGGATTTGAGCAGGTATATCTTATGAATCCTTCAGCGGTTGCGGATCGGAATGTCGCGGATATTCTGGTGGAAGCGTTGCCGTATATTCAGCAGTTTTCCACCAAAACCATTGTCATCAAGTATGGGGGCCATGCCATGGTGGATGACAAGCTCAAGCGCGATTTTGCCAATGACATCACCCTGCTTAAATACATCGGTATCAACCCGGTGGTGGTGCACGGGGGCGGCCCCCAGATCAGCAAAGTGCTTTCCGCCATGGGGATCACCTCCACTTTTATCCGGGGCATGCGTTACACGGATGATGCCACCATGGATGTGGTGGAGATGGTGCTGGGCGGCAAGGTGAACAAGGATATTGTGGCCCGGATCAACCAGGAGGGGGGTAGGGCTGTGGGCCTCACCGGCAAGGACGGGAGCCTGATCCTGGCGGAAAAAATGAAGATCTATGTCCAGGACGACCAGGAAAAACCGCCCGAGATCATCGATCCCGGCATGGTGGGAGATGTGGTGTCCGTGAATCCGGAAATCATTCATACGTTGACCGCCAAAGGGTTTATCCCTATTATCGCGCCTGTGGGCGTGGGAAAAAACGGGGAAACCTACAATATCAACGCAGATGTGGTGGCATCCCGGATTGCCGCGTCCCTGGAAGCCGAGCGCCTGATTCTGCTCACGGATGTGGACGGGGTGCTGGATGCGGACAATGCACTGGTCTCTTCCATCAATGACCAGCGGATCGGGCAGATGATCGGGAACAAAGAAATCAAGGGCGGCATGATTCCCAAGGTGGAGTGTGCATTGACCGCGTTAAAGCGCGGAGTGAAAAAAACCCACATCATCAACGGAAAAATCCCCCACGCCGTGCTCCTGGAACTGTTCACCGACTCCGGTATCGGCACCCAGGTATTTGTCAATGGACCCTCTTAAAACTTAAAACTTAAAACTTAAAACTTAACACTTAACACTTAACACTTCATATATAAAAGACGAATCATAAAGGAAAACCCATGGATACCCTGGAAAAAACCGATACGTTTGTGTGCGCCACCTATGCCCGCCAGGGAAAGGCGTTTGTCAGCGGCAGCGGCATGTACCTGACCGATGAAGACGGCCAGGTATTCACCGATTTTCTGGCCGGCATTGCCGTGTGCAGCCTTGGCCACTGCCATCCTGAAGTGACCGCGGCCATCCGGGAACAGGCCGGGCGGCTGGTGCATGTGTCCAATCTGTTCTACACCCGGCCCCAGGCGGATCTGGCCCAGGCCCTGGTGGAAAACAGTTTTGCCGATCAGGTGTTTTTCGGAAATTCCGGGGCCGAAGCCAATGAAGCCGCCATCAAGCTGGCCCGGCGGTATTTTCAACGCAACAACGACATGAACCGGTTTCAGATCATCACCATGACCCAGTCGTTTCACGGCCGGACCCTGGCCACCCTGACCGCCACGGGCCAGGATAAGATCAAACAGGGATTTTATCCGCTGCTCCCCGGATTTATCCATGTGCCGTTCAATGATATCGATGCCCTGAAAACCGCTTTGGACGACACGGTGTGCGCAGTGATGATGGAGCCGGTCCAGGGAGAAGGCGGGGTGATTCCGGCGGATCCCGAATATCTGGCGCAGGTGAGACAATTGTGCGATCAGACCGGCACCCTGCTGATTTTTGATGAAATCCAGTCCGGCATGGGCCGGTGTGGCACCTTGTTTGCCCACCAGGGGTATGGGGTGACACCGGATATCATGACCCTTGCCAAAGCGCTGGGCAACGGGGTCCCCATCGGGGCCATGCTGGCCACGGCAGAGGCGGCCAAAGGATTTGAACCGGGCAGTCACGGCTCCACTTTCGGGGGCACGCCCCTGGCCACTGCTGCCGGACTCAAAACCCTGGCATTGATTTCAGACCCCGGATTTCTGGCCCGGGTCCGGGAAAAAGGCCTTTATTTCAAGGAACAGCTGACCGAACTTCAGTCGCGCCATTCCCGGATCAAAGCAGTGCGGGGCCGGGGGCTGCTGCTGGGAATGGATGTAGGGGAGGGTGCCGGGGACGTGGCAGCCGCCTGTTTTGAAAAAAGGTTTATCATTAACGCCATTCAGGATAAAGTGTTACGGTTTGCACCGCCCTTGATTGTGGAAACCAAAGATATTGACCGGCTGATATCCGTGCTGGACAGCCTGTTGTAAACAGTGAAGGAGATGTTTGGTTTGAAAAAAGACCTGTTGTCATTGCTGGACCTGGAAAAAACGGATTTTGAACAATTGTTTGACCGGGCATTGCAGCTCAAGGCACGGTATGCCAAAGGCATTCCCGACCGAATCCTTTCCGGAAAAACCCTGGGACTGATTTTTGACAAAAAATCCACCCGGACCCGGATCGCCTTTGAAACCGCCATGATACAACTGGGGGGACACCCCATCTATATGAGCACCCAGGACACCCAGATTTCCCGAAACGAGCCGGCCGCGGACACGGCCCGGGTGCTGTCCCGGTATATCGACTGCCTGGCCATGCGGACCTTTGACCATGCCCTGGTGAAAGAGTTTGCCGCCGCCTCGACCATTCCGGTGATCAACGCGCTGACCGACTCGTTTCATCCCTGCCAGATTTTAAGTGATATTATGACCATCATCGAGCACAAAGGCGGATATCACAAGAAGAAGATCGCCTGGGTGGGAGACGGTAACAATGTGGCCAACTCCTGGGTGAATGCGGCCAGTGTCCTGGGCCTGAACCTGGTGTTGGCCTGCCCGGAAAATCACATGATCAAACCGGAAATTATTGAAGCCGCCGGTGCCGATGCCATGGATCATGTCCGGTTCACCACGGACCCCAGAGACGCGGTGAAAAATGCGGATGTGGTGTATACGGATGTCTGGGCCAGCATGGGTGAGGAAGATGAGCTGGAAAAACGGCTGGCTGCGTTTGAGGGGTTTCAGGTGAACAAGGCCCTTTTGTCTCATGCAGCTCCGGATGTGCTGGTGATGCACTGCCTGCCGGCCCACCGGGGAGAAGAAATTGCTGAAGACGTGCTGGAGGCCCCTGGCGCGGCATTCTGGGATCAGGCGGAAAACAAGCGGCATATGCACAAGGCCATTCTGGAAACATTGATTCTCAGGAACAAAACCGATGAGTGATAAATTGTGGGGGGGGCGGTTTTCAGAAGATACCGATACCCTGGTGGAAAAATTCAATGCCTCCATTGATGTGGACAAGCGGCTGTATGCCAGTGACATCGAAGGCAGCATGGCCCATCTCAAAATGATGGCCAGACAGCAGATCATTGCCAAAGACGAAGCAGATACCCTTCTGGCAGGCCTGGAACGGGTCAGAATCCGCATTGAAAATAATGAGGTGTCGTTTTCCGATTCCCTGGAAGATATCCACATGCATGTGGAAGATGCCCTGGGACAGGAGTGCGGGGATCTGGCCAAAAAACTGCACACCGGCCGGAGCCGCAACGATCAGGTGGCCCTGGATATCCGGATTTTCCTTAAAAACGAAACCCGGCAGATCATGGACCGGATCACGGGGTTTCAAAACGCCCTGGTGAATCTGGCCAAGGCCCATCCGGATGTGATCATGCCCGGATATACCCATATGCAGCGGGCCCAGCCCGTGCTGTTTGCGCATCATCTCATGGCATACTATGAAATGCTCAAAAGGGATAAAGAGCGGTTTGCCGATGCGTATAAACGCATGGATGCCATGCCTTTAGGCACGGCAGCCCTGGCCGGCACCACCTATCCCGTGGACAGAGAGTTCACCCGGCAGATCCTGGGGTTTGCCCGGTTGTGTGAAAACAGCATGGATGCGGTGTCTGACAGAGATTTTATCATGGAATTCATTTCCCATGCCGGGATCTGCATGATTCATCTGTCCCGGCTGTCTGAAGAGCTGATTTTATGGTCTTCATCAGAGTTCGGCTATATCACGATTTCCGATGCCTTTACCACCGGGTCCAGTATCATGCCCCAGAAGAAAAACCCGGATGTGGCTGAACTGGTCCGGGGAAAGACCGGCCGGGTGGTGGGCAATCTGATGGCGATCTTCACCACCATGAAATCATTGCCCATGGCATATAATAAAGACATGCAGGAGGACAAAGAGCCGCTGTTTGATACCGTGGACACCCTGTCCATCTGTCTGGAGGTGTATACCCGGATGTTTCCCCATATCACGGTCCATGCCGACCGGATGAAAACCGCCTGTGCCCGGGGATTTTTAAATGCCACGGATTTTGCCGATTACCTGGTGAATAAAGGCATGCCGTTCCGCCAGGCCCATGCTGTGGCAGGAAAAGCCGTGGCCCTGGCCATTTCAGAGAAAAAGGAACTGGACGATCTGAGCCTGGCCCAGTTTAAAGATCTCAGTGACCGGGTAACCGAAGATGTGTATGACTTCATCCGCCTGGATCAAGTGGTGGCCCGCCGGATATCTGCCGGCGGCACCGGAGTCGACAATGTCCGGGCTGCGGTTGAAAAAGCACAAAAGGAATTGAATTCATGAGACTGTGCCAGGGACGGATTAAATGGGCAACGACCGGTGTGATCACCGGGGTATGCCTGTGTCTGGTGATGATGGCGGCCGGAATCGGCTGCGGGAAAAAAGCCCCGCCCAGGGCCCCGCAGAAACCCGGGCAGAGCGTGGCATCCCCCGGGGATCCCACAGCCACCCTGGACAATGGTCAACTGACTCTGACCTGGTCCCATGAAACCGACCCGGACGATGCCGCATTGCCCCCGAAGTATTTTGACGTGTCCATGGCCGTGCCCGCAGCGTGCGAAGGGTGCCCGTTTGTTTTTGAATCCGTGGCCCGGGTGCCTGTGCCGGACATGGTGTTTCAGATGCCCGTGCCTGAACCCGGGGTCCGGTATTTCAGGGTCCAGGCAGTGGGAGACCATGATGTCCGGTCCCAGTATTCCCGCACCGTGGTGGTGGAGGTGCCGTAATGCCTGATTTTTCCACAGCTGTGTTAAGCATTGGTTCCAACAAAGGCGATAAACCGGCCAATCTTCATCTGGCCATTGCCTGCCTGGATACCCATGAACAGATCGAGGTGATGGCCGTATCACAGTTTTATAAAACCCAGCCCCAGAATTTTGTGGACCAGGACTGGTTTGTGAACGCCGCCGTGAAAATCCGATGCCGCACTTCAGATCCCCTGGCCCTGCTCAACACGCTTAAACAGATTGAATCCAGCATGGACAAACAGGGAAAATCCTTTCGGTTCGGCCCTCGGAAAATCGATCTGGATATTATTTATTTTGATGACCGGATCATGAAAACCCCGGAACTGGAAATACCCCATCCCCGGATGCATGAAAGACATTTTGTTTTAAGGCCCATGTGTGATATAGAACCCGGGACAGTGCACCCGGTATTGGGTTTGACCACACAAGCATTGTTCAATCAAATAGAAACACAGGAAAACCAGGCGGTGATCCCCCTGGATGAGGAGGAAGAAAGCGCGTGAAATTTTTTATTGATACAGCCAATATCGATCAGATCATGGATGCCAACAGCATGGGCATGGTGGACGGCGTCACCACCAACCCGTCTTTGATCGCCAAGGAAGACGGAGAGTTCAAGGAGATCATCGCCCGGATCTGCAAAGAGGTGGCAGGCCCGGTGAGCGCGGAAGTCATCAGTCTGGAATATGACGGCATGGTGGCCGAAGCAAGAGATCTGGCCAAAATCGCTGACAACATTGTGGTGAAGATCCCCATGACCGTGGAAGGACTCAAAGCGGTGAAAACCCTGACGGCCGAAGGCATCAAAACCAATGTCACCCTGGTGTTTTCGCCGCTCCAGGCCCTGATGGCCGCCAAAGCCGGGGCCACCTATGTGTCTCCGTTTGTGGGCCGGCTGGATGATCTGGCCGAAGAAGGCATGGAACTGGTCAACGAGATCGCCCAGATTTTTGCCAATTATGATTTTGCCACCGAGATCATTGTGGCCAGTGTCAGAAGCTCCCTGCATGTGCTGGATGCGGCCCTGATGGGTGCCGACATTGCCACGATTCCTTATGGCGTGTTGAAAAAACTGGCATCCCATCATATGACCGACAAAGGCATTGATGCGTTCATGGCGGACTGGAACAAGAAGAAGCAATAAAAAAAGACAACCCATCCAATTTCAGGTTGACAAAAACAGGCAAATCAAATAAATATAGCATTTGTTTGATTGAGCGGGAATAACTCAGTGGTAGAGTGCGACCTTGCCAAGGTCGAAGTCGCGGGTTCAAATCCCGTTTCCCGCTCCACTCAAGGCGGCTTGGCCAAGGGGTAAGGCAACGGCCTGCAAAGCCGATATCCCCGGTTCGAATCCGGGAGCCGCCTCCATAATAAAATCAAGGGTTCAGGTTAAAATCTGAGCCCTTTTTTTTTGTTAAAAAATCGATACCCCACAAAAGTTCCCCAATTGTAAGAACAATTTCAGAATCGATCCATCAAACCGCATTACAGATGAATTTTGATAGGTGCCCGGATATCCTGAAAACAGTTGAATGGAAATCGTTCTTGATTATATCAATCATTTTAGATATAGTTATTCAGTATGGTTGATTTGATTCGGTTTTTCAACCGGTTCCGTTAATTTTGATGGAGAAGAAAAACGATGAAAATTCTGGTGGGATATAAAGGTGTCAATGTGGGAAAGGACCTGATAGAAATTGCAGCCCGTCATGCCCGGGCGTTTGACGGGCAGGTGATCGTAGTGACGTCCATGAAAGGGGGGGGCAATACGGATCCAATGGAAGTCAAGGCGGCGGAAGACAATCTGGAAGGAATCAAGCCGTTTTTTAAAGAAAAAAATATCCCTTGCGACACCCATCTGCTGGTCAGGGGCATGGAGCCGGGTGAAGATATTGTGGCATTTGCTGAACAAAACAAGGTGGATGAGATCATTATCGGTGTCCGGAGCCGGTCCAAAGTGGGAAAACTCCTGTTCGGATCCACATCCCAGGTGGTGATTCTGCAAGCCAGCTGCCCGGTGGTGACGGTTAAATAATGGAAGTGATCCGGCAGTTCAAAGCGCTTTCCGATCCCACCCGGCTTCGATTGCTTCATATTCTCAATGAAGTGGAACTCAACGTCAATGAAATCGTTTCCATTGTGGACATGATTCAATCCGGTGTTTCCCGGCATTTGAAAATTCTGCTGGAATCCGGTCTGCTGGTGGCCAGAAAAGAAGGCAGCTTCATGTATTACAATGCCAATATGGATCCGGAAAACCGGTCTTTGATTCAGCTGGCGTGCTCCCGGATCCAGAACGACCCGGTATGCGCCCAGGACATTGAAAAAGCCCGGCAGATCATCATGATCCGCAAAAACAGAACCAAACGGTTTTTCAGTACTGTGGCACCCCAGTGGGAAGGTCTGAAAAAGGAAATCCTGGGCAGTTTTAATTTGAATGCCGTGCTGAAACAGCAGATACCGGCGCGCCGGGGTGTGGCGGATTTAGGGTGCGGCACAGGAGAGCTTCTCGGCCAGCTGGTCAGAAATCATAAGGGCATGCTCATCGGTGTGGATGCCTCCCCTGAGATGCTGGAACAGGCCCGGATCAAACTGCCGGATATGCCGTCCATTGAGTTGCGTCTCGGAGAAGTGGAACATCTGCCCATGAAAGACCAGGAAGTGGATACCGTGGTCATGAGCATGGTGCTGTATCATATTCTTCAGCCGGAAAAAGCCATCCAGGAGGTGTTCCGGGTGCTCAAACCCGGGGGAATGCTGCTTCTGGCTGATTTTGACCATCATCATCAGGAACAGATCAAGGAAATTATCGGCGGTACCTGGCTGGGATTTACAAAAGACCAGGTGGAAACCTGGCTGACCAAAAGCGGATTCCAATTGCAGTCCACAGAACGGTTTGCCGTGGAGCGGGGATTGCACATCCATGTGTTTTCCGCTGGAAAATGAATTTTTCATGAAAAATTAAGGAGACACCATGACCGTGCCCGTTATTCTGGCAGGCGGTTCCGGCACAAGGCTGTGGCCCCTGTCCAGGGAACTTTACCCCAAACAGCTGATCAATATGTACAACCGGCATACCATGCTTCAGAACACGGTGCTCCGCCTCAGCGACCTGGAGGGGATGGATGCCCCCCTGATTGTATGCAATGATGTGCATCGGTTCATGACGGCGGAACAACTTCAATTGATACAGGTGGTCCCCAGGGCCATCATTCTGGAACCGGCGGCAAAAAATACGGCCCCGGCCATTGCTCTGGCTGCCATTCAGCTGACCGCTCAGAATCAGGACCCGGTGATGCTGGTGTTACCGGCCGACCATCGGATCAATGACGTGTCCGCGTTTCACCGGGGTATCGAACAAGGAAAAACCCTGGCGGATGACGGATATCTCATCACTTTCGGGATTGTCCCGGATACGCCTGAAACCGGGTACGGGTATATTCAAAAAGGCTCTTCTCTGGAAGACAATGTCTGTCGGATTCAGCGGTTTGTGGAAAAACCGGACCTGGACACGGCCAAATCTTATCTGTCTTCCGGGGATTATTGCTGGAATTCCGGCATGTTCATGTTCAAGGCTTCCACCATTTTAAAGGAACTGACGCTTCTTGCCCCGGATATGGTGGATATCTGCCGCAGGGCTGTGGCCAATGGCCGGCAGGATCTGGATTTCTTCCGGGTGGATCAAGCTATTTTTGATCAGGTGGCCGCGGATTCCATTGATTATGCCGTGATGGAAAAAACCGAAAAAGGGGTGATGGTGTTTCTGGATGCGGGATGGAATGACCTGGGATCCTTTGATGCCTTGTGGCAGACCGAAAAGAAAGATACCCATGCCAATGTGATCAAAGGAGATGTGCTGGTCCATGATGTGACCGATTCCTACATCAACGCCCAGAGCCGGCTGGTGGCTGCGGTGGGTCTGGATTCCGTGGTGGTGGTGGAAACCGGGGATGCCGTGCTGGTGTCTCCCAGAGACCGGGTTCAGGATGTCAAACAGATCGTGAACCAGCTCAAATCCCGGGGCCGTAAAGAGTCCATCACCCATGCCAAGGTGTATCGGCCCTGGGGAGATTATGAGACCATTGATCAGTCTCACCGGTATCAGGTGAAACGGATCACGGTGAAGCCCGGTGCCAAGCTGTCGCTGCAAAAACATTTTCACCGGGCCGAGCACTGGACCGTGGTATCCGGAGCAGCCATCGTGACCCGGGGGGAAGAAACCCTGCTGCTCAAAGAGGATCAGTCCACCTATATTCCTCTGGGAACGGTTCATCGCCTTGAAAATCCCGGAAAGATCCCGCTGGAACTCATTGAGGTCCAGTCCGGGCCGTATCTGGGAGAAGACGATATTGTCCGGCTGGATGATGTTTATGGCAGAGAGCATGAAAAAGAAAAGGTTGCAAATCCATAAAAAATATTTAAAACTGCCGTTTTAAACACACATGTGCATGGAAAAAGCAGAAAATAAACACTAAGTTTGGAGCAGGTCTATGGCTGACATGATTTCTGAAACCATGAAAGGTAAATTTCTTCTGGCAATGCCCGGACTCCCGGACCCCAATTTTGCCCAGACGATTACCGGCATGTGCGAACACAATGAATCCGGCGCGTTGGGATTTATCATCAATAAAATCCATCCCCTGCTCACCGGACGGGAATTGTTTGAAGACCTGAATATCACGTTTGACCGCAGTGTGGATACGCTGGACATCTACCTGGGAGGACCGGTGCAGCCGTCCGGGGTGTTTGTGCTTCACGGTCCGCCCTTTACCTGGAATGAAACCCTGCAGGTAACGGACTGGCTGGCCTTGAGCAATTCCCGGGATATTCTGGAAGCCATTGCGGTTCAGAAAGGACCGGCCGATTTCATGATCATGCTGGGATGTGCGGGCTGGGGACCCATGCAGCTGGACAATGAACTGCATGACAATGCCTGGCTGACCTGTCCCATGACCCGGGACATCATGTTTGGAACCAAGTGTGACTTAAGATACGAAAAAGCCATGATGCTGATTTCCTGAATGACCACGTCCAATGATACATATCCGCAGGTTGCGGCCATTGTTTCCGATATTCTGTCGGTGATCGATACAATGGAAACCGTTCCACCACTGGCGGACGACATGCTGGAATCCGTTAAAATCCGTTGTGGCAAAATTCCTGAACAGATACAATCCAACCGGATTAAAATTGCCGTGGTGGGAGTGATCAAATCCGGAAAAAGTACATTGATCAATGCCATGACCGGAAAAGAGGTGGTGAAGCGGGGGGCCGGGGTGGTCACGGCAGTCACCACCCGGATCCGCAAAGGCAAAAAAAACCGGGCCGTCCTGTTTCTCAAATCCTGGGATGATATCAATCAGACCCTGAAAAATGTGCTGGAGATGTTTCCCCAAGATGACACCTCTTCCTTGAATGTGAATCCGGAAACCTTTGATTTGCGGCGAAAAAAGGATCAGGATTTTTTAAAACAGGTGTATGGCAAACTGGTTCAGGCGTTTCCCGTCACGGACCAGGGAATCCGTCCCGAGACCCTGGTGATCCGCAATGCCCTGCAAGGGTATGACACCTGCAAGGATCTGGTGGGGGCGGACCGGGAACAGCTGGTTTTTGAAGGCCGGCAGTTTTCGGATCACAAACTATTCACCGGCGATGCAGCCAATGCCTTTTATGTGGCGGATGCCTGTCTTGAACTGTTCGGTAAAACCCTGGATCCCCGGGTTGAACTGGCTGACTGCCAGGGGGCGGATTCTACGGATCCCGGCCAGTTGAACCGGGTTGTGACCTACCTTCAGCAGGCCAACCTCTTTGTTTACTGCATCAGCTCCAGAACCGGACTGCGACGGTCGGATATGCGGTTTTTAAAGATTATTCAAGGTATGGGACTGCTTGAAAACATCCTGTTTGTGAATAACTGCGACCTGTCTGAACATGAAACACTGGATGACCTGCTGGCCAGTGAACAGAACACGCGCCAGGAGCTTTCATTTTTGCTTGCTTCACCGGAACTGTATTCATTTTCCGCGCTCATGCGCCTGTTTTGCGCCATGGAAAAAAAATTGAGCCGCCGTAACCGCAAACGCCTGGCCCTGTGGCAGGAAGATCCGGTCATGACATCCTGGTGCAGTGAAAACGCTGAACGATTTGATGCACGCCTGTCCGGACTGCTGTCCCGGCGGCATCACCGCCTGCTGGTGTCCAATCATCTGGAGCGGTTGTTTCACATGTGCACCGCCCTGGAAAATAAAGCGCGCCTGTTTCTGGATGGATTGAATGCAACCGGGGATGACCGGGAACAGACCCGAAAAAAGATCGCCCGGATCAAAGATAATGTCAAACAGCTTGAAACCATCGTGAAAAACGCCGTACCGGGCGCTGTGGCCGGCCTGACCCGGGAGCTTGAAGCCGATCTTGACAACGCGTTTGCCAAAGATGCCGGCCGGATCCGTAAAAAAATGGTGGCGTTTGTGAACCAGACACCGCTGGATACATCCTTGTATCAGAACCGGTTAAAAGAACTGGGGATCAAAAAAATACTGTATCTGATGTTCCAGGATTTCAGAAGATCCCTGGACCTGTTTGTGATGACCGATATTCTGCCCGACATCCACACATTGGCGGCCCGTCAGGAAGACAGGATACAATCGTATTTTCAATCACTTCTGGATACCTACCGCATCGATCTTTCAAAAAATTCCCTGGCCCCGGGTCAGTCCGAAGACACGAATATCCAGTTTCAGATGGCTGCCCACCAGCCGGCACTGGACCGTTTTGTGGATGTTCAGGCCATCAAGAAGATTTTAGGACTGACTTTGCCGGACATCACCATGATGCCCCGGTATTCGGGCCGGATCCAGACTCATGCCCTGACCGGCCTGGGCATCACGTTTGTCACCCGGTTCTTTCGTGCTTTGGTTGACAAACAGCAATCGTTTTCATTGAATTCCGGGTTTGACGTTGCCGCCCGGCGGATCAAAAAACAGACCCTGCAGGGGATCGATCCCCAGATCGAGCAATTTCATCTCCGGTTGAAAAATCAGTATTTCATGCCGCTGATCCGGGCGGTGACCCGGGATGTCACTGACAAGATCCATGAGCGGTTTTCGTTGTATCGATCCCTGGATATGGATATAGATGAAACAAGGGCGGTTGATCAGGCAAAAAAGCAGACCCAGCAGGAAAAAGTGACCGGCATGGTGACCCAGCTTCAACAGATTCGCCGGGATATTCTGGAATTAAAAGAAACGGATGTCCATTAGCACCCGGTCTGCCAACTGGTCCGGTGAAAAGGAAATCCGGCGGAACAATTTGTTTTCCAGTGTCCGGGTCATCCGCCACATCCCGGCAATCCGATCCTGCAGATCTTGCAGATGGCCGTAAGTATCCTGAATATATTCCAGTCGTTGGGCAAGGGACACGATGGTGTCGTGAAGCACCCGTTTGTCCGCATAATTGACGATTTCCTGTTCCGTGACAGGCGTGTTTTCCTTCCAGTCATCCAGGATGACATGCTGGCGGATGATGTTTCCCACTTCCGGATAGCCCAGGGTTTCGAGCAGGTCTCCTCCGGTTTCAGAATGCCGTTCTCCGGTTTTAAAACTGCGGGTTTTGGTGATATCGTGGAGCAGGGCTGCGGCAGTGGCCAGATGTGTATTCAACACGGGAGTGGACTGATTCACATGCCGGCACAAGCACAACGTGACATTGCCGACCATGAGGGAATGATCGATAATATGGTCCATCATTCCCATCTTCCGGATGATCTGAAAGCATTGGTTGTGAGAGGGTATTTTCATAAAATTCTGTTGCAGTTATACGCGGTATTGATATGATAGAAAAGGTTTTTTTACAACACAGGTGTCTGGTATGTTAGAAAAAATAATTTCCGGGGGCCAGACCGGTGCGGATCAGGCGGCACTGGATGTGGCGCTTAAATACAATATTGCCTATGGCGGATGGATTCCTAAGGGAAGAAAAACCGAAGCCGGTCCTTTGCCCTCACGATACCGGTTGTCGGTCATGCCGACGCCCGATTACCGGGACCGGACCCTTCAGAATATTCTGGACTCCCAGGGGACGGCTGTTTTGTACCACGGACGTCTCATGGGCGGATCCAGACTTACCCGGGAACTGGCAAAAACCCAGAAAAAACCCTGTATTGCCGTGAATCTGGTCACCCATGATCCCTTTGAAGCGGCGATGACACTTCAGGCATTTGTGCAGGACCTGAAGATTGGTGTGTTGAATGTCGCAGGCCCCCGGGCCAGTCATGATCCGGATATCTATATGGATGTCAAGATGGTTCTGGAGATTCTGGTGTACCTGATGTTTCTGGACAAAGAAGTTACCTGGCCCTATGACATGGCGTTGGATGTGGACCCGGTTTTCCCGGATTCCGTGGATGCTGCGGTGGATCAGGTCATGTCGGATCTGTCCCTGAAATCAAAAACCGCTGTGGCAAGGCTGGATCCGTCAGATATTCAGATGGTTTATTTCTCCTGGGTGGATGCCCTGCGGTTCCGGCTGGGTCTGGATACCGGAAACGCGGCCCTGGTGGATGTCTGCCAAAGGGATGCAGATGTGCCTTACTTTACTGTTGAAGATGCGGTCATGGTCATTGTCAAAGCGGTGAAATCCGCCTGTGAACAGGCCTGCCGGCTGCGGGTCGTTCAATGATACCCATCCGGGACAACCAGGTGTCCGACTGTGTGCCTGTGGTCACGTATGGATTGATGGGTATCAATTTGCTGGCCTGGCTGTTTCAGGCCCAGGTGGGGGCCAGTGAGGCCTTTTATTATTTCTATGGACTGGTACCGGCCAAGTACACGATCCATGAGATGTCCCGGCATTTTTCCGGGTTCAACCATGTGTATTCCCTGTTCACTTATATGTTTCTTCATGGGGGTTTCTGGCATCTGCTGGGAAACATGTGGTCTTTGTATATTTTCGGGGACAATGTGGAAGCCCATTTCGGTTCGTTGCGTTTTTTGGGGTTTTACGTGCTGTGCGGACTGATTTCCGGGGCATTTCATTTTTTGCTCAATCCGTTTTCCATGGTCCCCACCATTGGCGCCAGCGGGGCCATTGCCGGTGTCATGGGCGCATATTTCATGCTGTATCCCCGGGCTAAGATCCTGACACTGATCCCCATCATCATCATTCCCTGGTTTGTTGAAATACCTGCATTCATATTTCTGGGGTTCTGGTTTTTGATTCAGTTTCTGAACGCTGCCGGAGACGGTGCCGGAGCCGGGATTGCCTGGTGGGCACATATCGGAGGATTCATCGCCGGCCTGGTGCTGGTGAAACTCAACCGCCAGGTTCCCGGAACCGGCGCCCGGCAGAAAATTCAACAGTACACCCGAAAACAGCACACCCCGAAACTTCAGACCATACTGGCCACCCCGGCTTCCGATGAATCGGATCTGTACGGCACCATCGAGGTGTCTTCTCTGGAAGCGTTGACGGGTACAAAAAAAATGATCACCATCCCCTGGGGGTTTTCCAAACCCTTGTACCGGGTCACCATTCCCCCCGGGGTGAAACAGGGAAACCGGCTGCGCCTGGCCGGCATGGGCCGGTCATTGCCCGGGAAGCCCAAAGGAGATATGTTTTTGACCATACGGATTAAAAATGCGATTTAAATCTTTGAGCATAAAACTGTTGATGATTCTGGGTGGGGTGGCACTGGTTCTGGCCATCCTGGCCGTCAACCTGCCCATGGTGGCCCAGTGGTTTATTGAATATCGGTATGGGGCGGTGCTGTCATCACAGCACGTGCAGTTCAAGGTGTCGCATGTGGGAAAAAACCGGACACTGATTTCTGACTTAAAATGGGGCAAAGATATGTCAGCGGACCTGGTATCGGTGTCGTATGCGTTTGACGGCTGGGGTGTGCCGACCCTCAAACACCTGACTTTGTCCGGCCTGACAATCAATGCGATGTATGATTCGGAGCAAGGAGTTTTAATCGACCCTGTTTTACAGGGCAGCCTGACTTCGGAGCCGCCTCATTTAAAAGATAGTGCATCAGTAGATTTCAAAACCAGGGCTGCATCCTATGTTTCGTATCTGCCAAAACAGATTGAAATAAACAATGCCCGGCTGATACTGAAAATGAATCAGGACGTCACAGTGATCCCTTTTAACGGCGCCCTGGCAATGAACAAATCTGATCAGGAGATGGTGTGTGAAGCAAAATTTTATCCCTTTGGTCAGCAGGTGACGTTGAAAACACGGGTTCATGCCGTGACCGGCCTGGAAACATTTCATCTCAACGCCCGGGCGTTTGATCTTGATCCCCTGGTTGATTTTCTGACTGTCAAAAAGAGCCCATGGTCCGGGATCACGGACTGGTCTGTGGAAAAATTGACCCACAATACCTGGCAGATAGAATTGTCAGATATGATCATGTCAAGGCCCGATGGAATCAAAATCCCACATGCCGTGGCCCGGATTTTAAAAGAGCCTCATCAGATCACCGTGCTGGGAGAGATGGGTGTGTCCCACCCGGATTTTTCCGATTTGACCGGGTCCGGCCGGGCCCAGGTGATGCTGGATGCTTCCGGATTCGGTATCCGGGATGTGAACCTGACCTGGGAGACCCGGCCCATGGAAAAGCTGGCGTTCCGGCACACCGATGTTACCGGCGTGGTGGAGCAGCCGTTTGCCGCATTGTCACTGCATATAAAGGATCATGCGGTTGATGGAAATATGACGGTTTCCTTTTCACAAACCCATATTGAAAAGCAGGGCTGGCAAGTGGCCTCGGGTCAGGGGTCGGTTCAGTCCGATATTTTGGGCGATTGGAATGCCGGTCCCCTGACCTTGGACCTGACATCCCGCTTGTCCGGGATTCATATGCATACCCGGGACGGGGATGTCCGATTGAACCGATTGGATACAGCAGGTAGAGTTTCCATGGATATGACCGGCGGACTGCCGGGCACCCCCCGAATGGATCTGACCACGGAACTGGTTTCCGGCAGTGTCACGTTTCCGGATAAAAAGATGGCTGTGCAGGGGATCTGGGCACAGATACCGGTCACCTATCCCCATGTGGGCAAAGCAGGCCGGTTTTCCATGGAAAAACTGATGATTGACAATCAGCCCTTGTTGACGGGCAAAGGCAGTATTCACAGGACCGAAAAAAAAGCTGTTCAGTTTGACGGCACATTTCAGATGCCGGAGTCTGATGCCATGACCATTGCGCTCAATGGAACCGCCGGTCTGGATCCCGGCATTCATGGGCACGTGACTGTCAAAACAAACCGGTTCAAGGTGTCACCGTCCCAGTTTGAAAAAATTATGCCGCAATTCTTGTTTCCGGTTGAATATGATCTGGATGTTCTGGTATCCGGATTTGCGGAATGGAAAAGTCATCACCTGTCTACAGGGGGGGATCTGCGCATTTATGACGGGTCTGTGTCTGTACCGGATCAGAATTTGACACTTGAACAGATTCAGGGGCACCTCAAATTCAATGATCTTCTGGCACCGGCATCGGTTCCGGGCCAGAAGGTGACCATTGCCCGGATTCAGGCCGGTGATTTCAAGGCCACGGATGCAGTGGTGCGTTTCACCCTGGAAAAAGGGCCTTTTCTGCTGCTGGAAAATATGCGGGTCAACTGGGCCGGCGGTCGGGTGTCCACGGAATCTTTCCGGATGCCTTCGGAGGATCAATCTGTGGACCTGACCCTGTATTGTGATCGGATTCAGTTGAATCAGCTGCTGGCACAGATGGGCGGATTCGACGCCCAGGGAAACGGGAGTCTGAACGGCCGCATTCCCGTGAAGTACAAAAACGGGGAGATCTCGTTTGACAATGCATTTTTATTTTCAACCCCGGGGCAGGGGGGGCGGATAGTGATCCGGAACCCTGAAAAGCTGATGGCCGGAGTTCCCATGGATTCCCCCGGATTCAGCCAGCTGGATCTGGCAGGAGAGGCGTTAAAGGATTTTGAATATACCTGGGCCAAACTCACGTTTACCACCCAGGGGGACACATTGACAGCGAACATGGAACTGGACGGCAAACCCGGCCGGATACTGCCTTTTGTCTATAAAAAAGATATCAATTCGTTTGTCAGGGTGGATGCGAAGAGTCCGGGTTCCCGATTCCAGGGGATTCAGCTGGATGTGAACCTGACGGTTCCTTTCAACCAGGTGGTGACGTTTGGCAACAAGATCCGGAAACTGTTAAATTAAAAGGAGAGATGATGACCCTGATACCCCGTTTCATTTTACTGGTATGGATGGTTATGATGTTCAGCGGATGTCAGACCCGCCATGAAGTGGATGTCAAACCTGTGGAGGTCAAGCCCATTCACATCACCATCGATGTGAATATCAAGGTGCAGAAGGCATTGGATGACTTTTTCAGCGACATCGATGCCCAGGAAGACGAAATCATGGAAGAACTGGAGGAGAAGAAAAATGAGGATTAAACAATGGGCCCTATATACGATCATTGGCATTGCAGCTGTGCTGACACTGGCCGATTCCGTGCCGGCCCAGGGAATCAAGGAACGGATGAAAGAACGGCTGCCCGTGATTGCACAATTGAAAACCCAGGGAATTGTGGGTGAAAACAACCGGGGATACTTAGATTTCGTGGGCAATGAAAAAACCCATGAAGCCCTGATCGCCCAGGAGAACCAGGACCGGAAAACCGTGTATGCCCATATTGCCAAACAACAGAACACCTCACTATCGGTTGTGGAAAAGAACCGGGCCCTGCAATTGATAGAACGGGCCGCACCGGGCACGTATGTCCAGATGCCGGACGGCACCTGGGTCCAGAAATAACCGGATCGATCTGATGGCGGAAGGCTATTCCGCCATCAGATGTGTCAATTGGTTGTGGATGCAGTAGTAAATATCTTCATCACTGCCGTAAACATCGATCACATCCTTGTGGTCAATCAGTTTTTCCACCACAAATGCGGTCAGATACAGGCTGGCAATATTGGGGTTGGCAACCAGGGTGCGGAACGGGGCGACCGTGTAATCGATGTCAAAATCCTCTGACTTGATCAATGTGTCTAAGCAGCGGATGATCTGATTTTCGATGGCGGATTTGCTCACGGTTTCAATGAGCCCGCTCTCGATCAGTTTCATGGATACTTTGTTGGCAAAAAATTCGATATTGTCCCGGATCGCATTCAGGGTTTTGATCCGCTCTCTTTCTTTGGATGATTCAATTTTGGAAAGGAGTTTCGCCTCTCTGTTTCCGGAATAAAAAATTTTAGCCATGATATATCTCCTTCCCTCTGCATCGGGTTTTTTTTGTATTTTTTGCTAATCGATTATTATATTTATAAATCGGGTATTTGGCAAGGAAAAATCTGTATATCCCTTGATGAATTTATGTGTGGGGGCTGCATATTGAACGAGGTTTTGGGTTTTATGCATACAAAACAAAAAGGGCGTTCAACGAATATCGTTGAACGCCCTTTGAAATCTGGTGCCCAGGAACAGAATCGAACTGCTGACACGGGGATTTTCAGTCCCCTGCTCTACCGACTGAGCTACCTGGGCGTGAACAGCAAACGAATGGGTTTATATGTTTTTTGTCCGGGGATGTCAAGCAAAAAATAAAACTTTCATGATGGCGCTACATATCTCCCAGTCGGTGCTGGATCAGGGCGGCCCCGCACAGGGATGCAGTTTCCGCCCGCAGGATCCGGGGTCCCAGAGAATAGGGGATAAATCCGCTGGCAGATGCCCGGTTGATCTCGGATTCTGAAAAACCTCCTTCCGGTCCGATCAGCACCAGGGTCTGGTTGCGGGTTTTGCCGGGCATAAGTTGAGACAATGAGTCGCCGCCCTGTTCCCAGAAAGCGATGCAATGATCAAAGTCTTTGGCCATTGCCAGGATGCGGTCAAATGTCATGGGAAAAGAAATCTCCACCACCCGGCTTCTTTGGCATTGTTTAATGGTTTCGTTTGCGATGGTCTGCCAGCGCTCCATGCGCCGGTCCAGGGCTTTGGCATCCGGTAAAGGGATGGAGCGTTCACAGAAAAAAGGAATCCACCGGGTAATGCCTATCTGGGTCAGGCCCTGGATGACATCATCCATTTTCTGATATTTGAGCATACCGGTGCACACGGTGAGCAAAAGAGGGGATTCGGTTTGAGACAGCCGGGTATCCATGATTTCCACGGTGACCTGTTCCCGGTTGCAGTCAGTGATCCGGCCGGAAAAATCGGTTCCCATCCCGTCGGTGAGACTTAAGTGATCACCCCTGGAAAGGCGCAGTACCCGGGTGATATGCCGGGCATCAGACCCGTCAAGAATAACCCGGTTCTCACAAAGGGAATCCCCGGGGATTAAAAATTTCTGCATTCGTTCACCTTGTGTCTGTTTTTTGTCAAATCATACGGGGTCTTGGGGAAAAAAACAATCCTTGTTCCAGACGTTCGGGGTTTAATATGTTGACACCCGAAGGACACTTTGATAAATTTTCATGGTTTGGATCTATAATGATCCGGTTAATTTTTGAAAAAATGAGAGGGTGCCATGGCCGGAGAAACAAAACAGGATGATCCGATAATTGAATTGACGGATGTGGTGGAAGATGCTGAAGACATGGAAGATATCTTGTCGGATGATACCTTCTCAGAGGATGAGATCCCGGACGGCAGCTTTGATGACACCGCCATTGAACTGACGGATATGGACGAGGTCAGTGATATTGAGATGGATATCGAAGACATCGAGTCTGAAGATCCGGTACAAGATGATCCATCCGAAGAAATGCCGGTCTCCCAGGAACAGATCGAGGCGGCACTGGAACGGGTGATCGAAAAAAAGTTTGCCCAAAAAATTGAACCGCTGCTTTTTGATACAATGGAGCGGGTAATTTTACAGGAAATTCAAAAAATAAAGACCGCCCTGTTAAAAGATATGGATCGCATCGGTCCGTTTTGACGGTTAAGGATACATTGGCGTAACAAATTCTGGGGATTCATTTACGGGTCCCCTTTTTCATTAATATGGGTATTTAGGAGCAGATTATGGGTTCGGATTCTCTGGACAAAGGGTATGAGCCGGCAGGGATTGAAGAAAAATGGTATCAGTTCTGGCAGGACAACGGATTTTTCAAAGCAGAAGATACCAGTGAGCACCCGCCGTTTTCGATCGTTATTCCCCCGCCCAATGTCACGGGTGTGCTTCATATGGGCCATGCCCTGAACAATGTGATCCAGGATATCATGTGCCGATACCGGCGGCTGCTGGGTTATAATGTGCTGTGGATGCCGGGCACGGATCATGCCGGTATTGCCACCCAGAATGTGGTGGAACGGGATCTGGCGGCCCGGGGCAAGAATCGGGATCAGCTGGGCCGGGAAGCCTTTATCGACGAGGTCTGGAAATGGAAGGAAAAATCCGGCGGTGCTATTATCAATCAGCTTAAACGGCTGGGAGCCTCCTGTGACTGGGACCGGGAGCGGTTCACCATGGACGAGGGACTGTCCGATGCCGTGCGCAAGGTATTTGTCCGGCTGTACAAGGAAGGTCTGATATATGAAGGCCAGTATATCATTAACTGGTGCCCCCGGTGTCTCACGGCCCTGGCGGATCTGGAAGTGGAATATGAGGAACAGGATTCATACCTGTATTATGTAAGGTATCCTTTCAAAGGACACAAAAAAGGACTGACCGTGGCCACGACCCGGCCGGAGACCATGTTCGGAGATACTGCCGTGGCCGTAAATCCGTCAGACGCGCGGTTTGCAGATCTGACGGAGACACATGTACTGCTGCCCCTTACCGACCGGATGATTCCCATTATCCGGGATACGTATGTGGATACGGCGTTTGGTACCGGGGCACTGAAAGTGACACCGGCCCACGACCCCAACGATTTTGATCTGGGGGAAAAACACGGCCTGGATCGGATCAAAGTGATCAATGACAAAGGGTTGATGACCGAGGCGGCCGGGCCGTTCCAGGAGCTGGACCGGTTTGAATGCCGGACCCGGGTGGTCAAGGCCCTTGCCGACCAGGGGCTGCTGGAGAAAAAAGAACCGTTGAAACACAGTGTGGGCAGCTGCTATCGATGCCGGACCGTGGTGGAACCGGCCGTGTCCAAACAATGGTTCGTCAAGGTGAAACCTTTGGCGGAAAAAGCAATGGAAGCGGTTCGTTCCGAACAGACCCGGATTATACCGGATATCTGGTCCAAGACTTATTTTGACTGGATGGAAAATATCCGGGACTGGTGTATTTCAAGACAGATCTGGTGGGGCCACCGGATTCCGGTGTGGAAATGCCCGGCATGCAATCATGTGATGGTGGAGGAAACCGATCCGGTTGACTGTGCCGTGTGCGGATCCAAAGAGATTGTCCAGGAAACCGATGTATTGGATACCTGGTTCTCCTCGGCTCTGTGGCCGTTTTCCACCATGGGCTGGCCGGAAGATACCCCGCTGCTCAAGACTTTCTACCCCACCAACGTGCTGGTCACAGGCTTTGACATTTTGTTTTTCTGGGTGGCCCGGATGATGATGATGGGCATTCATTTCAAAGAGGAAGTCCCGTTCAAGGATGTGTACATTCATGCCCTGGTCAGGGATGAGCATGGCAAGAAAATGAGCAAATCCAAAGGCAATGTCATTGATCCGTTGAAAGTGATCGATCAATACGGCGCAGATGCCTTCCGGTTCACCCTGGCGGCCTTTGCAGCCCAGGGCCGGGATGTGAAAATGTCTGAATCCCGGGTGGAAGGATACCGGCATTTTGTGAACAAATTGTGGAATGCGGCCCGGTTTTCATTGATGCACATCACTTCCGAAGACACTGGGTTTGAGGATGACAACTTAACCCTATGGGAACGCTGGATTCTGTCCCGGTCGGCTGCGACATCCCTGGCCGTGAAACAAGGGATTGAAAATTACCGGTTCAACGAAGCGGCGTCTGCTGTGTATCAGTTTGTGTGGCACGAATTCTGTGACTGGTTTATTGAAACGGAAAAACCGGCCCTGTATGAAAAACAGGGAGGGATTCGAAGAAACACGGCCCGGGCTGTGCTGGCAACGGTGCTCAAAGATATCCTGGTGATGCTGCATCCGTTCATGCCCTTTGTCACCGAAGAGATTTATCATCTGCTGCCCGCAACGGAAGGCTCGGTGATGCAGGCGGCGTTTCCCTATGCAAAGGATACCTACACCCGGTACAGAAACGAGCCGGTTGAAGCGGACATGGCCTTTGTGTTTGATTTGATTTCCGGTGTCCGGAACATCCGGAGCGAAATGAACATCCAGCCATCCATGAAAATCAAGGTGCTGGCCCACACGGAAAATGAAAAAGAAAAATTGCTGATCGTGGAAAACAAGGCCGTGATTTCTACCTTGGCCACCATGGAGCGCCTGTCTTTCTGTGATCTGGAAAATGTGCCCAAAGCCTGCGCCAGTTCCGTGAACGGCAACACCACCTGTTTTGTATCCCTGGAAGGGGTGATTGACTTTGAAAAAGAGATCCTTCGGCTGGAAAAAGAACTGGAGAAAAATACCAGGGAACTGGTCGGGGTTCAGAAACGCCTGGGAAATGAGAGCTTTCTGGAAAAAGCCCCCCAGGAAGTGATCGACAAGGTCCATGCCCGGCATGCCGATCTAACGGAAAAAAATGAAAAACTGGCAGCCAATCTTCAACGTATTCAGGAAATGGCATAATCCATGGACATGATCCAACAGATAATCGCGCTGGCCCTGTTTGAGGATTCCGGGCTCGGGGATATCACCTCAGAGAGTATCCTGCAACATCCCCGGCAGGGCCGTGGCGTGATCGTTGCCAAACAGGACTGCATCCTGGCGGGAACCGATGTGGCACGGAAAACATTTCAGATGCTGGATCCCAATGTGTCACTCCGGTTTTTGTTCCGGGACGGCGATGCCGTGTCCAAAGGGGACGACTTGCTGCGGGTGGACGGGGATCTGCTTTGCCTGCTCAAGTCGGAACGGGTGGCATTGAATTTTTTACAGCGGCTGTCAGGCATTGCCACCTTGACCCGGGAATATGCGGCGGTATTGAAGGGGGCTTCGGCCCGGCTGACCGATACAAGAAAGACCACACCCGGCTGGCGCTATCTGGAAAAAGAGGCGGTCCGGGCCGGTGGCGGGTATAATCACCGGTTTTCCCTGTATGACGGTATTTTAATCAAAGACAACCACATTGAGGTGGCCGGCAGTATATCTGCTGCGGTCCAGGCCGTGAAAAACCGGACCTCCCATCTGATGAAAATCGAAGTGGAGGTCTCAACCATGGATCAGGTGGACCAGGCCCTGGCAGCGGGTGCGGATGTGATCATGCTGGACAACATGTCAATAAAAGAGATGGCTGCGGCTGTGATCCGAATCAACGGCCAGGCCCTGGTGGAAGCATCGGGCAATGTTTCCATGGAAACCCTGAAAGAGATTGCAGATACCGGGGTGGATGTGATTTCCTGCGGCGCACTGACCCACCAGGCCCGGTCGGTTGATTTGAGTATGCGTCTTTTTTGACGGCCTGAAACGTCAGTCGTCGTAAGTCAGACAGTTCCGCCCGTTTTCCTTGGACCGATACAGGGCCTGGTCCGTGCGGCGGATAAAAGAGGTGACATCTTCACCGGGTTTAAGTTCACTGGCACCGATGCTGATGGTGATGGATTGATGAACGCCGGGTTTGGGCTCAAATACCTCCTGACCGATGAGGTTCTTGATGCGGTATCCCACCACACAGGCTTCTTTAAGATCGGTTTCCGGTAAAAGGACGGCAAATTCTTCACCGCCATATCGATAGGGCGTGTCCATGGACCGCATGCAGGCATTGATGATACGGCCGATGGCCATCAAAACCTTGTCTCCTTCCAGATGGCCCCAGGTATCATTATAATGCTTGAAATGATCGATATCCAGAATCAATAGCGACAAATGATGCTGATATCTTTCATTTCTTTCAGTTTCTATTTTGATCTGCCGGAAAAACTGGCGGGAGTTGTACAGCTTGGTGAGCGCATCCGTGATGGCCAGGTGTTCCATTTCCTTGAGCAGCCGGTTATGTTCCCGTTTAAGCCCCGCCTCCCGCAATACGCGCTTGATACGCAGGTCCAGCTCTTCAAAACGAAAGGGCTTGAAAAGAAAATCACTGGCACCGGTTTTGACGGCTTCTTCATAGGAATAATCCGCATTGTAACCGGTCATGACCATGACTTCCATATCATATTTTTCCTTGATAATGCGGGTCAGTTCCAGGCCGTCCATCCCCTGCATCATGATATCGGTGAGCACCACATCCACCAGGGATGTCTCCAGTTTTTCCAGGGCTTCTTCCGCACTGGAAACAGCATCCACCTGATAGGAAATCAGGGTAAGATATTCGCTCACCGAGTCTTTGACCGCATCATCATCGTCAACAATCAGAATCTTGTGTGTCATATTTTCTCCCGGGACAGGGGGGTGGTCATATGGGGTGATCTTGACACTTTTTTCTACAATTGATACATGTATCCAAAAAAATAAATTTAGCCTATATTAAAGATAATTGTCAACTTTTAGTTTGGAGCACCGTTGAACATTCTTCAGAAACAGATCCGAAATTTTTCCATCATCGCCCATATCGATCATGGGAAATCCACCCTGTCGGACCGGCTGATTCAATTGACCGGCATTGTTTCCGAGCGGGACATGAAAGAACAGATGCTGGACACCATGGACATCGAGCGGGAACGGGGCATCACCATCAAATCCCAGACCGTGTCGCTGCCCTACACGGCTGAGGACGGTACAGAGTATCTGCTGAATCTGATTGACACACCGGGGCATGTGGATTTTTCCTATGAAGTGTCCCGGGCCTTAAAATCCTGTGAAGGCGCCCTGATCATTGTGGATGCCACCCAGGGGGTCGAGGCCCAGACACTGGCCAACCTGTACCTGGCCATGGAACTCAACCTGACCATCCTGCCGGTGATCAATAAAATCGATCTGCCGTCCGCAGAAGTGGAATGGGTGAAAAACCAGATCGAGGAGGATCTGGGTCTGGACGGTGAAAACGCGCTGCAGGTGTCCGCCAAGACCGGGCAGGGGGTGGATCAGCTGTTTCCCGCTATTGTGGCAGCCATCCCGCCACCGACTGTGGACAAGGATAACCGGTTCAAAGCCCTGATCTTTGATTCCAATTATGATTCTTTTAGGGGAACCATTGTCCATTTCCGGATATTTGACGGCACCATCAAAAAAGGGGACACCATATTGTTTATGCAAAATGACTCCCAGTACAAGGTGGAGGAAGTGGGACTGTTTCAGATCAAGCGGATCCCCCAGAAAAGCCTGTATGGCGGCCAGGTGGGGTATCTGATTGCCGGGATCAAAAATATTTCCGATGTCAAGATCGGAGACACCATCACCATGGCGGACCGGCCCTGTGCCAAACCCGTGGGCGGATTCCGGGAACCCACCCCCGTGGTGTTTTCTTCCATGTATCCCGTGGCATCCGATGATTACGAGGAGTTGACCGAAGCCCTGGAACGCCTCAAACTCAATGATGCATCCCTGATTTATGAAAAAGACAGTTCCGCTGCTTTGGGGTTCGGTTACCGGTGCGGGTTTTTGGGGCTGCTTCACCTGGAGGTGGTACAGGAGCGCCTGGAAAGAGAATATGACATCTCTTTGATTCTGACTTCCCCGTCGGTGCAGTATGAGATCACCACCACGGACGGTCAGGTGAATATTATCGACAACCCGGTCAATTATCCGGACCCGGCGGAAATCTCCAAAATCCGGGAACCTTTTATCAAGGCCACCATTATCGTGCCGGATCGTTACATGGGAAATGTGATGCAGGTGTGCCATGAATTCAGAGGCGTGAGTAAAACCTATCAATACCTGACGTCCAACCGCATGGAAATGAAATTTGAACTGCCTCTGGCTGAAGTGGTGTATGAATTCTACGACCGGCTCAAATCGGTCACCCAGGGATACGGGTCTTTTGATTATGAGATTGCCGGATACCAGGAAACCGATCTGGTAAAACTGGATTTTCTCATCAATGGGGAGCGGGTGGACGCCCTGTCCATTCTCATTCACAGAGACAAAGCCGAAGCCCGGGCCAGGACAGCCTGCAAAAAACTGCGGGAGGAAATTCCCCGGCAGCAGTTCAAAATCCCCATCCAGGGGGCCATCGGCGGGAAAATCATCGCCCGGGAAACCGTGTCCGCGTTTCGCAAGGATGTGACGGCCAAATGTTATGGCGGAGATATTTCCCGAAAACGCAAACTGTTGGAAAAACAGAAAAAAGGCAAAAAACGCATGAAAATGGTGGGGTCGGTGGAAATCCCCCAGTCCGCGTTTCTGTCCGTGCTCAAGTCCGAGTAGGGGGTTGGCACCGGGTCAGGATGTGGGCAAACAGCCGGGCCCGGTCCTTCAGGCTTTGCTTGATGATGTATTCTTCCGGACTGTGGTCGTTGCCGCCCATGGGTCCCAGGCCGTCAATCACGGGAATTCCGGCCCGGGCAATGATATTGGCATCAGATACCCCCTGGCGCCATTCCGGGATGACTGAAATCCCCAGCTGTTTGCCCAGAGATTGAATCTGCGTGAACAAGGCCATGTTGACTGGTGTTTCCGGCATGGCCGGCCGCTGGGAAATCCAGGTCATTGTGGTCCGGGTCCCGGGAGTGACGGACCCTGCCATGATCTGATCCAGTGCATGGGTCAGGCGGGTTTTGTCTCCATCCGTGGTGAATCGAAAATCCACGGCAGCCTTGGCATGGGAGGGGACTGTATTGGGTCCGATACCGCCGCTCACCCGTCCGACATTGGCGCAGATCCCCTGATCCGGCCGGTGCAGCGCTTCAATGGCAATGGTTTTGTGGGCCAGTTCCAGGATGGCACTGGCCTTGTCAGGCCCGGCAAACGCCGCATGACCGGCTTCGCCTTCCACATCGATTTGAACCGACAGGTTGCCTTTCCGGGCCACCACGATTTCTCCTCCAAGCCCCCCGGCTTCCAATACCAGTCCCATGCTGCTTTCCCGGGCCAGATCGAAAATCAATTGTCTGGAGGAAGGGGATCCGATCTCTTCGTCGGCATTGAACACGAACACGATGGGGGGCATATCCGGGCACTGGGTTTCAATCAGGGCTTTGATGGCAAACATTCCTATCACCAGTCCGCCTTTCATATCTGCGGTGCCGGGTCCATAGCAACAGGTGTCGTCTTCTGAATAAGAGGTGAAATCCGTGTCCGCCGGAAACACGGTATCCATGTGGCCGGTGATCAGCACCGGTTTTTTTTCCGGGTCCGTGCCCAAATGCCGTGCCACCAGGTGATCCCCATAATCGGTCTGGGCAATGGTCTGACAGGAAAACCCCATGGTTTCCATTTCCAGTTGTATGGCGCGGCCGACACGATTTACGCCGGGTTTGTTCCCTGTGCCGCTCTGGATGTTGACCAAAGCGGCCAGAAGTCCGTACATTTCGGTGGTATGGCGGGTCAGCCAGTTATGAACAGGGTCATTGTTTCGTTTTTCCTGCATGTGATGTTTCTTTCCTTGATGGCTCTTTTCTTTTGAGTGTAAATGAGGTAAAAAAAACCTGTCAAGCTAAACTTGATAATAATTTTGTTACAGGGTTAAAAAATAAATAAAAGGAGACTTATCCCGATGGACTATGAAACAATTTTGGTGGACATCCGGAATCACGTGGGGGTGATCCGGTTGAACCGACCCAAAGTGCTCAATGCCATGAACCGGCAGTTGTGGACGGAAATGATGGATGCGCTGGAGGCCCTGGGGCAGGATGATCAGGTCAAAGCGTTGATTATCACCGGAGAAGGCCGGGCCTTTTCCACAGGAGCGGATTTGAAGGATTCCAAAGGCCGGACCATTGAAGCCTATCGCCAGTATCTGGAATCCCTGCAGGAAGCGTCCAGAAAAATTCTGCGGTTTGAAAAACCCACCATTGCCGCCATCAACGGATATGCCCTGGGATCGGGATATGAGCTGGCCCTGGCCTGTGATATCCGTATTGCCGCGACCGAAGCATTGATCGGGTCTCCTGAGGCAAAAGTCACCTCATCGGTGACCGGCGGGGCCTTCCGCCTGGTTCAGGACCTGGTGGGACCGGGCAAGGCCAAGGAACTGCTGTTCACCGCTGAAAACATTACCGGTGAAGAAGCCTGCCGCATCGGGCTGGTGAACAAATCCGTGCCCCTGGAACAGCTCATGGACGAAGCCATTGCCATGGCGGACAAAATCTGCGCCAATTCGGCGTTTTCGTTGAAACTCATCAAAAAAGGCCTGGCCATGGCCGCCGGTGAAGTCAGCCTGGAAGCCCTGATGGATTATGAAATCGAAGCCTGTCTGGCCTGCGTATCCACCAAGGAACGTCAGACCTCTCTGGATGAATTTGCCCAGCGCAAAAAATAAAGGAAGGAACCCATGCTGGAACATGTATTGAATGCAAGATCCGTCGCCATTATCGGTGCATCCAAAAATAAGACCAAACGAGGCTATCAGGCCATTAAAACCCTTCTGGCAGACGGGTATGAAGGGGAGATCTATCCGGTCAATCCCAAGGAAGATTTCATTCTGGGGTTGAAATGCTATAAAGATATCACCGATATTCCGGAAAAAGTGGATCTGGCTTTGATCACCACCCCGGCCAGAACTATTCCCAAAATACTGGAAAACTGCGGTGCCAAAGGCGTGGCCGGGGCCGTGATTATTGCCGGCGGATTCCGGGAACTGGGAGAAAAAGGGCGCGTTCTGGAACAGGAAATGGTGGATGCGGCCAAAGCCAATCAGGTCCGGCTGATCGGTCCCAATACGTCAGGCATGATCAACCTGAAATCCCGCATGAACCTGGTGGGTATCCAGGATCCCCCCGAAGGCAGTATCGCGTTGCTGTGCCAGAGCGGCAACATGGCCCTGACCCTGATCACTGAAGCCACCATCCGCAAGCACGGCGGATTCACCTATTATGTGGGTGTGGGCAATGAATCGGACATCAAATTTCATGAATATCTGGCGTTTTTCCGAAATGATCCGGACACCAAAGCGATTCTCATGTATGTGGAAGGCATGAGCCAGGGGCGGGAATTTTTGCAGGAAGCCTACAACACCAGTATTGAAAAGCCCATTATCCTGCTCAAAAGCGGCCGGTCTGACAAGGGCAGGAAATCCGCCGGATCCCATACCGGGTCTCTGGCCGGTATGGGCCAGGTGGCCAAGGCCGCATATGAACGGGCCGGGATTATTGTGATCGAAAACTCGGATGAACTGTTTCCCGTGGCCGAAACCCTGTCCAGCCAGCCGCCGGTGAAAAACAATGCCATTGCCGTGCTGGCCGACGGCGGGGGGCATGCCACCATTGCCGCGGACCTGTTGACCGACTATGGTATCGAACTGGCAGATCTGTCTGAAAAAACAAAGGAAAATTTGAAAAAGATTCTGCCGGAAGCCGCGTCCGTGGCCAACCCCGTGGATGTGGCCGGCGGCACGGATGCAGATCCCAGCATTTTTGCGGACTGCGCCAAGATTCTGCTCAAGGATCCGGCCGTGGGAGGGCTTCTCATGGTGGGACTGTTCGGCGGATATGGGATCCGGTTTGAAAAAAGTCTGGCCATCGGCGAAGAACAGGCAGCCCATCGCCTGGGCGCCATGGGCAGAAAACGCAGCAAACCCATTTTTGTGCACTCGCTATACAGTGCCTACGATTCCCATGCTCTGGACCTGTTGCGCCACTATGATATCCCGGTGCATGATTCCCTGGATATTGCCTGCAAGAGCATGGCCTGCCTGTGCACCTATGGGAATTATCTGAAAACCTACCATGCCAAAACCAATTTTGTGTTCAACTGGCGGGAAAAGGCCAAACCCGAAGGGAAAGCCATCATTCAGGCAGCCGTGGATGAAGGCCGTCATGTGCTGCTGGAGCATGAAGCCAAGCAGCTGATCAAACTCCACGGTGCCCCCACATCTGTGGGAGGAATGGCAAAAACGGCGGACGAGGCTGTGGACATCGCCCGAAAGATCGACGGCCATGTGGTCATGAAAATCGTATCTCCGGATATTTTGCACAAAAGTGATGCCAACGGCGTGATGCTCAATATCGGGGATGATTCCCAGGTAAAAGCCGCGTTCGATATTATCATTGAAAATGCCCGGATATACAATCCCAAAGCAGATATCAGAGGGGTGCTCGTAGCACCCATGGCGGCAAAAGGTCTGGAAGTCATTATCGGCACGAAAATCGACGAACAGTTCGGCCCGGTGATCATGTATGGGCTGGGCGGTATCATGGTGGAAATCATGAAGGATGTGACCTTCTGGGTGTTGCCGGTATCTCCGGCGTCGTGCAAGAAAATGATTGAAGATACCCGGTCATCGGTCATTTTGAGCGGGGTGCGGGGGCAGAAAGGCTATGACAAAAAAACCTTGCGTAAATTACTGGGTATTTGTTCGGAACTGGTGGAGTCTTATCCTGAAATCCAGGAAATGGATTTCAACCCCATTATCCTGTATGAAAACGGGCTGGATGTGGTGGATGCCAGAATTATCCTGAAAAAATAGGTTTACAAAAAAACATGGAGACGTTAAATTCTTAGACTTAGAAGTACAAACGTCCGTTCAGGCAACTGCGTCAGGGTGCAAAGCAGAATTTCGCATCCTGCACACAATTCTAATCAAACTTTTTTATGGAGGTTTAGATGAAACGATTACTGGTATTGGCAATTACGGCATTTTTCGGCATGATCCTTTTTTTCGGGTCCGCGCCGGTACAGGCGGAACAGACCTTTGTCACCATCGGAACCGGCGGGGTTACAGGGGTTTATTATCCCACGGGCGGTGCCATCGCAAGATTGGTGAACAAAGACAGAAAAGTGCATGGAATCCGCTGCTCAGTGGAAAGTACCGGGGGATCCGTGTACAACCTGAATACCATCCGTGCCGGTGAGCTGGATATGGCAGTGGCCCAGTCCGACTGGCAGTACCATGCGTACCACGGCACCAAGGGTACCCCGTTTGAAGCATCCGGTCCGGACAAGGACCTGCGGGCCGTATTCTCCGTGCATCCCGAACCTTTCACCGTGGTGGCCAGAAAAGATTCCGGCATCAAGACCTTTACCGACCTGAAAGGCAAACGGGTCAATGTGGGAAATCCCGGTTCCGGTCAGCGCGGTACCATGGAAGTGGTCATGGAAGCCTTAGGGTGGACCATGGATGATTTCAAGCTGGCCTCTGAGCTGAAACCCGCAGAACAGTCTGCCGCCCTGTGCGACAACAAAATCGACGCCATCATCTACACAGTCGGCCATCCTTCCGGTTCCATCCAGGAAGCCACCACGTCCTGTGATTCCATTCTGGTACCTGTAGAAGGCCCAGCCATTGACAAGCTGGTGGCCGATAATGCCTATTACCGGAAAGCCACCATTCCCGGCGGCATGTACCGGGGCACGGATACCGACACCAAAACGTTTGGTGTGGGCGCCACCTTTGTGTCTTCGGCAACAGTGCCTGAAAACGTGATTTATCACGTGGTCAAGGCGGTATTTGAAAATTTTGACGACTTCAAGAAACTGCATCCGGCATTTGAGGTGCTGGTAAAAGAAGAAATGGTCAAAGACGGCCTGTCCGCCCCGCTGCATGACGGTGCGGTCAAATATTACAAAGAAGCCGGCCTGATGTAGTTTTTTTGTCAGACTGAACCATATAAGCGTGCGGGGCGCGTGGCTGCCGCGCACGCTTTCCTTTTTTTTACGGAGGCCTTGTCACCATGACTGCTGACAAAAATCAAACTGTTCCAGATGATATGAAGGATTTTGTGGCCGAGGTGGAATCCGGTGCCAGGAATCCGGTGGGTGCGGTTCCCAAAAACATTCTTTTTTTCGTGCCGTTGATCTGGACCCTGTTTCAACTCTGGTATGCGTCCCCCCTGCCGTTCATATTCAATGTTTTTGTTCTGAACGACACCGAAGCCCGATCCATTCATCTGGCATTCGCCATGTTTCTGTCCTATACCGCATATCCCACCTTCAAGTCATCTCCCAGGGAGTATATTCCGATACAAGACTGGTTTTTGGCCCTGGTGGCAGCATTTTGTTCAGCCTACCTGTTTATCTTTTACGAGCAGATGTCAGCCAGACCCGGAATTCCCACTACACTGGATCTGGTGGTGGGGGTGGTCGGCCTGATACTTCTTTTGGAAGCGACGCGACGGGCTTTGGGACCCCCCCTCATGGTGGTGGCGGCCGTGTTTCTCACCTATACTTTTTTTGGGCCCTACATGCCGGATGTCATTGCCCATAAAGGGGCCAGCCTGTCCAAGGGCATGTCCCACTACTGGCTGTCCACGGAAGGGGTGTTCGGCGTGGCGTTAGGGGTATCCACGGGTATGGTGTTCATGTTTGTGCTGTTCGGCTCACTGCTGGAGTCTGCCGGTGCAGGCAACTATTTTATTCGCACCGCCTACGCCGGACTGGGCCACATGCGGGGCGGGCCTGCCAAGGCAGCCGTTGTTTCCTCGGGTTTGACCGGTCTGGTGTCCGGGTCTTCCATCGCCAATGTCGTCACCACGGGTACCTTTACGATTCCGTTGATGAAAAAAGTAGGGTTTTCGGCGGAAAAAGCCGGGGCCGTGGAGGTGGCTGCATCCACCAACGGCCAGCTCACCCCGCCGGTCATGGGGGCGGCCGCCTTTCTCATGGTGGAATATGTGGGCATCTCCTATGTGGAGGTCATCAAGCACGCGTTTTTACCGGCCATCATCTCCTATATCGCCCTGGTGTATATTGTCCACCTGGAGTCCTGTAAAATGGGCCTCAAAGGCATGGAAAAGCCGGTGACCAAGACAGCGGTCCAGAAACTGGTTTCCTTTGTACTTACGATTTTGACCTTGATCATCATTGGCGGTGTTACCTATTATGGCCTGGGCTGGATCAAGGCCGTTGCCGGAGATGCCGCCATGTATGTGGTGGTGCCGCTGATTGTGATTGCCTATCTTATTCTTATCTGGCTGGCCTGCAAAGTGCCTGAGCTGGAATACACCCATGAAATAAGCAAGCTGCCCAAACTGAGAGAAACTGCCCAGGCCGGGTATTATTTTTTGCTGCCCATTGTGGTACTCATGTGGTGCCTGACCGTGGAACGGCTGTCTCCTTCTTTATCTGCCTATTATGCCACGGTGGTGCTTATTTTTATTGTACTCACCCAGCGGCCCTTGAAAGGGATTTTCCGGAAAAACAGTGCCCCGGAATTTGCCTTTAAAATGGGGTGGGACAACCTGATCGCCGGCATGGTGGCCGGGGCCAGAAACATGATCGGTATCGGGGTTGCCACGGCAGCTGCCGGCATTGTGGTGGGCACGGTGACCCTCACCGGGATCGGCCTGGTCATGACCGCATTTGTGGAGTTTATTTCCGGCGGCAACCTGCTGCTGATTTTGTTTTTCACCGCCATCATCAGTCTGCTGCTGGGCATGGGGCTGCCCACCACGGCCAACTATATTGTTGTGTCCACCCTGATGGCGCCGGTAATCGTCCATCTCGGGGCCTTGAACGGGCTGGTGGTGCCCTTGATTGCCGTGCATCTGTTCGTGTTTTATTTCGGCATTCTAGCGGATGATACTCCCCCGGTGGGGCTGGCAGCATTCGCCGCAGCCGGGATATCCGGTGGAGATCCCATCCGCACCGGTATCCAGGGATTTACCTATGATATCAGGACAGCGGTACTGCCGTTTTTCTTTATCTTTAACACCGAACTGCTCATGATCGGGATCCGGGACTGGGTGCATCTGACCATTGTGATTGTATCTGCTGTGGCAGCCATGCTGGTATTCGGTGCAGCCACCCAGGGGTATTGGATCACCAAAAGCCGGTTTTATGAAAGCCTGGCCATGCTGCTGGTAACCTTTACCCTGCTGCGGCCCGGATTTTTTTGGGACAAGATGTATGAGCCCTATAATGAGCGGCCGGGAGTTGAGCTGCTCCAGGCCATGGAAAAGCAGGATGAAAACACCATGATTCACCTGGTGATCAAAGGTGAAACCCTGGATGGAGAAGAATACACCAAAGCCCTGATGCTGCCCGTGGGACAGGAAGGGGTTCCTGAAGACCGGCTCAGGGAAGTGGGGTTTGAGGTGATTGAAGATGACGGGAAAATGATCGTGAACAATCTCATGTTCGGCAGTAATGCCGAGCGGATGGGCATTGATTTTGATCAGGAAATTGTATCGGTGATGATGGAAGCGGACCGCCCCCCAAAACAGCTCATGTTTTTTCCGGCCCTGGCGTTGCTGGGACTGATCTATTTTCTGCAAAAAAGACGACAGACACCGGAAGAGGCGTCCAGGCTGCAATTGTAACACAAGATTATTGTTAAGAAGGGGGATGTATGTTCAATAAAATACTGGTGCCTGTGGATATCGATTACCCCAAGGCATCCAAGGCTGTGTATGACAATGCCGCGGAACTGGCATCATTGAGCGGGGCCCAGATTCGGATTGTGTCGGTGATGCCCGGATTTACCATGCCCATTGTGGCGTCCTTTGTCACTGAAGAGATCAAAAAGCAAGCCCAGGCCCATTTTCAGAAAGCACTGGATGACTTTGTGGCGGCAAACTGCAAAGGGGCCAATGTCTCCTACAAAGTGCTGGTGGGAAAACATTATGAAGAAATTCTGAAAATGGCGGACAAATGGGGGTCGGATCTCATCGTGGTATATCATAACCGGAACAGAACCGTGAATGAGGCATTTTCCAGCACCTGTGCCCAAAGGGTCGTCAAAGAGGCCAATTGTTCGGTGCTGCGGTTGAGAAATCTGCTCAAATGACCTGCCAGATCCTGAAATGACCCGCACGGTCCCGGTGTCCTGTCCCATGGACTGTTTTGACCTGTGCCGGTTTCTGGTCACAGTTTCAGACAACCGGATCATGGATATCAAGGGCGATTCTGCCCATCCGTTGACCCGGGGCATCATCTGTTCCAAGGGCCGGGACCTGATACAGCGGCATTCCCACCCGGAGCGGTTGCTGCATCCCATGGTTCGGAAAAAATCAGGATTTGTACGTACAACTTATGCCGAAGTCCTGGACCGTGTGGCCGACACTCTGGCAGGTATCCATGATCGATGGGGACCTGCCGGGGTGCTCAACTATGTCAGTGACGGATATGGGGGAGCGAAAAGCCGGGTCCAGTCCATTTTTTTCAATTGCCTGGGCGGAGATACCCGGTTTACCGGCAGCCTGTGCTGGGGTGCGGGTATGGCGGCCCAGACCTTTGATTTCGGAGATGTCCGGGGCCATTTGCCTGAAGATATTCTTAATTCCGATCTGGTTATTGTCTGGGGACGAAATCCCAAAGCCACCAGCCTGCACTTTTATTCCCTGCTCAAACAGGCTGAAAAAAATAATACCCGCATTGTTGTCATTGATCCCATTCATTCAGATACGGCAAAATCCATCGGCACCCATGTGGCGGTGAAGCCAGGCACGGATGCGGCTCTGGCATTGTCCATGGCCCATGTCACTGTCACGGAAAACCGGTATGACCGATCATTTGCGCAGGACCATATCCTGGGGTTTGACCGGTTTTGTCAGTATCTGGACCGGTTTGATCCGGAAACCGCATCCCGCATTACAGGGGTATCGCCGGATACCATCCGGAAACTGGCCAGAGAATATGCCGGAGCCAAAGCCCCGGGCATCTGGATGGGATATGGCATGCAGCGGTATGCCAACGGCGGGAACACCGTGCGAAGCATCGATGCCCTGGCTGCGGTGTGCGGCCATGTGGGAAAGCCCGGCACCGGTGCCAATTACGCGGCAAGATCCCTGGCTCCGCTGCTGAACCGGCCGGAAAAAAACAGCAAAGCCCATGTCACGGCTTCCCGGACCTTTCCGGCCCCCATGCTGGGACATTTTTTGCAGACCGTGGATAATCCCCCCATTGCCGCCGCATTCGTGGCCGGGGGCAACCCCTTGAACCAGAGCCCGGATCTCAATGCGGTGGTCCGCGGTTTTCAGCGCATTGCCTTTAAGGTGGTGTTTGACCATTTCATGACGGACACGGCCCGGCATGCGGATCTGGTGCTGCCGGCCGCCACCGTGTTTGAGCAGGATGATCTCTTTGCCACCTCCATGTATTCCCATGTGCTCAATTATTCGAAAAAGGCGGTGGACACGCCGGATACCCTGATGCCGGAAACCGATTTTTTTCTGGCCCTGGCAAAGCACATGGGCATTGATACGCTGGGATTTGCCTCTTCCCGGGAGTACCTGGACCAATGTGCGGCCCCGCTGCTGGAAAGCTTAGGAAAAGATTCGGACATGGATCTGGATGCACTTGCCGGTGAATACCTGCGCATTCCCGGTCATGACATCCCCTGGGCAGACAAAAGATTTGCCACCCCGTCTCAGAAAATCGAAATTTTCAGCCAAGCTGCTGAACTTGCCGGGCAATCGCCGCTGCCTTGTTTTATCCCCCCCTCCCAGGGAGAGACTCGTTTTCCTTTGCGGCTGCTCACCTGCAAAACTAAAAGGTCCATGCATTCACAGGCGTTTGTGTTTGAAGACCGGGAACCGGCCGTATCTGTGAACCGGAAAACAGCACAAAAACTTGGCATCTTTGGGCTGGAAAGGGTGTGCATCGCCACCCGCCAAGGAGAGGTGACAGCCAGGCTGATACTGGATGAGGCGGTGTGTGACAGCACCGCTTTCATGCACCAGGGGTGGTGGCATAAAAGCGGTGCCGTGAATTTTCTCACCCATGCAGGTCTGTCGGACATGGGGGAGCAGGCCGCGTTTTACGATACGTTCTGCACCCTGTCATCCATTTAAAACAGCGGGCATGGGTTCAAAACTGACAATTTGCGAAAACCTACTTTACCCGGTGCCAGGTCTGGGTCCGGGAAATGAACAGAAAACTGCCCTGGACTTTAAGTTCGTCGCCTTCCGCCCAGATCTTGCATTTGTAAACTTTGCCTTTTTTGGGATCAAGAATCGTGCCCCCGGAATAGGCATCCCCATCCGGTTTCAGGTCCTGGATGATTTCCATGCCCAAGGTGGGCTGGTCTTTTCTGGGATCATCATCCGCACATTTATCACAAGTGGGATTTTGATCCGCATCCGGTTTCAAGAACAGCTCAACGATTTTACCATAATATTGGCCGTTTTTTTCAAAGATCTGGACAATGGATTTGGGCTCGTTGGTTTCATCATCAATGGTTTTCCATTTTCCCACAATGGGAGCTTCTGCCAGGGCAGATCCGGCAAAAACAAAACAACCAACAACCAGCACCAGGGCGAGCAATAGCGATTTTTTCATACATTCCTCCGGAGAATAGGGGTTAATATGTTGCTGAACATTGTTATATCATTTAGTCTTCTGTTTTTTTCCTGTCAAGGAAAAAGAATGGGAAGCCTGTGGCCATTATGTGGTAAAACCCGAAGAAATTTTTGATCAGACGCTATATGGAAAGCATGTGATGATTTTCAAGGCCGGTCTGACGGCTTATCCTTTCAGGGCATGTGCCAGCAGTTCTTTCATTTTTTTTGGATCCATTTTTACCGGATTGGTATGGATATTGGCATCTTCCAGCGCTTTTTGAGCGATATCTGGAATATGCTGCTTTCTGATGCCCAGTTCCTTTAGATTGGCAGGCATGCCCATCGCTATCTTTAAATCAGTCACCCAGTTTACAAATGCGGTAAAATCCTGGCCGGGCAGATCCAGATACCTGGCAGCCCGTGACATTTTGTCTTTTATTCTGGCGCGGTTCAGTATGAGCACATAGGGCAAAAGAGTGCCCATCACCCGGCCGTGGTGCACCTTGAACATGCCGCCGATGGCATGGGACACGGCATGCCCCGCCCCTAAGCCTTTGTCAAAGGCAATGGCCCCCATGATGGAAGCGGCCATGGTATAGGTGCGGGCCTTGATGTTTCTGCCGCTGTAAAAAGCCGGGAGAAGCCCTTCTTTGATGTAAAAAATGCCCTGCATGGCCACCCCGTCCAGGACCGGGTGAAATACCGGGCTGCTCAATGCTTCGATATTGTGGGACAGGGCATCCATGCCCGTGGCTGCGGTGAGAAAGGGAATCAGCCCCCGGGTCAGCTCCGGGTCGGCAATCACTACTTTGGGCATAAGGTCCGGATGAAAAATACTGATTTTCCGGCTGGATATTGTATCTTTGATCACTGCATTGGCATCCACCTCAGATCCGGTGCCGGCAGTGGTGGGAACAGCGATAATGGGTATAAGTGTCTTGTATATGACAGCATGTCCGGGGCTTCCGGAGGTGAACTCCCATATGCGCGACGGGCCGGCGGCCGCAGCCAGACAGATGGCTTTGGCCGCATCCAGGGCACTGCCCCCGCCGATGGCGATGATACCGTCATGGCGGCCCTGCCGCAACACTTCCGCCCCTTTTTTCACCGTGTCAAAATCCGGCTCGGAAAAAATATCTGAAAACACGGTCGTGAAAATGCTTTCCTCTTTGTTCAACCGGATAATGGATTTCACAAACGGCAGTTTTGACACCCTCTGATCCGTGACAATCAACGGCGCAGATATGCCCAATTGCCAGCACACTTCCGGCAGTTCCTTGATTCGGCCGGGACCGAACCGGATATGTGTGGGATGGTGCCAGTCTACCTTGGTTTCCGCCAGGGTGATCTTCGGCCTGAAACGGGCGGTCATATGAAAAACTCCTGTCTGCAGCATGGGTTTTTATTTTAACCGGATACCGATCTGGATCATCTCAGAAAAAATAAATGACTGCAACAGCAAATAAGCAGACAGAATCCGGCAGGGGGCGTTGGCAGAACTACGTCAGACCCTGGACCGCCTGAACACCAGCTACCTTGACCTATGGCAGATCCATGATGTCAGGGGACAGAAAGATCTTGATTTGATTTCAGAAAAAGACGGGTCCCTGGAAGCATTTCTGGAAGCAAAAGATCAGGGACTGATCCAGTTTGCGCTGTCCTGTGACATCCCCCTTGCCATTGCCGGGTGTACCCTTAAGGCAAATGCATCAAATCTGAAAGAAATCCAGCCAAGGTTTTCAGGAGATGTTTGAAAAAACGAAATATCATATAGTCCGATAATTATCGGGTTTGCGTAGTAATAAATATATGGTATATTTAAAAGAATGTTCAGTTGTTAAATCGGTTATCGGGATGCTGGCAACCTTGAGGCAGACAAAAAAGGATTATTTTGGGACGGGAAAGGCGATACAAGATGACAAAATTACAAATAATATCGGACAGCAATGATATGATTCCGGTCATTCAGGATGCGATAGCCGCCAGAATCAAAAGAACCGAAATCGGATTTCAAAAAACAGAAAAAGAGATCCAAAAATTTGAAAAACAATATCATATTTCTTCGGATGATTTTTTGACCGCATATACATCTGATGATCTTTCCGGAGGAGATGAGGACTATATCAGCTGGATGGGGGAAATCAAGCTCCGTGAAGCCCTTCTGGAAGAAATAAAGGCTTTGCGTGAGATTGAATATGTTTGTTAAAGATTATCTTGCAGACCTGACAGAAAGTATCAATGAATATTCCACATCTGGTTTCATTGTGATTTCTGAAATCACGAGTGATTTTAGAAGTGACAAAATCGGCATTGTCCGTGGAAAAATTGTTTTCGTTGATGAGTCAATTCTTTTTTTTAAAGAATATCTGGACTTACGCCATAAAATTGATAAAAAAGCATATTCATTCCATTATCAGGACAGAAACAGTAACCTGATATTTCGATATGACAATGCATTGCACAAACCCCGTCTCGCATTCAGTGAACACAAGCATACCGGGGACAAGATCATTCCAAGCAGCATTCCTGATATTTGCGCTGTTCTTGAAGAAATCATAACTGATCATATCAAATTGTTCCTTACCTGAAATACCTGTTCATCCGGATATCTTCCACGACCCGGCGTACCAGGGTGAACGAAATCCGCTCCTGCTCCAGGCGCAGGTTCGGGGTGTGGGTATGGTTGCGCAGGGCATCATAGACCCGGGCTTCATCCGGGGTGAGCAAGGGCAAATCCCGGCTCACAGGGGAGGGTTCGGTGCCCCACAGGGGTTTATGGGAGAGCAAGGTGGCTTCATCCATGAGAAAAGAACGGGTCCGGGGAAAGTAATGCCGGATCATGTCGATCATGGCAAACCCGTGGGTGTCCAGATCCCCCCAGTACCAGACCGGTTTGTTCGTCAGCCACCGTGCTTCGGATAGAACCGACAGGCTGTAGCCCCGGCCGAAGATCACCAGAGCGTTGGGAAAAAAAGGAAATGACAGGGCGGTGATGTCGTTTTCCACAATAAAGACCGTGTCCGGCTGCACAGGCAGGCACGCAAAGTCATGTGCCGGTATTTCCAGGTCTGACAATCCCTTGATGGACAGGTCCGGATCCAGGCACCGGAACCGGACCCGGGCGGGCCGGGACAGAAAACCAAACCGGTTTTCAAAGGCGGCCGGTCCTTTGGCTGTGTCATCCACGGCTGTTTCCGGCAATACACAGGTCAGCAGTTTCACCAGCCAGGCTTTGTGGGTTTCAATGAACTTGGTGTCCACCCCGGAAATTTCCAGCTGCCGGATGTAGATGCCGGGCAAAGGATGACCGGTCATGAAATCCAGGATGGCCAGCAGCTTTTCCCACACTTTGTCATGCTGGAGCACGGTCAAAGGGTGATCCAGCAGCAGGCCGGCCAGTGGGGGAAACCGGTCCGTGATGATATGGAACAGGGTGTGAAATCGCTCAGTTTGCCGGGTTTTCCCCAGAAAAGACACCACATCGGCCAGCGTGGGAAATATCACCGCTGCCGGCAGCCGGTTTTTTCCTAAACTCCGGTGGGTGAATGCATGCCATTCAATGTCAAATCCGGCCCGGCCCGGGGCGCTTTCATGAAAAGCCCAGTGGGCCACCCAGTCCCGGGCTGCGGCAAAATCATGGGCCAGTTCCCGGGCCGTGGGATGTTTCAGCGGGATGCGCAGGGGGGTGAAGTTTTCCGGCGTGATCATCTGGGCCAGAAATATCCCTTTGCGCCATTTTTTCTCCAGCCGGTCCTTGAGATCCTGGATCCGGGTCCAGGCAGCGGTCACGTTTCAGTCCTTTCCCGGCAGTCCCGGTATTCTGCCACGCTCATGTTGCGCAGCAGGGATTCTGTGCCGTCCGGGCAGTACACCAGTCCCACGGACGATACATAGGGTTCGATGATGTGAATCTTTTGCAGGGGGGTCACGATGAGCAGCTGGAGGTTGAGTTTTTTGAACAGTTCCAGGCTGTACCGGGTGGAATCGTCCGAACCCCGGCCGAAAGCTTCGTCAATGGCCACGAACCGGAAGGTACGGGATTTGATCGCTCCCCATTCCAGGCCGAACTGATAGGCCAGGCTGGCCGCCAGCACGGTGTAGGCCAGTTTTTCCTTCTGCCCGCCGGACTTGCCCCCGGAATCGGTGTAATGCTCATATTCGGTGTGATCCTGTTTCCAGCGCTCCGAGGCGGCAAACACGAACCAGTTGCGCACATCCGTCACCTTTTTTGTCCAGCGCCGGTCCAGGTCCACCGTGCCCTCTCTGCCCCGGAACCGTTCAATCACGCGTCGTACCTGCAGGAATTTGGCTTCAGAGTAATGGTCTTCTTCAGATCCGGTCAACGCCCCTTCAGTGCAGGCCCGCAGCTGCTGGCCAAAATCCCGGATCTCCATGTCCGGGGTGAGTTCCGCCTCCAGCACAATGTACCGGCCCGGGTTGTACTCAATGTCGGACAAAGACCGGTTGATGCGCTCGATACGCTCTTTGATGGTCTCTTTTTCCCGGAGCAGCTGGGACTGGAAATTGGCCACCTCCCGGATGGTGTTTTCATTGAGCAGTTCCTTGAACCGTTTCTCAAATTCCGGCAGATTGTCCGAGCGCAGCTGATCCAGCATGGCCCGGTATTCCGGACCGGATGACACGGCATCATCCACTTCCCTGGTTTCCAGTTGATAATCCCTGCGGTACCCGTGCATGGCTCTGATGATCCGGGCCGCCAGGGTGGCGATGCGTTTGTCTAAGTTGTTGATGCGGTTCTGGAGAAGCTCCCGCATTTCTCTTTCCTTGTTGCTGCAGGATTCAATGGTCAGGGTGTGGGCAGGCAGTTCGTTTATGCGCAAAGATTCCAGATGCCGGTACAAAGCAGTGGCCTGGTCAGGGTCCATGGCGGCCCAGCCGGCCAGATCCTGTTCACAGGTGTCTGCCATGTGCCGGGTCTGGTTCTGTTTTTCCCGGTTTCCGGCCAGGTCGTCTCTGGCCTGTTTCAGGGCTGTTTCCGTGTCATTTATCTCTGTTTCCAGGGCTTCCAGCTGCATCCCCAAGGTCTGGAGGATATCGGACCGGGTTTCCAGTTCCTGCTTTTCCGCTTCCAGGTGCAGGATCGCTTCGGCTGACGCGTGCCAGTCCAAATCGGAAAAATCCTGGAATTCCCCCAGGCGGATCAGGTTGGACAGCTGTTCTTCGAGGGTGTTCTGACGGGATTCCAGCCGGGATATGTCAATGCCGGTGGTCTGCATCTGTTCTTCCAGGTGCCGGTGCTGTTTTTTCAATGTGCGGATTTTGGCCTCATTGGTCCAGCCCAGCACATAATGGGACCGGTCTGTGAGATCCCGGCGGTCATCTTTTTCGTGGCGCCGTCCCCCGGACTTGATTTGTCCTTTTTCCGTCATGGCCCAGGGTTCCTGTTGGAACCGTTGCATATCCGTGCAGCAGGCATAGTTGAACCGGGCCGCCAGTTCCTGTTCCAGCCAGTCGTAACATTTGTTGTTCGGCTTGACGGCCAGTTTTTTCACCAGGGAATCCGGATGAAGATCAACGGATTTATTTGAGGGGACCGGTCTCACCAGGTAATACACGAGTCTTGCCTGCAGAAAGGTGTTATTCACCCAGGCGGCCACGGCCCGGTAATGGGATTCCGGCACCAGCAGGGACAGGGCGAAATTGTGCAGCAGCCGTTCGGCCGCTCCTTCCCAGGGAGCTTGATCTTCTCTGACCTGGATCAGTTCACCGGCAAAGGGCAGGTCGGTTTCATCCATGTCAAGATGGCGACACAATGTCTGCCGGATACTGATCTGCCGGGCGTGGATGTTGCTTTTGCGGGCGGACAGGGAAGCCAGTTCTTTTGTCAGCTCGTCATGGTCTGTTTTGAAATCCCGGAACTGCATGGAAAGCTCGGTGCGCCGGTTGAGAAAATCGGCTTGTTTTTTTTTCAAGGTCTGCTGCCGGTCCTGGATGGCAGCGGCGTTGTCATCAAAATCCGTCCGGGTGTGTACGGGCTTGAATGACAGATCCTGTGCCAGATCTGCATACCGCTGTGCCTGGGCCTGGCGCTTGTATTTCTGGTCGGCAAATCGCTTGATATCAGCCCGGAGCCTTTCCAGCCGGTCGCCCCCGTTTTCGGCAATGGCCTGCCGGATGTCATCCCGCCGGGCCATTTGTTCTTTGTGTTCGCTCTCCAGGGCCGTTGCTTTCCGTGTCAGCCGGGCATGTTCGTCAGTTAGATTGGCCATTCTTTTTTTGAGCAGTTTTTTCTTGTGCACGGCAAAAAACGGGGCCAACGCCTCCCGGCATTCCCGCAGCTGTTCCGCCTCCTTTTCCAGCTGGGTGTGGGTGTCACAGTCCGCCACCAGGGGGGTTAACCGCTCGATCTGCTGTTTGGCCTTGAGCACGGCGGCATGGGCCCGGTTCAGGTCGTCAAAATGGTGCAGCAGGGCATCGATGCGGGGGGTGACATCAAAAGGTTCCAGCATGTGTTCCCTGACAAAATCGGTGAGGTTGCCCACGGATTTCATGGACACGGTCTGGTGAAACAGGGCCAGGGCCTGTTCGTTGTCAATGCCGAACCGCCTTCGGAAGGCGGCCCCGTATTTGGGGAAAGTGTCGAACACGGCCACATCTTTCATTTTTTTCAGCCGTTTTTTCAGCTGCCCGATGTCTGTGCCGAATCCGCTGAAATGCCCGGTAATGGACAACGCCTGGTCCGCCACCACATAGAACCGTTCCGGCGGGGCCTGGGCATCTTTGATCCAGAACACCTGGGCCAGGGTGACTTTCTGTAGATATCCAGCGTTTTTGAACACCCCCAGGATCACGGAAAAACTGTTGTGATCCCGCAGAGACACCGATTTTGCCGCATGACCCGTGGTGCTGCGTTCTGATTTGTAATATCCCAGGACATAGGAGCGCAAGGACCTTTCTTTTGTGTCGGCCCCGGCCGCCTTGTTGTAGGCCACCCGGTGGGCCGGCACCACCAGGGTGGTCACCGCATCCACCAGGGTGGATTTGCCGGACCCGATATCCCCGGTGAGCAGGCTGTTGCGGCTGTCCAGATCCAGTCGCCACACCTGTTTGTGAAAGGTGCCCCAGTTGAAGACTTCCAGGGTGTGAAGCCGGAACCCGGCCAGAGCATCATCCGATGCAAAGTCCAAAAGCTGCTGTTCCATCAGCCACCGCCCCGGTCCCCGGTGGGGGTGGAATCAATGTTTCCGTCCATGTCGCTGCCACCCGAAGGATCTGTGTGACTGACATCGGCCGAACCGGAATCATTGCCATCTTCCAGATGGGCCTGGTATTCTTTGAGTCGATCCTCCAGTTCACTGAGCCACTGGGCATCCACAAACGCCTTGAGAATGCGGATCACCTCGATTTTGTCCTTTTCGCCCTTGAGCCGCCGGATAAAGCCTAAGTCCGCGATTTTGTTCAGATGGGTGTTGATCCGGTCCATCATCTTTGCCTCGTTGCCCGATGCCGGCAAAAACACCCGGACCATGTCCGTAATCTCCTCCACGGACAGGATCAGGCGGGGGTCTTCTCCGGCTGCATCCTGTTCCGCCATTTTTTTGCGTAAGAGTGCGATGATCAGGCTCACCGGATAGGACAGCTGCCGCCTTCCCACCAACCGGGGCAGGGGGTCTTCCCCTTGTTCCGGTTCCCGGGTGGCCAGCCAGGCATACCCTTCGGCCGTGTCCAGCATCAAATCCAGGCCCATGACCCGGACATAGTCCCGGACGGCCATCTGGCTCTCTTCCAGAAGGTGCCACAGGGCCGGATCATTATCCCTGAACACCACGCCCTTCATCAATGCCACCAGGGGGCGGGAGATGTCAGATGGATAAGGTTGTGTTATGTCCATAGGTGTTACCTGCTGAAAATCACGGCGTTGAATGTGGCCTGCCGGCGGATGCCGCCGGCATCGGTCCACACGGCCCGGTGGGTCAAGGTGTCGTCAAACCAGGCGTTGTCATCTTCGGCTGCCAGGGTCAGGTAGGTCACCAGTTCGGCCAGGCCCTTTTCCAGGGGATGGTCGAAAAGGATCTGTGCCAGGGTGACCTGGTCACGGGTCTGCAGGGCGGTGCGGATCCGTTGTTTGAGCGTCAGCCGGTCCACAAACACAATGTCATGCAGCATGTCCGCAGGAATGTCAGACCCGTCCCCCAGCGTGACCGTGTCCGTGATCCGGGGTTTGACCGGGATTTTATAAAGGGGCCGTTCCATGGGCAGATGAATATCCGGAGATGCCTCGTCCATCTCCATGATGCTGCCCTGTGGCATCTGGTCTCTGAGCTTGACCGCCCGGGCCTCGATCTGCTGGATCACCTGCATGATGCGTTTGTTTTCCAGAAACGCCTGGTCATCCAGGTACCGCCGCAATTGCCCGGACAGCTTGGCCACAGTGCGCTGGGTATGTTCGCCGGCGGACAGCCAGTCATAATGCACCCGCTTGAGGCGCCGGTCCGGAGACAGTGCCTTGACCGCTGCCAGGTCAAACACCTTTTCCAGCATCCCGGTCAGCTCCTCCTGCCGGGCCGGGGACATGAGCAGGTCCCAGAACGCGGTAAAACTTTTCCCCTGGTCAGATTCGGCGATCATGTCCCGCTCCCCGAAAAAATCAGCCAGCAGCTGCGCCTTGCTGCCCTCCCACAAGGTGATCTGCTCCCGGATCTTTCTGTCCAGGCGCCTGAAATTGTACTCCACTTCCCGGAAATCTCCCAAAAGTTCCCGGGCAGTCTGGCTCACCTGCAGGAACCGGTCCCTTACCGCCGTGTCATCCAGTATGTCCACACGGCCCGACCTTACCAACGCCAGCTCGTTTTCAACGGCAGCCTTTCTTTTTTCCAGCTCCTGGATCCGCACCTGCACATCTTTTTCCGTGCCTTCCACCATCTGGCGCAGCAAGTCAAAAATGGTCATCAGGCGCGATTCCGTGCCCACAAATGGCCGCTGGATGAGGCTTTCCAGCCAGGACAGGGCTTTTTCCGCCGCCGGCATCAGATCATAATGCACCTCATCAGACCCCTGTGGATAGAATTTTCTCAGCCACCCCTTGTCCTCGCCGGCCCAGTCATCCAGATAGGCCTGGGCCGACCGGGGAAAGGCATCCTTACCCTGGGTTTCCCGCAGGGTAAACAACAGGTCCTCCAGGGCCGAGGCCAGGTCTGCCCGGCTGAGCCGCCGCTGGTTGGGCACAATAAAGGTGTGCTGCAAAAATGCGGCAATGAGCGGGCTGTGATCCGCCACCAGCAGCTTCCAGGCCGGATGGGTCTTTCTTAAGGCCTGGAGTGTGTCATAGTCGACATCCATGGGATCAGGCAACCAGATCGATGATTTTTTTCGAAGTGTATTCCCCCACATCCGCCAGGCCATCAATGGGCATGAACCGGTCTGCATTGCTGGAATACAGACAGGTGACTGCGGCTGGAAAATCTTCATCTGCTTCGTATAAAATGTAACACAGGGCGATTTTGGGCAGCGGATACACCACAAAGGCAATATCCCCCGGCGTGTCCGCAGGCGGGTTTTCTCCGTGCAGGGTGAAGGAAATTTTTTCCAGGCGGTTTTTGACTGACATCACATGGGGCACCAGCACCTGTTCGGTGTGTGTGGCAAAGGCCCCGGCATAGGGCATGCTGTCGTCAAATTCCTTGAACGCCCGGAAGGGGGCGGGCACACAGATGTCAGTGCCGGCATGCAGGGCATACAGGGAGATCAGAATTCCCAGGATGGAAGAAGCGGTTTCCGTTCCCAGGGTGATGCGGTCAGGCCCAATGGTACAAGGCTGCCCAAAGGCATCGAACAGGAAGCGGTTCCCTTCTCTGGTGGCTCCAAGGCGCTGATCTAGATCCGGAGGCAGCGGGTCATACAGTTTTTTCAGATTCTTCTGAACGATTTTTTCGTAATTGTCGGTCATAGCGTATTTCCCCTGATTGTATTTTCGTGGGCTGATTTTTCAATTGTCATGGTTATAAATATTTTTGGGTTCAAATTCAATGATGTTGTAATCAAAGAAATTGTTTACAAAAACAGGTTTGGTGCTTATTATTTTATCATTGAAACAGCACGGCTTCAACTGACTTTGTAACAGAGAGGTGCCCCATGGTAAACACCCAAGATATTGAACTGCATCTGGATGAAGAAGGCTATCTCAAGGATTTTAGATCCTGGACCGAAGAAATCGCCTGCGCTCTGGCGGAAAAAGAAGGCGTGGATGATGAATGCCCATTGAGCACCGAGCGGATGGAAATTATTAAATTCATGCGCAATTATTATGAGAAGTTTGAGGCATTTCCCATTCTCCGGGCCGTGTGCAGGAATGTGGGCCAGACTAAAGACTGCAACTACCAGCAGTTTCCCGACCCGGTAAAGGCATGGAAAATCGCCGGGCTTCCCAAGCCCACGCCTGAAGTATTTGCCAAGATCCGGACCATGGGATAAGCAGCCGTATGTTCCGGAACAAATCCCACGCCCGGACATGCCTAAACCGGCCCCTATCCATCCGCACTCAGGACATTCCCCGTCTTTGCCAGGGCGAATCCATAAAAATAGCGCCCGGCATCATTTAAGGGTTTTGCCTGTTGAAAAATGCGAATGGCCTGGTGTTTTTTTTACCTGCTTTAACATGATCACCCGATTTTTCGGCGTCTCCGGCGGTCTCATCGATACTGCCGCCCTGAATCTGCCGATCCAGTTCCTGTATTTTTTCAGACCGGTTCTTCTCCCGGCCGATACCTTTTTTTCATCAATTTCTCCAGACCGTGCTTTATTCCGGGCTTTTTCAAAGGGGGGAGCGGAAAATCAGAGCGGTGATGGCCTTACAGGGCCAGGCTTGTGCATCCATGGCAGAAAGCGTGTTTGATTGTTGTGTTGTAACTTTTCTGTAACCGGCTGGTGATATGGAGTCTATCCAGGATAAAGACAGGAAGAATAGTTAAAATCTTAATCGCCAGGGAGATGAATTTTTATGAAACTCAACCGAAGAGACTTTATGAAAATTTCCGGGGTCACCGCAGCCGGTATTGCTGTCAGCGGTCTGGGCTTTGACCTGAAACCGGTCAAAGCCCATGCCGGCCTTTTGAAGACCCAGTATGCCAAAGAAACCACCACGATCTGCTGCTATTGTGCGGTGGGATGCGGTGCCATCGTTCACACCAGCCGGCGCGGGGACGGCCGGGTTATCAACATCGAAGGAGATCCGGATCATGTGATCAACAAAGGATCGCTGTGTTCCAAAGGATCATCCCTCAAGCAGCTGGTGGAAAATGACCGGCGCCTGACCGAACCCATGTACCGGGCCCCTTTTTCAGATAAATGGGAGAAGGTTTCCTGGGAATGGGCATTGTCCAGCATTGCAAAGCGGGTGAAAAAGACCCGGGACAACAGTTTTGAAAAAATCAACGCCGCCAAGCAGGTGGTCAACCGCACCACCCAGATCGCTTCCATCGGGTCTGCGGCCATGGATAATGAAGAATGCTGGATTTATCAAACCCTGATGCGGTCTTTGGGACTGGTTTACATTGAACATCAGGCCAGGATCTGACACAGCGCAACGGTAGCGGCTCTGGCAGAGTCGTTTGGACGTGGCGCAATGACCAATCACTGGATCGATCTGAAAAATTCAGACTGTATTCTCATCATGGGAAGCAATGCAGCGGAAAACCATCCCATTTCCTTTAAATATGTCACCCAGGCCATGGAAAACGGGGCCACGTTGATTAATGTGGATCCCCGGTTTACCCGCACTTCCGCCAGGGCGGACATCTACACCGCCTTAAGATCCGGAACGGATATCGCTTTTTTAGGCGGCATGATCAAGTATATTCTGGACAACCATCTGTACAATCACGAATATACAGCTGAATACACCAATGCCGGCTTTATTGTGGGAAAAGCCTTCGGGTTCAATGACGGTCTTTTTTCCGGGTACAGGAAAAATGACGACGAGGGGCCGTCCATGGGCAGCTATGATAAGTCCACCTGGGCGTTTGAAATGGATGCAAATGGGGTGCCGAAAATCGATCGTACGTTGAAACACGACAGATGTGTGTTTCAACTGATGAAAAAACATTATGAGCGGTATGACCTGGAGACGGTGTCCAAGATCACGGGGACGTCAAAACAGGATCTGCTCACCGTTTATAAAACCTACAGTGCCACTGGAAAAAAAGGTCAGGCCGGTACCATCATGTATGCCATGGGCTGGACCCAGCATACCGTGGGTACCCAGATGATCCGCACCATGGCCATGATCCAGCTGATACTCGGAAACATGGGCATTGCCGGAGGCGGTGTGAATGCGCTGCGCGGAGAATCCAATGTCCAGGGATCCACGGATCACTGCCTGCTGTGGCATATCTGGCCCGGGTATCTGAAAACTCCCAGATCGTCCAATGACAGCCTGGATGCTTACAACCAGGCATATACGCCGGCAAGCAATGATCCTTTAAGCGCCAACTGGTGGCAGAACTATCCCAAATATTCGGTGAGCCTGCTCAAGGCGTTTTTCGGCGATGCCGCCACCAAAGACAATCAGTTCGGGTACCACTGGCTGCCCAAAGTGGATGATGGGGAAGTCTATTCGTGGTTTGACCTGTTTGATGCCATGTACAAGGACAATATCAAAGGATTTTTTGCCTGGGGTCAAAACCCGGCCTGTTCCGGATCCAATGCGTCCAAAATCAGGGAGGCTTTGGGCAAACTGGACTGGATGGTCAATACCAATATCTTTGACAATGAAACCGGTTCCTTCTGGAAAGGACCGGGCATGGATCCCTCCAAGATCGGCACGGAAGTGTTTATGCTGCCGGCAGCGGTTTCCGTGGAAAAAGAAGGGAGTATCACCAATTCCGGCCGGTGGATGCAATGGCGGTATCAGGGTCCAAAGCCCCTTGGCAATGCAAGACCGGACGGCGATATCATCATGCAGCTGGGTCATCATATCAAGGATCTGTACCAATCTTCCGGCGAATTTGCCGATCCCATCATCAACTTGAAATGGGACTATGAAACCCACGGGGAATTTGATGCCCACAAAGCAGCCAAAGCCATCAACGGGACCTTTACCCGGGATACCACCATCAAGGACAAGGTTTATAAAAAAGGGACCCTGGTGCCCAGTTTCGCCTTTCTGCAGGCAGACGGTTCCACAGCGTCCGGCAACTGGCTCTACTGCAACTCCTATACGGAAAAAGGCAATATGGCGGCCCGCCGAAGTAACAAGGACGCTTCCAACAATATCGGGCTGTATCCTGAATTCGCCTGGTGCTGGCCGGTGAACCGGCGGATCATCTATAACCGGGCTTCCGTTGATCTCAAGGGACAGCCCTGGGATGAAAAAGACTGGGTGATCCGGTACGAAGGACAGGTGGACGACGGTAAATATGTTTCGGGCAAATGGGTGGGCGATGTGCCTGACGGCGGGTGGTTTCCCATGCAGAATCCGGACGGCACCCGGCGAACGGATTCCCGACATCCGTTTATCATGCGCAAACACGGTCATGGGCAGATATTCGGCCCGGGCCGGGCTGACGGACCGTTTCCCGAGCATTACGAACCCCTGGAATGTCCCGTGGAAAAAAACTATCTGTCTTCGGTCATGGTCAACCCCACGGCCGTGGTATACAGTACCAAAGCTGATGGCCATGCCACCTGCGATCCCCGGTTTCCGTTCGTGGGCACCACCTACCGGGTGAGTGAACACTGGCAGACCGGTTTGATGACCCGTCCCCAGGAGTGGCTCATGGAACTGCAACCCAATATGTTTGTTGAAATGTCCGAAGAACTGGCCAAGCTCAGGGGTATCCAGAATGGCGAGCGGGTCAAGGTGGCCAGCATGCGCGGTGCACTGGAAGCCACGGCCATCGTCACCAAACGGTTCAAACCGTTCCAGATCGGTCCCGCCACGGTTCACCAGGTGGGCATTCCCTGGCATTTTGGCTGGCGCTGGCCGGAAACCGGCACAGAGGAAACTGCCAATCTTCTGACACCTCCGGCAGGGGACCCCAATACCCGGATTCCTGAAACCAAGGCCTTTATGGTCAATGTAACAAAGCTTTAAGGAGGTGATCTGATCATGACGAAAGCAATACTTATCGATACCACTTTGTGTACGGCCTGCCGGGCCTGCCAGGTCGCCTGTAAACAATGGCATGACCTGCCTGCTGAAAAAACAACCAACCTGGGCAGTTTCCAGAATCCTCAGGATTTGAGCGACCGCACATACAAGCTGGTCCGCATGACGGAAACCGTCATTGAAAACCGGCTGCAGTGGCTGTTTTTTCCGGATCAGTGCCGCCATTGCCTGGATGCGCCCTGTTTGAGTATGGCAGTGGATGAAAAGGCTATTTACCGGGATGACATGACAGGTGCCATCCTGTATACCCGCAACACCCGACATCTGGATCCGGAAGAAATTAATGTCTCCTGCCCCTATGATATTCCCCGGGCCGGCAGTGACGGCACCATTGCCAAGTGCGATTTTTGCAATGACCGGATTCATAACGGATTGAAGCCGGCCTGTGTGACGGCCTGTCCCACCGGCGCCATGCAGTTCGGCGATCGGGAGGATATTCTGTCCATGGCGGATGACCGACTGAAACGGGTCAGAAAAAAATATCCAGATGCCAGCCTGCTGAACCCGGATGAGGTCAGTGTGATATATCTGGTGGCATTTGATCCGTCATTATATTCAGATTATGCTGTGGCCCAGGCACATCAGGGCCGGGGTGGTATCAGCCGCACGGTGGCCCTGCGTAAGATGATGGGACCCATCGCACGGATGATGCACATCGGATGATTTTATCCGCGCATATATGATCATCAAACTGATCGGCTGCCCGGAAAGTCATATTTCCGGGCAGCGGTATCAGTAAAGGAAAAAAATGGCACCAGATATCCCTATGGAAAACTGCAGAAATCAGATACTGAAAAAAAGGCCGGCGTATACGGACATTTTGAATTTTTATGTCCAGGTCTTCCAGGCCCAGGAAGAAAACCGACAACAGATTCTCATGGACCCCATTTCCATGTATCCATCCCTGGTGGAAAAAAAAATACGTCATGACAAGCCTTTAATCAATCCCAATGACTTTGTGATTGATCAAAACGCAGCGGTTCAACTGATGACCACCCTGTGTGACATCGCTCAGAATCAGCACAATGCATTGTCCCAGGCAGCGGTTGCTTTGCAGGCGGCCATCACGGATTTGCGGATCGATCCTGGACAGGTTTTTGATGCATTGCTCAACAGCGATGGCGAGAGGCTGTCCTCTGTATCAGAAACCATCGGCATCAGTCTCGAGCATTTGATCATGTTCTCATATCTAAGTATGGCGCCTGGGGTTGAGGTCTGTGCTGAACAATTGAGCGGTTATCTGGAAAACCCGTCTCATGCAAAAGGATATTGTCCGATATGCGGCAATCTCCCGGACCTGTTTTTTCTGGATGACAATGGGAAACGGCATCTGAAATGCAGTTTTTGCAGTCACAGCTGGCAAGTGGACCGGATGGGATGCCTGTTTTGTGACAGTAAAGATCCGGAGCTGCACCCGTATTTTTTCAGTCCCGAAGAAAAGGAATACCGGGTGGATGTATGTGACGCGTGCCGGAAATATATCAAGGGGGTGGATACCCGTCATCTGGACCGCCCGTTTGTTCCAAAAATAGAACTGGTTGCCACCCTGCACCTGGATATCAAAGCAAAGGAAGCCGGGTACACCGGTCTGTCAGACGGCATTCCGAACAAGGAGGCGCACGTGTCATGAAACATCCTTGTATTTACCTGGTAGTGATGGTCAGTTTAATGATGAGCCTGCCGGTGCTGGCTGAAAATGTCAAGGTGCCTGACCTGTCATTCAGTCTGCCGGCCCCGGTGAGTGCAGATCATCGGGCATATCTGGGGTTGAACCACAACCGGACATTCACATTGGATCAGATCAAGGCCGATATTGTGATTCTTCAGATTTTTTCCATGTATTGTCCCATCTGCCAGCGGGAAGCATCCAAAGTCAACGGGATGTATGAACAGGTGGCCGCCGATCCAAAGATAAGCCAACGAATCCGTTTTATCGGCATCGGGACCGGGAATTCCGCATTTGAAGTGGATTTTTATAAAAAGACGTACCAGGTCCCGTTTCCGCTTTTTGCCGATGAAGACTTTGTTATTCATAAACAGCTCAAGGAGGTGGGCACCCCGCATTTTATCGGATTGACCATCACTCCGGATACGCCGAAAGGGTATACTGTGTTTTATGCCCGATCCGGGGAAGTGGGAGATCCGGAAGCGTTCGTCAACCGGTTGATCGATTCGTCCGGGCTTGATTTTTAGAATACCATATCGTATTTGTCATGCCAATGACCGTATTTTCAGGGAGATGTTTCATGGCGGCTGTAAAAATACTATTAATTCTGTGCCTGTTGATTCTGTTTGGTATCAGTCCTTTGTGGGCATCATCGTCTGCATTCAAGACCTTGTATTCATATCCGGAGCAACCCAAGCCGATAGACAGCGAGCTTCGTGTGGTTCCGGGGCAGATGGCCCCGGATTTCTCTTTGCCGGCGATATCCGGCAAACAGGTCCGGCTGTCCGATTTTCAGGGGAAAAAAATGGTGATGCTCACTTTTATTCCCGCGGCATGGACCCCGGTCTGTTCAGATCAATGGCCGGGATACAACCTGGCCAAACCGCTGTTTGATCAATATGATACCTGTGTCATCGGTATCAGTGTGGACAATATTCCCACGCTGTATGCCTGGACACGGCAGATGGGGGATCTGTGGTTTGACGTGGTTTCCGATTTCTGGCCCCATGGTAAAATCAGTGACGTATATGGGGTTCTTCGCAGTGACGGCACGGCAGACCGGGCCATCATCATTATTGACAAAGCCGGCGTGGTCCAATTCACCCATGTGGAAGATATCAATGTCAGGCCGGAACTCGGGATGATCATCAAGGCCCTGGAACAGATTCATTCCAAGAGCTTGTCTGAATAACAGATGATGGAAATAGCCTGTTTAGAGGCCTTGAGAAAGAGGGCTGTATATGTATAGGGGCAGCAATATTTCAGTACTCATTGTTGATGACCACCGTATCATAAGAGATGGATTGAAATCTAACCTCAAAAAAGATGACAAGATTTCACCAATTTACGAAGCGGGGAACGGGCGTGATGCGATTCGTTTTGCGACAAAATATTTTCCTGATATCGTGATCATGGATATCAATTTGCCGGATTTCAACGGTATTGAGGTGACCCGCCAGATTCTAAAAATCAATTCCAATATTAAAGTCATCGGTCTGACCATGCATAATGATAAAATTCATGTCATGCGAATGATGGCGGCCGGTGCCTGTGGTTTTTTGACAAAAACCTGTTCTGCCAAAGAATTGACCCATGCCATCCATGACGTGTTTTCAGGAAAAACCTGGGTGTGTGATGAAGTGATGGAGATCGTCGCGGAAATGGGGGCTAACGGTGATGACAAGGTTGATAAAACCACTTTTTTGCCCTTGTCCAGGCGAGAAACCCAGATATTAAAACTCATTGCTGACGGACTTACCAACAGTGAGATCGCCGATGTTTTGGAAATCAGTGTCAGAACCGTGGAAACCCACAGACAGAATTTGATGACTAAACTGGACATTCGAAATATTGCACTGCTGACCAAATTCGCTCTCCGCCAAGGCATCGCTTTTCAGGATTAAATGGGTATCATCAAGTGTTGCATTTTTGATATTTTTTGTGAAATTACGTATTAGTACGTATTGACTGCCCAACTGAATCTATTCTATTTATTGATCACGGAATAAAAAACGATGTCATGCTTGTTTTACGGGCACCTCCAATGAGTTCGTTTTTTAAGTTCCTTTCCAGATCAAGGGCCTTGGTGACCTCCTGGCCCTTGATCTTTTTTCTGGTTTTGGATGCTGTCAAAGAGTTCAACGGTTCGGAAATCAGGTTTGGCATCCAACTCCTTTTCAAGCATGGCTGTGAATGACACATACAGATTCAGGGCTTTTTTGATCCTGCCGGTGTCTGCATACAGGATCATCAAATTCCGGCACGCACGTTCCATGCAGGGATCGATGTTTAAAACCGCCTGCCAGGTGTCAATCGCCAGATCGGTCTGGTCCAGGTTTTCATGGATTAAGGCTTTGGCGGACATCATTTTCAGGTATCTGGATCGATACAGGATCCTTTGCCGCTCCACCCAGTCCAGGTAAGGCTCTTCCGCAAAAAAATCACCTTGATAAATATCAATGGCCTTTTCATATATTTCTAGGGCCTGTTCAAGCCGGTCTTTGTCGGCCAGGCGGTCGGCTGCCTTTCCCATGGTCATGAATTTTGTGGCATCAATGGATACTAGTTCCATATCAAAGGATATCCGGGATGCTTTTTGAAAAATATAACTGCATCCAAAGCGTTTCTCGATATCTTTTTCCAGGACTTTTCTCAAGCGGTGCAGGGTGATCTTGAAGTTTTTCTCTCCGGATTCAGATGATGCCTCCGGCCATAGACCATGGATCAGGATCTCTTTGGGCACATCTGTGCCACCATGACGGACCAGCGATTTGAGCAGCATCAGCGGTTTGGTGCCTTCAAATTCTCTGGTATCGATCATCCGGGTGCCGATCCGAATCACAAAACAGCCGAATGTCCGGATATGCAGCCGGGGCAAAATCCGTTTGTAAACCGGGGATAGCCGGGCCGCCAGGTCTGTTCGTTCCTTTTTTCCGGCAGTCCGGATTCTTTCTGCCAAAGCCTGGTCAAGGCCTGCCGTGTCCAGGGCGTTCACCATGGATTTGATGTGGTCTATTTCCGGAAAACAGCGTGGAAAATGGTCTGTTTCCATCAAGGCCATGAGCGCAGTGATCAGCATCGGTCCTTTGATGAGCGGCAGACACCGGTATCCTTCTTTTTCGGATTTTAAAAATCCTTTTTCAAAAAAAGGAATGGCTTCTTTTTTCCGGGAAAGCCCCCAGAAGCAGATGCCCGCGGCAATCAATGTTTCACATAAGCTCAGCCCGGACCCTGTTTTTTCAAAATAATCCGCTGCCGGAAGCAAATGATCCAAAGCCTGATCATATTGCTCCCCGGACAAACGGATGATCCCTGCCAGCTGGCGGGTCAGAAAATAGTGGATATCCCCTTTTTTTGCCGGGTCAAACGCGTGAAGCGATGCATTGACATGACCTAAGGCACCGGAGAAATCGTTGGTCAGAAAACAGGTCAGCGCATGAATTCGGCAGGAAATGCCCTGGTAAAAAGTGTTGCCCTCAAGAATGGAAAAATCGGTCAAATGGTCTGCCATGTGTGCGGCATCTGCAAACCGGCCGGAACAGGCAAAGAGCAAGGCTTTTTCTTCCACCAGAACCGGATACAGAAAAATGAGTCCAAATGTGTCAATCTCTTCTTCACACCGGTCCAGCAAAGATTCCGCCTGGTCAAACTGCTGGTTTTTCAAAAACAGATCGATGTCCACAATGTGTTTTAAGACCCGGTATTCCGGACTTTGTCGTTTCCGGTCCATCTGAAGGATCCGGGCCAGCAGTTTCCGGGCATTGTCAAAATCACCGGCCCGGACATATCCTAAGGCCAGGGTGATGGAAATGTTAAACATCAGCCCGGGTTCATTGATCTGACGGGCCAGAAGCCGGGCGGTTTTACACGCGGAAATGCCTTTGATGAAGTTGCCGGATCCGGCAATATATCCCAGCCCGATTTTTTGCAGCAGCAACCCCCTGGCCCATGGAAACTGTTCTGTTTTGCCGGTACCGGTTAAAAGGGACTCTCCTTTTTGAATCCAGTTTTCAATGGCAGCAGAGGATTTTCTGACAAATACAGCTGCCTCGATTAAAAATCCGGAGGACAACAGCATGCCTCGAAGATCGTCGGTTTGCCTGAACAGAGAAAATGCAGTTTCAAATCGGTCAATGTTTTTCCGCCCGCCTTTGATCCGGTGAGGAATGATGGAAAAAAACGTCAGCCAGGGGTCTGTCGCCACTTGTTTTCCGGGCAGCCGGCTGATCCATTTTTCAAGGCTGGACAGGTTTTCCCGGATCAGGTAGTCCGGTCCTTTGATGCGAATGATCCGGGCCATCTGGTCCGTGTCTCCGGCCAGGTCACAGCATTTGAGGGCCGCCTCATGGCGCCGGTTCTCCCACAATGCTCGGGCCACGTTGCGGTAAATTTTTTGAATCTGTTCATGGGAACAGGTCCGGGCCATCTGCCGGGACAGAAAATTTCTGAACAGGCGATGGTACCGGAATTCATATTTTTCACGGCTGTCATGGATCCGCTGGATAAACAGGTTCCGCCTCGTAAGCCGGTTCAGTATCGACAGAGCGGTCTGAGGGTCAAACAAAATTTGTGCGGTGGCCGTGTCTATGGTCTCCGGCACGGCAGTGATCATCAGAAACTGTTTGATGTCATCAGGCAGGCGGTTGTAAATTTCCTGGGAAAAATAGGTAAATGTTTCTTCAGACAAATGCCGGGGAATGTCCTCTAAAAAAAGGGTTGTCTGATTGAGCGATTCTTTGACCAGGGTGAGTCCGCCGATCCAGCCGTTGGTCATTTCGTGGAGGCGGGTTATCTGGGACAGGTTCAGCTCCGGCCGGCTGGAAAACAGCTGCCTTGTTTCCTCCAGAGTAAAGGTCAGGTCCTGATTTTCAATGATGCAGATCTGCCGGGACATTTTCAGCGCAGCGGTGTTGCATTCCGGAATGGCCCGGGACAGGATAAATCGTTTCAAAAAATCATTGGCAATGGTCAGTATGCGAAAAACCAGATCAAATCCCGGGCTGGTGTCATGGAGCTGTTCCAGATCATCCAGTACCAATGCCGTGGGAGCGGATAACCGGTTGAAAAGGGCGGTCAGTGCCTTGATATGACGTAAGGCACCGTGACCGGTACCCAGAATGGTGCTGCGGATACGCATGGGATCTTGATTTCCGGCGTGGGTATTCATCCTGCAGAACGCGTCGACAACGCGGTCAAACAGTTTTTCATCGTCATTGTCATCATCGGTCAAATGAATCCAGATCACAGGGATATTTTTTTCAGCCAGATACGAGGCGACAAGGGTGGTCTTTCCTTGAGCCGCCTGGCCCGTGATCAGAAAATCAGGTTTATGAAACTGGCTGTCCAGAAGTTGATACAACCGGCTGCGTCGGATCGTATCAGACATATAAGGAAGGTTTATCGGTCGAGTCATGGGAAAGGGTCAGTCTCCCGCCCGTGCTTCATGAATATCTGCCAGCTTGTCCATGCCAACCATTTTAAAAAGACGGGAAAAATTGCAGGATACATTGTTTAACACCACGTGGGTGTTTTGTTTGCGCATCTGCTCAATGGCCCGGATCAGACCGGAAATGCCGGAACGGTTAATGGAAAAATTGTCATCGATTTCCAGAGTCACTGTCTGGTTGTTGATTCCAATCTGAGTGATCTGCCCGGACAGCTGGTCCAGATTCCGGCTGGTGAATCGGCCGGACAGGATAAAAATCAGATCCGGGTCGGTACCTTTTCTGGAGATGTTGAAAGGCATGCTCACAGGCAGCTGACGTCTTTTTTCTGCCCGGCTGAGGGCCGCATCCAGTGCCTGACGATCCACGGGCTTGTTGATGAAATCCGAGGCATCCAGGTCCAGGGCTTCCATGGCTTTTTCCAGATCCCCATGGCCGGTGATCACGATAATCTGGGAAGAGGTGCCCAGCGCTTTGATTTTACGCAACACGGTCAACCCGTCCATGCCCGGCATTTTAATGTCTGTGAACACAATGTCCGGCCTGTGCGCCTTGAAAAGCTCAAGCCCTTCCAAACCGCTTTGGGCCGTAAACACGTCATAGCCATAGGCTGCCAGAAAAAGCCGGAACATGGACAGGGTGGGTTTTTCATCATCGATCACAAGCACTTTGATCATGGTGTATTCAACTCCTTTGAATAGTGGGGACCTTTGTGTTCAGGGAAAAGGATGCTGAAAACCGTTCCTTTTCCGGGCCGGCTGGATAAGGAAATGCTGCCGTTATAGTCTTTGACAATCCCTTTGATAATGGGCAGGCCGAGCCCGAGTCCTTCCCCCATGGGTTTGGTCGTATAAAAAGTTTCAAATATGGACTCCGTAATATCCGGCTCAATACCGGCGCCGTTATCTTCAATATCGATGCCGACCTGATGGTTCATGGAAAAGGTTTGAATGACAATTTTCCCCGGATTTGTGATGTTCAGGGTCTCAATTCGTTCATTGATGGCATCCCGGGCATTGGTGATCAGGTTGAACAACACCTGTTCCAGCCGGTTGTTGTGAGCCAGGATGGGCGCAATGGTTTTATCCAGTTTCAGGACCAGATCAATATTCTGAAGGGTGATCTGGCGCCCGATGATCTTGTGCACGGAAAGAATACAGGTGTTGACGTTGACCCGTTCCCTGGAAAAATCCACTTTTCGTGAAAAATTTTTCAGCCGGCTGACAATATCGGCGGCCCGGGTGACCTGGTCGCTGATCTCGGTGAGGACCATGGTCAGGTCTTCCGGTTGGACGGCCTGTTTTCTTTCATGCATCAGACACAGGTATTCGCTGCCCATTTTAATGGCATTGAGCGGCTGGTTGATTTCATGGGCAATGCCGGCGGACATTTTTTCCAGATTGGCCATTTTGCTGGCCTGAATGAGTTGAGAATCTTTTTCCACCAGTTCGGTGATATCTGTGGTGCCGACGATGATCACATCCTCTTTTCCATACGCTGCCGGGCTGGTATGGATGTTTACAAACACAGGGGCCCCGGTTTTTTTGAAAAATTTGACCTTGGAACGGTTTGCCCCGGTTTCAAGATCAAACGTTTCGCCTTCCACAGATGCCATATCCAGCTCACCCAGATCAAACAGGGTCATTTCCATCAGTTCCTGACGCGTATATTCAAACAGTTCCGTGGCATTGGGATTGGCATCCAAAATATCAAAACCGGTTTTGCCCACCACAAAGATGGGGTTGGGGCCGCTTTTGAAAAGCGACCGGTATTTTTTCTGGGAATCTTTCAGGCTGCGGGTGGAATCTCTCAGCCGGGACGTCATTTTGATAAACGAATCCGTCAGTTTTGAAATTTCATCGTTCCGGGTTTTGATGCCCTGTTTCAACGCTTGAAAGTTTTTACTGTCAATGACATCAAAGTCGCCCCGGGTCAGCAGATCCGTATACCGGATCAGTGAAGCAATGGGCCGGGTGATGAACAGGGCCAGCCGGTGAGAAAGAAAAAAGAAAATCAGGGTGACCATGGACAAAAAACTTAAAAATATCCATCGTAACTGGGCAATCAGATTGTCGATATGCTGTTTGTCCAGACCCATCTGAATGGATCCAATGGTATAGATGCCTTCCGTGACCGGCACGGTGATGTGAAAGACCCAGTGAGGTCCCATCTCCAGGTTTTTGATCCCCACCTCGCTTGCCGGCTGCTGTTTGACAATGGTTTTGACCGGGCCCACAAATCCCGTGGTAAAGGTATGGGCCAGAATGTTTCCGCTGTTGTCCGAGATGATCAGATATTTGACCAGATCCCTCCGGTTGCCGTATCGGGCATCATAGGCCAGACTGGTCAGTTCGGCCCGGTTCTCAGTGAGAATGAATCCCCGGGCACTGTCTGCAATGCTTTGTGCAATGCCGATGCCTCGATTTTTCAATTCCCGGGTCAGGCTTGAAATCAGCAGCGCTCTGGTGAACAGGGCGATGATGATGCTGACCAGCAGGGTGACGCCCAGACAGGAGATGAAAATTTTGTTTTTCAAGGTCAGGTGGGAAAACAGTGTCATGGCAGCAATACCAGGTTTTCGTTTCTGATGACGGTAAAATAAACCTGATCCAGGCCCTGGTTGTCTTTGGGGCCGAAGCTCAGACGATTTTTAATGCCAAGGTCAAAATCGTTCACAGATTTAATGGCCTGAATAAAAGACGGCCGGGTGAGATTCCGTCCGGCCCGTTCCAGCCCCTCCACCAGAATTTTCGCGTTAATATACCCTTCCAGTCCCACAAAGCTGGGCCGGGTGTCCGGATAATACTGATTCAATAACCGGATATATTCCTGGACACCCGGCAGATCTTCTTTGGAAGGATCTATGGATGGCGGCGGTACCACTTGAGTGACGATCACCCCTTCGCCATCCGGACCCAGCCGCCGGGCAAGTTCTTTGGATCCCACAAAAGAAACATTGTGAAACAAAGGTGTAAAATGCTGCCGGCGGGCCCGCTGGATGAATCTGGCACAGCTGTCATAGGTCCCGATCATGACCACGGCCTGGGCATTGGATTGAATAATCTGCGCCAGTCCGGCTTCCACATCCAGGGTCCCCCGGATATAGGAGCCTTTGGCCACCGGTACCAGATCGTATTGTTTCAGGGCGATCTCGGTTCCCCTGAGCCCGTCGAGTCCATATTCATCATACTGATAGAAAACAGCGACCCGGGTCAGCCCTTTCTGTTTTACGATCAGGTCCACGGCGGCCTGGGTTTCCTGGTAATAGGAGGCCCGGATATTGATTAGAAACGGATTGGGCGGCTGGCGCAGCCGCTGGGCACCGGTGAACATGCCTACCAGGGGAATCCCGGCTTCGTTGATCAGAGGAATGATGCGGACCGTGGTGGGGGTCCCCACATAACAGAACAGCGCAAAGACCTTTTCTTCAAGGATCAGCTGCTGGGTGTTGTAAAGGCACTGAGCGGGATTATACCCGTCATCCATGGCAACCAGCCGTATGTGTCTGCCATGCACGCCTCCCTGCTGGTTGATATCAGACAGATAAGACAAGGCGCCTTGAATCATCTGGGTGCCCAGATAGCCTGCATGACCCCCTAATGCCAGAGAAGAGCCGATTACAATCTCATTGTCGGAAATACCGTTTCTGCTGCCCTGGACCGATTCTGTCTCAGGCGGCATGCCGCAGGAGACACAGAACAGCAGAAAAATCCCTGTCAGACAATGGGCGATACAGTACCTGATCATGTTACTTGTCATCCTGTATCCTCCTTGGATAAATATGTAGCCCGATTCTTTTTAAAAAACAATAACAGAATTTTTTATGTCCTTAAGGGGAATTTTCAGACCTTGACAATGATTGAACAATCATAGGATAACCAGAGCATGGCTCAAGTATGGATCATCGGCAGCGGCAGGTTCGGGCTCAGGGCGGCCCGGTTTCTGCGCAAAGACAAAAGCCGAAGGATGGATGTGATCCTGGTGGACCAGGACAGACAAAGCCTTGAAAAAGCCGGTTCACTGGGATGCACCACCGTGGCTGGGGATGGTATTGATTTTCTGTTCAAAGAAATGACCCGGACCCGGGGACCGGACTGGGTGGTGCCGGCCGTGCCGGTTCATCTGGCCTGGGAATGGTGCCGTCTCACCCTGGGAATCGATCGTCTGCAAACCCATCCACTCCCGGATGACATCAATAATTGTGTGCCTCATCCCATGCGGGGAACAGACAACCAGGTTTATGTGAGTCATGCGGATTTTTTGTGCCCTCCCAACTGCTGTGAACCCGATGATAAGTGCACGGTCACCGGCCAACCCAGAAAAAAAGATATGTTCCGGCTGATTGCTGAACTGAATTTTCCGAATATGTTGCCGTTCGTGATCCAGAGCAGGCAGCTCGGGCCGGGGGTGGGGGGATATAAACCGGCCGACCTGTATGGGCTTATGGACCGGATTTCCGGTCACACCGGCCACTGCCTGGTGGCCACAGCCTGCCGGTGTCACGGGGTGATTTCCGGCGGCGTTGTCAAATAAATATTGACAAAAATTTTTGTTCCGTTTATAGAATGATCATTCTAAAAATGAAACAATGAGTTTAATCATGGCTGCCTTGACCCGAAAACAAAGAGATGATCAAAGAAAGCGCCGGGAAATTCTGGCGGCAGCCCTGGCCATGTTTGCCGAAGGCGGGTTTCACAACACCACCATGGCCCAGATTTCCAAAGCAGCCCAGTATCCGCTGGGCACCATCTATAAATATTTTCCCGGAAAAAAAGAGATGTACCATGACCTGGTCATCGAACGGGTCCATGAACTGGGGCGGATCTTGTATGACATCGCCCATAAACAGGACGTGAGCGTGACAGATCGGCTTCTGGCGGCCCTCAAAGCCCAGGCCCGGTTTTATAGAGACAATCAGGATGTGGTGAAAATTTATATTTTTGAACGAAGCAATATTGACAGCGTGGGCATGCCCCGGCTCAACGAACGGGTGAATCATCTTCATGAGCGCATGGTGCAGCTGTTTGAAAACCTGTTTGACCAGGGGATCCGGGAAAAGGCGTTCAAAACGTATCCGGCCCGGGACATGGCGGAACTGTTTGCCGATATCGTGCATTCCGCAGCCTGGTCCGGCCTGTTTCGGGAAGAGGACCCAACCCAGTCAGACCGGCGCCTGTCCATGATTTTTGAAATGGTTACAACCGGCTTTAAAAAAATAAATATATAGACAAGGAGATCATATCCCATGGCACAATCCATTGCAGACCGAAGAGATCAGGAGTTTGTCCTTCATGAGATGCTCAACGCCGCAGATCTGGCATCCCATGACCGGTTCAAAGAATTCAACAAAAAAACCATGGACATGGTATTGACCGAGGCCCGGAATCTGGCGGTCAAGGAACTTTTGCCCGTCAGCAAGGAAGGTGATGAGACCGGCTGTACCCTGGAAAACGGCAAAGTCACGATTCCGTCATCCTTTCACCGGGCGTATAAATTGTTTTGTGAAGGGGAATGGGTGGCCATGTGTGATGATCCGGAATTCGGCGGCCAGGGTATGCCCCGGATTCTGTCCATGGCTGCCGGCGAATTGTTCACCGGGGCCAACTGCGCCTTTCTCATGTACCCGGGTCTGACCCACGGGGCCGGCAAACTGGTAGAAGAGTTCGGCACCGAAGACCAGAAGAAAAAATATCTGGAAAATCTGTATACCGGGAAATGGGCCGGCACCATGTGTTTGACTGAACCTGAAGCCGGGTCGGACGTGGGCAACCTGACCACCATCGCCAAACGCAATGAAGACGGGACCTTTTCCATCACGGGCAGCAAGATTTTCATCTCCGGCGGTGATCAGGATCTCACCGAAAATATCATTCATCCCGTGCTGGCCCGCATTGAAGGGGCCCCGGCCGGTACCAAGGGAATTTCACTGTTTCTGGTCCCCAAATACCGTGTCAATGACGACGGCACCATTAGTGAGCCCAATGACGTGACCTGCACCGGGCTGGAAGAAAAAATGGGGATTCACGGCAATGCCACCGCGTCCCTGGCCTTCGGCTCCAAAGGCAATTGTATCGGCGAGCTGCTGGGTGCAGAGAACAAAGGCATGAAAGCGATGTTCGTGATGATGAATGAGGCCCGATTGGGTGTCGGGCTCCAGGGATTCGGTTTTGCCAGTGCGTCCTATGTCAATGCCGTCAATTATGCAAAAGAAAGAATCCAGGGCACGGACCTGACCAAAATTTTTGACAAAGACCCCAAACCTGTAGCCATCATCAATCATCCGGATGTCAAACGCCAGCTGCTGCACATGAAAGCGTATGTGGACGGCATGCGGAGCCTGATGTATTTTGCGGCCCTGTGTTTTGACAAGGTGCTCACGTCCACCGATGACACCGACAAAGACACCTGGCAGGGGCTGATCGAACTGCTGATTCCCGTGGTGAAAGGCTATATCACGGACCGGGCATTTGAGGTGTGTACCCAGGGCGTCCAGGTATTTGGCGGGTACGGGTTCATCAGCGAATATCCCCAGGAACAGCTGCTTCGGGACTGCAAAATCACTTCCATTTATGAAGGCACCAACGGGATCCAGGCCATGGATCTTCTGGGCAGAAAACTGGGCCTGAAAAAAGGCAAGCCGTTCATGGACCTGCTGACCCGGATGAATCAGACCATTGCCGCGGCCAAGGAAATTCCCGAACTGGCAGACATGGCCGTGCGGGTGGAAACAGCTGTGAACAAGCTGGGAGAAACCGCCATGCACATGGGCATGACCGCCATGTCCGAAAAGGTGCTGGATGCTTTTGCCGTGGCCCATCCGTTTCTGGATGTCACAGGGGATGTGGTCATGGCCTGGCTGGAACTGTGGCGGGCTGTCACAGCCCAGCCCAAAATCGGGTCCGCCAAAAAAAAGGATGCCGCATTTTATCAGGGACAGGTGACCACGGCCAAATATTTTATCCAGTGGGTTCTGCCGGCGACGTTAGGAAAAATGGATGCGTTGAAAGGCAATATTCCGGCCATCATGGAGATGCCGGAGGACGCATTTCCCGCATAATTTTTTTGCTGAAACCCAAGATAAGTCCGACAATCAGACACGGGATGTCTTTATAAACGGCACAATGGCGTTTTTAAGGACATCACGTGTCTCTGGCCGGCTTGAACATGTTTTTATTCAACCGGTGGCGCTTCAAAAGCCGGTTGAGCTGCCGGGGGGTGACGCCGGCCGCTGCCGCCGCCTGATCGATCCGGCCCCGGGTCTGCCCTAAAAGGGTGGTCAGATACGCCTGTTCAAACCGGTCTATGGCAGACTGCCGGGCTTTGGACAATGGGGTGCCCGTGTCGCTGCCAGGATCAGAGTCATCCCCATCCGGCATGGTCTCCAGCGGAAAACTCTGGGGCAGGAGCAGGTCTGTCTGCTCCAGGATACAGGCCCGTTCCAGAAGATTTTCCAGCTCCCGGATGTTACCGGGCCAGTCATACCGCTGGAACCGGTCCATCACCATGGGATGGATTCCGGTAATTTTTTTGCCGTATTTGATGTTCAGTTTTTTTAAAAACACCTCGATCAGACCGGGCAGATCCTCCAGCCGGTCCCGAAGTGCCGGAATAGTAACGGGAAACACATTCAAGCGGTAATACAGATCTTTTCTGAACTGACCGGTCTGCACCAGATGGGCGATATCCGCATTGGTGGCGGCAATGATCCGGACATCTGCTTTCAGGAGCGTGTCACCGCCCACGCGGCTGTAAATACCATCCTGGAGCACCTGCAGCAGTTTAATTTGGGCGGACGGGGTGATGGTGCCGATTTCATCCAGAAAAACAGTCCCGCCCGCGGCCAGTTCGAATTTCCCGGGTTTTTTGCGGTCCGCACCGGTAAACGCGCCTTTTTCATGCCCGAACAGCTCGCTTTCGATCAACGTGTCGGGAATGGCCCCGCAATGGACTTCCACAAACGGCTTGTCAAACCGCTGGCTGTACCAGTGAATCAACCGGGCCGTCATGCCTTTGCCCGTGCCCGTATCGCCGAGCAGCAGCACCGTGGCAATGGTGGGTGCCACGGACCGGATATTCTCATACACTTTTTTCATGTGCAGGTTTTGGGAAACGAGATCCACGTCCTCGGGCCGGCGACTCAACACCAGTATCTCTTTCATGGGGATTCCTTGTAAGCAACGCTCTGAAATATCGGTTTCACAGGCATGAAACCGCATTCAATCCGGATAAAAGTATTAACAGCCCCAACCGGTTCTGTCAATTATTGATTGCCGGGACTTTCAGGTGTGCATCTGGGGATCAGGCGGCGTCACCTGGGTTGGAAAGATGAAAATCCAGAACTTCAATGGTTTTGGAACCCGTGCCCGTGGTCAACGTTCCTCTGACGGTCACGGTTTTTCGCAGATGCTGTAGCAATAACCTGCCGGCCCGGGTATCCGCCACCGTGACAATATCTTCGTCAAATGTCACGATGGCGGAACCCAGAATTGCACCGCTGGTATCCCAGGATGCAGGGATGACAATTCCTGTGATGGATGTGAGTTGATGTGCCATGCCCGGGACAAATGCAAATACCGGGCCATTGACATACTCCCCACAGATAAATCAGGGGGATTCTGGGTTCAAGCAGGGACTGCCTGCAAAGCAGGTCTTACGTCCCCTAATCCAAGAGAAGATGCCCCTTCTCTGTGTATATTCATTGCGGCGTTTTTGTCCCGGTCGTGATCTGTTCTGCATTCAGAACATACCCATGACCGGTCCTTTAATGCCAATTCTTTATTGATATGGCCACATGAACTGCACATCTTACTGGACGGAAAAAATCGATCCACAAAGACCAGTTCAGATCCTTCCTGCCGGCAGTAGTGCTCTACTGTTCTTAAAAAGCTGAACAAGCCCAGATCAGACACTTTCCGACCCCATAGCAGTTGCATTGCTTTTATATTTAAATCTTCAAAACAAAGCAGGTCATACTCACTCACCAGGGCCTTTGCCGTCTTAAAATGAAAATCCTTTCGCTTGTTGGCAATGGTTCGATGGACACGGGCCAGATGTTTCCTGGCCTGTTTACGATGATTTGACCCCTTCTTTTTACGGGACAAAACATTATTTGCTTTTTTTACGGCTTTGATCCCCTGCTTAAAAAAGAGTGGGGATTGAATAGGATCTGTTTCATTACTCGGCATCAAAAATGTTTTCAAACCAAAATCAAAACCTGCACTTTTACCTGTCATGATTCTGTCTATGGTTTGATCCTTGATGTCACATGAAAAAAACAAATACAAATCCCCCAAGGGATCCCGTTTAACCGTTAGAGTTTTCACCATCCCCTCAAGATTCCGGGAATGATGAAATCGATATATCCTTTTACCTATCTTCACCTTGTTCCCACCAAGGAGTTTATATCCAGCTTGTTTCAGTGTAAAAGATTTGTATTTTACCCGTTTCCTGAACCCGGGCGGGGCAACCTTCCTCTCCGATTTCAACGAATCAAAAAACAGCTTATACGCACGATCTATTCGATCTGTTATATCCTGTATCGCCTGGGAACCAACCTGGTTCCAGGCTTTGAATTTCTCCTGTTTCTTCAGACCAGTGATATGTTTCTGTAGCTGATATTTATTTAAAGACTTTCCATACAGCCGATAATACCGCTTATGCAAAGCAATGCAGTGGTTATAGATCCCGGCAGCAATATCAATCTGCTGGTGCAGATGTTTATTGCGCTTTGCCTGGTATAGCTTGTATTGGAAAGTCTTTCTCATTAAAGCAGTCTCAATCCATTCCTTTTCATTTGATCAACAATTTCAGAAATCATATCCTCTGCTGCATATTTTGGCCAATCCCAGTCACCGCAATCTTCTTTTTTAAGCGTTAAACTGGTTTCGTAGTCCCATGTTTCTAATGCCCCTTGGTCTGCAGGGAAATAATCGCCTTTTTTTGAAGAAATCATGAACTGGCACTTTTTGTCGAACATCAATTTTATTTCTTTATTTGGGCCGATTTCCTGGATTGCAAGTCCCACATTTAATTTTTCAGCAAATGGATTAAACTCAAGTTCTTCCATTATTCTTCCACCCTTTGGATTTTATGTCTTCATATCTTGTTTTTTGGTTTTCAATGTACTGTTTAATCACGCTGATTGGCGCTCCCCCAACCGTTGAAACAAAATAGCTATTTGTCCAAAGAGTGGGCAGCGTTTTCTTCAAAATAGGGAATTCTTCTCTCAATGTTTTTGAGCTTACTCCCTTTATTTGTTTTATCAGTCTATGAATACCGTATTGGGGATCAACTTCAACCAAAATATGAATATGGTCTTTATCACATTCTATTTCAATTAAATCCGACTGTTTTTCATTGCAAACATCTTTAACGATTTGTTTAAGCCTTTTTTCAATATTGTCTTTTAAAATCTTTTTGCGGTATTTGGGGCACCAAACCACATGATACTTGCACGAATAACATATGTTATTGTTTGTTTTGTAGGTTATACTCATAACTTTCATATAACATACAAATTACAATGTGTCAACTTATTTTTCTCGCCGAAGGGCATGGCCTTATATCCCCATGTCTGAAGGCAGGGGCTTTACGGCCATCTTTGGTAAATAATCAGCCGGCAAATACCGGGCCGGGGGCTATAATACGGCTTCCTCCTTGGGGGGATTGGCTTTAAGGTATTCCAGTCGGTTGAGGCCGTTGAGATAGGCCAGAGCCGATGCCGTGATAATATCCGGATCCGCCCCTTTGCCCAATGCCACGACCCCGTCTTCCTTGAGCCGGACCGTCACTTCCCCCTGGGCGTCCGTGCCCTCGGTCAAAGCGGAAATGGTGAACCGCAGCAGCTCGGACTTGGTGTGGGTCAGTTTGGATATGATGTTGTAGACCGCATCGATGGGACCCGTACCTTCCAAGGCGCCCTGCACCAGGCGGCCGTGGATCTTGAGCTGTACTGACGCTGTGGGAAACACGGTGGATCCGGACAGCACATGGATATATTCCAGACTGAAGACCTCTGAGGTCCGCAACACCCCTTCATTGATCAACGCCTCGATGTCTTCGTCCAGGATCTGTTTTTTGCGGTCTGCCAGGTTTTTGAATTTCTGAAACACGATATTGATCTCTTCATCCGACAAATCGTATCCCATGGATCGTACATGGGCTGCCAGGGCGTGCCGGCCGGAATGTTTGCCTAACACCAGGTTGTTTTTGGAAATACCCACGGTTTCCGGTTTCATGATTTCGTAGGTCATGGGATTTTTCAACACCCCGTCCTGGTGAATACCGGCTTCGTGGGCAAAGGCGTTGGCCCCCACAATGGCCCGGTTGGGCTGGATCAGGATTCCGGTGATCATGCTCACCAGGCGGCTGGTGGGATAAATTCTTGTGGTGTCGATATTAGTGGTATGGGTGAAAAAATTAGGCCTTGTTTTCAAAGACATCACCACTTCTTCCATGGAAGTGTTGCCGGCCCGTTCCCCGAGGCCGTTGATGGTCACCTCCACCTGGCGGGCCCCGTTCTGGATGGCGGCCAGGGTGTTGGCCGTGGCCAGGCCCAGATCATTGTGGCAGTGCACCGACAAAACGGCCTGGTCGATGTTGGCGGTGTTTTCAATCACATATGCCACCAGTTTTCCGAATTCTTCGGGCACGGCATATCCCACGGTATCCGGCAGGTTGATGGTGGTGGCCCCGGCATCGATGACGGATTCAAAGACCGTGCACAGAAAATCCGGGTCAGACCGGGACCCGTCTTCAGCGGAAAATTCCACGTTGGAGGTAAAAGAGGCTGCCAGTTTCACGGATTCCACGGCCTTTTTCAGCACATCGGCCGGCTCCATCTGGAGTTTGTATTTCATGTGCAGTTCCGAGGTGGCGATAAAGGTGTGGATCCGGGGATTGACCGCATCTTTGACGGCATCCCATCCCCGGCGGATATCTGCTTCATTGGCCCGGCACAGGGCCGCCACCTGGGCTTTTTTCAGGCTTTCAGCGATCTTTTTGACCGCTTCGAAATCCCCGTCCGATGCCGCAGGAAACCCGGCCTCGATCACGTCCACCCCCAGCAGTTCCAGCTGGGTGGCAATGCGCAGTTTTTCCGCCTGGTTCATGCTGGCTCCCGGGGATTGTTCCCCGTCCCGCAGGGTGGTGTCAAAGATAATAATGTGTTTCTGATCGTTCATGATGCTGTCCTTATATGGGTGAAAATAAAATAATAAAAAATGACCAAAATTCTGACTGGTTACGATGGGGTCTGATGTTCTAAAGACAGTTTGTACTGGAAACTGTCGGACAGGGCCTGCCAGGAGGCTTCGATAATATCTTCAGACACTCCGATGGTGGAGAAAATATTATCCGTGTCCCGGGATTCGATGAGCACCCGGACCTTGGCGTCCGTGCCGTCGGACCCGTCGATCACCCGGACCTTGAAGTCCACCAGATGCATGTCATTGATCTGGGGATACATGGCGGACAATGCTTTTCTCAACGCGTTGTCCAGGGCGGACACGGGGCCGTCTCCTTCAGCTGAGGTGATTTCCGTGGTTTTGCCCACCCTTATTTTGATCATGGCATGGGAATAACAGGGTTTTTCCTTGTCTTTTTCCACCACCACCCGGAAGGATTCCAGGTCAAAATAGCTTTTGTACTGTTCCGTCAGCTTTTCCATGATCAGTTTAAGCGAGCCTTCCGCTGCGTCAAACTCGAATCCGTCATCTTCCAGATCCTTGATGGAAGCCACAATCTGGCGCTGTTTGACGGCATCATCCCCTAAATCCACGCCCAGTTCTTCCGCCTTGTAAATAATATTGCTTTTTCCCGACTGTTCCGATACCAGGACCCGGCGGACATTGCCCACCTTTACCGGGTCCATGTGTTCATAGGCTTTGGGGTTTTTCATGATGGCCGACACATGGACCCCGCCTTTGTGGGCAAATGCGCTTTTTCCCACAAAGGGCCGGGAATTGACCGGCGGCATATTGGCGGTTTCCGACACAAACCGGGACAGGTTCAACAGTTTTTTTAAGTTGTCTTCAGACATGCAGTCTTTTTTCATTTTCACGGCCAGAATCGGGATGATGGCAGTCAAGTCCGCATTGCCGCACCGTTCCCCATACCCGTTGATGGTGCCCTGAACCAGGGTGGCGCCTACGTGCACGGCATTGACCGCATTGGCCACGGCCATGGCGCAGTCATTATGGGTGTGGATGCCATAGCAGATGCCGGGCCGGTCTTTGAAGTGTTCCATGACCGAGCGGATGATCTCCTCGATTTCACAGGGCAAAGATCCGCCGTTGGTGTCACACAGCACCAGGGTCCGAGTGCCGCCGTCCAGGGCCGCTTCCAGCGTATCCAGCGCATATGAGGGGTTGGCTTTGTACCCGTCGAAAAAATGCTCGGCATCATACATCACCTCTCTGCCCTGATCCAGCAGATACGCCACACTTTCTCTGATCATTTTCAAGTTTTCTTCCAGGGAGTTGTCCATGATTTCATTGACGTGCAGGTCCCAGGATTTGCCGAAAATCGTGATCACGGGCGCACCCGAGTCAATCAGGGCCGCCAGGTTGCCATCTTTGTCACATGAGATGCCCGGCCGCCTTGTGGCACCGAACGCCGCTACTTTGGCCTGTTTGAATGCAATTTTTTTGGCCAGTTCAAAGAAATGGGCCGCCCCGGGGTTGGAACCGGGCCATCCGCCTTCAATGTAGTGAATACCGGCATCATCCAGCCGTTTGGCGATTTTCACCTTGTCTTCCGGAGAAAAAAAGAGATTTTCCCCCTGCATGCCGTCTCTTAACGTGGTGTCGTATAATTGGACTTTTTCCATTGTTATTTCCCCATCTCTCTGGCCAGGGCAATGGCCCCGGTACTGGCGATTTCAACGATTCCCATGGGTTTGACCAAAGACAAAAATGCCTCGTGCTTGCCGCTGTCACCGGAAATCTCGATGGTGTAGTGGGCATGGCCCACATCCACCACCCGGCACCGGAAAATGTCCACGATGCGCAGAATCTCCGCCCGCTTTTCCGGATTGGCATGCACCTTGACCAGGGCCAGCTGCCGTTCCACATATTTTTTTTCCGTGAGATCGGTCACCGTAATCACGTTGATGAGCTTGTGCAGCTGTTTTTTGATCTGCTCGATGGTCTGGGCGTCACAGGTGGTGGCCATGGTGATTCTGGAGACCACGGGGTCATCCGTGGTGGCCACGCTCAAAGAGTCGATGTTGAACCCTCGGCCGGAAAACAGACCGGCGATCCGGGACAGGACCCCGGGTTCATTGTCCACAAGAATCGACAATAAATATCTGCTGGTTTCCATTGGTGTTTCCTTTACTGTGTGTATCATTTTTTATACCAGAAGCATATCTGTGATGGCACCACCGGCCGGCACCATGGGGTAGACGGACTCTTCTCTTTCCACCACAAAATCCATGATCACGGTGCCGTGCGTGTCCAGTCCTTTTTTCAGGGTTTCTTCCACACAGGCCGGGTCTGTGCACCGGAACCCCGTGGCCCCGTATGCGTCGGCCAGTTTGACAAAATCAGGCGCGTTTTCAATGTTGGTGCAGGCATAGGCTTTGTTGTAGAACAGCTCCTGCCACTGGCGCACCATGCCTAAAAACCGGTTGTTAAGAATCACGACCTTGACATCCAGGCAGTTTTCCACGGCCGTCATCAGCTCCTGGATGTTCATCTGGATGGACCCGTCCCCGGCCACATCCACCACCAGTTTGTCCGGGCAGGCCGCTTTGGCGCCGATGGCGGCCGGCAGACCAAATCCCATGACCCCTAATCCGCCGGAAGTGATGAAATGGTTGGGCCGGTCAAAGTGATAATACTGGGCCGCCCACATCTGGTTCTGTCCCACTTCCGTGGTAATGATGGCCTGACCCTGGGTAATTTCCCACAGCTTTTCCACCACAAACTGAGGTTTGATCACATCGGTTTTCTGTTCGTATTTCAAGGGCATGGTCTGCTTCCACTGGTCGATCTGTGCCAGCCAGACATCCCGGTCCACGGCCAGGTCTTTGGTATCTTGTTTTTCCATGAGCGCAAGAATATGTTCCAGCGTGGTTTTACAGTCCCCCACAATGGGGCACTGAACCTCGATGTTTTTGTGAATGGAGGTGGGGTCGATATCGATCTGAATGATATCTGCATGGGGCGCAAACTTGCTGATATTTCCCGTGACCCGGTCATCGAACCGGACCCCCACGGCAATGATCAGATCCGAGTGTCCGATGCTCATGTTGGCCCGGAATGTGCCGTGCATGCCCAGCATGCCCAGCCACAAAGGATCCGTGCCCGGAAACGCCCCCAGCCCCATCAAAGAGGTGGTCACGGGGATCTGTGCCATTTTGGCCAGCCGGGTGATCTGTTCCGATGCCCGGGACAGGATCACCCCGCCGCCGGCAAATACCACGGGCCGCCGGGCCGCCTGGATCATCTCCACCACCTTGTGGATCTGTTTTTTGTTGGGTTTGTAATTGGGTTTATAGGATCTGAGGTTGGGTTCATCCGGCATGGTGAACTCGATTTTGGCCTGGAGAATATCCTTGGGCAGATCCACCAGCACTGGGCCGGGACGGCCGGACCGGGCGATGAAAAAAGCTTCCTGGATAGTGGCGGCCAGTTTGTCCGGGTCTTTGACCAGGTAGTTGTGTTTGGTGCAGGGCCGGGTGATGCCCACGATGTCCACTTCCTGGAACGCGTCATTGCCGATGAGCCCCGTGGGCACCTGGCCGCAGAACACCACCATGGGTATGGAGTCGGCATGGGCCGATGCCAGGCCCGTGACCGTGTTGGTGGCCCCCGGGCCGGAAGTCACCAGGGCCACCCCTGTGGTCTGGTGGGCCCGGGAATAGGCGTCGGCCGCGTGAACCGCACCCTGTTCATGGCGGACCAGGATATGGCGCAGGTCATCATGCCGGACGATTTCATCATGGATATCAATGGTGGCACCGCCGGGATATCCGAATATGGTGTCAACTCCCTGGGCTTTGATCATTTTTACCAGGATTTGTGCCCCTGTCAGTTTCATTGTGTTCTCCTGTGTCATTCTATATGAAAGTGTTACGTATTGAAGTTTTAAGTGTTAAGTTTTAAGTGTTAAGCTGATATTTCACTGCTGAACTTTCATCATTTGGGGGGTCAATGGGGTTATTCAATAATGGCTCCCTGGGCCGCGGATGATACCTGCCGGGCATACCGGGCCATGTAGCCTGTTTTGATTTTGGGTTCGGGTTTGACCCATCGGGCCTGCCGTTCCCGGATCTCATCTTCGGGTACCATCAGTTCAATGGTTTTGGTCGGGATATCGATGCGGATGATGTCGTTTTCATTGATCATGGCAATGGGGCCGCCGTTCGCTGCTTCCGGGGACACATGACCGATGCAGGCCCCTTTGGTGCCGCCGGAAAACCGGCCGTCCGTGATCAAGGCACAGGCCGCCCCTAAGCCCATGCCGGCAATGGCCGAGGTCGGGGTGAGCATTTCCCGCATGCCAGGCCCCCCGGCAGGGCCTTCATACCGGATCACCACCACATCTCCGGCATTGATTTTCCCGCCCAGAATGGCCTCTGTGGCGGCTTCTTCCGTGTCAAACACCCGGGCCGGGCCCTGGTGTGTCATCATCTCTTCCACCACAGCGGACTGCTTGACCACACACCCGTCCGGGGCCAGGTTTCCGAACAAAACAGCCAGACCGCCCTGGACATGATAGGGATCACTGACAGGCCGGATCACGGCCCCGTCCTTGATCTCCACGGAAGAAAGGTTGTCTGCCAGGTTTTTTCCCGTGGCTGTGAGGCAACCGGTGTCCAGCAGAGAATGTGCGGCCAGGGTTTTCATCACCGCAGGAATGCCGCCGGCCCGGTCCAGATCCTGGATATGGTCGGGACCGCCCGGGCTCAAGGAGCAGATATGCGGGGTTTTTTCACTGACCTGGTTGATCACAGACAGTTCCAGGGGAACGCTTGCCTCATGGGCAATGGCGGTCAGATGCAGCACCGTGTTGGTGGAACAGCCCAAAGCCATGTCCACGGTCAGCGCGTTCATGAATGCCTGTTGGGTCATGATTTTATCCGGGGTGATCCCCTGTTCCAGCAGCGCCATGATCTGGATGCCCGTTTCCTTGGCCAGGCGGATGCGCCGGGACATGGGGGCCGGGATGGTGCCGTTGCCGGGCAAAGCCATGCCTAAGGCTTCGGTGAGGCAGTTCATGGAATTGGCCGTGAACATGCCGGCGCAGGACCCGCAGGTGGGGCAGGCGCACTCTTCCACGGCAGCCAGGTCCGCCTCGGTCATGCGGCCGCCCCGGACTGCGCCCACGGCCTCGAACACGGACACCAGATCGATTTTTTTTGTCTGGTCTTTGGGATCCAGTCCGGCCAGCATGGGGCCGCCGCTGAGAAAAATGGCCGGAATATTGAGCCGGGCCGCCGCCATGAGCATGCCGGGCACGATTTTGTCACAGTTGGGCACCATGACAATGGCATCAAACGGGTGGGCAGTGGCCGTCACCTCGATGGAGTCGGCGATCAGTTCCCGGGAGGCCAGGGAATAGTGCATGCCTTTGTGGTTCATGGCAATGCCGTCACACACCCCGATGGTGGAAAATTCCATGGGAGTGCCCCCGGCCATGGAGATGCCGGATTTGACGGCCGCCACCAGGGTATCCAGGTGCATGTGCCCGGGAATGAGTTCATTGGCGGCATTGGCAATGCCGATCAACGGCTGGCGGATCTCTCTGTCCGTGTAGCCTAAGGCCTTCATCAGGCTCCGGTGGGGGGCTCTTTCCACCCCTTTGGTTGCAATGTGGCTGCGCATATGTCTCTCCTTAAAAGCAAAAAAGCCGTTATCTGCCCCCTCGGGGCTGATAACGGCTTTTAACTTGTCAATTGGTTTATGCCACTAGGAGCCCCTTCGTCTGGAGGTGTTAATAATCACCTCCACGATAATAATGAGGACTACCAGTAGTATGCTTGTCATTTCGGGTGTCATGTCATATTCACTTTGTTTAAAGTTAATTCATTATATATAAATTTATGACGTGTCAACAAAAAAATAAATCAGACGTATTTTTTATCACAGGGCGGTGTCTTTATCCACGCCCACATGGTTGATGCTCGATGCCATGTACCCGGCCCCGAACCCGTTGTCAATGTTGACCACGGCAATATTGGAGGCACAGGAATTGAGCATGCCCAACAGCGCGGTCATGCCCCCGAAGCTGGTGCCGTACCCGATACTGGTGGGCACGGCAATGACCGGCGCTCCCACCATGCCCGCCACCACGGAGGGCAGGGCCCCTTCCATGCCCGCCGCCACAATGATCACCCCGGCCTGCCGGATCATCTCTTTGTGGGCGAACAGCCGGTGGATCCCGGCCACGCCCACGTCAAACAGGGTGTCCACCCGGTTGCCCATGGCCCGGGCCGTCAGGGCCGCTTCTTCTGCCACGGGAATATCCGAGGTGCCGGCCGTGATCACCAGGATGTTGCCGGTTCCGGTGATATCCGGCGCCGTTTTCTGAATCCGCAAAAGCCGGGCATCCGGAAAATACGCGGCATCGGGAAAATGGGCCACAAGCGGGTCTGCCGTGGTCGGATCGATGCGGGTCACCAGGATCACGTTTTCTTTGGGCACCATTTTTTCCAGGATACCGGCAATCTGTTCCCGGGTCTTGCCCAGGCCGAATATCACTTCGGGAAACCCTTTGCGCAACGAGCGGTGATGGTCTATCCGGGCATATTCAAGGGATTCAAATGTCAGATCGGACAGCTGTTTTTCAGCGTCTGAGACAGTGGTCCGGCCGTTGGCCACTTGTGACAGCAGCCGGGTCAGGTCCTGGGGGGTCATATGGGATTTCCTTCATGAATGCAGGTCATTGTTGGCCCATAGATATCATCGGCCGGCAAATTACGTCAAGAATTTAAATGAAGATCTGACTACCCGCTTACCGATTCCTGAGGGGATGATGCCGGGTGCGGATGAAAAATCCCGTGGGACCGTTTCAACAGGTCGTCGGTCTCCGGTACGATCTGCTGATAGACCTCCTCATTGATCCGGCGGTAAAGTTCGACATTCTCCCGGATGGGGGTAAACGTATCCCTGCGGCGCACCATCTGGTCGACGGCTTCCTGCCGGTTTTCATAGATCTTTAAGGCCAGCGCGGTGCAGATGGCCGCCCCCATGCTGGCGGAGCCGTTGACCACGTTCCTGTGGGCCGGCACGCCAAAGACATCGGCAAAGATCTGCATGAACAGTTCTCCGTTTGACCCGCCCCCGCTGACAATAATCTGAGTCAGTGCCACGCCCATTTCATCACACATGGCCTGGGCGTTGTTTTTCATGGTCAGTGCAATGCCCTCCAAAACGGAGCGGAACATGTGGATCCCTTGGTGGGTGCTGTTGAAACCGATCATCATGCCCCGCTCATGGAGACGGGAAGGGTCGGGCAGCCAGTTGAGCACGGTGTACAGGCCGTCACACCCGGCAGGGATGTCGGCGCCGGCCGCATTCAGGTACGCTTCCGGGGAAAGCCCCATGCGGTGTGCCACCTCGACCACGTCAGACCCCATGAGTTCCTTGACCCAGGGCACCGTGGCCATTCCCCTGCGGATGCCGCTGCTCTCATACATGTATTCACCGGGAACAGCCCCCGGGTTGCTCCAGTAATGGGCCGCACCGGTTCCGGATTTTGTTCCCATCATCATGGAGGTAATATAGGTGCCAAGGGATACCAGCACGGTGCCGTCATCTTTCAGACCCGCGCCCAGGCCTTCCACGGCCTTGTCATTGGCCGTGGACACCACGGGGATACCCGCGGGAATGCCCGTGGCCCGGCTGGCTTTTTCCGTGATGGTCCCCAGCACGCTGGACGGATCCTTCAGGTCAAAGAGCATCTCCCGGGGGGTGGTATATGCGTCGAACTGCGCCTGGTCCTCGAACCAGTCCAGGGTGTCGGGATCGATGGGCCAGGGTCCTACGTAATTGGACCGGGTGTCCCTGGTTTCTCCGGTGAGGCGGTGGGTCAGGTAGCCCGTGGCCGTGGTGACATAGCGCACGACATCGTCCTCGTGGCGGTAAGGGGCGGCAAGCCGCAGGTCCATCCAGCTCTGCACGGGGGATGCCAGGGTGCCGTCGGCCCGAAGCAGGGCCCGGCAGCACCGGATCGAGCACAGGCCCACACCCATGATCTGATGCCTGTCCCCGTCAAATTTTTCAAAAAGTCGGCGGCAGGCGGTTTTCAGGCTTTCCCACAGGTCATCGTCCGGGTGCTCGGCCCGGGAGTTTCCGTAGAAATGAATGGGCTGAAGCCGGACCGATTCGGAACAGATCTCATGGCCCCGGATATCAAAGACGGCCACCTTGGTGCTCTGGGTACCGCCGTCAATGGCAATAATATATTGTTTTTTCATGAAGACTCCTTTTTAAAACCAACCGCATTCAGATGATCACCGCATCAGATAACCGCCGTCCACGGTCAGCACGGTGCCGTTCACATAATTGGCCGCATCTGAACACAGAAAAATGCAGGCCCCCATGAGATCCGCAGTCCACCCCCACCGGCTGGCCGGGATGTGGGCGAGGATCTCGGCATTGCGTTTCGGGTCTTTCCGGGTTTTGGCCGTGAGTTCCGTGGCAAAGTACCCCGGGGCAATGGCGTTGACCTGGATGTTGAACCGGGCCAGTTCATCGCACATGGATTTGGTCAGCCCGACAATCCCGTGTTTGGTGGCGGCATAGGCCGGAGACCACTGCCCGCCCAGAAACGAATACAGGGAGGCGATGTTGACAATCTTTCCCCGGGCCTGCCGGATCATGGGCTTGCACGCCTCATGGGTCATCTCGAACGCCGCCGTCAGGTTGACGGCCACCATCTGATCCCATTCCTTCCGGGTATATTGAGTGACATCCTCCACATTGATGCAGATCCCGGCGCAGTTGACCAGGATGTCAATGCGGCCGAAGACATCCACACACTCTTCCACGATCCGCCGGCACTGGCCTTCGGATGTGATGTCGGCGTTCACATAATGATAGGCCGTGCCGCATGCTTCCACCCACTGCCGGGTGGTGCCGTCATCTGCCATGATGCTTGCGGCCAGCACATTGGCGCCGCCTTTTGCCAGGGCAACGGAAAACGCCTGCCCCAGTCCGCTGTTGCCTCCCGTGACCACGGCGTTCTTTCCTGCCAGGGAAAAAAAGCCCATATTGAAATCCGTCAGTTCCATATCAGTTCCAAAATCCTTATGTGTTTTTGTGTGGGTGGTGGATCATTTTGTCCATGAGCTTTTCAATAAATTCACAGGCATCCCCCTGTACGACCAGATCCGACAGCCGGCAGATGGGGGCGTGGGGCGATGTGTTCACGGCGATGATGGATACCGCCCCCCGCAGGCCTGCCAGATGCTGCATGCTGCCGTGAATGCCCAAAGCCAGGTACACCTTCGGAGAAACGGTTTTTCCGGACTGGCCCACCTGGATGGTTCGCCGGGCAATCCCCTGATCCACCAGTTTCCGGCTGGCGGCCACAGTCCCGTTCAGGGCATCTGCCAGGGGTTTCAGTGCCGGAAAGCAGCGGGCCGCACCGCCGCCCCCGGCCACCAGCACTTCGTACTCCCGGATATCCCGGGGTTCGATGATGTTTTGCTCAACACCCAGTCGGGTCAGGGTGCTGCGGGTGGTCACGGGCCGGGAATACTGACTGATCCGGGTGGACACCGTTTCTTCAGGGGGATGTTCAAACGCATGGGGCCGGATGGTCATCATCACAGGACCCGGCCCCTTCGGAAGAATGGTTTCAAGGATCGTTCCGGAACGGGCCGGCCGGGTGATCTCAACACGGCCCTCCCGGACGGTGATGTCTGTCACACCGCTTGCCAGCCCGGTTTTGAGCCGCCATGCCAGCCGCGGGGCGATCATCTTTCCCAGGGTGGTTGCCGGAATCAGGATGCTGTCAAACCCGTGGGTCTGGTGCAGGGTTTCCAGGATCTCTGTGATGGCCCGGGGATCGTTATCCGCCACCAGACCTTCGGCCACCTGGATCACATGGTGAAACCGGTCCGTGAATGTTTCAGGCGAAGCGTTCACCACGACCACATGGGATTTAAACCCGTCCCGGCCGTACATAAGAGTTGCCGCCGCCAGCAGGTCCGGGGTTTTTTCTGGGGTTTCCGTGTCCTGTAATATGCAGGTTTGTTTCATCGGCACACCCCCTTTTTTTTCAGAAAATCAACCACCTGGGTGATGCCGTCGTCATCCGTGCCCACGATCTTCGGGTCTTTTTCCCCGTAGGTCACAGGGCTTGAGCCAGCCACACGGGTCCGGGCGCCGGCACGTCCCACCTGGTCTGCAGAAAACCCCAGATCCCGGCTTGTGAGAATCGTCAGCTTTTCAGACACGTCCCGGCGCAGGTCGGTTAATGTAGGGTAGGGCAGGTTGTATCCGCTTTCCCGGGTCAGGCTCAGGACACCGGGCATGGCCATTTCCCAGGTGGTCACGCCCGTTTCATCCACGGCCTGGAACACGGCCCTTGTGCGGTCGAACCGGTCTGGATCGATCCGGATGACCCCCAGCATCTGATCCAGGCCCAGGCTTTCGGCGATCTGCGCGGGCACCTGGGCAGATCCGCCATCCAGAGAATGGCTGCCCGTGAGCACACAGTCACAGGCCCGGCCCGCAATATACCTGGCAAGGACCCGGCTGGTCACAAAAGCATCGCTGTTCTCAAGCCCGGGGTCCCAGATCAGCGTGCCCCGGTCCACGGCAAGCCTCAGCAGGTCCTCCATGTGGGGGCGAACCGACAGGGGGCCCAGGGTGACCACCTCGATCGTGACCCCGGGATCACGGGACTTCACGTCCAGAGCCACCCCCAGGGCGCAGGTGTCGTCCGGATTCAGGATCAGTCCCCGGGATCCGGCCGTGAAGCGTTCCGGGTCAGGCACAAACTTGACGGCGCAGATGAGGTTCATGGGCATCGGTTGTCAGGTCTCGCATCCATGCTTACTGCTGGTATTTTTCCCCGTCTGCCTGGGGAAAGATGGTCCCGAAATTCATGATGCCGTTGGGGTCAAAGCTTTGTTTGAGTTTCTCCAGCATGTAATAGGCAGAGCCGTGTTCCTCTCTGGTCCATTCGTTTCTGAATTTCCCGATCCCGTGGTGATGGCACATGGAGCCCCCGAACCTGAGGGTCTCCTCAACAATGATCCGCTGCAGCGGGTGGTGGTAGACCCGCATCTCGTCTTCCGGGGTGCAATGGATGCGGTAGTTATAGACAAAGTACATGTTGGTGCCGTTGATATAGCTGTGGGAGGAGTGACCCCCCAGCATGGTCAGGTCATGGGCCCGGGGGTATTCCTCCCGGATCCGCTGCATCACGCGGTTGTAGATCTTGGGGATGGTTTCCCAGTCAGCGGAAATCTCCGTGGTGAACCCGGAATGGGCATCATTTTCCTTCATTCCCTCCATTTCATCGTCAATGTCTTTCTGGGACCAGTTCAGGTGGTTGAACCAGTCTTCAATCAGCGTTGAATCCACAGGTTCGATGATGCCGTCTTTATATTTTTCCACAGCCGCTTCAATGGCATCGCAGGTCGCATCCACAATGCCTTTGGGGCCTTCGCTCATGAAAAGAAGCACGCATCTGTTTTTATGGAAATGATAAAAGTGCTGGGCCGCATCCTCTTCTGAATACGCCCGGGCCACGGACGGCCGGAACCCGTTGACCATCACCTCCCGCAATACCTGAATGCCGGTTTCCATATCCTTGATCAGATACCCGTGAAACCGGTTGTTTTCCGGATAGAACCGGAACAGCTTCACTGTCACTTCCGTGATGTAGCAGAGGGTGCCCTCGTTGCCGATGGCAATATGCCGGATATCCGGTCCGCCGGACCGCCGGGCCACGTTCTTGATCCGGGCAATGTGGCCGTCCGGAAACACGCACTCGAGTCCCACCACCATGTCTTCGATCCCCCCGTACAGGGTGGAGAACTGCCCGATGCTCCGGGTGGACACCAGCCCGCCCAGCTTTGCCACGGGTTTGGACTGGGGGGAGTGCCCCGTGGTCAGTCCTTTTTCCCGGGCCGCATCCTCCAGCACCTGGAGGGGAACGCCTGCCTGGGCCGTGGCCTGCATGTTATAAGCATCGACATTCAGTATCTTGTCCAGATTCAGCGCATCGATGACCACGGTGTTTTCCTTCCAGTTTTCCAGTCCTCCTTCCGTGGCCGTTTTTCCGGCCCGGGGGATGACGTTGACCCCGTGCTGGTTGCAAAAGGACAGCACCCGGCTGACTTCTTCGGCCGTTTTCGGGTACACAATGGCCGCGGGCATGGGCACATCCAGGACCCGCCGGACCTTGGCGTATTTTTTGTACCGGTCTGCCGAGGCATCATACAGGTCTTCACTGTCTGTATTTACCTGGGAGGGCGAAAGCATTTCGCCTAACGTTTGAATGATCTGTTCTTTGTCCACAAGCGGACCTCCTGAGTCTGAATGGTGTGGGACAGAATCGTATGATCCTGCCTGTTTTATGGTGTATGAGGGAATTCTAAAGGCATGGCGGCAATGTGTCAATAAAAAATGGAAATTTTTCCATTATAATGCCAAATAGTAATAAAAAATGGAAAATTTTCCATTGTCGCTGGGGCAAAAGCATGCTACAGTCTGCGATTGTTTAACGGAAACGGGATGAATAAAGATGATTAATCTGGACGTAAGCACATTGAACCCGCTGGAAAAAAAGATCCACAAACAGATGATCCGGCACAGCCGGACCATGCCCGGGATAAGGATCAACCAGGCGGCTGAACTGTGTCAGTGCTCCGGGTCCAAAATATCCAAGTTTGTCAAGAAACTGGGGTTCAGCAGCTACCGGCAGTACCTGGATTTTCTGTATGGAAGAAAAATCCCTCCCGCCGCGGGATCGGATGAGCTGGGCCGGGTTAAGTCCTTTATCGACACCTTTGACAACGGCATGGTCGATGACCTGCTGACCCTGATTGACGGGCACGGCAAAATCATCTTTTTCGGATACGGCCCTTCGCTGCTCTGCGCCCGGTATTTTGAGTACCGGTTCCACAACTGCTCGGACAAGCCTGCCATGGCCGTCTCTGACGAGGTGACCCTGAACAACCTGGTGGATGACACCACCCTGCTGCTGATCCTCACGGAAACGGGCCGTTTTAAATCCTTTCAGCCGGTCTATGAAGGGGCAAAACGCAACGGCGCCACCGTGGTCATTCTTGTTGAGGAATACAACACGGAGCTGTTCAACCAGTGCGACAACATCTTCTGGCTCTCCCGCACGGCCCAGCCGGCACATCTCAAGCCCTACGAAAAATCACGCACGCTTTTTTTTATTTTTCTGGAAGAAATCATTCAGCGCCTGCTGCTGAGAAAATGATAATGTTTGGGAAAAGGGTTGACTTTTTGCCATTCAGTTGATGTCTGTTCTGCGATCCATAAATCGAAATTATTTTTTCTTGGGTGCTTCAAATCATAAGGCAGGGTAAAAAGGAGCAAGATTAAGCTGATAACGTGTACTTTTTAGTTTTCCCGTTTTTGTAAAAATTTCTTTATTCACCAAATCTTGTAAATCTCTTGTCGCGGTTGCTGACGGGGCTTTGACAATTGACATATAATTTCTTGCACTGAATCCGCCGGAAAACCCCTTAGTGCCTTCTTGAAAAATCCGTAATACTGCCTTTGTTTGTCTTGGATTAAGAAGCGTTTTTATAAGCACGAAAGAATTTTGCCTTGGCTATTATAAAATCGACCTGTTTTATCGTCTGTTTTTGTGCGTCAATAATAGTTTTACCAAAGTAACAAAGCCAGGGCGTGATCTGAGTGCTTTTATTTTGAAGTTCTAACGTATTATAATACTCTTTTTTCTTATCACTGATTGTCGAAGATAAAGCGATCAGTGTCGGTTTCCCCAAACTTTGAGACAGGGCCTTTTCGGCCAAAGCCCTGCCAATACGGCCGTTACCATCTTCAAAAGGGTGAATGGTGACAAAATACAGATGTGCTATACCAGCTCTGACTATTGGCGATAACGTTGCTTTTTCACCTAGGGCGGTTCTGTTGAACCAGTCTATGAATTGCTCCATTTCTCCAGGGACTTTAGAGGACGGGGGTGCAATAAAATGAATTTTGGGTTTATCGATTCGTCCGGATATTACCCGCATATCATCGTGGCTTGTACGGTACTTGCCCCTGTCCAAATCTGTTCTTCCGTTCAATAATTTGTCATGCCAGGAATAAAGAATTTCATTGGTTAAAAGAGAATCGAAATTAGTGTACAGATCTTTCATCATCATCGCGATGCCGGCTTCTTCTGGTTTTATATTCCCATGCAGATATTTTTCACCGACACCAAACTCTTTGCAGATAGACGATTGAAGGCTGTCCCTGTCTAAGATCTCGCCTTCTATCTCAGATGTTTTCAAAGCCTCATTGCAGATGATTTCAATTCTGAATTCTTCCAGATCCTCTTTAGAAAGGTGACGCAACACACCAAGAGAAATGCCGGATTCTTTGGAATATTCGTTTTCCAGGGGCTCCAATCTTTTTGTGTCATACGAGAAAAGGGGCCAATTGTCTTGCTGCCAGTTCCATTTTTTTGATTTCATGATTTATAATCCTTTGTTTTATACATCATATATGTACTATTGTTTGATCTATAAAACAACATTTTATACATCATGGCAGATAAAGCATTGCCAATTTTAAACGGCAATACTTCCGGTGCTATCAGTTCATGACCTATGGACAGATTTATTCGGGAAGTGTCGGTTTTTTTACAAGGTGATAGAAAAATGCTGATTTTATGGCAGGATTAAAAAGGGGCAGGCGGGTGATGACCAAAAAAATGAAAACAAGTACACCCTTGAAAGGGCTGGTGAAAGTCCCCTAAACGCGAATGCCCAGTATGCATCGTTTCTGCATTTCAGAAACGTCTCTGGCACTGATGCGCCGGGATAAATCAGCATTTGCCGAATTTGGCAACGCTGCCATTTTCGGCAAATGGTATGGGAATGAAGTCCGACTAATCAGATAGAAAATAAGAAATCGTTGATACGACCCGAATCTGTTTGATATGTGGGTTGTTTTTATCCCTCGGACTAATTGAAAATTGGGCTTGAGACGCGGATTTGATCATGCCATGGATCATTTTCCCGTGAACCTGGGTTTTCTTTTTTCCGTGAATGCCGCTACCGCTTCAAACAGGTCATCGGACGGGATAATGTTGGTGCTCATGGATGCCACGTATTTCAATCCGTCATCTACACTCCTGGCGATACCGTGATTGAGCACCTCTTTGGATGCCTGGACAGCAAGGGGGGAACAGCCTGCTATCTCCATGGCCATTTTCTCGGCGCCGGTCATCAAAGCGGCCGGGTCCTCAAACACTTCGTTCAGGAGCAGCACCTGTTTTGCACGATCCGCAGTCATATTTTTTGCCGTATAGGCAAGTTCCCTGGTGATGCCCTGGCCCACAATAAGGGGCAGTCTCTGGAGCACGCCGACATCGGCTACAAATCCCACTGCCGCTTCTCTTAATGAAAATACAGCGTCTTTTGAGCCCAGCCGGATATCACAGGCAGTAATCATATCAAGGCCCGCACCGATACATTGTCCGTGAACCGCAGCAATCACCGGTTTTCTGCATCTTTCAATACAGGTAATGGTCTCTTGAAGGGAGTAAATTTTTTGCAGCAGCTGCCATTTAACACCCCCTTTCTGGGCCGGGTCCATCAATTCCGGAATCTCACCCACCATGCTCATTAAATCGATGCCCGCACAGAATCCGGCGCCTTTTCCTGCCACAATAATTGCCCGAATATCCGGATCATTGCCCAGGGATTCGAAAACAGCGGAAGCTTCTTCCCATGCCGGAGGGTTCATGGCATTTTTTTTGTCCGGCCGGTTAAGGTATACCCAGGCAATCGGTGCTTTTTTCTCAATCAGATAGTATGTATATTCATTCATGTTTATTCCTTGTCCGACTAATCAGATAGAAAATAAGAAATCGTTGATACGACCCGAATCTGTTTAATATGTGGGTTGTTTTTATCTCTCGGACTGATCGAAAATTGGCCCTGGGACGCGGATTTGATTTTTCCCAGTTTGCTTTTGGAATCCAACGCAAACTTTTCAGCCACTTCCCGGGCTTTTTTTGTGGCTTCCTCAATCATGTCCGGTTTTACGTCGTTTAAGCGTGTAAAAATATATTCTGTCTGGGATTCATAGTTTTCACCCGTCAGAACAATTCCCTGTTTACCCAGTTCTGATAATTTTCCCATGACCGTTCTGACGGCCTTGATATTGTCTGAATACACGGTCACTGACTGTGATGCCGTATATCGAAATAAAAGCGTTGATTCGTTGCCATATTGCTGCGCTGATTTATCAACAATCGCAGGGGTGGAAACTGTGATTTCCTCCTGTTTGATACCGGCATTTTGCAAAAATGTTTGAATGCTTTCGGCACTTTGGTCAATGGCACTGTACAGATCTTCCAACTCATTGCCCACAGTCGTGAACTGGATCGGCCAGATCACAATGTCTGCTTCATATTCTCTTTCAGACAACCCTTTTACCGTGACCGTGCGATCCGATTGTTTAAATTGGATCAGCGCATTGCCGAGAAGAAAACCGAGCAATCCCAGACCAATGACAAGGCAAACGCCTAAAATGAATGAATCATATCTATTTTTTTCTGTCATTCGTGACACACCTCAATTTTAAGTTTTGCGTTTCAATTTAGCGCAGACAATTTTTTTTGTCGGGTAGATCCGTTTGTCAGCTGTTTTTTTTTCAAAAGTCATAAATTAACTCGAAAGCCAGGCCTCTGCTTCTACTTTTTGATCTCTGGCAAATGCTTTGATTTCAAGACCTGGAATCAAATGCCCTTCAAACTCGCTTGCTTTTTTCAACCAGGTTTTGTCAGTTAGAATTGCTGCCCGATCAAATTTTCTGATAAGACCAAACATGGCGGGAAAACGAGAAAACTCAACCGCAATTGCACCCAGGGATGGCAGGTGAAAGTCGATTATTTCATAAAGCATTTTTCCGTTTTCAATGTCTTGGGATTTGTCGGAAAGTTCGTCTAATGCCACTTTCATTTCTTCAGTGTTTAATTCGCCGCTTAATTCAATATCCAGGCGATCAGGACCGATTTTCTTTACTTTAAACATGACAACTCCTGTTTCTCAATGTAATAGACAGCTAACGATTTGCGTTTCAGGCGCAAACGCCGGTCCGTCGGCTGCATCCGCCTGTTTAATATATGGTGGATTTGCGAAAAACAAAATAAAATCAAATAGAAAGGGCTCAAATGATACATACCAGGATTGACACGGAAACTCAAGCGGACATTAAAATTTTTGGCAAAATCGATGATTGTTTCAACTTGCGGGGGGAAATTTCTTCAGGGGCATTGCAACCAACGACCATACATCTCAAGCATCCCGGATCGGCAAAGTGATGACAAACGCGGCCCCCTGGCCTTCCTTGCTGGAGACATCCAGCCACCCGCCGTGTCCGGCGATGATGTTGTAGGAAATGCTGAGTCCTAAGCCCGTGCCGTGGTCCTTGGTGGTGAAAAACGGGTTAAATATCTCAGATTGAATGTCATCGGGGATGCCCGGACCGTCATCCATGATCCGGATGATGGCCACCTTTTCCAGGGGATGGACAAACCGTTCCTCTTCGCTGATGATGATCCAGCCGTCATGTTTGATGGCTTCGCACGCATTGATGATAATGTTGACAATCACTTCCTTGAGCTGTTCCGGATCGATGCGGGTCGAAGAAAGCGGAACACTGCGGACCAGTTTGATCGATACCCGATAGGATTGGAGCCGCTGCTCCAGAAGGTTCAGGGCACTGTCAACAATCAGTGACGGGCTCATGTCCCGGGTTTTGAGACGGGGGGGTCTGGAGAATTCCAGAAAATTGTCCACGATTTTGTTGATCTGCTGAATTTCGCCTGAAATCACATTGAAATCCTCCTGCTGGGCATCGGTGAATTCGCAGGACCGGTTCAGGGAAAACAACCGCATCTTGACGGATGTCAGGGGATTCCGGATGCTGTGGGCCGTGCCGGCGGCCAGTTTTCCCAAAAGTGCCATTTTTTCCGACTGCAACAGGGTTTCCTGACTTTTTTTCAGATCCTGGTGCACCTGTTCCGTGTTTTTGATCAGCCCGTGAACGCTCAGTTCCAGGGCTGCCACCTCATTGGCCGGCCTTGGAAAATCCCCTTGATTATAGGCTTCTTCCGCAATTTTCCGGATGGGACCCAGAATATGCCGGGCAAAGATATAATTGATCAGAAGTGAGAGAATAATGACGATGATGATGGCCATGAGTGCCATATACCGCAACCGGTTGGATTCTTCCCGGCTGGTTTCAATGGCCGCGGAAATTTTGTTCTTATGAAAGGTCTTGAACTGTTCACACAGGTCCAGGATCTGGGCAAAATTTTCCCGGGTGGTTTCATGAATGGCATAGCCTTTCTGAAATTCTCCGGATATGTAAAGGTCAATGACCCTGTCTTTGGTGGTGATGTAATCGACATATTTGGATTCGATCTGGGCGATGGCCTCTTTTTCCCAGTCTTCTTCCACCAGAGATTTGACGCTGTCCATATGATTTGTGAACGTATCCCGGATCTGATGCAGCCGGTCGATCCAGGCCGGGTTCTTGTCCAGCAGATAGTAGGATACAAATCCCTTGTGTTTGACTAAAGCGGTAGCCAGGCTTTCCGCCGACTGGTACACCACAATGTTTTTGTCGATAATGGTCTGGAAAATTTTTTCCGTCTTGTAGGTGTACCAGATCATCAAGAGCCCGCCGATGACCGTGATGCTCACCAGAATGGCATTGACCATGTAAATTCTGTTTTTAAGGCTCAACAAAAGCATGGGCTTCTCTTTCAATGGATGCCAGATATTTGGGATAAGTGGTCAGATAAAAAGACAGCGGCCGTGAAAAATGTCTGCCTAAAATTCCGTCCACAAACAGCCGGCTGATATGCTGCTCATGGACCAGGATGTGCTGGGACTGAAAAAAGATGGTCCTTTCTTCCGGGGTGAGCCGGGAGACCATGTCCAGTATGGTCATCCGGGCCCGGGGCTGGTACATCCAGAAATAAAACAGATCCAGGGAATGAATGATGACCATGACGGCCAGATCCTTGACTTCCGCATTCCGGCTTGCGAACAGGGCTTCGGGTTTTTCCAGAATTTTAAGTTCTTCCGTTTCCGGAAACAGCATTTCCAGTTTGGCATAGGTGTCGAACAGGTCCGTGAATTTCTTTTTGACATCCCGTTTTCGTAAGTTGAGGTTCTGGAACCGGTCCACGGCTCCTTCAATCACTCCGGCCACCGTGTCTGATGCTGCCTTGGAAATAATGGCGGCCCATTTTTGCAGCACCGCGTCCACTCCCGGTACATTGAAAAAAAACAGGATCCCCCCGATGGCCGTGTTAAATGCCAGTGCCACGGGAATGGACAGAATGCTTCTGAAAAAGTTACCCGTGACCATGCCTTTGGGAAGGCCGCGAAAGGCGTTGTGGGCGGACAGGTACAGTCCGTTGACCAGCCCCATGACCGCATACAGGGCCAGGGGGCTGGTATGGGTATTGATGCCCAACGTATTGTCCAGAAGCGTTGTTTTGACCAGCCAGTCCAGCAGGGGCACGGAAAAGCCGGTAAAGAAAAGCGCGTCTGTGAGCCGGTCCCAGCTCACATAATTATTCCATTTGGTCAGCGACGAGCGTTTGAGCCCCCCGCCCCCGAGAACGGATTGCAGAACAACCCTGAAACCGGTAATTCCAAACCAGATAAACGCGCCGAACCAGGCCAGAAACCACCAGTCCTTGGTAAGAAAAAAACAGACAAATGCCGGGATGAACCCCAGGGTGATTTTTAAACTGTTTTTCAATTTGGTGTTCAGGTTTTTCCATATTCTGAACAAAGAGGTTTTCCGGATGCCGGACAGATCTTCTTCCGGCAGAAGACCGTTGGTGTTTTGTTTCTGCATGCCTCCCAACGTGACCACGTTGCCTTTTTTTTTCATATCCAGGGAAAAGGATTCAAAAACCCATTCTTTTTTTTTGACAAACCGGATCTGATCCAGGCCGGGCAGCCACTGGAGAACCGATAGTATCCACTGAAAAAATCGATGCATTTTTTCAGTGGATACGGCTGTCATCTGTTGGCTGACGCTGATGTTTGCCGGGAGAATCAACCGGTCTTTTTTTTGGGTATGAATTTGTTTTTGGGCCCGGAAAGGCAGGGTGTTTATGATGCCGAATCCCATGCCGTAAGTCTGGTGAGATTTGCCCGTGGAATCGCTGCCGAGCCTTGATTTAAGGGGATAAGACGCATACATGTTTTTGAGTGCATCGATATCATATAAAATCGGGTACAGTTTAACCAGCTGATCCCCGTGATCCGGGGGGGCACTTTTTTGTACCCGGGAAATGATCTGGCGGACCTGGCGTTTCAGTTTCAGAAGACTGTTGCCGTTGATGGCTTTTTGCAGTTCATTGACGGCAAACAAATGATCGGTTTTTCCGGAAACAAAATTTTTCAGATTGATGATCTCAAGCCGGGTGACCAGGCCTTTGGATTCATACAGGATTTCAAGCACATCTTCCGCTGCCAGGTTGTCCAGCTTGAGGGTGATGCGAAAGTCACACAGCAGCTGGCCGATGGATTCAAGAAACTGGATATGGGTCAGTTTCAACCGGGCCGGCAGATCCGGGTCATCCGCGGTAATAAAGGATTCAAAGATATCGGGATGCTGTCCGGGAATCAAATAGGTATCCAGAATCTGCTTGACATGGAATTGATCCATCTGTTCCATCCGCGTGCGGATCTGGGCCTGTTTGGTTTCATCGGCCTGATTAAAAATCTCATGCAGTTCTGCCACCCGTTTTTTCATGGCCTCCAGTGCCGTGGCGTGGATAAATTCCGCCAGATGGGGCACACAGGGTTGTCCGGGAAAGGCAAAATTTAAAAAATCCTCCGGGCACAGAGGCGGCAGGTCAATATCCAGGTGCCGGCACATCTCTTTGAGGTGCTGCTCATTGAAGCGTTGCAACAGATTCAACACCTGTTTTTCCTGGAATTTGAGCACCTGTTTGCCCTGGGCCATGAACTGCACCACGTGGGGTTCCGCCAGAAAGCACAGAAAGGATTCCGCGTCGGTCAGCCCCCGGGACACCCAGATGAATGACACATACCGGTCCCGGTACCGGGTCTTGAATTCAATGCCGATGCGCAGGTCGATCTCCATGATCTTTGCCGCTTCAATGAGTTCCAGGGCAAATCGGGGTTCGATATAGTGGTAATAGATGACCCGCAGCCGCCGGATTCCTTTGATCCAGACGTCCATGATCAGATGGGTGGGGGATTTTCGGCCCGAGGTGTTGGCATCGTGGACATGGTCATCAAACGTGACCTGGTTCCATTCCTCCGGCATTTCCAAAAGATGGTAATGGGCCAGCAGTTTTCGGACCAGTCTGGGTTTGCCGAACGCAGCCAGCCGGAAGGTATGGGCCAGGGCCAGCTGGCGGGCATCATTGCCTTTGGCCCGGACCAGCTCTTTCATGATCTGCAACAGGACCCGGGCCGTGTTTTTGGGCATGGGACCATCTGCCGTGTCGAGCACCTCGTCCTTCAATGCTCTGAGTGCTGCCAGGCGGTTTTCAATGCCCCCTCTTTCCATGGATTCCAGCAGGCTGACAATGGCATAAGCCGTATGAAGTCCTTTGGATTCGGCCAGTTCCTTGATGCCCAGGGGATGGAAAAACCGGTAGTAGAGTTTCCGGACATACCCCGGCCGGATATCCGCGTCATACACGGAATTGACAATCCGAATCAGCTCATGGTCCCGTGAATCGAAAAATATGACATCCAATCGGTTCAAATCCATTTCAGTTACAAAAATCCCGGTGCGGTTGTTTTTCTTTCGATCATAGTCCGGCCCGCGGATTTAATCAATATCCAGATCATCGGTTTCGATGATCAATTCATATTCTCCGCCGCCTGCCGCCCGTTTGATGGCAAACCCCAGTTTTCCGCCCAGTTTGAGCATCTGGGTGTTTTCTGAAAGTACCAGCCCCATAACCCGCCGGATGCCCATCTGCCGGGCCGCTTTCAGGCACTGGGTCAAAAGCGAGGAACCGATGCCTTTGCCCTGCCAGTCATCACTGATGGCAATGGCGAATTCCGCCTGGGTTTTATCGGGGAACACAATGATCCGGCAAACCCCGGCCATTTTCTGGTTTTGCTCATTTCCCATCAAAGCCACCAGAGCGATCTCCCGGTCATAATCGATCTGGGTCAGTTTGATGAGCATGTCCCTGGACAATTCTTTCAGAGGGGAGAAAAACCGCATGTATTTGCTTCGGGATGACAGGGAATGAAAATGATCGATCATCAGGTCCGCATCGCTGGGCCGGATCGGACGGATAAAAAACGGCTGACCGTCCACGGTTTCTCCCAAAGATTCATACTGCCAGGGGTAGGAGCTGATAATCAGATGCATGGGAGAGGGCACGGATGCCGGTGCAATAAACACCCGGGCATCCACGGCCGTTAAAACCCCGTTTTTCACCATCAACGGATTGATGTCCAGAATTTCAATTTCAGGAAAATCGGTCATCAGTCTTCCCACCCGAATCAGCAGCTCTTCCAGGCGTGCCATATCAATGGGTTGAATGTTTCTGAATCCCTTGAGAACGGATGCGATTTTTGTCTTTCCGATCAAATGGGCGGCAAGCATGCGGTTCAGGGGCGGCAGACCCATGGATATGTCGCTGAACACTTCTGTTAACACGCCGCCCATACCGAAAAGAATCACCGGACCGAAATGGGGATCTTTTTTGGCACCGATGAACAGTTCAAAATCAGCCCGATCCTGCATGGACTGAACAGTGACACCCGTGATGTGTGCACCAGGAAAATGCTGTCTGGCGTTTGCCATAATCTGACTGTAGGCCGTTTTGACATCTTCGGGCGTATTGAGATTCAATGCCACGCCGTTGCAGTCTGATTTATGGGGGATGTCCCGGGAACAGATTTTCAGCACCACGGGGAATCCCGTCCGGACCGCCATTTCCAGGGCCGCCTCCCGGGTGTCGGCGATTTTTGTGTCATTAACAGGAATACCGTATGCCTCCAGCAGGGCCTTGGCCGTATTTTCCAGAAGACAGGTGTCTTTTTCCGCCATGGCGTTTTGGATGATTTTGCCGGCGATATCCCGGTGAATGATCAGCTTGGTGTCGGTGCGGATAGGGATCTGGGTCAGCCGTTCAATGTTTTTTCCATATTCATACAGGTTTTTGAATGCCCGGACCGCCCGTTCCGCCGAGTCATAGGTGACAATCCCGGCCTGATTGAACACCTGTCTGGCCTTTGCCACATTGTCACCGCCGATCCAGGCGGTGAACACAGGGCAGGAAACCGTCTGAAGATGGGGGATCAGAAGCTCGGCCAGCGCCAGGGTATCCATGGTGCCGGCCGGTGAGCAGATCAGCAGCAGGGCATCGGTTTTCGGATCAGCGGCACAGTGTTTGACCGTATCTATATAAGCGGATGCCGGGGTGTCCCCTAAAATGTCAACGGGATTGCTCCGGCTCCAGTTGTCAGGCAGCAGTGCATCGAGTCGGTCCAGAGTTTCCCGAGACAACGGGGCCGGCTCCATGCCGTAAGATGCCAGGGCATCGGCCGCCATAACTCCGGGGCCGCCGGCATTGGTGATGATGGTCAGGCCGCTTCCCTTGGGCCTTTGCTGTTTTGCCAGAAACTGGGCACCGTCGAACAGCTCTTCAAATTCCGTGACCCTGAGAATGCCGGCCCGCTGGAAGGCCGTGTCATACAGGATGTCTTCTTTGGCCATGGCCCCGGTGTGGGATGCGGCGGCTTTGGCCCCGGCCCTGGATCTTCCGGATTTGAGGACAATGATGGGCTTGATGCGGGACACGGCCCGGGCCGCGCTCATGAAATTCCGGATATGGGTGATGTCTTCCATATACATCACAATACTTGCCACCGATCTCTGAGACCCCAGATAATCGATCATGTCGGCAAAATCCACATCCACCATGGAACCTAAGCTGACAAAATGGCTGAACCCCACGTTTTCCCGAAGGGCCAGATCCAGCACGGAGGTGCACACGGCCCCGCTCTGGGACAAAAAAGCCATGTTGCCGGGCAAAGGGGTCAGATGGGCGAAGCTGGCATTCAGGGAAACGGCCGTGTTCATGATGCCAAGGCAGTTGGGACCGATGATTCTGAGGTCGGATTTTTGGGCAGCTGCCAGGATCTGTTCTTCAATGGCCTGTCCTTTGGCACCGGACTCCCGCCCGCCGGATGATACCACCACAGCGCCGGCAATGTTTTTTTCCCCGCACGCCGCCACCAGTTCCGGCACCATCTGGATCGGGGTGGCAATCACTGCCATGTCCACGGGTTTTTCAATTTTCTGAACCCGGGACACACAAGGCCGGTCAAACACTTTCCTGTGCCTGGGGTTGACGGGAAACACATCAAAGTTTCCTTTGCCGGAGAGCAGGTTTTTCATCATGGCACAGCCCACAGATCCCTTTTTTTCACTGGCCCCGATCACTGCCACGCTTTTGGGTTTGAACAGCCGGTCCAGATGATGCGTAGTCATAACAGCACTCCTTGTCTTGGGTTTTTGTTTTCAAACCGTTGTGTCAATGTCAGGAACGGACACTCATCACTGGCACGGGCGAGTGCCGGAACAGTTTTTCCGCCACAGACCCAAAAAGAAATTCTTTAAAATTGGTCCGGCCCTTGGGTCCGAACACCAGAAAATCCGCATTCTCTCTTCGAACGATTTCCAGAATCTCCAGATGGGGTGCCCCATGGCTGATGCGGATTTTCACCGGCATATCATCCATGGCAGGAATGCCTTTGATCAGGGTTCTTAATTTCATTTTCCGGCGGTCCATCTCTTCTCCTAAAAATTTAGCCGGATCAAACTGGTTGGGATGTTCGGCATTGACCGCTTTTTCCATGGCATCCATCTCTTTTTGATTGATGATATTAATCAGGACCATCCGGGCCTGGGTCAGATTCGCCGTTTCCACGGCATACGCCAGTGTGTCCCGGGAATATTCGGAAAAATCGATGGCCACCCCTATTTTTGAGATGTTATCAGGTTGCTTTTTCATTATGGCCTTCTCCCTTGTTTGAATTTTTCAGGATCTCTGACACACACCACCGGCACCTTTGCGTGGCGAAACACTTTTTCTGCCGCGCTGCCGAACAATACCCGTGACAGGTTTCCCCGGCCTTTGTTGGCAATGACGATCAGATCGATGTTTTCATTTTCCGCTGTTTTCAGGATACGTTCATAAGGAATGCCCGTGTCCACCATCAGGTGCATTTTGGATTTGTCATCAAAAAAATGTTCCTTGACCAGCTGTCTCAGCTGGGTATGCCGGTCTTTTTTCCAGTCTTCCACGCAGTCTTCCACGCTCAGCATCACAGGCCCCTGGGTCGGAAAATATCCCACTGCCATTCTGATGCCGTTGATGTCCCGCTGGTTGATCACATTCAGAACAACAATCTGCATGTCTGAAGCCGATGCCAGTGCCACGGCATAGTCCAATACCATCATGGTGTAATCTGAAAAATCAACGCAGGCCAGGATTTTATTTATTTTTCGGTTCATAAGTCATCTCCTGTAGATCCGTGGTTAAAAAAGTTTCCGGTATCCCCGGGACAGGTCTGCGGCATAATATAATTGTCCGATCTCACTGAATGTCTCCACCAGACTGGAGAAACCATCCGGGTCGATATCAAAGGCATGGAAATACACTTTTCTGTATCCATCTTCAATATCATCATATGAGGTCAGGATGCTGCACAGACGTCCCCCCTTTGCCCGGACCATGTCCGTGAATTTCTTGATGAGACCGGGCCGGTCCTGGAGTCGGGTGGCAAAGATCTGGCCTGTGGTCGCGACCCCGGTGAAAGAGACAAAACACCGGAATATATCGCTTTTTGTCAAAATCCCTGCCATCTTGTTTGAATGATCCATCACAGGCATGCCGGAAATTCCTTTTTTCAGCATAATCACGGCAGCCTCATCCACGGTGTGATCCTGGGGAATGGTGATGACGGGTTTGGTCATAACGGCGCTCACTTTTATGGAATCCAGCAGTGCCGGCAGTTCGAACCGGTCCAGGGTGGTCGCATCCGAGGGCATGGCTTTTTTCAGGTCTCCGTCCGTAACAATGCCGGCAAGGACACCCTCCTGGATCACCGGGACCATGGAAATCACCCGGGTACGAAACAGTTTGGCCGCATCATTTAATGATTCGTCATGGTTGATGGTAATGACGGGTTTGCTCATCCATTCTTTTATCAACATGGTTTGCCTCCTTATGGGTTACGTTGATATCAGTAAGAGCAAAAGGTATGCCACTGAATGGATTTGATACAATGGTCTGAAATTATGAAGAATTTTAATATTGTTTATCAAAAAGGAATCAGAACACACCCGGTGGATCAACCGATTTTTTTTCAATGTGAGAAAAAATCTGACACCTGCGGATCTGACACATTGGAGAAAGAAACAAAAAAATGGTCGGGTCAGTCGGAAATCCGGGTCTGCATCCGGATATTGTATTTTTCTATTTTGGCATGAAGGGTAGGGCGGGACATGCCCAGCAGCTTGGCTGCCTGGGTGCGGTTTCCATCCGTGGATACCAGCGCTTCTGAAATGACAATGCCTGAAATGATATCCACAAAATCGTCAAACCCGTAAGAATTCGATTCACCGGCCATATTCTGTCTGACCCACTGTCGGATGGTATCAAGGGAAATGTCATGGGTGTGGTTGTTTTCATGACGGCGATGAATGATCTGGACCAGGTCAGATGCGGCAATGGGAGCCCCGCGGTTGAAAATCAACACTTTCTGGATCAGGTTCCCCAGCTCTCTGACATTTCCCGGCCATTCATAGTCATTTAAAAGCGTCAGCGCTTCATCATGAATTCCGGGGTTGTCCATTTTTAACTCACTGGACAGTTTCTGCAGATAATAGGCGATCAATCCGGGAATGTCGTCTTTGCGATCCCGCAAAGGGGGCAGTTCAATGGTGACGACCTTGAGCCGAAAATACAGGTCTTCTCGGAATTTGTTATTTTCAATGGCCTGTTCCAGGTTCTGATGGGTGGCGGCGATGATCCGGACATCCACGGGAATGGTGTCTTCACCGCCTAAACGCTCAATGCTTTTTTCCTGGAGCAGCCGCAGGATTTTGGCCTGGATGCTTAAAGGCATGTCTCCGATTTCATCCAGAAACACGGTGCCCCCGTTGGCTTGTTCTATTTTTCCGATGTGCTTCTGGGAGGCCCCCGTAAACGCCCCTTTTTCATATCCGAACAATTCGCTTTCCAGCAGGGTTTCCGGTATGGCCACGCAATTGATGATCAGAAACGGTTTGTCCGACCGGGCCCCATGCTGGTAAACGGCCCGTGCCACCAGTTCTTTGCCCGTGCCGGATTCGCCCCGGATCAGAATGGTGGCATCGGTCTGGGCCACCCGGCCGATGGCTTTATACACGGTCTGCATGGCCCGGCTCTGGCCGATGATGGCATCTCCGGATTGCTGGTCAGGGGCAGCATCCACGGCAACCGGGGATTTCATGAAATACCCGGCATCGATGGCCTGGGTGATGAGGTTCAGCATTTCAGGAATCTCAAAAGGCTTGAGCACATAGTCGTATGCCCCCATTTTGGTGGCTTCGATGGCAGTTTCCGTGGTGCCGAAAGCCGTGACAATGATCACCGGCAGCTTGGGATCCTTTTTTTTGATCTGTTTGAAGGTTTCCATGCCGTCCATGCCCGGCAGGCGCATGTCCAGAATCACCAGATCCAGGGGCTGCTGGGTGATGATGTCAACACCGGCCTCTCCCGAGGCCGCCCCCAGCACGGAATAGTTTTCTTCTCTCAACAGCTTGCAGAAGCTGATGCGCAACTGATCATCGTCATCTATCACCAGAATGGTATTCATTGGACCTGTCCTGTCACCGGCTGTGGCCGAGTATTACCGGAAAAAAATCGTTCTCCGGACGGCCAGATATAGCACGCCTGACCGGCCGGTTCAATATATATGCGCGGTTGTTCAGTCAAATTGATTATCGTTTAGAGAGACCGGGTTTTCCTGATTTTTGCAAACAGCAGCATTTTATTCTGCAACGGTCAACAGGTTGTTGGCGGTACCGAAACAGTTCTGGCAGGTCCGGGGATTGACCGGGTCTGTCTGCCATTTGCCATCCACCACAAATTTATATTCATAGGTATCGGGAGAAAGCATCAATCTGGTTTCCCAGGCCCCGTTTTTGCCTTTTTTCAACACATGCTTCTCAGGATGCCACTGGTTGAAGTCGCCGGCCAGCAACACGGTGTCAGCCTGGGGCGCATGCAATGAGAGTACTACTTTTTTTCGACGTTTTTTTTGTTGTTTCTCACTCATCTGGAATCTCCTTTGCAAGGTGTTTGTGTTGTCGAGATTTGGCAGTGTGGCTGACGATGTCAACTGTGAAGAATAGCAATTTACATGCCAGGTTTTACAGGGTGTTTTCCGTCACAGGGAAACGATGAATTGCCATGATTGTTCCGAAGATGTGCCGTGAGATTTTTAACAAACAATGAAACATATTTTTCAAGTTGTAAAAAAAGCTGACATAGGCAAATTAAATCCGAATCCATTTGACAAGAGATCGGTTAATACAATAAAAGTGATTGAAAAATGTTTGATTGAAAACCATAACATAAGTGATGAATGGGAGATGTCCCATTGGAACAGGACAAAATCCGTGGCTGAAAACCAGAATAAAAAAACGCATGGACCTGCCTATTATTCAGATTTCAGGATCAAGATTGCCCTGCGTATCGTGATCGTTTCTTTGGCCCCGCTGCTGCTGGTAGCCGGTATTATCCTTTATCAGTTTCAAGGTTATGCCAACCAGATGGTGCATGCCCATCTGGATCAACTGGTACTCAAGCACCGGCAGAAAATTGATGATTTTCTCAAGCAGAAACTCAGTGATATCAGTTATCTGTCCAAAGGGTATGAATTTTCCCGGCTCAAGGAAAAGCCGTTCCTCCAACAGCGGCTGCGGGCCCTTCAGGTGGATTACAGCTATGTGTTTGTGGATCTGGGCGTCATTGATGACCAGGGTCGTCAAGTGTCTTATGCCGGTCCGTTTGATCTGGATCAGGCGGATTACAGTGATTCGGAATGGTTTCAAAAAGCCCGGGTCAGGGATACCTATATCAGCGATGTGTTCCTGGGCATGCGGGGACAACCTCATTTCATTGTGGCGGTCAAACGGGAATGGCAGGGCCGGATGTGGCTGGTTCGGGCCACCATCGATTTCATGGCTTTCAATACCCTGGTGGAAGATTTCACCATGGGTAAAACCGGCACGGCGTTTATCCTGAACCGCCAGGGTGAGTTTCAGACCCGGGCGCCCAAAGGCACACTCAAGCTGACCCTGCAACAGTATAAAAATTTGTTTAAAATGGGAGAAGATGCCCGGGGAAATAAAACCGGAGACCGTATTATCGCTCCGTCCGTATTGGGCCAGAACGATCTGTTTCAGATCGCCCGGGAATATGAACCCAAAATCGACCGGTATACGTCCAGCCCCCCCCATAAATACACCACGTTCACTGTTGAAAAAAAAGGAGAAGACGGCACCCGGTGTCTGGTGGTCGCTGCGTTTCTCAAAAATGACGACTGGCTTTTGATTTTTCAGCAGGAGAAAAAAGATGCCTTTGCCAAGCTCAACGAAACCCAGCTCATCGCTGTATTTATTACGTTTGCCGGCGCCGTGCTCATTATTTTTATGGCATTTTTCATTTCCGGACAGCTGGTGAAGCGCATTGCACGGCTGGACTCTGAAAAAGAGGTGATGAACCAGCAGATCGTGGAAACGGGCAAGTTGGCCTCCATCGGGGAACTGGCTGCCGGTATTGCCCATGAAATCAACAATCCCGTGGCCATTATGGTGGAAGAAGCCGGCTGGATCCAGGACCTGCTCAGTGAGGGGATTGACAAAGGGGACAATTTCGAGGAATTCAAACGGGCCTTAAATCAGATTCAAACCCAGGGGCATCGGTGCAAAGGCATCACCCATAAACTGCTCAGCTTTGCCAGAAAAACCGATTCCCGGGTGGAAACCCTTCAGATCAACGAGTTTGTGACGGAAGTAGTGGATCTGTTGTCCCAGAAATTCAAATATGCCAATATCAATGTGGATGTTCAGCTGCATCCGGAACTGCCGACTATTCAGGCGTCTGCCACGGAAATTCAGCAGGTGCTCATGAACATATTGCAAAACGCCGTATATGCCATGGAAAAAACCGGAGGCAAAATTATCATCATGACCGGGATGGATGACCAGCATCTTTCAGTGTCAATCAAAGATACCGGCCCCGGGATTCCTTCGGATAATCTGGCAAGAATATTTGATCCGTTTTTCACCACCCGGCCGGTGGGGAAGGGGACCGGTCTGGGCCTTTCCATCTGCTATGGGATCATCAACAAAATGGGGGGGCGGATCGATGTGGAAAGCAAAGTGGATGAGGGAACAATTTTTACTATCGTGCTGCCGTTGGACAACCCAGCACCCAAAGTTAAGGAGAATATATAACCATGGCCATTGCAAACATTTTACTTGTGGATGATGAAGTCCCGTTCGTTGACACCATGATCAAACGCCTGACCAAACGGAACATGGATGTTCTGCCAGCATACGGCGGTGAGGAAGCGTTGAAAAAACTGGCGGAAAACAAACGGGTGGAAGTGGTGATTCTGGATGTCAAGATGCCGGGTATGGACGGACTTGAGACCCTCAAGGAGATCAAAAAAGCATTTCCATTGGTGGAAGTGATCATGCTCACGGGGCATGCAACGGTTGAATCCGCCATCGATGGGATGAAACTGGGGGCGTTTGATTACCTGATGAAACCCAGTGACATTGATGTTTTAGTGGAGAAAGTAACGGACGCGGCCGCAGCAAAACGCCGGCATGAAGAAAAAATCATTGAAGCACAAATGCGGAAAATTACCACCCGGGGTCGCTGATCATCCATGCACCCCCTGCATTGCATTGACAACGCAATTTTTTATGCCCACCCCCATCCGGCTTGCTTGAATACTGTATGCCGGGTGGGGGCAGGGTTTTATTTTTCAGATCCTGGTTTCTCCTGAAACGCTTCCCGGATTTTATCAACCAGCGTATCGAGTTCACAAGGCTTCATGAGATAGTCAAATGCCCCCAGTGCAAGACCCTGGTCACAGGCGGCGGCTGAGCCGTGTCCCGTGAGCATGATCACCTGGAGGGTGGGATCCACCTGTTTGGCGATTTTCAGCACCTCGATGCCGTCCATATCCGGCATTTTAAGGTCCAGAACCGCCACATCAAATGGCTGGGTGCGTAACACCAGCAACGCCTCCGGGCTGGTGTACGCCTTTGTAACGTCAAACCCCCGTTTGCCGAGCCGGTTGGCAAGAACATCTGCGTAAGCGGTTTCATCATCCACCAGCAGGACCCGGATTTTGTCCATGGGATGGGTGTCTGGTCTGTTTTTGGATTCTGTGTGTTCTTCTGTCATTTCTGAAACAAATCTGCCTTATTTTTTAACGGGTAAAGTAATGGTGAATGTGGTGCCTTTGTTGACTTCGCTTTCCACGGAAATCAATCCCCCCAGACCGGTGATAATCCCCCAGGAAACATACAGGCCCATACCTGTGCCCTGATCCGCCTCTTTGGTGGTGAAAAAAGGTTCGAAAATCCGGGAAATATTTTCCTTTGAAATGCCGCAACCCGTGTCCTTGACAATGATTTTTGCTTCTTCCATAGCAGCGTTCAGGCGGACAATTATCCGCCCGCCTTCTTCCGTGGCCTGGATGGAATTGGACAGCAGATTGAGCAGCACCTGAAGCAGCTGTAAAGAATCGGTCCAGGCAGATAGACGGGGTTCTTTGGTTTCCAGGTGGATAACAATGTTTTTGAGGGCTGCCTCGGGTTCAACCAGGGTGATGGCTTCTTCAGACAGTTTTTTGAGGTCCACCTCCACAAAGGTGGAAGGATCCGCCATTTCCGTTGTCTGGGTTTTAACGGCCTGGAGCAGCTGCTGGGTGATCTTTCCCGCCCGTTTGACGGCTTTGTTGATACGTTCCAGCCCTTTATTGAAATCATCCCTGCGGGGTATGCCCTGCATGTCCGGTTTTTCCAGAATCTGCTGAAGCCATCCGGCCGAGTCCTGGATCACGGCCAAAGGGTTGTTGATTTCATGGGCCACGCCGCTGGCCATGGTGCCTAAAGCCACCAGCCGTTCCGCCACCACCATCTGCTGCTGGACCTGTTCCTTGAACGCCCGGGCCTCTTTTTCAGCCAGGATCCGCTGAATTTTGTGAAAGGCCTGCTTGATTTTACGAACCAGATGCTCCAGCTCAATGGGTTTGCTCAGATAATCAAAGGCACCTGATTTGATTCCTTCCACGCCGCCGTGGATGTCTGCATGGCCGGTCAGCATGATCACCTCAAGCAGGTCGTATTTTTCCTTGATCCGTTTGAGACATTCAATGCCGTCCATGCCCGGCATTTTGACATCCATGATAACGACATCCACGGGTGCGTCTTCCAGCATTTGGAGCGCTTTTTCCCCCCGGTCTGCTTCCCGGACTTCGATGCCCCGCCGTTTCAGGCGTTTGGCAATAATCTGCCGAAAGTCATTCTCATCATCCACCAGCAGAATGTGGATATCTTCGGTCACGTCGGGTTGATCCACCATAGACCTCTTTTTATGTTCATATTTTGCTCTGACGCAGCAGTATGGCTGCCTCGGCCTTCTGAATCCGTTCCATCTGTTCTTTTCTGCGTTCTTTTGCCTTGGTGAGTTTTTCCGTCAATTCCTTGAAATCCGCCGGTTTGAGCAGAAAATCAAACGCGCCCAGCTTCATGCCTTCAACTGCCGACTGAATGGTACCGTGTCCGGTGAGCAGGATCACTTCCACCAGCGGATGGCGTTTCTTGATTTGTTTCAGGGTTTCAATGCCGTCCATGCCCGGCATTTTGACATCCAGAATGATGACATCCACCTGGATTTTTTCCAGGGTGTCCAGACATTCCTGACCGTTATAAGCGGCGATGACGTTTTCCTCGTTTTCCTTGAGACGTAAACTCAACATTTCAACAAAATCTTTTTCATCATCAACCAGCATGATTTTACTTGTTGTTTTAAACACGGTAATCTCCTGTTCCTGAATTGTTGGATAGTTAACCATTCATCCGGGCAGGATGGTCATTATCATACCCTGCCCGGGAATGGATAGAAAGTTTTTTGTTAAAAAAAATGATGCCAGATATTTTTGTTCATGTTATTTGACAAACCCGATCAAAGGCCAGTATATCAGCATGCTTGCCACGCATACCACCAGCAGGAGCAGACACCAGGGCACTGCCACCTTGATGAAGTCTTTCTGGGAAAAATACCCCGTGCTGTAAGCAATAATGGTGGGCGGACATCCGATGACCAGCATGATAAACGAGGTGGTCATGGGTGCCATCATGGCAACGGACTGGGGCGACATCTCCATCATTTCAGCCATGGGCAGGGTGATGGGCAGCATCAACGCCACAGCCGCGGAGTTGGACATCAGGCTGGACAGAAACGAGCCGAAAAATCCCATGCCGTAATACACCACCACCATGGGTTTTCCTTCCAGAAGGGGCAGGCATACCTCTGCCAGGTAACGGCCGGCCCCGCTGTCCAGCATGGCCACCCCCAAAGAGACCCCGGCCCCGAACACGATCCAGGATTCCCAGGGAAACTTGTCACAGATGGTTCTGAAGGTGATCCAGCCGGGGCCGCAGAATCCCAGAATGGCAAAGGCGGCCGGTACACTGTAATGCCAGCCCGTCAGATCCCCCATGAACCAGAGGATGAAGGTGAAAACAAACACCACCAGCACACCGGTTTCCGCTGTTTTCATGGGACCCGGGTCTGCCAGCTCCACGCCTTCCAGCTCTTTTTCTTTGGGCCGGATCAATACCCATAAAATGGCCCAGGTGGCCACGGCCGTGAGAATACAGATGGGAAACTGAATAATGATGTATTTCAAAAATCCGATGGTCAGGGTCCCTTCACTGAATTTGTTCAGAATTTCCAGGGCCAGAGGGTTGCGCCCGCCGCCCAGCAGGGTGCCGAATCCACCGGCTGAAGAGGCCAGAGGGATCAGGAGCATGAAAAACAGGGGCAGCCGGTGTCCCTGGCCCGGCTGCATGCCCATGCTCATGAATACAGGTACGAACGCAAACACCATGATCACGGTGATGGTGGCATCATGGAACACGGTGGAGGTCAGGGTGCAGCCGATGGCCAGGATCAGGCTCAGGCGCTTGACCCGGGTACCCGCGAACTTGAGCAGGTTGTACATGATGCGGTTGGCCAGTCCCACTTCATTGAGTACCACCCCGAACATGATGATCATGAGCACGAACATGACGGCCGGACTGGCAAAAGGGGCCCACGCGGACTGGGCCGGCTGGATTTTGAGAAAAATCAGGCCGGCCCCGGATAACAGGGCCGTGGCCCCGATGGGAACGGCCTCACTGACCCATAAAAAAACCACCACGGCCAGCAGCCCCAGAAGGCGCTGTCCTTCCGGGGTCAGGTTTTCCGGCCGGGGCAGCAGCATGACTCCAATCCCTAAGACCAGCGCCACAGCCACTTTAATTATAATGGACCGGAGGGTTGCCGGTTCCTTAACATTTTCAATGTCAGCCATAGTATGGGTTTTCCTTTATATTTTGGTTATTCAATGTCAATTCTGACGGGTTTTTACAGCCATGTTGAACAAACAATCAAAGCAAACACTATTTTTACAGCTGATCCTTTTGGGATTTCTGGATGGTAAAATATCGGTGAACCACCCGGCTAACTCACAGGAGAATCCGGGTGGTTTTCCGGTTCGTTATATAAATCCGATCAGTGGCCAGTATATCAGCATACTGATCACACAGACCACCAGGAGAACCAGGCACCAGGGGATGGCAATTTTCATGAAATCCACCTGGGAAAAATATCCCGTGCTGTAGGCGATGATGGTGGGCGGACACCCGATGACCAGCATGATGAACGAGGTGGTCATGGGTGCCATCATGGCCACGGATTTCGGAGACATCTCCATCAGCTCCGCCATGGGCAGGGTGATGGGCAGCATCAATGCCACGGCCGCCGAGTTGGACATCAGGCTGGACAGAAACGAGCCGAAAAAGCTCATGCCGTAATACACCACAAATTCCGGCTTGCCGTCCAGAAGGGGCAGGCATACCTCTGCCAGGTAACGGCCGGCCCCGCTGTCCAGCATGGCCACTCCCAAAGAAACCCCGGCCCCGAATACGATCCAGGATTCCCAGGGAAACTTGTCACAGATGGTTCTGAAAGAGATCCATCCGGGTCCGCAGAATCCCAGGATGGCAAAGGCGGCCGGGACACTGTAGTGCCATCCCGTCAGGTCTCCCATAAACCAGAGCACAAAGGTGAAGATAAAAATCACCAGAACACCGATTTCCGCCCCTTTCATGGGGCCGGGATCTGCCAGCTCCACCCCTTCCAGCTCTTTTTCCTCAGGCCTGAGCAGCATCCATAACACGGCCCAGGTGGCCACGGCCGTCACCACACAGATGGGAAACTGGATAAAAATGTATTCCAGAAACCCTACGGATATGGTGCCGCCGCTGAATTTGTTCAGCACTTCCAAAGCCAGGGGGTTTCGCCCGCCGCCCAGCAGGGTGCCGAATCCGCCGGCAGAGGCTGACAAAGGGATCAGGAGCATGAAAAACATGGGCAGCCGGTGTCCCTGGCCCGGTTTCAGGCCCATGCTCATGAACACGGGGACAAAGGCAAATACCATGATCACAGTGATGGTGGCGTCATGGAACACGGATGATGTGATGGTGCATCCGACTGCCAGGATCAGGCTCAGCCGTTTGATCCGGGTGCCCGCAAATTTGAGCAGATTGTACATGATGCGGTTGGCCAACCCCACTTCATTGAGCACCACCCCGAACATGATGATCATGAGGACGAACATGACGGCCGGACTGGCAAAGGGGGCCCAGGCCGCCTGGGCCGGCTGGATGTTCAGAAAAATCAGTCCGGCCCCGGCCAGCAGGGCCGTAGCCCCGATGGGCACGGCTTCGCTCACCCACAGAAAAACGACAAAGGTCAACAAAGCCAGAAGCCGATGGCCTTCCGGGGTCAGGGTTTCCGGCCGGGGCAGGAGCATGACCAGAATGCCCAGGGCCAGGGAGATGACAAATTTTATAATGATCGACTTGGTGGTTGCCGGTTCTTTCAGAGATTCAACGTCAGCCATAACACAATTACTCCAAATACGTTTTTAGGATTATCGTTCATGTTATCATGATGAAACGATCCTTGAGATTAAAATGATCACATGTTTTAAATACTGGACTGCTTGAACGCTTCGGCCAGCCGGATTTTTTCCTCTATTTCCAGGTGCCGGGCAAAGGCCTGTTCCGCTTTTGCAATCAAATCTTCCACGCTGGTGGGTTTCTGAAGATAATCCGTGGCCCCGGATTTCAACCCCTCCACGGCCGAGTCTGCCGTGGCATGACCCGTGAGCATGATTACCTCGATTCTGGGATACTGTTGTTTGATTTTTTTCAGGGTTTCCACCCCGTCCATGCCCGGCATTTTGACATCCAGGATTATGACATGCACCAGTTCCTGTGTCAGTTTTTCAAGACATTCTTCACCACTGACCGCAGTGATCACATCATAGCCTTTTTTGCGGATCATTTTGCCGGTGGTCTGAAGAAACCGTTCTTCATCATCCACCAGCATGAGCCGCATTTTGATCATGGTTACCATTTTGATCTCCTTTGATTTATAAACGTCTCTTTCAGTTGTTGATCATCCGCCCCCATTCATATGTGAATGACCGGATGAATATATTTTTAATTGGTATTTACTCCTCTTGACCCGGGCATTGTTTGACCCTGTTCAATAGTGAATTCTTTTTTTATCAGTTCCTTTATGTCCTGTAAAACGGTTTCGGCGCATCGGTTCGTGAACAAGTACACGGGTGTATCAATTTTAAATTGCATTTCAAATATTTTGAGTTGTGCAAATTTTATACCGGTAAACAGTTAAATGCGTTTGTTCGTGATTTCGTTTTATTGATGAACCGGTAATACAGCAATATCCGGTTTTCAAAGGGGCCTGAAACCTGGCCGGTTCTTCCGGCCTGTTTTGAAAAAATTTATCAATGCGTAAAAATAACTGACATCCGACCCGGGCTTATTCCGATGAACCGGCCTGTTTTTCAGGCAGATACCGGGTAAAAATGAAATGGCATGTTAATTGCTGATCCGCTCATTAACAGGCCCCCTTTTTAAGGGACAATGATTCTAAAGATATGAGGAGAGATGAAATGAAAAAAATTGATAAAATTCTGGTTTGTGTGGATTTCTCCCAATATACCCGGATGACAATGGAATCCGCCCTGGCTATTGCCAGAGGCACCCAGGCGCAGATAGTGGTGTTCAATGTCATCAACCAGCGGGATGTAAACAGTGTGAAAATGGTGAGTCAGTATTATCCGGACCGGCTGGATGTGGAAACCTATATACAGGATTTGAAAAAAGAGCGCCTTGAAAAATTGACGCAGCTCATCGACAGCCAGTTTTCGGATGACAAGCAAAGAATGACATTGAACATTGAGGTGGGATACCCATGGGAGAGTATTATCCAGGCCGCCAAAACCCATGGCGCTGATCTCATTGTCATGGCCAACAAGGGCCGGGGCAATCTGGCCCGGGTGCTGTTCGGCAGTGCGGCGGAAAAGGTGTTCCGGCATTCTCCAGTGCCCGTGGTCAGTGTCAGGGATCCGGACACGTTTAAGGGAAGAGAATAATGGATAAAAAAGGCCTTGAAGAAGATATCCGGGCCAGACGCGTCAAGCGCAATATTCTGACCTATATGATTGTCATTCCCCTGATCCCGCTTTTTCTGGCCGTGGGCATCAGCTTCTACTATTTTACCACGGCACTGGAAAACAGTTCCACCCACAGCCTGAAACGCATTGTGGGGGATCATCGGGACATGATTGAATCGTTTCTTCTGGAACGGAAATCAGACCTTGAACTGGTAGCTAATCTGTTTGATTTTGAATCCATCAGCCGCAACCAGGTCATCGACGACATGTTTGAGATCCTGAAAATAAAATCCGGTGCGTTCATTGATCTGGGACTGTTCGATTCCCGGGGGCTTCATGTCAGATACTCGGGCCAGTACCAGTTGACCGGAAAATTATACAAAGATGAGTTCTGGTTCCGGGAGGTCATGGAAAAAGGGCGGTACATCAGTGATGTGTTTCTGGGATATCGGAATGTGCCCCATTTCATCATTGCCGTGAAAAAAGGGGCGGGGGAAGATGCCTGGATTCTCCGGGCCACCATCGACACCCTGTTTTTCGACCGGATGGTTTCCGGTGTGCGGATCGGCAGATCCGGGGAAGCCTATATCCTGAATAACAACGGCATCGCCCAGACCGGACGGCGGTCCGGCGGTGTCAATGTCATGGAAGAAGCGCCGGAGTTTTCAGCGTTTCCATCGTCAGACAGTCCTATTCATACCTTTCTCAAATCAGATCCCCAGGGAATCAAATATCTGTATGCCACCACCTGGCTCAAGGATCTGGACTGGCTTCTGGTGGTGCGGCAGGAAAAAAAGGATGCGTTCCGGTTCTTTTATTATGCCCTGTATGCCAGCCTGGTGATCGTGGCGCTGGGCATTGCCATTATCGTCGGGATGTCCTTTTTTATGACGGAAAAGCTTTTCAAGCGCATGGAGCAGCTGGGCCGGGATAAAAAAGACCTGGGCAATCAGTTGATCCGGGCCACCCAGCTGGCGGAGGTGGGGGAAATGGCGGCCGGATTTGCCCATGAAATCAATAATCCGCTTCAGATCATCAAAAGTGAACATGCCCTGATGGCCTCCATTTTCGAGGACCTGTCCGAAAACAAAAAAATAGACCCCAAAGATGAGGAGATCCTGGAATTGGAGGATTCGTTGTCCCAGATCGCGCTGCAGGTATCCAGGTGCTCGGATATCACCCGGGCCATTCTCAAATTCGGGCGCAAGAATGAAACAAGGGTCCAGCTGCTGTATCCGGGTGAACAGATTCCGGAAATTCTCAAGATGATCGAACAGCGGGCCAGTGTGGAAGGCATTGCCGTGTTTCAAAACATTCCGGAAGATCTGTCCGGATTCATGGGAGATGCCTCCCAGTTTCAGCAGGTGATGCTCAATCTGTTCAACAATGCCATTGACGCGATCAAGGAACAGCATCCGGATGCCGGGGGCCGACTGGATGTTCAGGCATTTTTAAAGGATGAAAAATGGATCGAAATCCGGGTGACGGATAACGGCGCCGGAATACATCCGGAACATATCGAAAAAGTATTTTCTCCGTTTTTTACCACAAAGCCGGTGGGAAAAGGCACGGGTCTGGGATTGTCCGTGTGTTACGGCATTATCGAGAGTTTTGCCGGCACCATGGATGTGACCAGCCGGGTGAATGACGGCACCACCTTTATCATCACCCTGCCGAAGGCGGATACGGAGAATCAGATTCAATGAGGCGGTTTTTTTCGCCTGAGGGAGATATGGTGTGGAAAAAATGAAACTGATGCTGGTGGAGGATGAAGAACGGTATCTTCAGACCACGGCCAAATTGTTAAAAAAAAGGCGGATTAAGGTCGTCACGGCCCAAAGCGGGGCCCAGGCCCTGGATCTGCTCAAAACCCATGATGTCCATGTGGTGATTCTGGATATCAAGATGCCGGGAATGGACGGATTCAAAACCCTTAAGGCCATCAAGACCCTGTATCCGCCCGTGGAGGTGATTTTTCTCACGGGCCATGCCACCATGGATTCGGCCATCGAAGGCCTTCAGTCCGGGGCCTTTGATTACGTGATGAAGCCGGCGGATATCGATGACATTGTGACCAAGGCATATGAGGCGTTTGAAAAAAGACAGCGGCTCGATGAAAAGATCCGGGGGCTGACATCCGGCAGTAAGATGGATGCCCACAATGATAAATAATGATGATAAACAATAATGATTGGAATCTCAAACTGCTGCAATGGAGGGGGATACATGAAAAAAGAAAAAAAAGTGACGGGATATGACAAATATATCAACTGGAAGGTGTTCATCTTTCCGGTCCTGGCATTGGCGGTTCTGCTGCTGATTCCCACCCCGAACGGGATGAGGGATGTGGGCACCCAGTACCAGGTGGGTCCCAAAGCCGTGGTGAACCATCTCACCAGAGAGCTGTTTGAAGTGGACAGTGTGGATGCGGCCCAGTGGCAGCTGCTAACCGCCCGGATCATGGAAACCAACTTGCAGATGGGGGCGTTGAAAAAAGCCCGGTATCTGGCCCGGGATCTGAAATGGTGCAAAAAGAACAAGATCGATGCCGACCCGAAGAATTTTGATCTTGCCTTGAATTACATCAAAGACCATGTGGATGAAGACCGGTATCTGACAGTCATGAACAGTGCCCTGGATCTGAGAAAACAGGGATTGAAATATGAGGAGTTGACAGGAAAGGATAAGGCCGCCGCAGATAAAGGGGCCTGGCATATCCAGGTGGCCATTGCCGTGGGCGCGTTTGTGGTCCTGTGTTTTCTGACCGAATGTATTCCGCTGCCGGCGGTGGCGTTCTGCATCGGCCTGATGTATGTGTTCACCGGGGTCCTGTCCAGAGAAGCCGTGGCCATGCTGTACTGGAGCGATGCCTGCTGGTTTATCATGGGCAGCCTGATGTTTGCCGCCGCATTCGTCAAAACCGGGGTGGACAAGCGGGTGTGCCTGGCCATGTTCAAAAAACTGGCCGTGCCCAACACCAAGTGGATCACCCTGATCTTTTTTATTATCATCGCACCGCTGGCCGCGTTTATTTCCGATCATGCCCTGGCCGCCATGTTCCTGCCCATCGGTATGCTTTTGTATCAGAACAGCCTCACCGACGAGGTGCCCGAGGACAAGGAGCTGGCCAAGCTGTTGATGATCACCATTGCCATGGCCTGTAATATCGGCGGACCCGGAGCCCCTTCCGGCGGTGCCAGAAACGTGATCATGATGACCTATCTCACCGATATGTTCGGTATCGATATCGGATATTTTCAATGGGTGACCTATGCCTTTCCTTTTGTGCTGGTCATGATTCCCATTACCTGGTTTATCACCAACCTGCGGTTCCGGCCCAAAATCATCTCCCTGGCCCCGGCCATGGACCAGTTGAGAACGGAAATCGATAAGATGGGGAGCTGGAACAGGCGGCAGATATGGGCACTGGTCATTTTTGTCATCATGGTGTTCGGGTGGTTTACGGAAAAATCTTTTTATCAGATGGGGATCTATCCCATCCGGCTGGGCATCGGCGTGATTGCTGTGGCCGGTGCCATCGCCTATATTATCACCGGGGTGGTCAACTGGCGGGATTACCAGGAAAAAGTGGACTGGGGTGTGGTGTGGCTGTATGCCGGTGCTATCATCTTCGGCCGGACCCTGGACAGCACCGGGGCCGCCTACTGGCTGGCCCGGTCCGTGATCGATTTTCTGTCCCAGTTCGGCATGGAATCCGGCCTGCCCCTGCTCATGGTCAGCAACGGCCTGACATCGGTACTCACCAACCTCATGGCGGACGGTCCGGCTGCCGCATCTGTAGGGCCCATCGCCCTGAACATGGCGGGCATGGTGCATCCGGGTACCACCTATCTGCCGTTCATGGCCATGGCAACGGCGATTGCGTCCTCTTTTGCCTACTGCCTGATCATCGGGACCCCGCCCAATGCCATCGTATATGCCAGCGGATATCTGGAGCCCAAGGATTACCTGCGGGTGGGCATTCCCATGTTTTTTGTCGCCAATGTGGTGCTGCTGCTGTTTACCGGTATTTACTGGAGTTTCAGGGGATTCGGCACCTTGCCCGGATTCTGATCCGGATATTGAAATCCGGTCACCCGGCACGTCAGACCGTTTCCCTGACGTGCCATAACCAGACCGGCGGGATACTTTATGAGAAGTGATTTAAGGAGAGAAAAAAAGATGGAAAAGCAACAGAACCAAAACCAGGTGAAAAAACCTATGTTCAAGGATGGTAAACTGTTTTTCACCAAAGAGACCGAACGCCGGTTTTTTTTCTTTATGACGCTGATCATGCTGGCATCCGGTGCCGTGATCAAGCTGTTTTAAGAAAGGTGGCGCACGTGTTTATGGATTTTTGGACCACAATGAAAGGGAGGGTGCTGTGATGGTAACCGCTGCATTACAAGCCGGCCGGTTTCATGCCTATGCACTGATCCAGCTGCTGATCGAACCGGGCCTGTTTTTCAAAGAGCTTGTGGAAAAAACCAGACCGCGCCGGGCCGTGGAATTCATGGTGATCTGCTGCCTGTTCTATGCCCTGGCAAGTTTGTTGACCGGGGCGTATTCACAACCGGTCTGGATCATGGCGCCCATCTTTTTCATCAATGCAGCCGGCATGATCCTGATCTCATCCACCCTGGGCTATATGGCCATGGTGATGATTGCCGGGAAAAAAGTGTCTTTTGCCGTTGTGTTCAGCATTTATGCGTTTTCATCCGGGGTGACGCTTTTTTTGTCCTGGCTGCCGTTTCTGGTCTGGATCACGGAACCGTGGAAATGGTGGCTCATATGCACCGGCCTGAAAAATACATGCAACCTGTCGTGGAAAAAATCCATCGTGATTGTGGCACTTTCCACAATCGTGCTGTTTTTTCTGGTGTATTCAGCGCATCTGGCATTTATTAAAAATTACATATAAATCAAGGAGAACATTTCAATGACCGATCAGATAAAAGTATTGATGGTGGATGATGAAAAACGGTTCAGGGAAACCATCCGCAAAATTCTGGAGAAAAAAGGATTTGACGTCATTCTGGCGGAAAATGGCGAGCAGGCCCTGGAAAAAATCAAACAACAACCCGATGTGGTGGTTCTGGATATCAAGATGCCCGGGATGGACGGACATGAAACATTGAACCGGATTAAAAAGATCAAACCGGACCTGCCCGTGATCATGCTCACCGGACATGGGGCCCGGCCATCGGCCAGGGACGCCCTGGTGGAAGGGGCGTTCGATTACCTGAACAAACCCTGTGACATCGGGCTTCTGGCCGCAAAGATCAAAGAGGCCTGTCATCTGGGGGATAAACTGCCGGCCCATAAGGAGCGGCGGGTGACCGCAGTGATGATTCCCGTCACCGAGTATACCAAGATCTCTGAAAACAAGACCATCCAGGATGCGATTCTGGAACTCAGGTCGTCCTTTGAAACCAAAATGGCCACGGACCATTTAATGGAAACCGGGCACCGGTCCATTCTCATCGTGGACAAATATGATCAGATCAAAGGTATTCTGACCATCCGGGATCTGCTGGAGATGCTCATGCCCCGGTATCTGTCAGCCCCCAGGCCGTTTTTAGCCGACAGTATCGAATATTCCCCCATGTTCTGGACCGGGATGTTCACCCAGGGAATCAAGGAGATAAAAAAGAAACAGATCACGGAAGCCATGTCTCCGTTGCCGGCTTTTATCGACGGCAACGCCAATCTCATGGAGGCGGCCTACCGCATGCTCCATGAAAACGAGCGGCGCCTGCTGGTGACAGTAGCTGGAAAAATCGTGGGTATCATCCGCGAGCAGGATCTGTTTTTTGAAATGGAAAAGATATTGAAAAGCTGAACCAGGTGTTAACAACCAGAGATTTTATCAGAAAAAGACGGTGCGCAGAGCGGAATTCTCCCTGCGCACCGTCTTTTTCTGCCGCCATGTCAGCGGGTTATTTTTTTTTGTCTTTGGAGGGGTACAGGTCAAATACCGAATGGGGAGATTCAATAATTTTCTGGACATTTTCCTGCATGTCTTCTTTGACGTGCTCATCTTTTTTCTGCCAGGCACACTCGATTTTACTCACCAGGTCATCGATCTCGCAGGGCTTGGTCAGATAGTCATACGCCCCCAGCCGGACCGCCTCCAGTGCCGTGTCAATGGAGCCGTGCCCCGTCAGGATCAGGGTCTGGGTGAACAGGTCCAGTTTCTTGATCTCCTTGAGTGTGGCAATGCCGTCCATGCCCGGCATCTTGAGATCCAGCACCACCACGTCAAAATCATCCTTTTCCAGCTCCTGGATCGCCGCATCTCCGCTGTTCACGGCAGTGACCTGATACCCCCGGTTCACCAGCAGTCTGGACATATTGGTGGTAAAAACAATTTCATCATCGACCAGTAAGATTTTGCTTCCTTTCATAACAGCCTCCTTCCGGATGGGTTTATCCGGTTATATTGATGGGTCTGATGTTTTATCAGGGCCGGACGGACCGGATTCCCTGGTCTCTTTTTCCGATACTGTCAGGGGCAGAAAAATGATAAATTCGGAGCCTTCCCCGGGTTCGCTTTTGACGGTGATATTGCCTTTGAGTTGCCGGATAATACTGTAGCAGATGGAAAGCCCTAACCCCGTGCCTTTTCCCACGGGTTTGGTGGTAAAAAACGGATCAAAAATGCGGTCCAGATGTTTTGGATCAATGCCCGTACCCGTATCGGCAATGGAAAGAAAAATACCGGCGGTGTCTTTGTCGTACCGGGTGCTGATGCGGATGGACCCGTAAGGTTTTCCTTCATGGGCATCCACGGCATTGGTGATCAGATTTAAAAACACCTGCTGCAGCTGGGAGGAATCCGACTGAATGGCGGGCAGGTCGGGATCCAGATCAGTGAGCAGCCGGATGCCGCTGGTTTTGGTCTCCCGTTCCATCAAGTCCACCACCTCGGCAACGAACCGGTTCAGGTCGATGGATTCGATCATGGACCGGGTCCGTCTGGAAAACCGCAGCAAGTTGTGGGTGATGCGTTTGCACCGCTGGGACTGCAGGGCAATCTGATCCATGGACGACAAAAACTGGTCTTTGAATGCCGGATCTTCGATGATTGTCTGCTGAAACTGGTCTAAAAGCAGCTGGCGTTCGGTCATGATAATGGCCACCGGATTGTTGATTTCATGGGCCACCCCGGCTGACAGTTCCCCGATGGACGCCAGTTTGCTGGCCTGCATGAGCTGGTTATTCAACCGGGCCGCGTGTTCGTCCCGTTTCCGGATGATCCCCACCATATGGCGGGTGATGAATATGGCGGCCACCAGAATGCTCAGAGCGCTTAAGTGCAGAAAGATGAGGTTGACAAACCGGGCATGGTCCATCTCCTCAAAGGTTTCGGCACCGGCCTGCTTGACCACCAGCATCCATTCCGGGTTTGTCAGCCAGAATTTTCCCACCACCTGGCCGGAGAACCGGCCGGGTTCGTTTTTTTTGTAAACATCGACGGTTACCAGGTCATTGAAGGGTTCAACAGTCATGTCAGCCCGGTCCATGATCGATCCGCCGAACCGGGGGGTGGTCTGATAAACCCCCTGGGTATTGACCAGGTAGACCTCACCGGTTTCGCCGATGTGCATATTTTCCACCAGGGTGCGGAAGACCCGGGTATTGATGGTGGCCCTTAAAATCCATTGGTCATCCCCTTCCCGGCGGAGCACGGCAATGATGAAATGCGGTTCCTGGCGGAAACCCATGAACATGTCACTGATATACAGTCCTTTGTGCATCACCTGTTTGAACCATTTTTCATCGATATACACCTTGTCCAGCAGGTCATAGGGGCCGATATAGGCCAGGTGATTGCCCAGTTGATCAATGACCCCTAAATCCATGATGTAAGGCTGTTCCCGGTTCATGTTTTCAAATATGGTCATGAGATTGCCGGACTGCCGCAGATCCTTCTTGGAGTGGGTATTGGCCACCAGACGGAGCTTGGCGCTCTGTTCTTTGAGAAACTGTTCGATGAACCTGCCGTGATTGGCGACCTGTTCCTCAAAGGTTCTGACAATCCGGGTTTGGGCAAAATAGGTGTAATGGATATTTAACCCCCATCCCACCAGCAGGAGGGGGACAATGGAGCACACAACGGTGAGCAGGGTGAACCGCCGGAAAAGATACCGGTAGGAATTCTTTTCCGGTGGGTTCAATGAGGTGTCCGGGGTTGTGGTATTGGTATCATGGCCGTTCATTGGTTTGTCCCTGTATGGAGAAGGTTGTGTTGCCTGTTGGGTAATTATACATTTCTTATAAGACTGATTATCAAAAAACGTGCCATGAAAACCATAATCTGGAAATGATTGTAACCTTCTGTAATTATGAGTTATATTTTTACTCAAAGCACGGTGAGGCCGGCCGGTGCACCCGATCGGTAAAAAATGTCAATTTCTGGTGGACGCCCGTGGACTGGAATTGTTTCAGTATGGCTGATTTCAAGCGGCTGTTTTTTGGCAATGTTTTGTAAAAAGGCATAAAAATTGCTAAGCTGAATAGATTATCAGGACATTGTCATGCAAACAGATGTTTTAACCAAATCAATCAGGATGGAATCATGACCAGGAACAAATATGAAATTCTGGATAAAGACCAGGTGCTTTCAATAATCAAAAACGGAGATACCGTGGCATTTTCCGGATTTTCTCCTGCCGGCGGTGCCAAGGCTGTGCCCGGAATAGTGGCGGAACATGCAGCGGCTGAACACGGTCAGGGCAGAGATTTCCGGATCCGGGTGCTCACGGGGGCATCAGCCGGCGATTGTATTGACAATGATCTGGCAAAGGCCAATGCCATTCAGTGGCGGGCGCCTTATCAGGGGGGCAAGGCACTGCGGGATCAGATCAACCGCCAGGAAGTGGAATATGTGGACATGCATCTCTCCCACCTGGCCCAGACCGTGAGTGCCGGTTTTTTCGGCAAAATCGATGTGGCCGTGGTGGAGGCCACGGAGATCACCCCGGACGGGCGGGTGTACCTGACCACGTCCATCGGTGCCTCACCCACCTGGCTGGCCTGTGCCGATAAAGTGATCATCGAAATCAACCATCATCACTCCCACCGGCTGCGGGAACTGGCGGATATCTTTATCATTCCCCCGCCTCCCCGGCGCTCCCCCATCAATGTGCACAACCCATTGACCCGGATCGGGTGGCCCTATGCCCAGGTGGACCCGAAAAAAGTGGTGGGAATCGTTGAAAACAATCAGCCGGACCAGGTGGCGGCCTTTGGGGCTGAAGATGCCGTGAGCCGGAAGATCGCAGACCATGTGATCCGGTTTCTGCTGGAAGAAAAACAGGCCGGCCGGATCCCGGCGCAGTTTTTCCCGTTCCAGGCCGGGGTGGGCAATACGGCCAATGCCGTGCTGGCCGGGCTGGGACATCATCCGGACATTCCGCCGTTTTATATGTATTCCGAAGTGTTCCAGGATGCCATGGTGGATCTGATGGCAGAGGGCAAGCTGCTGGGGGCATCTGCCACGGCCCTGACCGTTGTGCCGGAAAAACTGGCCCGGATCACGGAGAATATGGATTTTTTCGGAAGCCGCATCGTACTGCGGCCCCAGGAGATCTCCAACCACCCCGGTATTATCCGGCGCCTGGGCGTGATTTCCATGAACACGGCCCTGGAAATGGATATCTACGGCAATGTCAACTCCTCCCATGTGTTCGGCACCCATGTGGTGAACGGGGTGGGGGGCAGCGGTGAGTTCACCCGCAACAGCCATCTGTCCATCTTCATGACCCCTTCTGTGGCAAAAGGGGGTAAAATTTCTTCCGTGGTGCCCATGACGCCTCATGTGGACAACAACGAACATTCGGTTCAGATCGTGGTCACGGAACAGGGACTGGCGGATCTGCGGGGCTTAGGTCCCATGGAACGGGCCAAAAAAATCATCAACACCTGTGCCCATCCGGCCTATCGGCCCTATCTGACCGATTATGTGAAACAAAGCCCCAGCGGCCACATCTGCCATGACCTTTCCCGGTGCTATGAACTGCACCGGAATCTGATGAAAACCGGGGCCATGCTACCGGATCTGACAGATATTTAGTGCCCAGGCCGGTTCAGGGAAGAATTGTATGGTCGTGCCATTAATCACACTTGCCAATGAAATTATGTGCTTTCATCTGCCACGCGGAAAGCGCTTTTCATTACACTTAATTCACGAGATGGGATACTGAGTCTTTTTGCCATGTTCGGCCAGGATCTCACAACAGTGGTTATTTCCTGGATGATCTCATTTGCACGATCCTTGCCGACACGGAAATAAGGGGCAATGTATAACACAAGATCAAGGTCCTGGCTGTTATCTTCTTTTGAGATATTAAGAGCCAATCCGCCACCGGTTGCAACAGGGTTGATATCATAAGCAGGTGAGAGTGCCCACCCTCTATCCGTCAGCATAAAGCCATGATAGGGAATTTGGCAATCCATGGATGACTGTTCTCGTCTAATACACTCGCTTTGGGACGTGCCCCGCCAAGTGACCCTCCAGGGGCAATAAGCATTTTCAGCCACTTCATATAGTCATTGTTGTTTTCAGCATCATCCTGCTCTAACTGCAAGCTGGCATATTCCAAATCCCGTAATTTTGTCCATGGCGGTGCAGCCATATCTTCCTGATTGTCTAAAAACGGCTCATCATCTCCCAGGCGAAAGCGTAAAGCCCCCATGCGATGACTTGAGCCAGGCAGGATCGTATTCAAAAGAAAAAATCTCTTTTCCTCTTGAAGGGGCGGCATAAAGTGTTCCCATCAGAATAGGATGTTCCAACCCCTGCCAATGCGCGCAAACTTGAATGGATTTTCTTGCCGGGCCTTTTGTGTGTCGTTTTACAGCCATTACTTCTTCCTCTTAGCGACACGCTCAGTTGTATGAGTCAATTCAGCATCTTGTAAGCGCCGCCCCAAAGGATCATCCCCGGCAAGTCGTAATAAATCCTTTTCAAGGCCGAGACAAAAAAGAACATTGGCATAAATAGCCATTGTGACACTGCTTTCACCATTCTCAACTTTTCTTAAGGTAACACGACTAATACCAGCACGCTCTGCCAGCATGGTCGCAGTAATTTTGCGACGTAAGCGCGCAAGTTTGATGTTTTCTCCGACCGTCGATAGAAGATCTTCCAGTGCAGGTGAGATTATCACTCTTTTTTTTGCCATCTTTTTCAAGCCTCAATGGTTAATAAAATATTCAAAAATGAATGAATTGTACATTATATTTCCATTGAGGCAAGATGTGTTCTTGCGCTCGGTACTCGTTGTTTCTCCACATTGCGGAAAAACTGACCCGGATTACGGATAATATGGATTTTTTCGGAAGCCGCATCGTACTTCGGCCCCAGGAGATCTCCAACCACTCCGGTATTATCCGGCACCTGAGCCCCCCCTGCAATCCAGTGAAACGCCAGGTTATGCTATTTATTTTTTTTAGCAAAATAGTTGACCCCTTTAATATCCTTAAAATCAGCATCTTGCGTCCATATCGTGCAATCATGTTTTTTTGCAGTAGCAAGGATGATACTATCTGCCATAGGAAGACTTTGATGTAAGCTGAGCTTTGATGCTTCAATAGCCAAACTCTGTGTCAGTTCAATCACACGGCCTTTTTGCATAGCAGCTATTGCTTGCAGAGCATCATTTTCAGTGCTTTCACGAAGTACAACTTTAAATACTTCATAAACTGTAATTACCGGGACTATCAAAGCATTTTCATCGTTGATGGGAATTGAAAAAGACTCCGCGTTTGGTCCGTCAGAAAAATATTCAAGCCATGCAGACGAATCGATTATATTCATACCCGATCCCCCTCACGAGAGAACTCTATATCAATTCCTTTCAGAAAACCGCGCAACTCGGAAATCTCGCGGTCGGGTATCAATTCAATGCGATTTTCATACTCAATTACACGCATTTTTTGGCCAGGTTTGAGTTTTAATGTTTCCCTGATTGCCTTAGGGATAACGACTTGATATTTAGGTGATACAATAACAGTTTGCATGTCGACCTCCGATCGATAGTATTTTGGTTTTACAATAATGCTATCGATCAAGAATGTCAATAATTGAAGAGCATAACTGTTGAGATCAGGGGCCGCCGACCGAAGGGAGGGAAATAGGTTCCACTAAACTTGGTTGAGAGCGACACTGGTTAAAGGTTGTCACAAATCACTGAAAAGCCGCCCCCAGAAGTCCGCTGTAAATAGTTCTTGTGTGGAACAGCATATCCTTCACGAAAAATTATCTTACTGTATATCATGCCAATATGGATGTAGTGCAGAAATGTGTATCATCATTGAACAACCTGCATGTCAATTGTTTTGGCCCAGGACGATCACATAGCGGCTGATCACACCCAGGATGTTTCTTTTCTGCATGGCTGAGACGACGCCGGCGCTGAATCTCTGGGATGACATGGGCGCCTGGATGATATGGGTGTGATACCATCCCGTTTTGTTCAGGATCTCCAGGTAATCGTCGATGAGGATGCCGCCTTTGTGTGTTTCATCCATTGCCGGGGTGTTCTGAAAATCCCGCCAGTCCGCATTGATAAACGCCAGCCGGGTCTTTTTTTTGACATGTTGTTTCATTCGGGCAAAAAACGCCGCCAGAAAATCCAGATAATCGTTTCTGGGCAGCCTGGAAATGCTGTTCTCATCATAATCGCCTGCTTTTTTGTCATAATAGGGCGGATCAAAGAGGACCAGGTCCGGAATCCCCAGCCAAGTGCTTTGAATCGGTCATGATCATTTTTACCCTCCAGCGCCAGGGACCAGACCAGGGGCTCAGGCCAACCGTGCTTTTCAGCCACCTGGGCCACGGTGAATCCCCGGGATAAATCATCATTTAGGCAAAATGCCCGTATTGGCATTTTGCCTAAATGACGATGAATTGTTTTTTGATCCAGGCCGAGCCGCTGTGCCATCCGTTCCTGGGGCATGCCCAGGTGGTGCATGCAAAATATTTTGATGTCTCTGCCCATCAGGGTCACTGCGCGAAGATCGGCGATGTAAGCGTCCACAGTCTGCCTTGATCGGCCGACGGCTTTTCTGGGATAAATCGACTCATCAAGAATAATTGAAGAGACAGGGATTTGGGTGATTTTTTCCGCCATGCCATCAGAAAATGGATGATTCCGTAATGGCCTCGTATAAACGTGTAAATAATTCATCCTTTGAAGCATCGGTGTTCATTTTAACCTTACGCCAGTATTTTCGGATATCTTTACTTACCCCTCTTTTTAGTTGTGTCTAATACTTCTTGTACTTTTTGGGCAAAATCCTTCATTCCCGCTGGTTTCATCAGCAATCCTCTAATCCCAATAGTTTTCGCTTTTTTATTGTCTATCCTTTCACTGAATCCCGTGCACAGGATGATGGGGATATCCGGCCTGATGGCATTCAATTGCGTGGCAAGCTGCATGCCGTTCATATCCGGCATATTCATATCTGTAATGACCAGGTCAAACCGCGGCGGCTCTGTTTTGAACGCGGCCAGGGCGTCCCTGCTGCTGGTATAAACGCTGGTTTGGTATCCGAGTCTTTCCAGCATCTGCTTTTCAAGGTGAACAATGGATTTTTCGTCATCCACGAGAAGGATATGTTCCGTTCCTGTGGGAAGCGGGGTCATTGTTTTTTCAGGTTCAGCTGCCTGTGTTTTTTCCATCAGCGGCAGGTAGACATGAAAAGCGGCCCCTTTGCCGACGTCACTGATCACCCTGATATCTCCCCCATGAGCGCTTACGATACCGTAAACCGTGGCAAGGCCCAGGCCGGTTCCCCTTCCTTTTTCCTTGGTGGTGAAATACGGGTCAAATATCTTGTTTATCACTGCCCCGTCAATCCCAATGCCGGTGTCGGAAACTGACACCATGGCATAACGGCCCGGCGCCAGGTCACCAGCCGGATCATCCGTTGATGACACATCCTTTTCCATCAGCCGAATCGATATGGTTCCGCCGACATGTTCCACTGCATGATAGGCATTGGTGATCAGGTTCATGGCGATCTGGTGGATCTGGGTGGGATCTGCCATGACCGGACCGCAGTCGGTCTGAATATCCAGGGAAACGGTGATATCAGCAGGAATGGTGGCACGGCAGAGTTTCATCACCTCTTTGAGGATTTTCTGGATATGAACCGGTATCGGCTGGTGATTCGTCTGGCGGCTGAAAGACAGGATCTGCTGGATCAGGTCCCGCCCTCTTTTGCCGGCCAGAAAGATTTCATTCAGATTCTGCTGTTCCAGGCTGCCGGGAGGAAAATCATCCAGCATCATTTCAGACAGCCCTACAATGGGAAACAGAATATTGTTGAAGTCATGGGCAATCCCCCCGGCAAGAGACCCGATGGATTCCATTTTCTGGGCCTGTGATAACCGCGCTTCAAGACGATTTCTCTCCAGTTCATCCTGCTTTCGGTCGGTAATATCCTGGAACGATCCAGTAAGCCGGAACACATTTCCATTCTCATCGTATTGGGGTTGTCCCCTGGAAACGCAATGCCTTATTTCACCATCCGGCCGAACGGCTCCCAGCTCAATTTCGTATGGCGTTCCCCGCTTAACGCAGATCTCAACAGCATCTCTTAAACGCTGTATGTCACCGCTCGCATATAATTCCGATTGCTCCGCAAAGGGAGGGGCGCCCTCTGCGGGACCCCGTCCAAATATTTTGAACAATTCTTCCGACCAGTACGTCTGGTCATGTTGAGCATCCCACTCCCAACTGCCGATACTGGCCATGGCTTCGGTACGCTTGAGCATTTCATGGTTTTTTTGCAGGATCTTTTCAGCCTGTTTTGATTCCGTGATGTCCTGAATGACACCCACCACCTTTTCCGGCTTGCCATTTCCATCAAAAACCATTTCCGCCATCGAATGAACATGGATCGATTCTTTTCTGTTTTTCGGGTTGATCTGGAATTCAATGTCATAGGGTTTGTTCCGGACGATTAAATCCTCAAGGGCCTGGTACACTCTTTTTGCATCAGTGATATGACTTTCGACTTCATCAAGAGGAAGAAATTCAGACATCCGCTCAATGCCGTAAATGCGAAATGCCTCCTCCGAACCCCATACTTTGCCCGTGGCAATATCATATTCCCAGTTACCAACCTTAGCCATTTTTTGGGCTCTTTTCAGACGGGCTTCGCTTGTTCGGAGGGCATGTTCCGCTGCCAGCCGTTTGGAGATGTCCCTTGCCACACCGAAAGTTCCGATGATATCACCCTGACTGCTACGTTTGGGCAGACTGGTGAAATGACAGGTAATACCCGTTTTGAATGTCAGCGTGTTTTCCAAACTCTCTCCATTCAATGTTCTCTGATATACGTCCATTAGAGAGGCATGATCTTCTTCGATAAAGAGGGGTAGAAATGGCTTGCCGATAAGTTCTTCAGGCAGAAATCCCGTCATTCGCCTGGCAGCGGAATTGACCCATGTCAGATTCCCCTGATCGTCTGCAATATAGGCGATATCGGACATGTTGTCGAGAAATGCCTTTGATTCTTCAAGCGCTTCTGCTTGCTGCTTTTGTTCAGTGATATCAATGGCTTCGACAATGACTGCCTGCACCTTTCCGAATTGATCAATAATGGCTGGATGAATATGATATTGATTCCAAATATCATTTCTTCTATCCTCACCTGTGTAGGGCTTGCCTGTTTCAAATACCTCTTCCACCTGCCTTCTTCTATGAGCCAGAACCTCTTTTGGCAATAATTCCCATAAACACCGTCCAAGGATTTCATCCCGACTCACGTTCAGTCGACTGGCGTGTTCCTCGTTGGAGTCAAGAATGCAGCCGCTGCGATTTAAGAGGACAATGGCCAGGGGAGAAGCATTCAGCATCGAGCGCAGTTTGGTTTCATTTTCCCGTAAATTTTCCTGTGACCTTGCATAGTACAGCGCTACGGCAGCAAGATCACCCAGAATTTTTGATATTTGGACGTCGAACTCATTGAAGCCCCCGTCCTTATTGGCGATGCCAATAACCCCTACTGTTTTCTTTTCAATATTCAGGGGAGCGAAAAGGACATTCTCGAGCCTCACATGCCCTTCCGGCATATATTCCATCCAGGGGCTTTCGGAAAAAGAGTTGTCAAAAGCCACCTCTTTTGTTTTATAAGCTATTTCCCGCAGCCCCCTGATCGGCATGGGAAGATTCGGATCGACGTCGCACGGCATTCCACCGGCATCTAGAAAAAGCACTTCATTGCCTTCACCATTTTCAGAGAGAAGCGCAACATATCCTGAGCGTGCGCCGGTCAGTTTTTTGCAATGCTCAAATATTTCCCTGGCGGCATCTTCGAATGTTTTGCAGCGTGGAATGTACCGGAAAGCCTCCATTAAAACAGAAAATAACTCCGGCGGATTTGATATTGCCGCTGTATTATTCTGATCGACCTTTTGCTCTAATTCAGCAACCCTTTTTTTCAACTCTTCATAGGTGGGTTTTTCAGCCATGAGTACTCCGGTCCGGGATGATAGGGAATGTAGCGCATAACCATATCAATGAAAAATCTGCATGTCAATTGTTTTGGCCCACCGGCATAAATATTGCTATAATCCAGGATGCCACCGTTGAAAAAGTGCCCCCCAAAAGCCTTCTGGGCAAAGCGGTGAATTACACCCTGAACGAATGGGGCCGCCTGGTCCGTTACATCGAGGATGGCCGGATGTCTTTCGTACAACCTCGGATATTCCAACATCCTACTACGAAAATATCTCAGAGAGTTGGACGCCGGCTTTTCATCCGCAAAAGAGATTGCGGCGGCAGACCAGATATTGGATGATCTGTTTTCAAAGACCGAGCGGGCAATCGTGTCTTTCCCGCGCCCAGAACAAGAGGGATAGACGCTGACGGTCAGCCTGGCGGCATTTTTGTTTTTCCATCAAAATCTTTTTTTATTTTCACTTGCATCCCTAAAATGGCAGGTCTATAAAACAGGAGTAAGACCTCAATCATTTTACTCATTAATTTGGAGGTTTAATATCATGCCGTATTCAGAAAAAATCCTTAATAGAAGTGTTGACCCGGCAACTCAAAAAATGCTGGGACGTGCCGAAGAACTTGATCTGGAAACTGCCTGGGACCGATATGAAAAAATGCTCCCCCAATGCGGTTTCGGTGAACTGGGCTTGTGCTGCCGAATCTGCAACATGGGACCCTGCCGGATCTCTCCCTTTGAAGATACCGGTCCTCAAAAAGGGATCTGCGGTGCCACGGCAGATATCATCGTAGCTCGGAATCTTATCCGCATGATTGCAGGCGGTGCTGCCGCCCACTCTGACCATGGCCGGGACCTTGCCCACACCCTTTTACTTACGGCCCAGGGCAAAAGCGGGGGGTATGAAATTAAAGATGAAATAAAACTTTCTGCCCTTGCCCGGGAGTACCGCATTGAAACCCAGGGCAGGAGCAAAGAGGACATCGGCCTTGACCTGGCCGAAAGTGTTTATGCAGAATTCGGCAAGCAGGAAGGGTTTGTGCAGTTCAGCCGCCGGGCCCCGAAAAAACGTGTGGAACTATGGAAAAAAGCAGGGATTGATCCACGGGGTATTGATCGGGAAATTGTTGAAATCATGCACCGGACTCACATCGGTGTGGATAATGACCCGGTCAACCTGATCCTCCAGGGCCTCAAGACGTCCATTGCAGACGGCTGGGGTGGCTCTGCCATTGCCACTGAAATATCTGATGTGCTGTTCGGGACTCCGGAACCTGTCCGGTCCATGGTCAATCTGGGCGTACTCAAACACGAACACGTCAATATCATCGCCCACGGCCACGAACCCGTCCTGTCTGAAATGATTGTGGCAGCAGCCCATGACCCCAAACTGGTGGAACAGGCCAAGGCGTGTGGCGCTGCGGGAATCAATGTGGTTGGCATGTGCTGTACCGGGAATGAGATCAGCATGCGCCACGGCATCCCCATTGCCGGGAACTTTTTGCAGCAGGAACTGGCCGTGATTACCGGAGCGGTGGAAGCCATGATTGTGGATGTCCAATGTATCATGCCGGCGTTGGGTGATTTGTGCGAATGCTTCCACACCAAATTTATTTCCACATCCCCCAAGGCGAAATTTCCCGGTGCCATCCATATGGAATTCAATGAAGAACACGCCATGGAGATTGCAAAAGAAATCGTTGGTACGGCGGTTGAAAATTATGCCAACCGGAATAAAGGCAAAGTGTTTATCCCTGAAGATACGACAGACTGTATGGTGGGGTTCAGCGCTGAAGCCATTGTCAAAGCGTTGGGCGGCACCCTTGATCCCCTGCTGGATGCGATCAAATCCGGCGCAATTAAAGGGATTGCAGGGGTTGTCGGGTGCAACAATGTGAAAATAAAACATGATGAAGGCCACGTCGAACTGGTAAAAGAACTCATAAGAAACAATGTCCTGGTCACCACAACGGGCTGCAACGCCATTGCCGTTGCCAAGGCCGGTTTGATGCTGCCCGAAGCCTCAGCCCAGGCAGGGGAAGGGCTCAGGGGTGTCTGCCAAGCCCTTGGGATACCGCCGGTACTCCACATGGGATCCTGTGTGGATATCAGCCGGATACTGACAGTGTGTGCAGCTGTTGCCAATGCCCTGGGCGTGGATATCAGCGATCTTCCCGTGGCGGGTGCTGCTCCCGAGTGGATGAGCGAGAAAGCGGTGAGTATCGGTTCCTATGTGGTGTCATCCGGTATTTTTACCGTGCTGGGAACCGTTCCCCAGGTGTTGGGAAGCCCTTTGGTAACCCAAATTTTGACCAAAACCGCCAATGATGTGGTGGGGGCCGCCTTTGCTGTTGAAACCGATCCCATAAAAGGCGCCGGACTCATGATTGCGCATATGGATGCGAAACGCAAGGCACTGGGGATTTAAGGAGGAAGACATGACACTGCCAAAAGAAATTTTCGTTAAATCCGACCGATGTGTGGGGTGTAACTCCTGTATCATGGCCTGCGCCGTTGAACACTCCCAGAGCAAAACCCTTTTCGGTGCCATTGGAGAATCACAGACACCTAAAAGCCGTATCTATGTGGAATGGGCCGCCCCGAATAAAAAAATTCCCCTGGTCTGCAGGCAATGCGAGGATGCCCCCTGCATGTACGCCTGCATCAGCGGTGCCATCACCCGCAATGCGGACGGGGTGGTTATCACCGATACGGACAAGTGCATTGGCTGCTGGACCTGTGTGATGGTCTGTCCCTATGGGGTGATCGGACGTCATCTGGAAGCCGGCAAGGCCTATCGCTGCGACCGGTGCCCGGACCGGGATGTCCCGGCCTGTGTTTCTGCCTGTCCCACCGGGGCGCTGGTTTTTCAAACGGTCCCGGCCTATTCAAAGTCAGTCAGAAAAAAGGCCTCCCAGGAACTTGCAAAAGTGAAAGGGGAATAATATGCACACACCTTACCTGATTGTCGGGGGAAGTGCCGCAGGAATGGCTGCGGCACACGCCATCCGAATGCGGGATCCGGACCGCCCCATCACCGTATTGACCGAGGAACCCGACAAACCCTATTTCAGGCCAATGATCCCCTTTGTGGTTTCAGGCAAAAAAGCTGCCCGGGATATGGCAATGGAAGGCGCAGGACCCTATACCCAGAAAAATATCCGTGTAGAAACCGGAAGTTGTGTGGTTTCCGTTGACACCCGTGCCAGAAAGGTCTTCTTGGACGACGGCAGATCCGTGGCATACGAAAAAATTTTGTTTGCCACGGGAAGCCGTCCCTATATCCCGCCGGAGATTCAGGGGACACAAACCCAGGGAGTGTTTGCCTTGAGAACCCTTGACCATGCAAGAGATATGGCGGCCCGGGCAGGCAACACAAACCATGCGGTCCTTATCGGGGGGGGGCTTCTCAACCTCAAGGCGGCCTTTGCCCTGCTGGAACTTAAGATCAAGGTCACGTTGGTGGTTTTTTCCCCTGAAGTTTTGTCCCAGCTCATGGACCCGGAAGATGCCGTATTGATCCGAAAAGCCCTGGATGATGCCGGGCTTGTAATCAAAAACCGATCAGCCGTCATTGGCATCCAATCCGATCACACCGGTGTAACCGGGGTGGTTCTGGATGATAACTCTGAAATCGCCTGTGAAATGGTCTGCATCGGCAAAGGGGTCAGGCCCAATGTAGAATTTCTTGAGGGCAGCGGCATTCAATTGGAAAAGGGGATTGTGGCCGACCGGCATACGGCCTGCAGTCAGCCCGGCGCCTTTGCTGCCGGGGATGTGGCGGTGACCCATGACCCCATATCCGGTGAACCGGTCATGACCGCCCTTTGGACCAATGCCGTGGAAATGGGACGGTGTGCCGGGTTGAACATGGCCGGGTTGCCCACGGCCTATTCGGGAACCTTCGGCATCCTGAACGCAACCCAGGTTGCCAAAATGCCCTTTGTTTCAATGGGAATGGTACACACCCGTGAACTGGACTGCGAAATCCACTGCCATACCACCCGGACCGCCCACCGGAAAATGGTGTTCAGCCCGGATGGTGACCGGCTCATGGGAATGGTATTGGTGGGTGACATCCGCAATGCCGGACTCTATCGACAGGTTATCCAGGAAAAGATGGCAGTCGAACGATTTAAACAGGAAATCATTCATCACTCCCTTCACTGGGGTATAATGATCCGGTAAAACTATTTATTGGGAGATGGAAGGACAGCCCATGCCGCCGAAAACAAACAAGTGGGAGACTAAATTGATGCCGGAAGGGGTTCATTCGTAACGGCCAGACACCGCACCCGGTTCAGGTGGCGGCGGGCGAGGTCATCCGGGAAAAGATCATACAGGCCTGGGCACTTGCCACGGACATTGTTTTCAGCCATTTTCACGGCGACCATGTTCCTCTGGTGGATGCAAACCCCTATCAACTGGATGCTGCCTTGGTAGCCAATTTGAATCCCGGGGTCCGGATCTGGACAAAATCGCCTGATGTGAAGCCTTGAAGGGCTGCAGTGGCTGGACAGTCTTTTATCTGAATCCGGCCGCCGGGTCCTCTGTGCAGCGGATTTCATGGGAGCACCGCGTCACCTTCTTGAAGCTGAAAGAACAACGCTTTATGAAAAAAATCCGGTCCCTTTGGGATGGACATCAAGGGCACCACATTGTTTGTTAAAGGACTGGATGCCGTCAGCGGGACACCGGTGCTGGATATAAAATTAAAGATTTAATTAAGGTGATCTTAAATTTTGTATCGCTTAAACCTCACCACATGAAAAAGGAGGGTATACATGTATAATAACCTGTTTTCTGAAATAACCATAAAAGGCCTGACCCTGAAAAATCGTCTGACCATGGCACCGCTTTATCTGGGATATGCCGGTGAGGGCGGAACGGTTAGTAATATGCTGCTCGATCATTACCGGCTGATGGCCGGCAGTGGCGTGGCCATGGTTGTGGTTGAAAATGCCACGGTGGATCACCCTTGCGGCAGTGGTTCCAACCGAACGCTTCGGGCGGACACCGACGACAACCTGGATGGGTTGAAAAGGCTCTCTGCTGTGATTAAACAAGAGGGGGCGCTGGCCTGTCTGCAGATTAATCATGCCGGTCGGTTTGCCCATGCGACCCAAGAGCCTGTGGCGCCCTCTGCCGTGAATACCTTTGGCAGGATGCCCCGGGCTTTGGACCGAGAAGAGATCGCATCGGTTATGGTCAAATATGCCGAGGCTGCGGCCAGGGCAAAATCCGCCGGGTTTGACATGGTGGAACTGCATGGGGGAACCGGTTACCTGCTGGCTCAATTTCTTTCTCCAAGAACCAATCATCGCACTGATGAATACGGGGGCAGCCTGGAAAATCGTCAGCGATTTGCCCTGGGGGTATTGTCCCAGGTCAAAAAAGCGGTGGGTGAAATCCCTGTGGGGTATCGATTTTTAGCTGACGAATGGCTTCCGGATGGATTGAAGCCGGAAGAATCGCGTCAATTTGCAATAAGCCTTGCCAAAGAAGGCATTGATTATATTTCTGTCATGGGCGGTACCTATGAATCTTTTCTTTTGCCTGAAATTTTGGAAAAATCCAGGCAGGAGGGGTATATGCTGGACCTGGCCGCTGAAATCCGCGCGCAAGTCGATGTGCCGGTGATTGCTGCCGGCCGTTTTGCCACCGGTGCATTTGCGGACCGGGCTATCCGTGACGGGAAAACCGACCTTATTGGTCTGGCGCGGGTGCTCTGGGCTGATCCGAAATGGCCCGAAAAGATTCATGGCGGCCGGGAGGATGACATTATTCACTGTGATCCGGATTGCCTTAACGGCGGGGCGTGCATGCAGATGGTCATGAAAGGCCGGCCGGCATTCTGTGTGGCATGGCCGGCAGAGAAGATGAAGGCCTGGAAAACAAAATTTATTTGAATTCCAGACTTGCCTGAATTCTTCTTTTTGGAAGACAAAATTGATCTTCCCTGGGTTACCGAATTCGGGTTTCAGGCAGGTGTCCAGCCTGAATCCAACGGCCGGCAGTGTAGATTCTTTCTCTTCTATCCCCCAAAATCATCCAAAAGTCCCACATACAGTTACATTTTTTGAAAAAGTGAGTTCCTTGTAAAATGAGATTATTTTTCGTTTGGTACAAGAGTAGCAGATAGATAGCAGGCACCGCCTATGCCTTTACATCCTCCTCCCCCTTTGGGGGGGGGGGGAGAGAGCGGAGTGATCAGCAAGTTTATGGTCTGGTTTAACCGGTAGAAAATGATTGCGGTGGAGCTTGGCACATCGTTTGATATTACCTCTTTTATTTTGATTTGAGATAATTTTTTAAATCCCGATAATAATTTTCATGTGGTCCGATCATGATTAATTCAAGGTTATCATCTACAACGCGATAAGAAAGCAGATGCTGAATAGTTTTTATTTTGAATTTATGAATAAAAACGCCTCTTAAATCTCCCTTTTTTTCTGCACCAATAGTTGGATTTTCAGCAATGTTTTTTACTTCGTGGCTGACCGGAAACCCCTATTTTAGGATTTTCCGAGGCCGATGCCTGACATAATTTCCAATTAATGTTTTTCCTGCTATCACAAACCTGGCAAAGTGCTTCAATATTTGTCGTTTTTTAACGACTTTCCCATTTTTTGGACACACCTGTAGTGTTTGACGTGCTACTTTTTGATGCGACGGCCTTTTTTTACGCGGCTTTTCGCTGTTCAGACCGTTGCAGCTGCTTCAGCCTTTTTTGTTGTATATGATGACCCATAATCTGGAGATTTCTTGCCAGAACAGACAGACCTACATATCTTTTAAATCCTTGAATGCCATGATCCGGGCATCTGTCCAGACCATGATTTTCCAACCCGTTTATGGCCGATTCCACCGCTGAATGTTTTCTTTTTAAACGAATAAAATCGTCTGCTGTTTCTTCTTCAAATTCAGCCTTGTTGCATCTGCCTTTTTTCGGGAGCACCAAAATGCTCAATGTATCCTTCAGGTCCTTTTTGTTACCAGGTGTATAAAACCCTTTATCAAAACTGCATCCCTTGAGACCAGAAAATTTGTTTTGGGCCGACGTTACCATTGCAACGGCCACTTTATCATCGGTTTCTTGCTCCATCACCCGGTGGTGCAGGATAAACCCATACTGGTCTTCCAGGATGCATACCCGCAGTCCCAATTCTTGGGGAACACCGGCTTTGCCTTTTGAAATCCATTCTGTATGGGGTTCGAAAATTGAAAAAATCTTGTCTTTATGTGGGATCTTTTCATCCTGCAAAACCCGGCGTTTTATCAGGCCAATTTGCCAAAGCGCATAATTGATGTATGTTTGCAACTCTTCCACTCGGGCTTCATTCATAATATCGGAGGACTCCGTCATTTCAATGGTCAATTCCGCTTTTGAAATGTATTTTTCAGCAAGTTCAATATAAGCTTTGTGTGCATCCATGATCTGCCGGGCTCTTTTGGCCTTTTTCTTTTCATCCGCGGATGTGGAATGTTTCAATCGCTGAACTATCCGATACAGCCGTTTAAATTTTTTGATATTATATGCTGATTGCCGCCACATACTCGTTCCAATGCCCTGGCTGATAATAGCGGCAATTTGAATCATTTTTCGGACTGCATCAAAAAGCAGGTTGATGTCTGTGGGAAAATGAACATCGGTTTCAACAACGAATGAATCACACCGTCCCATCAACACCTCTTCGTCCGAAGTTTTTTTTTCATCAGAAGTTTATGACCTTCTTGTACAACCAGGGTGTTGATTTTATCAAGAATGTCAGGTGTCAGAAGCCTGACATTATCTTTTAAGGTCTGGAGCGGATAGGTTATGTCATCGTCCATCATGCCATGACCCAGCATCTGCCTCAATGTTCTGTGGTTGTTCACCATCTCCCGGAGTTTATCGTAATCCCAATTGCAATTGAGCCGTATGGTGCCCATCACAAGAATTTTCCACAGGTCCATTCCCGGACGTCCATTTTTGGAGTCGGTGTCTTCCGGAATCACATTTTTGAGGATGACAAAAACTTTTTCTCGAAGTTCTTGATCGCAATAGATATGCTGGAGCCCCAAAAGTAGCTTGGGAATTTCATCCCTGGCTCTCATGTCAAGTTTGATTTGGTCGATAGGGGTCTGCCCGAATGTCATTTGTGGTTCAAAAATTTTACGCAAAACAACCTCGAAGTTTTGTTGGGGTGTTGAAATTTGAACTGCTTTCTATGACTCTCATTTTTTAAAATCTCTTTAATTATTAATTGGTTATATTAACATAGTAATCAGTTAAAATCAACAAGTAATTCAATTTCAAGTAAAGATTTCAAACAAATTTTAGCCATTATACCCATGAAAAACGTGGGGTTTTGAGTTTTCGGTCACACACTACTTCGTCATCGAGTATCTCTTTCTCCTGCTTGGAGAATTTTTTAACTTTTCGTTCAAAAGATCTGGACTGAAAAATTTTCATTTTTTGTTACCCAAATTTATATTCGCTTGTTTCTCCGTAGTCCAATTCAGCTATACCGATGAGAATCTCTTTTATAAGATCATAAGTTAAATCGGGATTTTCTTCAGCACATTTTCCAATCCGAGCCCAATGTTCAATTTGTCCAGTTAAAGATCGTTTATCTATTTTGCTGAATATTTTGGCGTCCTTCACTAATTCGTCAGTGATTCTTACTGCAGTGGCCATGATATAATTCCCCCTTTTTATTTTTCTTTTAGATATAATGCATAGAATTGCATTTTGCAACTTAAAATTGCGTTTTGAATACACTGTGTTTTTTTTGAGCATGACATCTTCAAATATTTTCTGAAACGCCAGCACCCGGTTATGGGTATCCTGGTTGTTTTTGTACTTTTGATCAAAATCCGGGTGTGCCCGGATGCTGTCTGCAATGTGGATGAATTTGATCCGCTGTTCTTCCGGGGTGGCGCTCCACCCCTGAAACCACCGTTCATTAAAGCGGCGGACAATCTGCCATTCATATATACCTTCTGCATCCAGGGTCTCTTTGAGATCATGCAGGACATTCACATCCGTGGCTCTGGACAGGCTGGTGGCCGTGTAAAAATCATCGAACGCGGTCTGGATCTCTTCCACACGATTGAAAAAATCCAGGATAAACAGGTCTTCGGTTTTTTTGCCCAGATGGGGTGCGGACCGGTTCAGCCGGGACAGGGCCTGGACCGCTTTGCCAGGAGCCGGGATATGGCCTGAAAATACCGGATGGCGGTTTCAATATTCTGGGTTATGACCATTGCCTTGGCTTTGCCCTTGAGTTTCTTCTGGGCTTTTTTGCTGTCAAACAGGGGCCGCTCCAGTCCTTTTGCACCCCGGATGTCTGCTGCGGCAGGATAGGTCTCGATCAACCGGTAGGCGGCCCAGGTAATGGAGTTTGATTTTCCGGACCCTGCCGAATGATGAATAAGATAGGTATGTCCCACTCCGTTTTGTGCGGCATGCCCGGCAAGTTTCCGGACCACATCCATCTGGTGATACCTGGGGAAAAACAATCTTCGTTTGTTCAAAGGATCTTTGGGTCTTCCGGAAAGCCGGATAAAGTGTTGGAAAATATCTGCAATCCTCTCCTGGAGAATGCCAAGGCTTTGCATTCGGAATATCTTGATGTCTGTGTCCATCTGGGTGGCGCCCCGTCCAGCAGGCGGTAGAAGCCGGGCCGGTCCGGGCAGGGCGCCACCTCAATGGGATCAAAGGCAATCCCATCCCGATGTTTTCGGCAAATATGGCCACCCGACAGTGATCGACTGCTTTTCTGGGATAAATCGACTCATCCAGAATAATTGAAGAGACAGGGATTTGGGTGGTTTGTTGAGTCATGATTTTTTCCTCCATGCCATCAGATAAGAGTTGTTGAATCCTGAAACATGGCTGCACTGAAACGGATATGTTACACGAGGTGTCCACCAGAAATTGACAGCCTGTGATCAGACAGTATTTCATCCAGTGAAGAACTGCGCTTTTGATGCGGTATTTCCTGCTTGACAAAGGTAGTTGGCATTATGTCGATTCCGGCATAGATATTGCTATGATCCAGGATAAAAGCGTTCTCACCGGACCAAAGCCAAGTGCAAACCAATCCGTAACTCTGGTGAGTGACCTTAAAGCCCACCCTTGGGCACAATCTGACCTGAGCGGTCAGTAATTCTCAATATAGGGAAGCAATCAAATCCCGACGGAGAGCGTCGGGGCCAAAGGAGGCCATCAATGACGGATCAGAACGACAGTAAAAACAAATTGACAAGGAAAAGGTGGAAGACTCCCCGGAACTGATGTATCAGGACGCAGTGAAAGCCGGTTTGGGCCTCAATCATCCGGAATTGACGATGTTGATGGCCAGGCAATCGGCCGAAGCAGTGGAGTGGACTGTCAAACTGGGAGTCAAGTACAAAGACCGCAATACCCATCTGGGAGGACATTCGGTCCCCCGCAGCTATTACACCACAAACAGCTCGGGTGCCGGTATCGTCCGACCTCAATTGGCCAAGGTCAAGGAACTCGGGGTTCCGCTGGTGACCCGGTGCTACCTGGACCGGATCCTGCGAGATGACGACGGCCGTGTCAAAGGGGTCCGTGTGTACGAAGATTACCGTTTCCCGAATACGGAAAATGGAAAAATGAAAACCATTCGGGCCAACCGGGCGGTCATTATGGCTACCGGCGGTTTTGCCCAGGATATCGCCTTCCGCATGCTCCAGGATCCGAAGGTCGACGAAAAGGTCGAGTCTACGAACCAGCCCGGCGCCACCGCCGAAGGTCTGATCGAGGCGCTCCGCCTTCATGCCAACCCCATCCAGCTTTCCTGGATTCAACTTGGTCCCTGGGCCTGTCCCGATGAAAAGGGGATGGGAATCGGCTATATTTTTGCAATCACTGCTGCGTTTCCCTACGGCATCATGGTGGCGCGCGAGACTGGACAGCGCTTTGTCAACGAACTGGCCGACCGCAAGGTTCGGGCCGATGCCATTATGAAGACCGGCGCCTTTGCCGTGGGAATCGCGGACCAGGAAGGGGTTTTTCGGACGGCCAAGCTGGACACGATGCTCGAACGAGGGGTCGTCAAGAAATTCGATACACTGGATGCCCTGGCCGAGGCGTTCAATATCCAGAAGGACGGGCTGAAAAAAACTGTGGCTGAATACAATGCCTCCCTCAAGGCAGGGGAAGACAAAGCCTTTGGAAAGCCTTTCCAGAAGGACTGTAAACCGATTGTCTCACCGCCCTTTTATGGGATGAACCTGTGGCCGAAAGCGCATCACACCATGGGCGGAATCCAGCTCAATACCGAGGCTCAGGTGATAGATCTTTACCAGAAGCCCATCCCTGGGCTTTATGCCGCAGGCGAGATCAGCGGCGGTGTCCACGGTGCGGTCCGACTCGGCAGCAATGCGATCACGGACTGCATTGTTTTTGGGCGGATCGCGGGAAAGAACGCTGCCAAGGATCGGCCCTGGGCCTGATCTGGGTGAACTAAAATGGGTGGAGGAGGCCGCCCTCCTCCACCTGCTAATCAAGACAGCGGGGTTCCAGCTCCGCAGAAGGGAACCGATGCATGAAATGGAATTACCGAATCTTACTGCTCGCCGCATTGTTCGGCGGAGTAGGTCTGGGTCTGATCGGGCTAGGCATAACTGGCTGTTCCGGGATTAATCGGGGTGCCGGAGAACGGACAAGTGCAGGGAAAATGGAAAAAGAGGTGAGTGAAACGCGGGTCACAGTTAAACCCGTAAATGTTGTAATGTCGTTAAAGCCGCATCATCAGGGGGCCGGTCTATCCTGCGAGGACTGCCATGGGAGTGGAACGCCCCAAGCCATCCGGGCCGATGCCTGCCTGAGCTGTCACTGCACATCGGAAGGGATAGCGCAAAGCACTGAGGCGCTCAAGCCCAACCCCCATGATTCGCTCCATTACGGCCCGGATCTGGACTGTGACCTGTGTCACCACGAACACACGAGGTCGGAAAATTATTGCAACAACTGCCACGAGTTTGACCTGCAAGTGCCCTGATTCCAATGATTCTGGCGCTATTGGCCTCTGCCTCACGTAAATACAGCCTGGTATTCTCCAAAGTCTGACACAGAAACCTATGTACTTTACCTTGAGGAGAAAAAAATGGTGATGCATAACCCACCCCACCCCAGCAAAGTGATCAAGGAACTGTGTATCGAACCGGTAGGAATGGCGGTGACTGAAGTAGCCAAGGGACTCGGGTCAGCAGCGTTTATGAAAGGCCAGTGTCGATATTTTTTACAATCTGTAAAGAAGATCCCCCCCTTTTTTTTAAAAATTTTTCATAAATTTATATGAAAGCCGGAGATGGCCCATATGATTTCTTTTGGGGTCTTGGTATGAATTGTGAATAGATTATATCAAGGGGTTCCAACATTTTCGTTTGTTTAGGTTTTGTCATGGAGAAAAGGCAGAAGTCGTAATTGTTTGGTTCTTAAAAAATATGTGGATTATTCTAGTATTGGCCAGTCACTACTTTTAATAAAAAGGAGAAAGAGCTAATGAATCAATCTGTAAAAAGAAAAGAATATCCTTCCATGCTCCCGGCTTTATCCCTGAATGGTTTCTACGGCATTGCTGTATATAAGAATGTTCCCATTACTAGTTCAAATTGCTGTCTTTCTATCCATCGGCAGAGTATTTCTCCAATTGTTTATTTTCGAATAGTAAAGGAAGGGCTCTTTCCGTTCGAGTAAATTTCCTTAAATCCCAACTGAAAAAAAGGAGGATTTCCATGGTGCGAAAAAAAATTATAAAATGGTGTCCAGTGGATCGAAGCGTATTAAATTTTGACCCTGGATATACATGCAAAGAGAAAAGAAGTGGAAAAGACAGACGGAAGGACGGGGACAGATCAGAATGGACTGCATTAAACCGGAAAGCTTCTTTGGGGAACGGGGAAGTGATACCCGGATATTTCATAGGGTAACACGCTGTTTATTGACTCAACTTGGAGCTGGCAATACGATTGAGACTGATGCCGGATTCAGCAGCTTGTATGGCCAATTTTCTATGGATCTCCGGAGGTCCCCGGACCATGAATTTTCCGCTGAAGTGTTTGATTGCAATTGGTTCGGGAACAGGCTCACCGGTGTTGCCCATGTCTAATAACACATCCGTCACAAGATTTCGGATACCTTTCAGGTGCTGGTCAAACACCGGATCACTGACAACATGGATTTTTTTGAAAACCGGAGCCATGCTGCCGGCGCAGTAATTGTTGCGGTTTGGATACTGTTGGCGGCACTTTGCATCGTGTGGGGGGGAGGCCTTTATTAAAACGCTTGTTTTTTTAACTGATACGTTGCATTGTGTCAGAAAAAATGGATCCCGTTTCAGCAAGGATTCATTTTTTTATAAAATAATACATTTAGCAACTTAAAGAGAGGGGCCTGTATGGCAAATATCGATTATTTTAATCTGCCGTGGAAAGACCAGTGGGAGTGGGAAAGGGTCGATTTGCCGACAGTCACCTGCAAATTTCTTGAAAATTCTGAAAAATATGCGGATAAGGATTTTCAGCAATTTAATCCAGCACTCTATCACGGGGACAGCAACGGCAGCTTGACATGGAAAGAGACGGCTGCCAGAGTTGAAAACTATGCCTGTGGTCTACTGAGCTTAGGACTCGAAAAGCAGGAAATGGCTGGAATCATGTCGGCCAGCGGTCCCTACTGGACCCATGCCGACCTTGCGATTGCCTGCGCAAATGGGGTCAGTGTCGCCATATATCCGACCCTGTCATTCAAGGAAGCATCTTATATCGTCAACGATTCAGGGAGTAAATTCCTTTTTCTGAGGGGGGACAATATTCTTGAAATGATGCTCGACGGGTTTGACCGGATGCCTAAACTTGAAAAAATAATTGTTATGGACAGGGAATACCAGAGCAGCGATGCAAGAATTATAAGCATGGGCGATCTTGAAAAAACCGGTATCGAGTGGAAAAACAACAACCGTCATTTTGAATCGTATACGGCAAGAAGAGACGGGGTTGTCCTTGACGACATCTACACCATTCTTTATACATCAGGCACAACCGGCCGGGGGAAGGGCGTTGTGCTTACCCACCACAACTGCTCAGCCAGAATGAACGGGGTCAATGAATTTTTTGATTACTGCGGCATGGGTTTCAAGCCAGAATATACAACCCTGTGCTTTTTGCCCCTTGCACATATTTTCGACAGGGGATCATGCCAGGGCGCTGCCATTTTTAACGGCTGTACTATTGCCTATGCAGACGCGCCGGGAACGCTTCTGGAAGATCTTCAGAAATACAATCCCCACTGGATCAACTGCGTGCCAAGGCTGTATGAAAAAATATATATTCAGCTGCACGAGAAAATGGGGCAGAGCGGCCTGAAGAGAAAACTCTTTGACTGGGCACTTACCGTCGGTGAAGCCGTTTTCATGCAGCGGTATGATCCTGAAACAGGTGCCTATAACATGGGGCATGATTTTGATATTACCGGCAATCTTTCCTTTGGAATGAGAATAAAGTATAAAATTGCCGACAAGCTGTTCTCAAAGGTCCGGGCATTGTTCGGTAAAAACTTCAAGCATTCTTTTTCAGCCAGTGCCTCCATTTCGCCGGATCTTTTGAAATTTTTCTATATCATTGGCATCAGGGTCAGCGAAGGGTACGGATCAACCGAAAGCTTCAACGCCTGTGCAAACATGCCGCTGAAGGCCTGCAAACCGGGCTCTGTCGGTCTTGAATCAAATGGAAGCAGACTCCGAGTTTCAAGTATAGGGGAACTCGAGATCACGGGCGCGGGGGTGTTTCAAAGATACTGGAACAGGCCCCAGGAGACTTCCGAATCATTTACTTCTGACGGATGGTTTAAAACAGGTGACAAGGTGGAAGTTGACAGGTTCGGTTATTACACAATCGTTGACCGTTTTAAAAGTATTATCTGCCTGTCCAGCGGAAAGAATATCGCTCCGGCAAAAGTGGAATCACTCTTTACCACCAGCCCGTATGTTGAACAGGTTCTTGTTGTGGGTGATGAACGTGCGGTAATCAGCACACTGCTGGTCCCGAACCTTACTTTCTTTAAAGACAGGTTTGACAAACAAGGGATTGAATACGACAAGAGTCAGGTGGTGATAGACACATCTGCGGGAACCCCGATTGTAGCTAAAGTCGGACCGGATTTTATCGAAAAAGGAAATATCAGAGGACTTGTCGCGCAAGAGGTTGCAGGCGCAAACAGGGAACTGGAAACGTTTGAGCAGATAAAACAGTACACCATTCTCTGTGAAAGATTCACAGAACAGAACGGCATGTTGACACCGACTCAGAAAACAAAGAAAAGAGCGATTATAGACAGTTATTCAGCTGAAATTGATAAAATGTATGCCCAGAAATGATTATAAAATCTGGTATAAAATCCTTGACAGGGACGTCCGAAAAAGGCTATCCGGCCAGAAGATCACACGTCAATCGGCAAATGGTATTGGATATGCCAGTTTCAATTGTTTCTTACAAGTTTAATTTGGAGATGACATCCAAGCGCTTCAGCATATTTTTTTAACGTTGCTATTGAAGGCGAATGTTTTCCATTGGTTAAGGAGGACTCAAGCCTTGTGATTGCCGGGGCCTTGGTTCCCATAAGTTCTGCTATATCTGCTTGACTCAACCCAGCCTTTTGACGGGCTTTAAGAAGTTCCCGAAGCAAAGAGAACTCGGGTTCAAGTGCATCGTATTCAAGTTTAACCTTTTTTCTTTTTAATGCTTTTTCTCTTAATTCAGAATGTGTCATTGTTTATTACCTCGCTCATTCTGTTTTTGGCAATTTTCAACTCTTTTTTCGGAGTTTTTTGAGACTTTTTAATGAATGTATGAAGCATGACAATTTTTTTCCGGATCTTCATACAAAAGAACACTCTTGCGATGCCTTCTTTGCCTTTTACACGTAACTCAAAAAGTCCGCTCTCTATAGGTCTTGTATGAGGCATTCCCAAATTCGGACCGAATTCACACATCAAATCGGTTAACCTTAAATACCTTGCCAGCAAACCATCTGGGAATTCAAGAATCTCATTTTCTATTTTGTTGTTATAATAATGTATTTGCCATTTCATAAGTGGTTTGTAACAAATATGTTATGCCTTGACAAGTTTTATTTAGCAACAGTAAATCCCAGAGAAAAATTGCTATTCAGATAATTTGGCAATGCTGCCGTTTTTCCTGAATGGGTATGTATCGTCTTATGATTCATGCCCAATCTCGTTGCCTTTCTGTTCTGGGGAGATACCAAGGCGGTTCATGCGAAATATCAGGGAATTGAAGGCCAGAAAGTTCTGTGGAGATCCATGGCTTTTTTCAGCTCCGGCACGCTGCCGGGTTTCTCCGGAGTCATCCGGCGGATTTTTTCCGGGCTCAGGGTGGGCAGGTCCACCAGCTCCTGGAGTACCCGCAGTCCGCATTCGCGGATGCCCCGGATGCTGTATCCGCCCTCCAGCACAAAGATGATCCGTCCGCTGCAGACCTTTTTTGCCAGCTGTTTGAGCATGTAGGTGATCAGGGCATACCCGTCCGGGGTCACATTCATCTGTCCCAGCGGATCCTGGGCATAGAGATCAAACCCTAAGGCCACCAGGATCATGTCCGGCTGAAACTGTAAGGCCACGGGTTGTAAAAGAAAATGGATGACAGCGGCATAGTCCTTGTCTTCACTGCCTTTTGGCAGCGGTACATTGATGGTGAACCCTTTTCCGGCACCGGTCCCGATTTCAGACAGTTTTCCCGTGCCCGGGTAGCAGGGAAACTGGTGGGCGGAAAAATACAGCACTTGCCGGCTGTCATAAAAGGCTTTCTGGATGCCGTTGCCGTGATGTATATCCACATCCACGATCAGAATGCGTTTTGCCTTGTACCGATGCTGGAGGTAAGCCGCTCCCAGCGCCACGTTGTTGAACAGGCAGAACCCCATGGCCCGGTCAGGTTCCGCATGATGACCCGGGGGACGGATGCAGGCCATGCCGCAGCGGTGCAAAGGATCTTTGTACACGGCATCGATGAGATTGAACACACTGCCGGCGGCCAGTCGGGCCACGGCATAAGACTGGGGGGTGGTCTGGGTGTCCGGATCCAGGGTCGTCAGTTTTTTCCCGGTGGTTCCGGCGATTTTTTCAATATATTCCGGCAGGTGAACCCAGGCCAGCTCATCTTCCGTGGCGGCCCTGGGCTGGACCGGAATGACCCGGTCGGCAAACGGGTCTTTTGCCAGTATGGATGCCAGGGCCCGGGTTCGCTTCCGGCTTTCCATATGGAAGATGCCTTCCAGGTGCTGGTCAAATACGGGATCACTGACCACCCAGATCATGCTGGCCCCTTTCACCAGGATGTGTCTGGACCGGTCGGCATCGTCCTGGGCCAGCACCTGCAGCAGCATCCCGGCCTCAGGTATCCGGCGGTGGTCCCGGGAGACCAGATGTTGGGCGACGGCTGCCAGGCTTTTGTTTTTCCCACCCTGGTTGCAGGTAGAAACCGCCAGGATGGCGATTTTCCGTTTCGGATCATCAGCCGGGATGGATTTTCTCAGGATCGCGATCTGCTGCTTGATACACTGGATCACTGCCGCCTGCAACCGGTCCGGCAGGGTGTCACAGTTCATGGCCATGCCGACAATATACAACAGCAGTTTCTCTTTCGGGTGTTTGAGCAGGTATCCATAAGGCGGCCGGAAATCAAACCCGATGGTGTCATAGAACTGCTCCGCCCCGATTTCCGCATCAAGAACGATTTCCGAAGCCCGGGGAAATCGACTTTTCCACAACAGCCACGCCCCGGCCATCAAAAAGGTGCCCGTTCCCCGGATCCTGGGATAGTCAAGGGTCTGTTCATCCAGAGATATTCCGTTGACTGTTGCCACATAATGGATTTCCAGCCCCGTGTAGAACAATCGCTTTTTTTCCACAAGATACATCATCCCTGTGATTTTTCCCTGGCTGACAGCGGCAAAAAGCCGGTGGGATGCGCCTGTGATAAACAGGTCTAAGACAAAGCGCAAATGGAAAAATTCCAGGTTCAGCTGTGCCAGCTGCCCCAGCGCTGCGTAGGAAAAGGGAAACAAAACAAAATGACAGTCAACGGAGCGCTGCATTTCAATAAAATACAGCGGTTCCTTTGAAGAAAGCGGCATTCCAAAGCTTGCGGGCGGTTCCTGTAACATCTGCTGAAGGGTTTTAAGCCGGGCATTCAGGATATTCTCAAGGTCTGTGCTGCTGCCGGCGGCCCGGATTTTTTTTTTGAGCCTGGAAATGGCGTTAAAGAGTTCAAAATTCACCAGGCAGAAGATGCCGGCCAGATGAATCCGGGTGGCTGCGGCAAAAAAATCCCCGGGAGAGGGGATTTCTTCAATCCGGTGTTTTTCAGCCGCTTCTCCGTATTGGAGCACCAGTCTTTCTTCCACCGGGGCAATGCCATGGTTGAAAAAACTCACCTTCCGGACAAACACCCGGTTATCTTCAAACAGAAAACAGGGGTCTTTTCCAAGACTGCCGGCATCCACCGGGATCCGGATGCGGCCGGCTGCCAGCAGTTCGGAAAGGGCGTAACCGATTTCCGGGTCCCGGCGGGAAATATTTTCAACGGCATATGCCAGATCTTGAGTCCGGATCATAGTCCCTTTAAAAACGACTGGGGTACGGGGGGGGATGACCGGTCGATCCGAAAGGGCAGGTTCACGGTCAGCTGGAGCCCGGTATCGGTTTCATCCGAAAAGACCCTTGCGTTGACTCGGTCGGCATGATAGACGCACAGCGCCAGCCATGGACCGGGTTCCTGGGCCTGGAGTGCATAGGCCGGGTCACTGAGTTGTGTCAGTATGTGTTTGTCAAAATGGCGGCTGGGATAGACCAGGGTCATTTGAACGCCGTCTGATCCGGATTGGGTGGCTATGATCAATTGCCCTTTTGGGATGATATCGGACACCACTGTGAGCAACAGGTTCTGGAAGATCTGGTATACCCGGGAAAAATTGCTGCGGATCATGGGCGGATTTTCTTCACATTCCAGAGTGATTTTGACCTGTTTTTCCCGGAACTGAGGCGCAAGGAGTTCCAGAATGTCCGTGATCATATCATTGATCTGAATATCCTGGATAATCCAGTGATTCCCCGGCGTTCGCGTGATGGTCAGTAATTTGTCGATGGATGCGCAGGAGTGGATGGCTCCTGTTTTGATATCCTCCAGGTTCCGGGCCGCATCCGAAGGGGTGTCCAGGCGGATCAGTTCCTGGGCCAGGGCCGCAGAACTTTCCATATTGATCAGGCCGTCTTTGAGCGTTGCCAGAAAATCCCGTGTCAGTTTTGTGGCGGCAGCCATACGGCTCATTTTCAGCAGTTGCTGGTCCAGCAGCTGGATGTGATGCATTTTTTTTTTCAGCCGCGCAGACAGTTTTCCAATGTGCCAGGCCATTGCGGCGGTACCGGCCAGCACCCCGGCTGCCAGCAGTATCAGGCCGAGAACCGGTGATGAACTCCGGTACAGGATCCACAGGGCCAGACCGGCAAACACACCTGCGGCCGGCACCAGTGACACGCCTGCCGCTGTATACCATGCTGGCCGGTTAAATGGATAGGTATTCCGGGCCGGTCCGGGGGGATGTTTATGCCTCTCCATATTCCTGTCCATTGTTTTCCCGGTCCGTTGACATGTGATAAAAAATATCTTTGAGTTGAATGATTCCCATAAATTGATTGTCCGCCATCACGGGCAGACACCGGAGGTGATGATCGATCATTTTTTGGGCCACCTGGTCAAGGGATTCATCCGGTAACGCATAAATGCCGGTTGCCGTTGTCATCACGTCCCCGATTCTTTTTGAGGGCAGCCACTGGGGATGTCTGGTGAGCGTTTCCCAGCAGACAGATTGTCCCGGGTTTTTTTTCCGGGCTTCATGGATCAACAGGTTTTTTGAGATCATTCCCCGAAGCCTTGATTTGTTGTCTGTTACATGCAGGGTTTCACGCAGGCCGACCGTGCCCATGGCATTGAATATTTCCAGGGCTTTTGTCAAGTCATCGGTGATGTCCAGCGGAATGAACGCTGCATTGGTGATTTCTTTGACCATGCGCCTGGGCCACAGCACCGGGCGGCGCTGGATTTGTTTCACCGCGGCAGCCTGAAGGATTTTTTCCATCAGAAGATCAATATCACATGGTTTGAACAAATAATCAAATGCCCCTTCACGGATGGCCAGAATACCGGTTTCCACATCTGCATGACCCGTGAGAATGATCACCGACGCTTCCGGTTCCAGCTGTTTCATCGCCAGCAGGGTCTCGATGCCGTCCATTTCCGGCATGCGTATGTCCAGCACCACCACGTCCGGCCGGGTTTTATTCATCATTTCAAGGGCATCCAGCCCATTGTGTGCCATAGAAACGTCAAATCCCCGGGTGGCCAGCAGCCGGGAGACATTTCTGGCAAACCGGACCTCGTCATCCACGATCAGTATCCTGATTTTTTTTTCCATACGATCTCCTGTTCATGGCATGTCAGATCAGCTGCACACAAAACCCGATCAATCCCATTAAAGCACCGGCCCAGATGGTATGGGACCAGGGACCCTTGCGCACAGGCTGAAAAGTCACGGGTTCGTTTTTTTGTTTTCCGGCTGCCTGCGGGTGCCTTGAGGCGGCCCTTTCGATTTTTATCCGGTGGATCAGATTATAGACCCAGTTCCAGCTGATGGAAACCAGAAATATAAGAAAAAGCCCTGCCAGCAGATGACCGGGGGCAATATTTTTGCCTGCCATGGCCGCACCGATTTTTTCCGGATTGAGCGGTCCTTCCACTGTACCGAAAAATCCCAGGTAATACAGCCAGATGGACCCTCCCAGAGACACCAGGGTCACCATCAGCCGCATTGCCTGTTGTCGGATAAGCCGGTTGTCATCATTGCATGGATAATTACCTATATGTTTTTTGGTTTCATTCATTGCTTCTCTCCTTTGTCAATTGCTGTAAAATCGGGTCGGCCTGGTTTGCCGGCTGAATCCGGTGTTCTGTCACTGAATGGTCAGGCCGGAAATGATCCGTAATTTCCGGCCTGACACACTGGGGACCGTCTGTGCTGCCGTCAGGTGCCCGTTGGATGGCGGCTGACAGCCCCCGGCCCCGGGCCAGGAGGGAATTACATGAGCCCCAGGGCCTTGCTCAGAGACGGCCAGAGTTTCCAGATACAGATGACCGCGACGATCAGGCAGTATACCGGTACGGTGTAGGTCCAGAATTTCTGGGGAAACACCCGGGTGGCATAAGGGGCCAGAACACCGCCGCCGATGGCTGTGATCATCATGGTGGGCAGCAGCAGAAAATCAATTTTCATGCCGGACCCCAGCATGGTGAACCAGAGAATGGCGGCCACGGTACTGACAGTGCCTTCACAGATGGCCGTCACGGCCAGCTGGGATTTAACGGGAACACCTGAAATCAATCCCCCGACAGTGATCACCGGACCATATCCGCCGCCGCCGATCCCCTTGTTAAAACCCGCCAGAAAGGCGAAAAATCCCATTCGTTTGAATCGATACGGCCTTTTTTTGCCCTTGTGCTGCTGGTACGCCTGGTATAATGCAACAGCGCCCATCATCACCAGCAAGATCACCACATAGAGCTTGATCCAGACTTTGGCGGTTTTGAATATGCCATAGACCCCAATGATTGATGTAATAACTGCTGCTACGCCCAGGATGGAAATCAGCAGCCACAATTTAATGGTTTCCGACATGGGATTCCATTTCCATTCCACGTTTTCAAACTCCCGGTGCAGAAATGCCCCGATCAGGCCGGCGGAAGCCTGCTGAATCATGATGACCGGCACCACCTGCAAGGGGGTAAACCCCAGAGACATGAGCACGGGGCTCATGACCGTGCCGAACCCCATGCCGGCGGAGGCATCCATGAATTCAAAAAACAGGCCCACCAACACCACATACCAGATAATATGCCACTGGTTGGTGCCCACCAGTCCGTGGGCAATATTATACCCTGATTCAGATGCCCGCCAGGTCGCTTCAAACGGGTTGCCGGCCAGCCAGCAGCCGACCAGAAACATGATGAACAAGGGGACGATTCCCGATAAAAATCCGATGATTTGCCGTTTTCCAGGTATCAACCGCTCCATGATGGTTGTTTTGGTGGCTTCAAGCTCCTCCTGGATTTCAAACCCGGTTCTTTTTGTTTTTTCGTTGGCACCCATTACTGCCTCCTTATGATTGTTGGTTTTTGGTGTAATCCTCTCACCCCTAAACGGGTTCTTATGTTGATCAAAAACATTTCAAAATACATGCCACTGGATACGGGAATGAAAGAACGCGAAGTACATATGATTCAACTATCTGAAATTATGGTAATTTAATTTAATTCTTTCCGGTTTGCATCCAGCATGTCCGGCCTTCCATTGATATCTATGCCCTTTGAAGTCAACAGATCGTTGACATAAAAAAGCAAAGTGAAACTTTTGGTAGACATTTATTTTTTGAACCCTGCGTTTTTTCCGGGTGAAATAATGCAAACGGCGGTGAGTTGTTTTTATAACTATTTGTTATTAAAGTGTATTTTTGCATATAATCAAAAGCGGTTCTATGTTTTTGTCAAATGGCACATGTCTTGCTCTTGTCTGCCTCAGAAAGGGATCATAAGTAAAATTAACTGATATATCACACAAAAAGGAGTCTACCCATGGAAGAATTGCTTTTACGTGTTGTCCCGGGATTACCCACCTTGGTGCTGCTGATCGTTATCGGCGTGTGTATTCTGCTGTTGTCCAAGGGGGCGGACTGGGCCATTGACGGGGTAGTAGCCCTGGCCCGGCGGACCGGGCTTCCCCGGATCGTTATCGGTGCCACCATCGTTTCATTGGGAACCACCCTGCCGGAAGCATTTGTTTCGGTCATGGCGGCCTGGACCGGCAACCCCGGCCTGGCTTTGGGCAATGCCGTGGGATCCATCATTGCAGACACCGGCCTGATTCTCGGGGTTGCCTGTGTCATGACCCGGGTGCCCATGAACAAATTTATTTTGCAGCGCACCGGCTGGGTCCAGGTGGGTTCGGCCACACTGCTGGTGGTTATTGCGTTGATATCCCTGTGGATCATGCCCGAACCGGTGATCAAGCGGGGAATCGGATTTCTGTTTCTGGGCCTGCTGGCTCTGTATATGTATGCCACCTACTCCTGGGCCAAATCCGGTGGAAACCAGGCCATGGATGGCGAAGCAGAGGATGAGTCGGATGAGATGGGGATACCCAAGTCTTTTCTTATGATTTTCGGTGGGCTGTTTCTGGTGATTCTGGGTGCCCGGGTTCTGATTCCCTGCGCTTCGGAATGTGCCGTGCGTGTGGGCGTACCCCAGGATGTCATTGCCGCCACCCTGGTGGCATTCGGCACCTCGCTGCCGGAACTGATGACCGCGTTTGCCGCCATCCGCAAAGGCCATCCGGAAATCATGGTGGGCAATGTCGTGGGTGCGGACGTGCTCAACTGCCTGTTTGTCATCGGCGCATCCGCTTCCGCCACGCCGCTGGCTATCCCTGAAAATTTCTTTCTCTTCCATTTTCCGGTGATGCTGCTGATTCTCTGGTCGTTCCGTGCATTTATCGCCATGCAGAATAAAAAGGGATATTTTGAACGGTGGCAGGGGGGATGGCTGCTGGGGATCTATTTGATTTATGTGGTTCTCCAGTATGCCCTGAATGTGAATATCCCGCATTAGGGTCAATGGCTTCAGCGGATGACACGGCTGTCATCGGCATGAAACGGGAGGCAGGCGTTAAGGCCTGTCTCCCCCTCTGGGAATGGAGGCCCGCAGCAATGGAATCATGCAAAGTCAAAACCGTTCTGATGCCTTTCTCATCCGGCGTGAGCCTGGATTATGCGGTCACCCCGGAAGACAGGCTGACCCATGCCGTGCAGTTGATGCTGCTTTACGGGATCAACCGCATTGCCGTGGTCAAAAACGGGCATCCCATGGGCATCGTCCGCCTGGATGATGCCCTGGAAAAACTGGGGTTGAAAAAATATGTCTAATCATGAGGAAAATTTGAAACCTTCCGCATCCAGGCCCGTTTCCTTGATGAGGCGGTGAAGATACTGGCGCTGGATCCCCGCCTTTTCAGCGGCCCGGCTGATGTTGCCGCTGCTGTGGGTGAGCGCGTTTTTGATATATTGATTGTAAAACAGGGCCAACGCCGCTTCTTTGGCTTCTCGGAACGGCATTTCAAGAATATCTCTGGACATCTCACTGGATGGGATGTCAGCCGGCACCCCGGCACCCGGAAAAATATCCTCCGGTTCAAGGGCTGTAGTGCGGCAGAAAATAACCCCCCGTTCAATCAGGTTTTCCAGCTCCCGGACATTGCCGGAAAAGGAATACGCTTTCAGGTGTTTCAGCGCGGATTCCGATATCTGTGTGATATCTTTCTGATACAACAGGGCATATTTTTTTATAAAATGTTGGGCAAGCAAAGGGATGTCCTCGGGCCGCCGGTCCAGGCCGGGCATGTGCAGACAGATTACATTGAGCCGGTAAAACAGATCTTCTCTGAACATCCCGTTTTTTATGTCTGTTTCCAGATCATGGTTGGTGGCTGCCACGAACCGGATGTCCGCATGCCGGGTGCGGGTGCTGCCCACGGGTTTATATTCTCCTTCCTGGAGAAGGCGCAGCAATTTGGTCTGCATGGAAAGATTCAAATCCCCGATTTCATCCAGAAACAGGGTGCTGCCGTCCGCTTCCTCCACCAGGCCTTTCTTGTCCTTCCAGGCCCCGGTGAACGCCCCTTTGACATGGCCGAACAATTCGCTTTCAATCACGTTTTCTGAAATGGCCGTACAGTTGACCGTGATCATGGGAAAGGCTTTGCGCAGGCTGAACTGGTGGATGGCCCGGGCGGCCAGTTCTTTTCCGGTTCCGCTCGGCCCGGTGATGAGCACCGTGGCCGTGGTGGGGGCCACCTGTTTGATTTCCTGTATAACGGATTTGATGGCATTGGATGATCCGATAAGGGGCCGGGTGGCATCCTTTTGAACCAGTTCTTCCCTTAAGGACATGTTTTCAAAAATCATCCGCCGCCACTGCAGGGCTTTGTCAATGGTCAACAGAATCCGTTCCCGGCGGAAAGGCTTGGTGATGTAATCATACGCCCCTTCCTGGATCGCTTCCACGGCCGTTTCAATGGTGGCATAGGCGGTCATGATAATGGCCGATGTGTCGGGCCGGATTTTCTTGATCTGACGTAAGAGATCAAGCCCCCCCATTTTCGGCATTTTTAAATCCATGATCACCAGGTCGAACCGTTCCTGTTTAAAGACTGCCAATGCCTCCATGGGATTGTTTTCCGTCTGGACCTGATAAGCGGTATCTTCTGAAATATACCGGGAAAGCAGGGCCAGCATATCTTTTTCATCATCCACAACAAGAATCTTCAATGACATTATATCTCCTTGTTAAAAACAGGCAGTTTGATCGTAAAAAGGGTACCATGTGCGGTGTTTGCATCGTTTTGAAAACCGGCAGGCGAGCTTTTGCAGTCGATAATGCCCCCGTATTTGCTGACAATGCCGTAAGTGACGGACAACCCCAGGCCGGTCCCTTCTCCTTCCGGCTTGGTGGTGAAAAACGGCTCGAAAATCCGGTCGATATATTTTTTTTTGATACCGTGTCCCGTGTCCTGGATCAGGACCATGGCTTTGTTCTCTTTTTGCAAAAATTCAGAGTGAATTGTCAGGGTCCCCCCTTTTTTCATGGCGGCACAGGCATTGTTGATCAGGTTTAAAAACACCTGCTGCAGTTCCCTGGAATCTCCGCGCACCAGGGGGATGGTGTCATCCAGGTCCATGTTCAGATCGATGGATTCCATTTCCAGGGTATGGCGAACGATGTTTACCACCTCCCGGATGGCATCGTTGACATCGCAACTGGCTGCGTTTCCTTCTCCGAAACGGGCGAACCGCAAAAGATTCTCCACAATCTGTTTGCAGTGCATCCCCTGTCTTTCAATGGTTTTAAGGTCTTCGTAGGCCTGGGAGTCTTTGGCGGTTTTTCTCACCAGCAGGTCCGTGAACCCAAGGATCACGCCCAAAGGGTTGTTGATTTCATGGGCTACGCCCGCGGCCAGGGTTCCCAGGGAGGCCAGTTTTTCCGTGTTGATGAGCTGGCGTTCCAGGTTTTTTTCAGTGGTGATATCCCTGGCAATGCAAAGCACGGATTCCACCCGGCCGGATTCATTACGGATGGGCATGAAATTGGCGCTGACCCAGAGGTCATGTTCGCCGGCCTGCAATGTAAATTCATCCCGTACGCTTTTCTGGTACCGGAAAACCAGGCCCTGCATTTTCAGGTGCTTTTGGGAAGATTCTTTGTTGAGTACCTGGTCGATGCTGCGGTGAATGAACTCTTCAGGCCTTCCTCCGAAAAAACTGGCCGTAAAACTGTTCATGGACTGGAACCGGCCGTCCTGGTCCAGGGTAAAAATAAAATCTTCCGCACTTTCCACAACAGACCGGTACTTTTCTTCCGACCGTTGCAGGTCATGGGTCCGTTGCGCCACTTTATCTTCCAGCCGGTTGGTCCATCGGATTTCTCTGAAAAGCAGGACGCTTCCTGATACGACCACCACAAAAAGAATGACTGCATGGAACAGAAACCGCCAGGCAGCGGCCTGATTGATGTAACCGTCAATTTCGGAAACAGGTGCCACCACGGCGACAGACCAGGTGCCGGCGGGTGTGCCCGGTATGGTAATGGGGCAATAGGCGATCAGTTTTTCAATATTTCCCGTCAATCCCCGGTGCCATCCGGCCGTGTAGGAACCCGTCCCGGTGTGACCGGTCAGCATATGGTTTTCCTGAATAAAGGCGATGGCGTGATGGGTCAGACCGGTATCCCGTTTCTCCCTTGCTGAAAACGCGCTTTTGCCGATAAACCGGGTGTAGGGGTGATATAAAAAGATGCCGTTGCCGTCAATCACCCAGGCGTAGCCCGTGCTGCCGGAACGGACATCATCCAGAAACCGGCCCAGAAACCGGCTGATATCCAGTTCGGCAATCAAAATCAGATTGATATCTGCCACCTGCCAAGCCATCTGGATATATATATTCCCGGATTGGTGAACGGGATCGGAAAAAAAGAGACCGGATGGTTCCGGCGGCAATGTCAAAGAAGACAGGAAATCCGGTTCGGGGGCACGGATTTGCCACTGGCGGGGATACCCGAACGAATGAATCCGGGGCTGATCCGGCATCCGGATATTAATGCGGAAAACACTTTTTTCCAGCAGCCGGGAGAACAATGGTTCCAGGGCAGGCCGGGCCGGATCGATCCGGCCGTTTTCCCGGGAAAGGATGTCGCCGGCACGTACCAGTTCTTTGCCGACAAATGACAGCTCCGATTCCACCTGTCGCCGGATGTGCCGGGCAATGAGCATCTGCTGATCATTGAACTGCTTTCTGGCCATATTTGCATGGTGCCGGGCCGCCTTCATATCCAGATAGGCGCTGACTCCCAGAAAGAACATCGTGGCGAGGATCACACCAATCAGCATCTTCCGGACATTTCGGTTTCCCTGGAATATGTTCAGAAGATACGCGGACCCGTTTTTCAATGTTTTCAGGTGTGCCAATTCAGATCATCCCTCTCATTCATCCATGGTTTCCAGCGCACGGCCAACGATGACTCCCCCAAATATTTCACGCCCCTGATTCATTCATTGAAACGGGGCGTGAAACAGCTCAGATGATTTGAAGACGCTTCCCCCGGACCGATGCCCGGCACCGGTCCGGTCTGTCATTTAAGGAGCGTGTCCCGAAAGACTGGATCATTCGACCGGCAGCATACCCCTTTCCAGGATCAGGGCCTTTCCCTTGTCAGATGTAATGAAATCCACAAACGTTTTGACGGTGCCGGCCGGTTCCCCTTTGGTCACCAGATTGAACATCTGATAAAAGGGGTAATCCGCATCGCCGGGTTTTGTCCCATCAATCAGAATCACCTTTACCTTGGGATGGGTGATCTGGGCGCCTCTGGAAATAAAGGACACAGCACCTGCCGGCAAAGATTCAATGGCTTCAAGCACCCGGGTGGAGGTGTAGGTCATGTAATCATACTGCACGTCATTGTGGCGCATCACCTGGCGCCTGAAGTTTTTGTGGGCCCCGGTCTGTTCGCCGGGCACCACCAGGGTGACGGCCAGATCCGGTCCGCCCACCTCTTTCCAGTTGGCGACATTGCCGGAAAAAAGCGACTGAAGCTGTTCAGTGGTCAGGGCATCCACGGGGGTGGATTTGTGTGTGATCACGGCCAAAGGATCTTTGGCAAAGGGGATGGCGTTCAGCCCGAAATCTTTTTCCCGCTGGGACAGGGGCCGGACCGAACTGGCCACATCGGTCATGTCCTGCAACAGCCGGTAGACACAGGACTGGGATGATGCCACAAACAGATCAATGGCAATGCCCGTATCCTGGGTAAACATGTCGAGCCGGGCACTGTCAAATCCTTCAAAGACCTGGGCGGACGCACTGTACCGCAGCGTCTGACCGGCGGATGCATTCACGGGTACATAAAAAGATAACACCAGAAACAAAATACTCATCACACACGATGCAAACATTGATTTTTTCATGATCGTTCCTCCATTGTTGGTCATTCAGTTGTCCGGGTTTTAGGCAAAAACCTTAAAACCATTTTTTTGCCTGTTTTGAATGTCACCGTTTCAATTTGTATGCCAGACAATGAAAGACGATTTTATGTTCGCATAATCAATTGTTTTTAAAGCGTTTTTTTTAAAATTTTCCGGATTTATTTCACAGAGGGCAACGCCATTGATTCAGGCGAAACAATCATTTCGTCACGATTTTTTACAGCCGGGAAAAAAACATGACGAGGGGCAGGTGTTCAGGTAAACAGATAACACCCGGGAAAAATGTGTGCCCCAATCTGCCCGGGATCATTTTTTAAAGTCATCGATTTGGTGTTTCACAATTTCCAGAATATTTTTGCCCCGTTTCCGGGCGATGACATGGGCATCGGCCACAATTTTTTCTGCATGGGCAGAAAGTAGCGCATCATCCGGCAACGCAGTCCCGGTTTTTTGAAATTTCCAGACAAGCAGTTTTTTTGCAAACGCAATTTCCTGCTGCCGAATGAACCCGTTTTTTCCAAATACCGCCATATGTTCAATCCACCTTCCTGGGTTCTGTCAGCAGGCAAATGCCCTGAAGAACCGGGTTAGAAACCATTATTTTTTTTGCTATTTCCAGAATTCCGGCACCACCAGAATAATGACCGTATAGATTTCCAGTCTTCCCAGCAGCATGCACCAGGTCAAAACCCATTTGGCCATGGCCGGGAGATGAGCAAAATTTTCCGCCGGCCCCACCGTGCCGAATCCGGGTCCGATGTTGCCAAGGCAGGAGGCCACCGCGCCCAGGGCCGTGAGCAGATCCAGGCCCATGGCTGCCAGAACGGCGCCGGCCACCACAAACAAAAACAGGTACAGGGCCAGAAATCCCATGATGGACCGGAGCACATCTTCGGACACCACCCGTTTGTTCAGTTTGACATGCCGGATGTTTCTGGGGTGGATCAGGCGGAACAGTTCCCGGTAGGCAAACTTGGCGCACACAATCAGCCGGGCGATTTTTATGCCGCCGCCCGTGGACCCGGCAGATGCCCCCATAAACATGCAGACAAACAGAATCACCTGGCTGAGACCCGGAAATAATTCATAATCAGCCGTGGCATAGCCCGTGGTGGTGAGAATGGAAACCGCCTGAAAGGATGCCGATTGAAATGCCGCGGCAAACGAGTCATACACCCGGCCGTGGATATCCAGGGTGATGGCAACGGTGAATACCACCACAAGGCCTAAAAAAACCTTGCATTCCGTGTCCCGGAAAAAGACCAGGGGCTTGCCCCGCAGCATCTGAAAATGCAGGGAAAAATTGATACCGGCCAGAACCATGAAAATGACGATCACATAATGGATATAGGCGCTGTCATAGTGGGCAATGGAAGCGTTTTTAGGAGAAAACCCCCCCGTGGGCAGGGTGGTCAATGCATGGCAGATGGATTCAAACACGGGCATGCCGCCCATGGCCAGAAGCATCACCAGCAAAAGGGTCAGACCGGCATACACCATCCACAGGATTTTGGCGGAATCGGTCAGGCGCGGGGCCAGCTTGTCCGGCACCGGACTGGGCACTTCTGCCTTATATAATTGGATACCACCCACTCCCAAAAAAGGTAGGATGGCCAAAGACAGCACAATGATGCCCATGCCCCCCAGCCACTGGATCAGGCTGCGCCAGAACAGCAGGCTGGGGGAGGCTGCCTCGATATTTGTCATGACGGAGGAACCCGTGGTGGTGAATCCGGAAATGGACTCGAACACGGCATCCGTCAGTGAAGAAAAATCCGGAGAAAAATAAAAGGGCAGGGCGCCGAACACCCCGATGGCCGTCCAGCTTAAGGCCACCACGGCCATGCCTTCTCTCTGGTTGATGAACGGGGCATCTTCATCCATATGCCGGGACAGCAGTTTGAGGATCAGGCCGGCAGTTGCCGTGATCGCCATGGACCCCAGCAGCGAAAAATGAGCCCCGTCACGGAAATACAGGCTGACCATCAAAGGGATGAGCAGGATGAGCGCCAGCACCAGCAGAAAAATACTGACAATGCCTGAAATATACCGCCACCGCATTTAAAAGAATTCCAGTTTCACGGTCAGCAGTTTTTCCATTTTTTTCACGGCCTGTTTGACCGTGAACAAAATGATCTGGTCTCCGGGGGTCACCACACTTTCCCCCGTGGGAATGATGATGTCTCCGTTGCGGATGATGCACACCAGCAAAGCCCCTTTGGGCATATTCAAGTCTTTCAGGGGCCGGTTGGTGATATCGGAAGTTTCTAAGGCCACGGCCTGGATAAATTCCCCGCGTTCGCCGAATATGGAAATATCAGACAGCACTTTTCCCTGCCGGACGTTCTGAAGAATGGAACTGACGGCCGACAACCGGGGGCTGACCACCTTTTCAATGCCGATGGTGGCCAGAAACGGATAATAACTGGATTTTCCGATGCGGGTGACCGTGTTTTTAACACCTAAATTCTTGGCCAGAAGCGAAACCAGCACATTGGTTTCATCATCGTCTGTCACCGAAATGACGGCATCGATCTGGTTGAGGTTTTCTTCTAAAAACAGGTTCTGGTCCGAGCCGTCTCCATGCAGCACCACGGTTTTGTCCATCTGCTCCGCCAGCTCCAGGCACCGGGCTTTGTCTGATTCAATCAACCGGGTTTTGATGCCTTCATTTTCCATCTGCGTGGCAAGCCGGGCACCGATACGTCCGCCGCCCACGATCAGGGCACTTTGGATGGGGGTGACCTTAATACCGAAAATTTTCAAAGTGTCTTTGAGCTGGTCGGCATGGCTGACAAAATACACCAGATCCCCGGGATAAATAGAATCGTTTCCCCGGGGCACGATCACTTCGTCTTTCCGGACAATGGCGGCGATCAGGGGCCGGGTCGCCCCGAACCGCTCATGAAAATCTTTCAGATGCATTCCGGCCATGACGGAATCGCCATCGATGCGGATGCCCGTATACCGCACTTTGCCATCGGCGAAATCTCCCGTATCTAAGGCCTGGGGGATATCCACCAGCCGTCGGATGGTTTTGACCACCTCGATCTCCGGGTTGATGATGGTGTTGATGTAAGGAATCTGGGTTTTAAAAATCTCATGAAAGCTGTCGAAATCCGTGTTTCGGATGCGGGCCAGTTTTTTGGTGGACGGAGACAGCAGATTGGTGACCAGACACGCGGTCAGGTTGATTTCATCACTGTCTGTAACGGCCAGCAATATATCCGTGTCCTGAATGCCTGCCCGGCTCAAAACCGTGGGGCTGCTGCCGGAGCCTTCAATCACCTGGACATCCAGATCTTCAAAAAGCACCCGGGCCAGATCCGGGTTTCTTTCAATGACCACCACTTGTTTGCTTTCCGAAGCCAGGCGGGAGGCGATGTTGTAACCCACTTCTCCGGCGCCGACAATAATGATTTTCACACCTGCCCTCCTGTTGAATTCGGTCGGTCTGGAAGGGGAATTTACTAAAAACACAACGGACTGTCAAATGCTTTGACATCACTTAAATTCACCTTTAAGATAAATAAAGTCGTAACAACCGTGCTTCAATAACCCGGATCCTTGGGGGACTGTGCAATGGGTATTTCACAAGATACCGGGAGCATCATGTTATCTGGTATTACCACAAAGCTGGTATTGGTTTTCCTGGCCGTTTTCTGGGGGGTGTTTGTAACCGATGTCAGTGTATCCGGCGCCCGGACCCGGGTGAAGATCGGTGTGTATCAGAATGCCCCCAAGGTGTTCATGGATGACACGGGCACCCCTTCGGGGATATTCATGGATATCCTCGGAGAAATTGCCGCAAAGGAAAACTGGGACCTGGTGTTTGTCCCCGGCACCTGGGGGGAGGGTCTGGACCGTCTGGCACAGGGGCAAATCGATCTGATGCCGGATGTGGCCCATACGGCTGAAAGGGAAAAGCGGTTCGCCTACCATCAAGAACCCGTGCTGTCGGACTGGTTCCAGGTATATACCCGGAAAAACAGCGGAATTTCCTCCATTGTGGACCTGGCCGGAAAAAAGGTGCTGGTACTGGAACGGTCTGTTCAGGAAACAGCCTTCAACCAGATGGCCAAAGGATTCGGGTTTGATTTTACCTTGATTTCATTCTCCGATTACCAGACCATTTTTACCACCGTGGCAAAAGGAGAGGCCGATGCCGCTGTGACCAACCGGTTCAACGGGCTGATATCTGCCAAACCGGCAGGTCTCCAGGACACGGCCATCATCTTCAATCCCACCCGGCTGTTTTTCGCGGCTCCGCCTGCCGGACGTCAGGCGTTGCTGGACACCCTGGACAAATACCTGGAACAATTCAAGAATGATCCGGATTCCATCTATTACCAAAGCCTGAAAAAATGGACTGATGAAGCCGTTCCGGTTTTTCTCCCGGCATGGGTCAAGGTGTTGGGACTGGTCATCGGCATTGCTCTGGTCATGAGCCTGGCCGGCAGCTTTCTGCTCAAGCGGGCCGTGGATATTCGTACCCGGCAACTGCGACAGATCAACCGGGAAATGGAGGATCGAATCAAGGACCGGACCGCAAAGCTGGCGGCCGCCATGGAACAGGCAAAGGCGGCGGATCATCTCAAATCCGCGTTTCTGGCCACCATGAGCCATGAGCTGAGGACCCCGTTGAATTCCATCATCGGATTCACCGGCATTCTGCTCCAGGGCCTGGCAGGCCCTTTGAACGACGAGCAGAAAAAACAGCTGGGCATGGTGCAGACCAGTTCCCGGCATCTGCTGGCCCTGATCAATGATGTGCTGGACATTTCCAAGATCGAGGCCGGGCAGCTGACGCTGTCTGTTTCCACGTTTGATCTGCGTGCCTCCATTGAGAAAACCGTTGATTTGGTGAAACCGCTGGCAGAAAAACACGGGCTGGCCCTTTTTGCAGAAATCAGCCGGGATGTGGGGGCTGTGACTTCAGACCAGCGAAGGCTCGAGCAGGTTATTCTCAACCTGCTCAACAATGCGGTCAAGTTTACGGAAAAAGGAGAGATCCGTGTCACCTGCCGGGCCCTTGGCAACCAGTATGAGCTGGCTGTGTCAGACACGGGCATCGGTATGGATCCCAAAGAGCTTGCGCATCTGTTTCAGCCGTTTCATCAGATCGATACGGGGCTGTCCCGCAAACGGGAAGGCACGGGTCTGGGTCTGTCCATCTGCAGAAAACTGATTGTGCTGATGGGGGGATCCATTGATGTGAAAAGCAGTTTAGGCCGGGGCAGCACCTTTACCATTTGTTTCCCGAAATCCCAGGAGTCAGATCATGAGTGATGAATTACTGATCATCGAGGACAATCCCCAGAATTTTTACATGATGCGGTTTTTACTGGAAAAAAACGGGTATGCCGTCATCGGGGCAGACACGGGCAGAAAAGGCATTGATGCGGCCCTGCATCACCGGCCCCGGGCCATTTTGCTGGACATTCAGCTGCCGGAAATGGACGGGTATGCCGTGGCCGCGGAACTGAAAACCCTTCCATATGTGGCGGACATACCGATTATCGCAGTCACTTCCTACGCCATGGCCGGGGACCGGGAAAAAGTGCTGGCCGCCGGGGCGGACGGGTATATTGAAAAGCCCATCAATCCCGATACGTTTGTGGATCAGATCCGGCAGTATCTGCCGGGTGATTCCTCCTGGGGAGGTGAGGCATGAATATTCTGATCGTGGATGACCATGAGCCGAACCTGTATCTGCTGGAAAGCCTGCTCAAAGGAAACGGTCACCAGGTGATTTCCGCACCCCACGGAAAAAAAGCCTTTGAAATCGTTCAGGCCGGCGACATCGATCTGGTCATCACGGATATTCTCATGCCCGTGATGGACGGGTTTCAGCTGTGCCGCAGGATCAAAAACGATCCCGTTCTGACAGCCATCCCTCTTATTTTTTATACAGCCACCTATACAGGTCCCCAGGACGAGGCATTTGCCCTCAAAATCGGTGCGGACCGGTTTATTGTCAAGCCGTGTGAACCGGATGTGCTCATCACTGCGGTGAATGAAGTGATGGCGGCGGCGCAAAAGGGACAAAGTGCCGTGTCCGGTCCTGTGATCGAAGAGGAGGAGGCATACAAGCTGTACAGCGAGCGGCTGGTGACCAAACTGGAACAGAAAATGCAGGAGGCGGAGCGGGAAATCGAGACCCGGAAAAAAATGGAAACCGAACTTCGTCAGAGCCAGGCCCAGCTGATCCATGCCCGGAAAATGGAATCCGTGGGCCGGCTGGCCGGCGGGGTGGCCCATGATTACAACAACATGATCAATGTGATCATGGGATTTGCGGAACTGGCATTAGAGAAAATATCCCCCAAAGATCCGCTGTACAGCGATATTCAGGAAATTATCAGGGCGGCCAGACGGACCAGTGATATGACCCGGAAACTGTTGACGTTTGCCCGCAGGCAGGAAGTCTCACCCCGTGTCCTGGATCTTAATGAAACCATCGACGGCATGCTTAAGATGCTGGACCAGGTGACGGGAAAAGACATTCGATTGTCATGGCATCCGAAACCTGGGTTGTGGGATCTTTTTATGGATCCATCCCAGATCGATCAGGTACTGCTCAATTTGTGTGTGAATGCAAAAGATGCCGTAGACACGGCGGGCCGGGTCGTGGTTGAAACAGACAATACCCGGCTGGATGACCATTTTTGTTCCCGACATCCCGGTTTTATTCCGGGTGACTTTGTGACGTTGACGGTCACGGATGACGGGTGCGGCATGGATGACCAGACCAGAGAAAGAATCTTTGAACCGTTTTACACCACCAAAGCACCTGAAAAAGGAACCGGACTGGGCCTGGCAACCGTATACGGCATTGTCAAACAAAACCATGGGTTCATTCAGGTGACCAGCACGCCGCAGCAGGGAACCCGTTTCATCCTTTACCTGCCCCGCTATGTCAAAACCGCAGCCATGTCTGATTAATCACCGGTGCACTGACAACATATCGTCAATGCACCGGTTTAATCAGTGATCTTGATTTATAGAAGAATCGGCATGCCCAGCAGGGGCCAGATCAGCAGCACGGCCAGGGCCACCAGGGCCATGAGCAGAATACTGGCTGGAATGCCGTATCCGAAAAACTCACCGCTTGTGAACTGTCCGGAGTTATAGGCAATGGCATTGGGGGCCGCGCCCACCAGGAGCAGGAACGGCATGCCCGCGGTGACCAGGGCCGCAAATACGATGACTTCGGCGGCCACCCCTAAGTAAGGCGCCACCACCAGGGCCACGGGCACGGAAATGGCAATGGCGGCCACATTCATGATAAAGTTGGTCATCACCATGACAAAAAAAGCAATGGCCATGACAAACACGAACCAGTGGGCATTCTGGAAAAAACTCAGCCAGTTGATGGCCAGCCACTCGGCCGCTCCGGTCTGCCACAAACAGAAGCCCATACTCATGGCACCGGCAAACAGCAGGATAATGTTCCAGGGCACATCCTCCAGGTCGCCGATATCCAGGATACCCACGATGAAAAATAAGATGGTGGAGACCAGGAGCACTGCTGCCTTGTTGAACGGCTTTAACACCGGGATAAAGGATTGCAGGGAAAGAAACAGAATCACACCGAAGATGATGCCCGTGGCAATGATCTCGTGGCGGGTGAACGGTCCCATTTCATGGCTGAGCTGTTTTGCTTTTTCCCGCAACCCCGGAATCACGGCTTTTTCCGGTTTGAAAAACACCATGAAGAATCCCCATAGTATAAACACCATTCCCCAGCCGATGGGAAACATGTAATAGGTCAGTTCGAAAAAAGACACGGATTTTCCGGTAATTTCTTCATAGAATCCCAAGGCCACAATGCCCCGGGCCGCTCCCAGCAAAGTGATAATACTCCCTGCCCCGGCCACGAACGCCATGCCCATGAACAGCCCTTTGCCGAATTTGGTGGGGCCTTCTTCATCCGTGTACAACGCATAAATGGACAGCAGCAAAGGATACATGGTGGCGGCCACGGCCGTATGGGCCATGACATGGGTGAGCAGGGCCGTGACCACAAAACAGCCCAGATAGATCATGGAGGTGCGTTCTCCCACGATCATGAGCATTTTATAGGCCAGGCGCCGGGTGATACCTACCTTGGTGAACACCGTGCCGATGATCAACGATCCGAAAATAAACAATACGGACGGATCCATGAAATCTTTGAATGCATCCGCAGCCGGCCGGATGAAAAACAGGGCCTGGACCACGCCGATGGCCAAACCGGTCACGCCGATAGGCACCACTTCAAACACCCACCAGGTGCCGGCCAGAAGAAACAGGGCAATGGCTCCTTTGCCCTGGGGAGATAAAGTGAACGCCTTGCCCATGGGATCCAGTGCATCCGGCCAGGGCGGAGAATAGTACACCACGGAAAACAGGATAATTCCAATCATCAGAAACATGATCCGCTTCCAGTCTATCTGAATGCCGGATGAGGCTGTTGCTTTTGTATTCATGTCACTCCTAAATTTTTGGGTAAATAAATCTTGGGTAAATCAATCAATGTGCGTTTCTTTCTCACTATCTATTGGCAGGCCTTTATCCTCGCCTTAAATTCATATTTACCGATCTGTAATAATGCAGATAATCGGTTTTTGTCAAGAAAATGTCAGGGAACTTAAGTGAACTCATCCACCAAACCGCTTGAGGATGTCCTTGATTTTGTCTTCCGTCTGTTTTTCCACCACCAGCATTTTTTCGGCTTTGGCCTGTTTGATTTTTGCGGCCAGTTTCTCCAGATCCGCCGGTTTTTCCAGCAGATCCGTGGCACCGATTTTCATGGCTTCCACGGTTTTTTCCACGGTGGCATATCCGGTGAGCAAAATGATCTGCAGCTCCGGTTTTTTCGTCTTGATGTTTTTCAACGCCTGAATCCCGTCCATACCCGGCATTTTAAAATCCATGACAATGGCATCAAAACTTTCCTTTTCAAGCATGGCCATGGCCTGGTCTGCCGAGTCTGCGGTTTTGACGGTCATTCCCCGTTCTTGCATCCGTTCGGACATGATATCTAAAAACTCTTTTTCATCATCCACCAGTAACACTTTTTCAGACATGATTTTCTCCTTTATTCCAAAATCTGATTGCCGATTTTATCCCGGCAAAACTCATCCATGTTCAGGCCGGGCCGTGCACAGACAGAATCCGGCCCCGGCATCCATCATTTTGACTTTCATTTTTACATGGGCCAGTAAGGCCCGGTCTTTGGGGCTGTCAAACAGGACGTCCCTTTTAATCATAAAACCGGGATCCCGGGTAAAACAGATTTCAGGCCGTGTTAACTCACTGCCGAACCGAACCGTCATCTGTTTTTGAATGTCAGATGCAGGATCGGCGTGATTGCAGCATAAAATATCCAGTGCCCTGAATATCAGATGAAGCACAACAAACCGCCGGGCATGGATGCGGCAGGGAACGGGCGGGGGAATCACGGTGAGGGTGCCTCCGTGCCGGCGGATGATCCGTTCCGAAAGGCTTGCCACAAGCATCACCGTTTCCTCCATGTCCACAAATTCCTCAGCATGATCCATGCTGTGGGAAAACCGGTTGAACCGCTTCATCATCGTGTCGGCCCGGGTCACATTTTTTCGGATCTTTTCACTGATGGTTGATGCTTTTAAAGGATCAATGGGGGTTGCTTTTTTTTGGGCTTTTACGGATAGATCCCCTAAAAGCCCGGCATTTTCATTGATAATGGCCAGCACATTTTTCATGTCATGGGTCATGGCCGCGGCAAGGGCACCGAAAAATTTGACATCCGCCATATCAGCAAGGCGATCGGTTTCCGGACACGGATCATTGTTTGGTGACATGGGCGGCTCCCTGGATGTTGTTTTCATTTGCAGTTTTGACAGGTATGTCGCTTTTGGGCAGCTGGAGTGACCCATCGGATGCGGTCTGCCGGACCGCTTTCACGGGCAGGGTTAAAACAAATCGGGTGCCTTTGCCCACCGTGCTTTTCACGGTGATGTCTCCGCCCATTTCCCGGATCAGGCCATAGGTGATGGCCAGACCTAAGCCCGCACCCCAGCGGTCGCTTCGGGAGGTGTAAAACGGTTCGAAAATTTTGGGCAGTTCTTCCGGAGAAATGCCTTTGCCCGTATCAGCCACGCTGATGGTCACATAACCGGTTTTTTGTATGGACACGTCAATGGTCAGAACGCCTTTGGATTCCATGGCGATAATGGCGTTTTCCGCCAGGTTCAGAAAAATCTGGAGCAGACTGCTGCGGTCACATTCAAATCCGGGCACGGCCGGAATGGGGGGCACCCGGATGGCAATGCCCCGGTGACGGGCATCCGTTTCCACCAGGGCCAGTACCTGGGAGATCACTTCTTCGATATCCACGGGTTCGGTGCTGGGTTCCATATGCCGGGCAAAATCCAGCAGTTGACGGGTAATGGTGCCGCAGCGTTTCACTGCATCCAGCACATCTTTCGCAAGAGGTAAGACGCGCGGGTCCGGTCGGGTTTGTTTTTTTAAGGTCAATAGATCGACGATCAGTCCGGTTTTCTGGTTGATGATGTCTAAGGGATTATTGATCTCATGGGCCACGCCCGAGGCCAGCCGACCGATGGAAGCCAGGCGGTTGGCATGTTCTTCGTGGTGAAGGGCTTCGATTCGTCGGCGTTCCGTGACGTGAATCCGGTTCACCAGATACGTGGCCATCCCCATGATGGACAACACGATTAAAACAATGCTCACACATAAAAACCAGAGCAGCTTGAGCCGGGGTTTGAGCCACAGATCTTTGAGCCAGTCCGCCGGTCGCAGCTGGACCAGGGTCAGGGGTGTGCCCGTGATTTTGACATATCCGGCCAGCACGGCCGTCCCGTCCGGGGTTTGCAAATCCAGGATCCCATCCGTTTGGGTTAAAAGGCGGGGATCCAGCGCGTTCAGCCCGGGATCCCGGCCATAGTGAAACGATGGGGTCACCAGGTCGCCGGCGGCATCAATGAGAAACAAATCATTGTGCCGTCTTGTGTTCAACTGGTGAAAGGCCTTTTGCCACAGGGTTTCGGCACAGGCCGTGGACGGATTTTCCGCTAAAGAGGCGCCCATGATACGGGCAAGGGTCTGAAGGCTGGAAAGCATGCGGGTGTTGGATTCCGTTTCAATGGTGCGCCGGGTCAGGTTGAAATCCACCAGGGTCATGATGATCAAAGGAGAAAGTGCCAGAATTGAGGTGAGCAGAACAATCAGTTTCCATTTGCGTTTGAGATTCAACCCGCTGTGATTGCCGGGATCATCCGGCAGATTCCAGAATGCGGGTTTGAGTCGCTGCAAAGGCGTCATGGCTGGTAAAACCCTTTGTCAACAGGCCGGCCAAACCCCATGGAATCCCGTGGGTCCGTCAAGGTTTTTTCATGACTCTGCCGGATGGCGGTATTTAACTGGTCAATATCAACGGGTTTCTGGAAATACGCATATGCCCCTAAATCCATGCAGGTTTTCCGGTCTTTTTCCGACCCATGTCCGGTCAGGACAATCACCTGAATAAACGGATGGGTCTGTTTCACCTGCTGCAACACCTGAATACCGTCCATACCCGGCATTTTTAAGTCAATGATCAGGACCTGGGGGGGGTGGGACTGCACCTGTGCCAGCGCGGTTTTCCCGTCAAACACAGCATGAGTATCCATATCCCGCATCTGGAGACGCTCAGACAGGGTTTCAACAAATTCCTGTTCATCATCCACCAGCAGAATTTTCAGTCCCATAGCCGGGTGCTTTCTTTATGAATATCCCGGGCCGGGCCGGGTATTGCATTCCATTTTAACATATGTTACCTATCTAAATTGACATCTTCTTCAAGATCCTTTAGGTGAAAATTAATTAAAGAACTTAGGTCCAAAAGTCAAGGCGAAACATGGAAAACAAGGCGCCGGAAAAGGCAAAGCTGCCGGAAAAGGCAAAGCTGCTGGAAAAACTCAAAGCCAATGGGTTTAATGTGCCTGAGTTTGTGTATGTATCGGCCAAAAAATTTGAAACCAAGGATTTCAAGGCCCTGGAAGCGTTTCTGGATGTTCACCGGGAAAGCTTTAAGGTGATCGCCAGAAGCGCGCATCCCCAGGAGTCCGAGTATAAGGGCGGCACATTCGATTCGCTGGAAACCTATGCAGACATCGGGGGAATCATCTATGCCCGCAACCGGATCATTCATCTGGCAGAGACGGCCAAGCACCTGTCCATCAGACGACAGCAGATTTTCAACAATGCCCCCCCCATCGACCTCCAGGAAATGGGCGTGATTGTGATGCCGTTTGTCAACGGGTCATCCGTCATGGCCAAAATGATTCACAACCACTGGGAATTCGGGTATTGCAGAAACAGAAATCAGAAAGTGCAGACCGAACCCCATATCACCCGGGTGCCCCATGACCGGAGCCTGTATCAACTCTCCCGGGCCATTCAGAAGCGACTGGGGTTCAAATGCGAGATCGAATATATTATTTCCACGGAAGGGGACATTCATGTGGTCCAGGCCAAGGATATTTCTCGCATCGAGACCCTGGAAGAAAAGCTCAGTGAGCGGTCCGTCCGCCTGGATGGGGTCCGGCGTATTCGAAAACAGCGCAACTACCGGGAACGGTCCGTATATGTGATGGACAACAAGGCATTTTATATCGATGTCATCAGCCTGTGTGAAGACCTGGTCCAGTCTGAAGCGGCCCCTGAAACCCGGGTAAAAAATATTGTCGATCGCGTGGCGGAATATGAAGCCGACCTGGAATCGTTTGCCCTCAGACACCAGCGGTTTGCCGTGCTGGGATTTTCCATTCAAGACTCCGGCGATCTGTATCAGATTGCCAACCATTATCTAGATGATTTTCCGGACCAGCAGAAAGCCCTTTCCAAGGCACTGCACAACAACTTGTACAAGATCGATATTTTTCTGGCCGAAGCCGACACCCTGATTGCCAGGGACAAGTTCCGGGTGAATCTTTGCAGTCATGATGCCTATGGCATTGACACGGTGCGAAATCCGTTGTGGTGCACCTTCTGGCATGCGGACCGCCACGATGCCGTGGTCAAAGAGTTCAAGCGGCTCGGTTTCAAGACCGGTGATACCGTGGGTATTGACATCGGCGCAGATGACCGGCCCGTGGTGTACCGCCATTGATTTGTTTCAAATTGAAACAAATTTTGTCAATGACTTGACAATCCCCCATTTTTCCCATATTGAAATCCGGAACTTGATTAAAACCGTCTCCTGACTTCAAAAATACTCAAAAAATGAGGGAATGAAAATTGATGAGTCATTTTTTTGCAGCCATCAGTCTGATCCTGGCCGGAGGGCTTGTGTCCCTGGTATCCGCCCGCCATCACCTGTTTTCAAGAGCCGGGGCCACCCTGCTTATCAGTGCCGGATGTGTGTGGGGTCTGGCGGCTGCCGTGACCACGCTCATGGGATCGGTCACCCATTCGGTATCGTTTCAGTATCTGAATCTGTTTTTTCTGGCATTTGAAATGGATACCTTGTCCGCTTTTTTTCTGGCCGTGATTTTTCTGGTGTGCCTGATGGCGGCGGTGTACAGTTTTCATTACACACAAGATGCGGCCGCTCCCGTGAAAACAGCCGTGACCGCGTTTTTCTTTTCCATTCTGGTGGTATCTATGGCCCTGGTGGTGACGGCGGCCAACATCATCACATTCATGCTGTCCTGGGAAATCATGTCATTGTCTTCATTTTTTCTGGTGATCCACGATTACCGGAAAAAAGAAAACCGGTACGCCGGATATCTGTATTTTGTGTTTTCCCATGTGGGGGCCATGTTCATTTTCGCGGGGTTCGGGATTTTTTATAAATACACGGGCAGTTTCGGGTTCACGGATGTGCATACCCTGACCGAGGGCGCCAAAATACTGGCATTTGTGCTGTTTTTCATCGGGTTCGGCTCCAAAGCCGGGGTGTTTCCCTTTCATGTGTGGCTGCCCCATGCCCATCCGGCCGCACCCAGTCACATTTCCGCCGTCATGTCCGGGGTGATGATCAAGACCGGGATTTACGGGATTCTGCGCATCTATTCTTTGCTGGAACTGCCGGCACCGGCGTTCGGATACCTGGTGGTGGCTGCCGGGGTGGTGTCCGGGATTCTCGGGGTGGTGTATGCCCTGGGCCAGACGGATATCAAACGGCTTCTGGCTTACAGCAGTGTGGAAAATATCGGGATCATTCTTATCGGCATGGGGCTGGGCATGGTCGGGGTGGCATCCCGCAATCCCGTCATGGCCGTGCTGGGATTTTCAGGGGCTTTGTTTCACGTGCTCAACCATGCCCTGTTCAAGTCTTTGCTGTTCATGGGGGCCGGCATGGTGGTGCATCAGACCGGCACCCGGTCCATGGATGCCCTGGGCGGACTGCTCAAGTCCATGAAAATCACCGGGTTTGCTTTTATCATCGGGTCTCTGGCCATCTGCGGTTTGCCGCCTTTCAACGGGTTTGCCGGAGAGTTCGTGGTGTATCTGGGCGGGTTCCAGGGCATTGCCCTGGATAAGATTCCGTTTGCCGTGAGTGTGGCCGCCATCATCGGCCTGGCTGTGATCGGGGGACTGGCCCTGGCCTGTTTTACCCGGGTTCTGGGCATCGTGTTCCAGGGGGAACCCCGGACCGAAGCGGCCCGGAACCGGACCGAGTCCGGCACCACCATGCTGTGGGCCATGGGGGGTCTGGGAACGGCCTGTGTCATCATCGGGGTGTTTCCCGGATGGTTTTTCAATCTGTCTTTGTCTGCCGTGTCCGCGCTGAACCTGGGGTATGCCAGAATTCCTCTCGCACCGTTTGCCCAGATCACCGGACACATCACCCTGGGTGCGTTTGTCATTGTTGTGCTGGTGCTGGGAATGGCCGGTCTGCGATCCTGGTTCTACCGGGCCAAACCCATATCCCGGTCCGGGACCTGGGGATGCGGGTTCACCCGGCCCACTCCTAAAATGCAGTACACGGGCGCGTCCTATGCTTTTGAAATGGTGCGGTTTTTCCGTCCGGCCGCCCCCATTGAAGAACAACATCCGCCCGTTGCCGGCCGGTTTCCGGCATCCACCCGATATGAAAGCCGGGTGCATGACATTGCGGAACGCTGCATGGCGCCGGGAGTGATCCGGCCGGTGCAGTTTCTGTTTGACCGGCTCAGATGGATCCAGCACGGGGACATCCACCTGTACATCGGATATATTTTACTGGCCATTGTGCTGCTGCTGTTTTTCATATAACACCCCTGGCCTCAGAGACCCCAATAAATAATGACACTTAAAACTTAAAACTTAAAACTTAAAACTTAAAACTTAAAACTTAAAACTTAAAACTTAAAACTTAAAACTTAAAACTTAAAACTTAAAACTTAACACTTTCATATAACCTTCATCAACCAAGCAGGGAGTGTATATGTTTGAATCCATTGTGCTCTGGCTGGCTGCTGTTTTTACGGCACCGTTTTTTTCGGCCGTGATCCTCAAGGTCAAAGCGTTTTTCGGCGGAAAAAAAGGGCCGCCGCTGCTGATCAACTATGACACATTGATCAAGCTGTTTAAAAAAGGATCGGTTTACAGCGTCAGCACCACGCCGGTGTTTAAAATGGGACCCGTGGTCTCCTGTGCCGCAGCCCTGGCCGCTTTGCTGTTTCTGCCCCTGGCCGGTCACATGCCCGTGATCTCCTTTAACGGGGATGTAATTTTCGTGCTGTACCTTCTGGGACTGGGCCGGTTTTTCACCATTGCCGCGGCCATGGACACGGCCTCGCCCTTTGAGGGCATGGGTGCGGCCAGGGAAGCGTTTTTTCCCATCATCTGTGAAGCGGCCATGTTCATGATCCTGATTTTCTTTTACCGCCTGACCGGGGAACTGTCGTTTGCCGCCTATTTTTCCGGTACAGGCACCCTGGGTCTGTGGCAGATCGCAGGACCGTCGCTTTTGTTCATCGTGATCGCGTTTTTCATCATTCTGGTGACGGAAACCTCCCGGGTGCCTGTGGATGATCCGGCCACGCATCTGGAATTGACCATGATCCACGAAGTCATGGTTCTGGATCACAGCGGGCCGGATTTTGCCCTTATCGAGCTGGGATCGTTCTGCAAACTGTTTTTTTACGCCGCCATTCTGTCCGGGCTGATCCTGCCTTTTGAGACCGGCATTCCGGGTGCGGGCTTGCTGGTTTTCATTGCCGGGCTGGTCATTGTTTATCTGGTGGTGGGAATTATCGAGTCCACCATTGCCCGGTACCGCATGGACAAGGTGCCCCAGTTCGTGCTGACCTCGTTTGCCCTGGCGTTTTTTGCAACCATCATTACCCTGGAGCTGATTCAATGACCCTTTATACCGTTGACACTTTGCTGACCCTGGTGCTGTTGTCCGTGTTGTTCGCATTCGGTTCCAGCCGGGTGCCGGCCCTGATCAAGGTGATGGCGTTTCAGGGCATCGTGGTGTCCATCATCCCTTTTTTCATCACCCCGCATATGGCAACCGGAGCCGTTATTTTCACCATTGCCACCCTGGTGATCCGGGGGGTGCTCATTCCGTTGAGCATTCACCTGGCCATCCGGAAAGTGGCCATCCAGCGGGATGTGGCTCCCATTGTGGGGTATCATGCCTCGTTGTTTTTCGGCCTGGGCCTGATCGTGGCCGCTGCAGTCATTTCCAGGTATCTGAACATCCCCTCCATCAGTGACTCCCGGCTGCTGTTTCCGGCTGCCATCTCTTTGCTGGTCACGGGCATGTTTCTGCTCATGGCAAGAAGAAACGCCATTGCCATGGTGATCGGGTATATCATGCTGGAAAACGGGATCTACCTGATGGGCACCACCTTTTCGGTGCGGGCACGGCATATCGTGGAATTCGGCATCCTGCTGGATGTGCTGGCCGGGGTCATGATCATGGCCGTGATCCTCCAGAACATCAAGCAGACCTTTGATGATGTGGATACCTCACTTCTGAGAACCCTGAAAGAATAGGAACGGCCCTTATGGTTGAATTGGTTTTTATCACCCCGTTTGTCACCGGCCTGCTGGCCTTTGTTTTGCCGTCAGCCCTCAGCCGTCAGCTGCTGGTGCTGACGGGTGCGGTCCACCTGGTACTGTCTTTGCTGTTGTGGAAAAACACCCCCCAGGCCTGGTTTGCTGAATATTTTGCCGTGACCCCGGAAGGGCTGCTGTCTCTTCTGGTGATCTCGCTGCTGTTTTTTCTGATCAGTATCTACACCACGGGGTATCTGGCGGCCCACGGCCTGAAATCCGAAAACATCTTTACCGGGTTCATGCTGCTGTTTTTATCCACCATGACCATGGTGACGCTGTCGGATCACATCATGGTGCTGTGGATCGCCATCGAAGCCACCACCCTGGCCAGCGCCCCTCTGATCTATACCCACCGGTCCGGGGCTTCTCTGGAAGCCACCTGGAAATATGTGCTCATCTGTTCCGTGGGCATTGCCATGGCCCTGGTGGGATCCTTGTTTCTCACATTTTCCATGGAACTGGGGGGCGTGACTTCGGCCATGTCCTTTTCCGCCCTGACCCCCGTGGCCGCACAGCTGGATCCGGCATGGCTCAAGGCCGGGTTTATCTTTATCGTGGTGGGGTACGGCACCAAAATGGGGCTGGCCCCCATGCACACCTGGCTGCCCGACGCCCACAGTGAAGCCCCCAGCCCGGCGTCGGCCCTGCTGTCCGGGGTGCTGTTGAACTGCGCCTACTTAGGGATTTTCAAGACCAACAAGATCATGGTATCCGCCGGGTTGAGTGATTTTTCCGGCACCATCCTGATTGTGTTCGGGCTGCTGTCCATTGTGGCGGCGGCCACCTATATTCTCAAACAGACCGAATACAAGCGCATGCTGGCTTACTCCAGTATCGAAAACATGGGCATCATCGCCCTGGGCACGGGCATCGGGGGACTGGGTGTGTACGGAGCCGTGATCTGCATGATTCATCACAGCCTGATCAAATCCTCGTTGTTTCTGTCTTCCGGCAATATCCTGATGGGATACAAGGACCGGCTCATTGCCAACACCGGACAGATGGCAAAACAGATGCCCAAAACATTTGTGGCCTTTTTCGCCGGATTTGCCGGCATTTCCGGGTTCCCGCCATTCGGGATTTTCATCGGAGAGCTGTTCATCATCATGGCGGCGTTTAAAACGGGCCATTATCTGGCCGCAGGCATCTTTATCTTCAGCCTGTGCGTGATCTTTGCCGGATTTGCCAGACAGGTCATGGCCATCTGCTTTGACACCCCGGCAGAAACCGGCACCGGACCGGCAGCGGATGGGAAAGATGTTTCATTCAAGGAACCCCCGGGCATGATATGGCCCCAGTACGTGCTGCTGCTGACATCCCTGATTCTGTGCTTTTTTATTCCGGATGCCCTGTATCAGACCATTGTCGATGCCGTGCATGCCATTGGTGGAGGACTGCAATGAAAGCGTTTATACCCATTCCCAACGGCGGGCCCATTTCCCGGGCCGATATCCCTCATCTGCCCTTTGACACGTTCCGGACTCAGGCCCTGGACATTGTGAAAAACGGCGGCAAGGTGGTGCAGTTTTTCGCCTACGAGGACCACGGCACCCTGAAGTTTCTCATGGTGCTGCGGACCCATGAACTGGTGGCGGCCGGATGTGATGCCCCTGAGACGTATCCGTCCTTGACGTCGGAATGTGAACCGTTCCATCTGTTTGAACGGGAGATGGCCGAGCAGTATGGCATCCGTCCCCAGGGCCATCCCTGGTTCAAGATGGTGCGGTATCACAAAAACATCCGCAACAAACCGGATGTGTTCAACAATGATTATACCCAGGATATTCCGGGCAACTATGACTACTATCAGGTGGCCGGAGACGATATCCATGAAGTGGCCGTGGGGCCCGTGCATGCCGGCGTGATCGAGCCCGGTCATTTCCGGTTCAACTGCATCGGGGAGCGGGTCCTGCATCTGGAGATCCAGCTGGGATACCAGCACCGGGGTGTGGAAACCCTGTTGCAGCAGGTGACCCCCAAACGCCTGCCCATTCTGACGGAAAACATGGCCGGAGACACCACCATCGGACATGGCCTGTGCATGGCCCAGGCCGTGGAAGCTCTGGCATCCGTGAATGTGGATGACGGGGCAAAGATCATCCGCACCATTGCCCTGGAACTGGAGCGTCTGGCCAACCATATCGGGGATTTAGGGGCCTTGTGCATGGATGTGGCGTTTCTGCCGCCGGCCAATTATTTCGGCCGGATCCGGGGGGATTTTCTGAACCTGTCCCTGCTTTTGTGCGGCAACCGGTTCGGCAAGGGACTGGTGCGGCCCGGCGGGGTGCGGTTCGACCTGAACGATGAGGTCCGCAAAACCCTGAACGAGAGGATTGCGGAACTCAAACCCCAGGTGGAACATGTGCTGGATCTGATTTTCAGTGCGTCCACGGTGCGGGCCCGGTTTGAAGGATGCGGGCGGGTGAACCGTGAAGATGCCGGACACCTGGGTCTGGTGGGACCGGCCGGCCGGGCCAGCGGGCTTTCCTATGATGTGCGGCGCTGGTTTCCCACGGAATGGTACGGGTACCTGAAGGTGCCGGAAAATCCCAAACCGTCCGGTGATGTGTATGCCCGGGCCCTGGTGCGCAGAGACGAGGTGCTTCAGTCCCTGGAGATGATCCAGTCATTGATCGACCGGCCCGTGACCACCCGGGTGGTGGAAGGCCGGATGCCGGCCCTGCCGCCGGACAGCCTGAGCGTCACTTTGAACGAAGCCTGGCGCGGCGAGGTGTCCCATGCGCTTCTCACGGATGACACCGGCCATATTCTGCGGTACAAGGTCAAGGACCCGTCCTTTCACAATTGGAACGGTCTGGCCATGGCGTTGCGGGACACGGGCATTTCGGATTTTCCCCTGAACAACAAGAGCTTCAACCTGTCCTACTGCGGGTTTGATCTGTGATATTTACTAATAAAGAAAGTTTGTCACCATGCTCAGTGTACTGAAAAACCGGTTTGAACAAGGGTATCGCACCTGTAACTACCCCAAAGAAAAACCTGCCGTGTTTCCCCGGTACCGGGGACGGCCCGATATCAATAAGGATGCGGATCCTTCCGTGATTCAGGCCTGTGCCGATGCCTGTCCCCAGGATGCCATCGATGTTGACAAAAAAAGGATCGATATGGGACGGTGCGTGTTCTGCGGCACGTGTGAACGGGTGTCTGAAAAAACGTTTGTCACCTTTACCAATGATTTTGAAATTGCCACTTCCAGCCGGGCCGATCTGCTCACGGACGGAACCCTGCCGAATCTGGCCCGGCATTCCAAACAGCATTTCAAAAAACTGTTCGGCCGGTCTTTGCAGCTGCGCCAGGTGTCAGCAGGGGGATGCAATGCGTGTGAGGCGGATCTGAACGTGCTGGCCACCCCGTTTTTCGATTTGGCCCGGTTCGGCATCAATTTTGTGGCCTCACCGCGCCATGCCGATGCCATTGTGGTCACCGGCCCGGTGTCCAGGAACATGAAAACTGCATTGCTTCAGACCTATGAAGCAGTTCCCGAACCCCGGGTGGTGATTGCCGTGGGCAGCTGCACGATCATGGGGGGGCCGTTTTACGGCAGCCCGGAAGTGGCCCCGGGGCTGGAAAGCATTCTGCCCGTGGATCTGTTTATTCCCGGGTGCCCGCCCCATCCGCTGTCCAATCTTCACGGCTTGTTGAGGTTTTTCAAATAACGCATCATTCCAGGGACTCAAGCTTTTTCTGGAAAACCATTTCCATCTGGCTGTCGGTGCGGATCTGGTGCATGATGCGGTTGTAGGTTTCAAATTCAAGTCCTGCATTTTCAGCGGCCAGAACCATATCTTTATTGGCTTTGAGCTGCAGATCCCGGCGGTCATCCATATTGTCTGTCTGCAGAACCGATTGCTGCAGATCCTGGTTGATTCGGGTGATCTTTTTGTGGGCCACGGCCGCTTTTTCCAGATCCGTTTCAGTCACAGGCGGCAAAGACGCGGTCATGCCGCCTGAATCGTCCGGCTGCTCTGAGGACGTCACCGGCAATGGGGTGGATGAAGACTGTTCAGAACGATCTTGTGAATCACATCCTGAAGCGCCGATCATCCCCAGCGCCAGCAGCATCAACAACATCATTGATATTGCGATTTGCCCATATTTTCTCATAAAAGTAACCTTCCTTAAAATGGCTTGTATTTACTGAATGTTCTGAACTTTTTCTATGAACGTTTCTCTGAGTTCGTCATTGGCCTGGACCTGGGCCATGATATGATTGAACGTGTCAGCATCCAGTCCGGTTTCCTGAATGGCTTTAATCAATTGTTCATTGGCCTGATTCTGAAGCTGCTGCCGCGCTTCATTGTCTTCGGTCTGCTGAACCGATTCTTGAAATTCAGCATGGATCACCTGCATTTGCGCATAGGCTTCAGCGGCATTGTCCAGATCGCCGTCTGTGATTTCCTGGGGAACGTCGTTTCCCTGCATCAGATTTTCCTGGGCTGTTCCAGGCAGGACCATGGCGATCATAAGGGTGATGGCGGCAATAAGAAAAATGGTTGACAACGGTTTGAAAGTACTCATCGGGTTCTCCTTTAATAAATTGAAATAAATCATATGCTGTGCCTTTTGCACGTTTTCAACGCCACCCCTGAAACCGGGGCGCCGTTGCCTGTTTGATATAGCCAGAACTGTGCCGTCAGGATGAAAAAAATAAAAAAACCAGTCATTTTTTATGATATCTTTTTGATATTATTTGAAAATATTATTATTTGTACCCAATGTTTTTCTTTTTGAAACCGCTTTGGCCGGGATGTTTTTTTTGTATCCAAATGACACATGTGTTATATGTGCAGGTGTTTTTATGACACTTGGGAGAAAAATTATGCCGATGATCACTTTGTTTCCAAACACGATTCATTCCCGGACCGCATTGCTGATTTATGTGATGCTGCCCATGGTATTCACTTTGGGGATTTTTGGATATGTGGGGCTCAACTCCATCGAAAAACAGGTGGAAAAACAGATGCAGACCGATCTGGAACTGGTGGCCAGAGCGGTTCAGATGCCGCTCAGTTACGCTTTGGAAAAAGATCGCATGGGGAGCATGCAGCAGTCGTTGGAATCGGTTTTTGCCATTGGCCGGGTTTACAGTGCCTATGTGTATGACAGCCAGGGAAAACGGATTTTGAACCTTGGCCTGGCCGAGCCTGAAGAACAGCGTGAAAAGATGACAAAACTGGCGGCAAAAGGCCGGAAACGCGGCGAATATGAGCAGATAGGGGGACGTCAGGTGTATTCCTATTTTTTGCCGCTCACCGATACGGGCGGACAAATCAACGGGCTGTTGCAGCTGACCCGGAAAGAAAGCGAATTTATCCAAAATTTCAATATATTAAGAATTCATGCAGCACTGATACTCACCGTGCTCGTGGTCCTGCTTTCCGGCGTGGTGCTGTACGGTCACCACCGGGCCGTGGGGGTCCACTTGAAACGCCTGACTGCCAGTATGACGCGCATTGCCAAAGGGGATCACCGGCATCGATTCAAATACAGCGGTCCTAAGGAAATCATTGTGCTGGGGAAAACATTCAACCATATGCTCAACCGCATGAACGAAGCCCGGAAAACCATTCTGGCGCACCGCAGAAAACAGGACGAACTGGAGCAGGAGATACGCCAGAATGAGAAACTGGCGGCATTGGGCCGGTTTGCTGCGGGTACGGCCCATGAGCTGGGAACCCCTTTGAGTACGATCGGCGGTCGGGCCCAGCGGGCGCTTCGGACCAGAGATCTGTCTGAGGACCTGGTCCGGGTGTTTGAAACCATTCGCAATGAAGTGAGCCGCATGGAGTATATCATCAAACAGCTGCTGGATTTCAGCCGTAAAAATTCGTTGCGCCGGGCGCCGGTGGATGTGTCGTGGTTGATGGAATCAGCCGTCTCAACGGTTCAGGAAGCGGCCAAAATGAACCAGTCACAGATCCGGTGCACGACACCGGATACAAAAACCATCGTATTTCTGGACGGAATCCGGGTACAGCAGGCCCTGGTCAACCTTTTGAAAAATGCGGTTCAAAGCAGACCCGGCGCGACAGTGATGTTGACCTGCACATGCCGGGACCCGTTTGTTTTGTTTTATGTGGAAGATGATGGTCCCGGCGTGGCATCTGAAAACCGGACCCAAATTTTTGATCCGTTTTTTACAACCAAATCCGTGGGCAAAGGAACGGGTTTGGGGTTGTCCGTGGTACATGCCGCCGCCCAGGAACACGGCGGTTCGATTGAATTGAAAAACAGCCGGTTGGGAGGCGCCTGTTTTATTTTGGCGATACCTTGCCGGAAACCGGAATTACAAGCAGGGGAAAATCAATGACACAGACTGAAACCGGTCCGGGAAAAAAGGTATGGATTATTGAAGACGATCAGGCCCTTGGCAGTCTTTTATGTGAAGAAATTCAGGATGCCGGGCTGGATGCCCGGTGGATGCCCAGTGCTGAAAACGCGGTGACGGCCATGGAAACCGCATTGCCGGACCTGATTGTATGTGATTTAAAACTGCCCGGAATGGACGGGCTTGCTTTTTTAAACAGACTGCAGGACCAGGCCCTGGATTTTCCTCCGGGATTTCTGATGATCACGGCATTTGGAACCATTTCCCGGGCAGTGGAAGCCTTGAAAGCCGGTGCGGATGATTTTCTGGCCAAACCTTTGGATCTGGAACATTTTATCCTGGTGGTCAAGCGCACCCTGGAAAGAAAACAGCTGTCAAAAACAATCAATCGGATGCGTGGATTTCTGTCGTCGGACGGCTTTCACGGCATCTACGGCCAGAGCCGGCCCATGCGGTATTTGTTCGGGCAGATCCGTCAGGTTGCAAAGGCCCGGGGGCCCGTGCTGATCCTGGGTGAAAGCGGTACAGGAAAAGAACTGGTGGCCAAGGCCGTTCACAAGGAAAGCGATCGTGCCCAGGGTCCTTTTGTGCCTGTCAACTGTGCCGGTATTCCCGAAAATCTGATGGAAACCGAGTTGTTCGGCCATGCCCAGGGGGCATTCACGGGTGCCGGAAAAAGCCGCCAGGGGATTTTTATGGAAGCCCGAGGCGGGTCGCTGCTGCTGGATGAAATTTCGGAAATGCCGCTGTTCCTTCAGGCCAAATTGCTGCGGGTCCTCCAGGACGGCAAGCTCCGGCGTGTGGGTGAAAATGTTGAAGACCAGGTGGATGTCCGGATTCTGGCGGCCACGCATCGGGATATCGACCAGGATGTCCGGACCGGTGAATTTCGGGAAGATCTTTTTTTCCGACTGGAGACATTTGCCTTAAGGGTTCCGCCGCTCAGGGATCGCGGTGAAGATATTGAGCTTCTGGCCGACCGGTTTTTACGCCGGTTTTCCCTGGGACAGGGCAAGACATTGAAAGGATTTTCCCCCAGGGCACTGGACTTGATATCCCGATACCCGTTTCCCGGAAATGTCAGGGAATTACGCAATGCCGTGGAGCGTGCCGTGACCTTCACCACCGGAGACCGGATCCGGGTGGCCCATCTGCCGGCCCGTATCCGGACACAGGCATCAAAAAACGTTTCATTGTCCGTATCTGAACCGGGATTGGCATTTCCTGCCGACAATACGGCCCTGCCGCCTTTGGCAGAAATTGAACGCCGGTATATTCATCACGTGCTGGCCCGGGTCGAAGGGAACAAGCGGCGAGCCGCCGCTCTTCTGGGAATCGGCCGCCGGACGTTATACCGCCGGCTGGGGAACGATCCCATGGGAACGGCAGATAAATCAGAACCCTGAGATCTGATATGTCTTGTCTCAAAGAATTTATCTATGGTATACCAAACGGCATGTATACACCATGCGACATATACAGGCATGCATTTTCAAAAATTTCAAAAAAATGAAAGGCACGACAATGAATCAGTTACAGCAATTGGCCGACCGAATCATCAGCCGTGTGAACGTGAACCTGGATGAGTTTGGGTTTGATACCGAACCCTTTGTGACCCATGCACTGGATCATGAAAAAATGCTCAAATTTTATGCGTTTTACGGTATTACCTCCCATCATCCCATCTATTTTCACTTTAAAAACTCCAATATCGCGGGCAGTTATTTTTTAGGCAAATGTTATGTGGGCCGTTCCGCCATTTACAAAAGTGATATCCGGGGAGACGAGCTCAAACGCAAAGGAGACAAAATCCGATCCACCAAAGAAATTCCTTTAGTGGAAGATGAAATGATCACCATCCGGGACAGCCTGTTGTACAAAACCCTGGTGCACAGCAACTCCCACAACCCTGAGAGTCCGGAAGAATTCGGCATTAGAAACACCATTTCAAGCCATTACGCAAATATTCACGGCTCCACCCTGGAAGGGTGTTTTTTAGGACCGTTTGCCACCGTGGATCTGATGAATCTGCATTCCTGTATTGTAGGAGATTTTTCCTATATCCAGGTGGGAGAACTGTTTCACCGGAAGATTGAACCCGGAACCATCTGGATCCGTAATCAGCATTTTGAATTCAAATTCAAATATGACACAACCGCATTGGATTATTTTGTGGGGGTCAATGATGCGTTTCAGCCCCGGGGGATCATGTATGACTTTGTGAAAAACAGGGAGGCCGACTATGAGCGGCTGTTTGAAGTCATGAACCTGGAGCCTGTCGAAGCGCCGTTCACGTCGGCCGTGAACCGGTATGCCGTTATTCAGGGGGACACCCATATCGGCGAAAATGTGCTGGTGGCCCAGCGGGCGTTTCTGGAAAATGCCGAGATGGGGGAAGGGTCCAATGCCCAGGAAAATACCTATATCATCAATTCACGTCTGGCCGACATGTGTATCACGGCCCATGGCGGCAAGATCATTCATGCGGATGTGGGGCAGGGGTGTTTCGTGGGATTCAACGCGTTTCTCAATGGCAAGGAAACGGCCCGCATTCAATTGGGGGAAGGCTGTATCATAATGCCCCACACCATCATGGACCCGGAAGAACCCATTCATATTGCCGGTGATCACCTGATATGGGGTTTGATTCGGACCCAGGCGGATGTAAAAACCCATGCCATTTCCCTGGATGATCTGGCAGAAGTGAGAGACAGTCTGACCATCGGTAAAATGACATTTAACGGTAAGGGATCGGTTTTTATCGAGACGTTTAAAAACCGGCTGCAAAATATTCTGCTGCTGAACGGGGCCCTTTACAACAACGGTGAGAAAAGGGGCCATGCCCAGGATGACCAGAATATCTCTTTTAACATTATCCAGCCCTATCGCACCGGAGAGCTGGAGGGTCTGTATCCATCTATCCGGATCAAGCCCTGAATCCTGTTGACAGCCTGAATCCAGTCTGAATCTGAAAAATTTTGATTCCCCGACCCCGGGTGGGGCGGTCGGGGAATCAAAACCGTTACAAAAGCGTGAGATCCCAGTTCCACAACCCGGGCCGGTTCTTGAGAGACACATTTTTGGGCACGGGTTCTTCCAGGGTGATAAAACAGGTATACCCGGCCTGGGCCAGCGTTTTTCTGTGTGCGGTCAGATCCAGGGGCCAGTTGGGAAATATATAATTTAAATTATTGGACCGGGTGACCCAGGCCCCTTCTTTTTTGGGGCTCATGAAAAAATCTCCGGGCGATAACCCCGGCGAAAGGGTCCGGGAAACGGCCAAAGGCCAGTTTCCCTCAATGACCACTCCCAAGGGGAGCACGGATGATTCCGGCAGGGATAAAAACGTATTTTTGTCCAGTTCCGGAGATACGATGGCGCCGCTGAATCCGAGTGTTTTCAACTCCTGAATGGCCAGGCTGTTGGCGATATTGCAGAAAGGGCCGGCCCACAGATCCAACGGGGCCGGATTGTCAAACAGACTGATCTGCCAGACGGCATTGAGCACAAAATGGCGGGCCCCTTTTTTTAATGCTGTGGTGATATACTGGCGGCACAAGATCTCTTCTTCCGGAAAAATGGACGGATCCAGCCACAGCCAGGTGGTTTTGTCAAAACGGGTGCTGTAACGGCTGCCGGAAATCCAGATGCCGGATGCACCTGATTTCTGGGCCTGGGCCTGCGATTTTCTGGAGACCCGGATATCGGTGATGTGTTGACGGGTCCGGCGCCGGGTGTTTAAAGGATTTTTGTCTGAAACGTCTGTGTGGGGGGCCGGACGTACAAGAATTTTTTCCATATCCGCCAGTTCAGCGTCCAGGACACTGATTTCCCGGGTCAGTTCATTGGTCCGGCGATCAATGAGATGAACCGGCGCGTCTTTTCTCACTTTATGCCGCAACTGCCGGGGCAAAGTAAATTTTCCTTTTTGGGGCACGCTCCTTGTCACTTTCTGGATGGTGTGAAAGGCATCCTCTTCATTGCCGATGCGCAGCAGGTCTTCTGGGAACAAGGCATCTTTCGTGATGAAAAAAGGGGCGGCCGGATTTTTGATCCGGCCTAAAAACAGGCCGGATTGGGTGACATCCTGATGATCCAGCGGGTTTTGAATCCGATGGGACAAAAGGTTGTAATGAGTGAACGGCCGGCCCAAGGCATAGTCAAGATAGGTCAGGGCTTCTTTTTTCCGGGACGGATCATCTCTGAGCAGCTGAAACGCCTTGATTGTGTAATATACATAATGCGGGCTTTTTTTTCTGCCTTCAATTTTCCAGGTGTGAACCCGGGGAATTTCTTTGAGTACTTTGGCCAGCACATCTGCAGAAAAATCCATACACGAGAAATACCGGTGCTTTTCTGATTTCATCTGATACATGCGCCGGCAGGGTTGGACACAACGCCCTCTGAGGGCGCTTTTGCCGCCGAACCAGGAACTCCAGTAGCACCGCCCGGAGATACCATAGCACAAAGCCCCGTGAACAAACACTTCCAGACCCATGTCTTCAGGGGTTTGGGCCGCCATGGCCCGGATATCGTCCAAAGAAAATTCTCTGGGCAGGACCACCTGGGAGAAACCGGCATTGCGGGCCGATTTCAGGCCGGCAGGAGAGGAAAGATTGCCCAGGGTGGAAAGATGCAGGTCCTGGGTGATGCCTGCCTGTCTGGCCAAAGAGATAACGGCCGGATCCTGAACGATCAATGCGTCAAAGATCACATGCTGCTGCAGTTTGGACAGCAGGCGAAGGGCTTTTGGGGTTTCCGATTCCTTGATCAGGGTATTGAATGCAATATGTACATCAATCTGTCTGGACCGGGCCAGACGGGACAGTCGGGACAGTTCTTCAATACTGAAATTGGCAGCTTCCATCCGGGCGGAAAACAGCTTGAGTCCGCAGTAAATGGCATCAGCTCCTGCAGCCACGGCGGCCAAAAAAGTGGTCTTGTCTCCGGCCGGGGCCAGGATGGCGGGCGTATGGGAACGCATGGGATCCTTTGATTTTTGAAATTAATAAGACACACAGTATTGCAATTTTTCTGGATTTTGTCAAAATATCGGCATGAAAATCAATTGTTTTCCATGTCTTGAAAAAGGGGATCTGGTGGGTTTGGCTGCGCCCAGCGCCCGGTTTGATGAAATTCGGCTGCAACAGGGAATCATCTGCCTGGAAAAGTTTGGATTTCAGGTGCAGGTGCCGGATCAAATTTTTGGACAAAAACGGTATCTGGCAGGGGATGATTTGTGCCGGGCCACCGTGATCAATGCACTTGCCGCCGACCCGGACATCAAGGGGATTATCTGTGCCAGGGGCGGTTTCGGAGCCATGCGCATGCTCTCTTATGTGGACTGGCCCCTGATTCAAGCCCAACCCAAGCTGTTTATCGGGTTTTCAGATGCCACGGCACTGCTGACCGCCGTGATGCAGCGGGCAAACATCGGCGTGGTCCATGGCCCCAATCTGGTGTCTCTGGCAGATGCGGACTTTCAAACACGCACCTCGTTTTTGGATACCGTGACCGGCCAAGGGACCGCATTGAAGATACCCCAGGGGTTGTGTGTGGCATCCGGCCGGGCCACGGGAATTCTGATGGGCGGCAATCTGGCCACATTGACCCATCTGGTGGGAACAAAGTTTGCGCCTGATTTTTCCCGGGCCGTGTTGTTTTTGGAGGATGTGGGGGAACCGGCCTACAAAATCGACCGCATGCTGACCCAGATGAAAATGGCCGGGTTGTTTTCTTGCGTCTGGGCCGTGGTGACCGGCACGTTTGAACGGTGTGATCATCCGGAATACCTGCCTGAGATTTTTTCCGATATTTTTGGTGAATACCAGGTGCCTGTTTTGATGGGGCTTGCCGCAGGGCATGGGAGGGTGAACCTGTCTTTGCCCATGGGATGCCGGGTGGATCTGGATGCCGACGCGAAAACACTGACATGGCCGGCGAAAAAGTGGGGATCATGACATCGGATCCTGTGTCAAACATGATGGACCGGGGAATCAGAGAAAACGTGTTTCCCGGTGCCGTGCTGTTGTGTGCAAAATATGATAAAATTCTGTATCATCGGGCGTTCGGCGTGATGGATCTGCAAACAAACCACCCCATGAAAACAGATGCCGTGTTTGATCTGGCCTCACTGACCAAACCGCTGGCCACGGCTGTCGCCATGATGGTGCTGGTGCAAACCCGTCAACTGACGCTGGATGTCCGCCTGAAAGACCTTTTGCCGGCCACGATCCAAACGCCCAAAGCAGGAATCACCCTGGACATGCTGCTGAGACATACCTCCGGGCTGCCGGCCCACAGAAACTTTTTTGAACAGGCCACCGGTCAGCCGGACCCTCTTGCGGTGATGGATCATCTGGTTCTCACAGAACCGTTGATGGCATTGCCCGGGGCAAAACAGGTGTACAGCGATCTGGGCTATATGCTGCTTTCCAAAGTGATCCGGGTCGTTACACAGACCCGGTTGGACCGGTTTGTCCAAAATCACGTCTATCAGCCCCTGGGCATTGAAGATCTGTTTTTTATCGATATGGCCGCCCCTTCCATGCCTGTGGATCAAGCCCGGCTGGTGTCCACCCAGAATTGCCCCTGGCGGGGGCGGGTGCTCACCGGAGAGGTGGACGATGAAAACGCCTGGGTGTCCGGGGGTATTCAGGGGCATGCCGGCCTGTTCGGGTCTGCGGACGGGGTGCATCGTCTGTGTCTGGAGATGCTTCAGGCCATCAAATACCAGTCTCCTCAGGTCCTGGATCCCGGGACGGCGGCTCGATTCATCCAAAAATATCCCGGTCATACCCACGTGGCGGGATTTGATACCCCGTCCCAGACCGGATCATCCACGGGGCGGTATTTTTCTGCATTGACTGTGGGACATCTGGGGTTCACGGGGACGTCTTTCTGGATCGATCCGGATACCGGCGCCATTGTTGTTTTATTGACCAACCGGGTGCATCCGTCCCGTTTTAACCTGAAAATCAAAAAATTCAGGCCGGCGATCCATGACTGTATTGCCCGGTGTATTTTAAGGTGAATCCGGAAAGAATAATATAATAGGATAGGATGTCAGACTTTATTCTTGTAAAAAACGGTTAATTTTGTTAGCAACTACCATTCAGGTAAAAAGATCAATCCCTGGATCGGGTGAAAACATATTTTAACAAGACTAACGAGGGAAAATGAACTTTATTACGGATTCTTTGCTTGGCGCCTTTTCAAATGACCTGGCCATTGATCTGGGAACGGCCAATACCCTGGTGTATGTCAAAGGGAAAGGCATTGTATTGAGTGAACCCTCTGTGGTGGCGGTGAGAATCGACGCCCGGGCAAAAAACAGGGTTCTGGCGGTGGGTATGGAGGCCAAACGGATGCTGGGCCGGACTCCCGGCAATATCGTGGCCATAAGGCCCATGCGGGACGGGGTGATTGCCGACTTTGAAGTGACCGAAGCCATGCTCAAGCATTTTATCCGAAAAGTGCACAACAATCGGAAAACCATGGTCCGGCCCCGGATTATCATTGCCGTGCCCTCGGGAATCACCCAGGTGGAAAAGCGGGCGGTCCGGGAATCGGCGGAATCCGCCGGTGCCAGAGAAGTGTTTCTGATTGAAGAACCCATGGCTGCAGCCATCGGCGCAGGTCTTCCCATTACAGAACCGACCTGTAACATGGTGGTGGATATTGGCGGCGGCACCACGGAAGTGGCGGTCATCTCTCTGGCTGGCATCGTTTATACCCAGTCTTTGCGGGTGGCCGGCGATAAAATGGACAGCTCTATCAGCCAGCATATCAAGCGTAAATATAATCTGCTCATCGGCGAACGCACGGCGGAAATCATTAAAAACACCATCGGCAATGCATATCCGGATCCGGACAATCTGGAGACCATTGAAGTCAAAGGTCGGGACCTGGTATCCGGGATTCCCAAAATTCTGGCCATTGATTCCGAAGAGGTCAGAATGGCCATTTCCGAACAGATTGATGCCATTGTGGAGACGGTGCGTGTCGCTCTGGAACAGACCCCGCCGGAACTGGCAGCGGATATCGTGGACTCGGGAATTGTGCTCACCGGCGGCGGGGCATTGCTGAAAAACCTGGATAAACTGCTTCAGGAAAAAAGCGGCCTGCCCATCGTGGTGGCGGATGATCCATTGTCAACAGTGGCGTTAGGGTGTGGAAAAGCACTGGACAGTATTGATATCTTAACCGAAGTGGTGATCGACTGAGTACATGTTTTCCCGTCGAATGTTAATCGCTGTCGGGATTGGATTGTTTGTCGCAATCAATTTGATAGTGATCAGTCTGACCAGCCGGCAGAATTTTGACGTGCAGGGCCCGGAAAACGTGTTGATCACATTGACGGCCCCCTTTCAACTGGCCGTGCAGCGCTCGGTTTATTTTGTGTCGACTGTCTGGAAAAATTATTTTGCCTGTGTGTCGGCAGCCCGGGAAAACACGGTTTTAAAGCAACAATTGACCCTGGCAGAACAGATTGAAAACCAGAATCGGGAACTGACCGTGGAGAACGCCCGATTAAAGAAATTTTTGGCATTCTCATCGACTGCATCCGGAACCTATGTGGCGGCCCGGGTGATTGCCCGGGACCCGTCTCCCTGGTTTAAAACCCTGATGATTGATAAAGGGGAACGGCACGGCCTGAAAAAAAATGCGCCCATACTGGTTCCGGAAGGCATTGTGGGACAGATCACCAAAGTATCTCCCAATTTTTCCAGGGTCCTGCTTATCACGGATCGGAATTCCGCCGTGGATGCCCTGGTTCAGACCACACGGGCCAGAGGGATGGTCAAAGGCAATGGTGACAGCAGTTGCAGTTTTGTTTATGCCTTGCGTAAAGAAAAGATTCAGGCCGGTGAGGTCATTGTGTCTTCAGGGCTGGATCAGGTCTTTCCCAAGGGGTTGAAAATCGGCACGGTTCTGGCGGTTAAAAAAGATCATTCCCATTTGTTCCAGGATATCATCATTCAGACCAGTGTGGATTTTGATAAACTGGAAGAGGTGCTGGTATATAAACAATGAAATGGGTTTTTGTGGGGATTATCAGCCTTTTTCTCATTGTTTTCCAGACAGTGCTGCTTCCCGGTTTATCGTCATCATTTTATTGTTTTGACCTGACCATTATCCTGATTGTTTATATCAGCCTTCATTTTTCTCATTATCTGGTTATTGCCGTTATTGCCGGTATGGGCGGAATCATGGACAGTCTGTCAGGGGCGCCGTTTTTCCTTTATACCTTTTCTTATCTCTGGATTTTTTTAATCGTTCGACTGGCCCGGCAGCTGGTGTTCCAGACCAGTGTTCCGTTTATCGTGGTCGTCAGCCTGCTGTCTGTCACCATTCAACAGGGTATTTTTCTTTTTTCGCTGTTTGCCCGACAGGAATATACGGGCACGTGGCCGCTTAATGTGTCTTTGATGCTGCAACAGATCGCATGGGGTGCCGTGATGATTCCGTTGGGGGTTGGATTGATTTCTGCCGGATACCGGCGCTGGCAGGACCTGATTCAGCGTATTGCCAGAATCCGGGAAACAAGAAGAAATTAAACCCATGGTGGATCTGCCTAAAACCAAAGAGCGGGACTGGATGAAACAGCGGGTGATGGCTGCCAGTCTTTGCGTTTTGATCGTGTTCATGCTGTTGTTTTTTCGACTGGTGTATCTTCAGCTGATCAAAGGAGAAGAATATCACCGCTTGTCTGAAACCAATTGCGTGCGGTTAAAAAGCATCAAACCGTCCCGGGGGCTGATTTTCGACCGGCACGGGGAACTGCTGGTGGACAACCGGCCGGCGTTTGATCTGGTGATGGTGCTCGAGGATACGGGATCCGTGCCGGACACCGTTTCTCTTTTGTCTTCTTTGATCGATGAACCCTATGTGGATCTGATGGAACAAATTCAAAAAGCGGGAACGGCTGCTTTTTACAAGCCCATTGTGTTGAAAAAAGATATTTCCAGGGATCAGCTGGCCGTTGTGGAGGCCCATAAATTTGATCTGCCCGGAATTTATGTGGAGATTGAGCCCACCCGACATTATATTTATCCGGAAACAGCGTCTCATCTGCTGGGATATCTGGGGGAGGTGAACAAAAAAGAACTGGAAAGCGGTATGTTACCTCATGTCCGGGCAGGAGATCATATCGGACGATACGGGGTGGAAAAAAGTTTTGAATCCTATCTGCAAGGCCGGCGGGGCGGCCGCCAGGTGGAGGTGGACGTGAACGGGCGGGTGGTCCAGGAGCTGAAAACCGTGGCACCCGTGCCGGGACACAATCTTCACTTAACCCTGGATCTGCCGTTGCAGCAACTGGCGGAAGACCTGCTTGAAGACCGGGATGGGGCCGTCGTGGCCCTGAATCCGGCCAATGGCGATGTACTGGTCATGGCCAGCAATCCGGGGTTTGATCAGAATGACTTTATCGGCGGGATATCCACCCGCAACTGGCAGGCATTGATGAACAATCCGGGCCGTCCCATGATCAACAAAACCATCCAGGCGGAATATCCGCCGGCCTCCACCTATAAGATACTCACCGCCATTGCCGCTCTGGAAGAAAAAAAGATTGATGGTGACGACACCACCTTTTGTCCCGGATTTTATATGTTTCGGGGCCGACGGTATCATTGCTGGCGCAGACACGGGCACGGGCATTTAAACGTGGTGGATGCCCTGGCCCAGTCCTGTGATGTGTTTTTCTATCTGGCCGGTGAAAAAACGGGGGTGGATGCGCTGGCACAGTATGCCAACGGATGCGGATTAGGACGTCCCACTGGCATTGACCTGGATCATGAGCGTCAGGGATTGATTCCGACGTCCGCATGGAAACGGGAACGGTTCAATGAAGCCTGGTTTCCGGGAGAAACCCTTTCCATCAGTATCGGTCAGGGGTTCAACCTGGTTACCCCGCTCCAGATGGCCGTATTCACCGCAGCCATTGCCAATGGAGGCACCTTGTACCGGCCCAGGATCGTCACGGCTGTCAAGGATGTGAACGGCCATCTGGTGAGGGAAATGGACCCGGAGATCACCGGCGGAATTCCGGCAGGCAGACAAACCCTGGATCTGGTCAGAAAAGGATTGACCGAAGTGGTGGAAGGAGATCGGGGGACGGCAAGAAGTATTCGGATCAAGCAGATCGAAATGGCAGGTAAGACCGGCACGGCCCAGGTGTCTTCCCGGAAAACCGGTGAAAAATTCGATAATGAAAATCAGAAAAGAACCCTGAGAGACCATGCCTGGTTTGTGTGTTATGCGCCGGCCGAAAATCCGGTGATTGCGATTGCCGTGATCATTGAACATGGAGAACATGGCTCTTCAGCGGCCGCTCCTGTGGCCGGAACGCTGGTGAAAAAATATCTGGGCCTGCCGGGACCTGAAGAGTCGTTTGATGCAGCACCTGAAGGATAAAAATAATCATGTTTGACCGACGTCTGATAGAACATTTTGACTGGGGATTACTGGTGCTGATTCTGCTTATCGCCGGCACCGGACTGATGGTGCTGTATTCCGCGGTCATGGCCGGATGGCAGGGCACCGGCCTTCATTATCTGTTTAAACGGCAGCTCATCTGGATGGGGGGCGGAGCCGCACTGATGACCGGCATCCTGGTGTTTGATTTCCAGAAGCTGAACAAGCTGAATCTGTTTATATATGCCGCCTGTGTCACGCTTCTGGTGGGGGTCTATTTTTTCGGTCAGTCCGGCGGCGGTTCCCAGCGATGGATTTCTTTTGGCGGGATCAGTGTCCAGCCGTCCGAATTAATGAAAATTGCATTGATTATCAGTCTGGCATCGATTTATGCCACCAAGGTGTCACCGGAAGGTCTTAACTTCAGACAATTACTCAAACCCGCTGTGTTTTGTATGATTCCGGTGGGGTTGATCGTCAATCAGCCGGACCTGGGTACGGGATTGATGCTGCTGCTCATTGCCGGCGCCATCACCTTGTTTGTCAAGGTCGAAAAAAAGGTGGTTTTGATTCTGGGGGCCCTGAGCGGATGTGTTCTGCCGGTTGTCTGGTTTTTCGGTCTTAAAGCCTATCAAAAATCCCGGATTCTGACTTTTCTGGATCCGGATCGGGATCCCCTGGGTACGGGATATCACATCATTCAGTCCAAAATCGCCATTGGATCTGGCATGATCACGGGGAAAGGCTTTTTGCAGGGAACTCAGAATGCCCTGGCTTTTCTGCCGGAACAGCATACGGATTTTATTTTATCCGTGCTGGCGGAAGAATGGGGACTTGTGGGATGTACGGTATTACTGATTTTGTATTTTTTGTTGATCTGCTGGGGATTGAATATTGCCTATAATTGCCGAAATCTGTTCGGATCCATTCTGGCTTTCGGCATCACCAGCATGATTTTCTGGCAGATTTTCATCAATGTCGGTATGGTTATGGGGTTGATGCCCGTGGTGGGGATGCCGTTACCCCTGGTTTCATATGGGGGGTCTTCTGTGATCACCAATATGATGGGTTTCGGGATATTGCTCAATATCAGCATGCGTCGTTTTTACACCAGCTGATTTGGTTGAAAGACCAGCGTTTCATGCAGGAGATAAAATCGGTTTTACACCTGTCAACCGTGGAAATATTTTCTTATTCCATGTTGACAAATTATTACCCGGATGGTACTGAAGTCACGTTTTTAACGGAATTTGGGCTGTTTTTGCGTAAAAACAGCCGGTAAGATATAAGTAGTTGGTTTTTTTATAATTATTTACTGGCGGAGGGAATTTTATGATAACTGTGATTCCTGATATATCTTTGGTGTATCAGATGATCAATTTCCTGATTCTGCTCTTTGTCCTCAATGTACTGCTGTACAAACCCATTCGCAAGGTGCTGCTGGAAAGAAAAGCAAAGATTCAAGGTCTTGAATCCGGCGTTGAAAAAGCCACTGCGGATCTTGTTTCCCAGGAGGAATCCTACAAGAACGGGTTGCGGCAGGCCAGAAGCGAAGGCTTGAAAGAGAAAGAAGCGTTTGTGGAGGAGGCATCAAAACAGGAACGGGAGATTATCGATCAGATCAATCAGAAGGCTCAGGCCAATCTTGCCCGGATCAAGAAACAGGTGGCGGATGAGACTGAGCAGGCCCGAAAAACTCTGGAAAAAGAGGTGGAGGTGTTTGCCAAAGCCATTGGTGAAAAAATTCTGGGGAGGGCCTTATGATGAAAAAAAACAACTTGAGACGTAAACAGCTCAAAGTGTCAGGGATGATTCTGCTGATTCTCACATCTGCTGTTGCCACGTCATGGGCGGCGTCAGGCCATGGTGAAGTCCACAATTCCTGGTTGGCCATTGATACCTGGAAGACATTGAATTTTGCCGTGCTTGCCATTGCCCTGTTTCTTCTGGGGAGAAAACCGGTGAAAGCTTTTTTCTCCTCCCGGAAAAAAGAGATTGCAGATGAACTGAAAGACCTTGAGCAGAAAAAAGCCGAGGCCGAAAAACAGCTGGCTGAATATCAGGCCCGTTTCAACGATCTGGATCAGGAATCCAGACGGATCATCCAGGATTACATCCAGCAGGGAGAAGAAGCCAAAAAACGGATTATTGCCCAGGCGGAAGCCCAGGCGGAGAAACTGGAAGATATGGCCAAACGGACCATTGAACAGGAGTTCAAATCGGCCAGGATCAAACTCCAGCAGGAAATTTCCTCTTTGGCTGTAGAGCAGGCACAGGACGTTATTCAAAACGCCATTTCATCTGAAGATCAGGAAAAATTGGTGGACGATTATTTGAAAAAGGTGGTGGCATAATGAAAAATTTAGCAGTATCCAGGCGTTATGCCAAAGCATTGATTCTGATCGGTCAGGAAAACGGGCAGGCAGACCTGTATAATGAAGAACTGGAGGCGGTTGTGTCTTTGTTTGATACACAGGAAGGTTTTGAAGCGGCCCTGACCAATCCATTGTACAACAAGAACGACCGGAAGAAAGTATTGGAAGCTGTTCTGGAGGCGGCAAACCTGTCTGTTGTGATGAATTCTTTTCTAAAGTTGCTGTTTGACAAGGGAAGAATCGTTTTTTTAAGAGATATCGCCTCGTATTACAAAAATCTGGCGGATGAACTCAAAGGGATCGTTAAAGCCAGTATTACTTCGGCCACACAATTGTCATCGGACGCTGTGGAAAAAATCCGGGATGCCCTGTCCAAAAGAGTGGGCAAGACGATTGTTTTGAATGTGGAACAGGATCCAAGTCTCATCGGCGGCGTGGTTACCAAAATCGGTGATCTTGTTTTGGATGGCAGCGTGAAAACTCAGCTGATCAATATGAGGGAAACTTTAAAAAAAGGTGAGAGTGTCTAATGGAAATTAAAGCAGAAGAGATAAGCCAGATAATTAAAGATCAGATCAAGGGATTTGACGCAAAGGTTGATCTGAATGAGACCGGTGTGGTTCTGTCTGCCGGTGATGGCATTGCCCGTGTATATGGGTTGGAAAAAGTCAAGGCAATGGAGCTGGTGGAGTTTCCCGGTGGCATTTTAGGCCTTGCGCTGAACCTGGAATCCGACAATGTGGGGATTGCCATCTTAGGGGATGACAAACTCATTAAAGAAGGGGATGTGGTTAAAAGAACCGATCGGATCGCTTCGGTGCCGGTGGGTGAGGCCATGCTGGGCCGGGTGGTCACCACCACAGGGGAGCCCATTGACGGCAAGGGCCCCATCAACTCCGACCATATGATGAACATGGAACTGGTGGCCCCCGGGGTTATCGCCAGAAAATCAGTGCATGAACCCTGTTACACCGGGGCCAAGGCCGTAGACGGCATGACCCCGGTGGGCCGGGGACAAAGGGAGCTGATCATCGGTGACCGCCAGATCGGTAAAACCGCTGTTGCCGTGGATGCCATCATTGCCCAGAAAGACACGGACATGAAATGTATCTATGTGGCCTGCGGTCAGAAAAAATCCACGGTGGCCCAGGTGGTGGCGGCCTTAGAAGAACATGGTGCCATGGAATACACCACCGTGGTAGTGGCATCCGCCTCTGAATCTGCGGCCCTGCAGTATCTGGCCCCCTTTGCCGGATGCGCCATGGGAGAATATTTCAGGGATAAGGGCGAACATGCCCTGATCATTTATGATGACCTGTCCAAGCAGGCCGTGGCTTATCGCCAGGTATCCCTGCTGCTCAGACGTCCGCCCGGACGTGAAGCATTCCCAGGGGATATTTTTTACAACCATTCCCGGCTGCTGGAACGTTCTGCCAAGCTCAGTGATGAAAAAGGGGCCGGTTCTCTGACCGCACTGCCCATCATCGAGACCCAGGAAGGGGATGTGTCCGCATTTATTCCCACCAACGTAATCTCCATCACCGACGGTCAGATCTTTCTGGATAAAGACCTGTTCTTTGCCGGTGTCCGGCCGGCCATTGACGTGGGTCTTTCCGTATCCCGAGTGGGGGGTGCAGCCCAGGTGAAAGCCATGAAACAGGTGGCAGGAACCCTGCGTCTGGATCTGGCCCAGTACCGTGAGCTGGAAGCGTTTGCCGCATTCGGCTCGGATCTGGATGCCGCCACCCAGAGACAGCTGACCCGTGGGGAAAGACTGGTGGAGCTGCTCAAACAGCCCCAGTTTCAGCCACTTCCCATGGAAAAAATGGTAACGGCCCTGTATGCCGGTACCAAGGGCTATATTGACAAGTATCCCAAAGAAGCGGTTTCCAAATATGAAGAAGGGCTTTATACGTTTGTGGAAAACCGGTTTCCTGAAATCTACCAAGGCTTGAAAGAGAAAAAAGAGATCACCTCAGACATTGAAACCAAACTCAAACAAGCCCTGGAAGCCTATGACGAAGAGTTCAAGGACACGATTTAGTTCATATGAACGGTTCTTGAAAACACAATCGTTATAATAATTTGAAATTAATAGGCTTGAAAGGTAGATATAATGGCAACACTCAAAGAAGTAAAATCCAAGATCAGCAGCGTCAAGAAAACAAAGCAGATCACTTCTGCCATGAAAATGGTTGCCACTTCAAGACTGCGGGGCTGTCAGACCAATATGGAGCGGTTCAAGCCCTATGCCTCCAAATTCGCTGAGGTGCTGGGCAGTATTGCCGGCAAATCGGGTTCAGATGTCAGCCCGTTGCTGGTCCCGGCCCAGGAAGTCAAAAAAGTGATCGTGATTCTGTGTACGTCTGATAGAGGGTTGTGCGGCGGTTTTAATATCAATTTGATTGATAAAGCCCGGAAATTCATACAATCAGACTTGCAGGACAAGGACGTGTCTTTTTACTGTTTTGGAAAAAAAGGCCGGGACTGGACCCGAAAATCACCCTATGCCATTGCTGCGGAATACCTGGATGTGGTGGGGGGGAAAATCGATTTTTCAATGGCATCCACTCCGGGACAGCAGTTGATCGACAGTTTTCTTGTGGGAGAAGTGGACGAAGTTTATATCATTTATTCTGAATTTCAGAGCATGGCCAGGCAGGAGCCGTTGATCAAACAGATTCTGCCCATTCCATCACTGACGGATATTGCGAATGAAACTCCCGCGGATGCGGACGGATCATTTCTGCCGGAACATATCTGTGAGCCGTCGTCCGATGTTCTGTTAGGGGAAATGCTGCCCAAGAACGTGTTTATTCAGATTTATGATGCCCTGCTTCAGACCTCCACCAGTGAACATGCCGCACGGATGCGGGCCATGGAAAATGCCACCAAGGCCTGTGAAGACATGGTGCTGGAACTTCAGACCATCTTCAACAAGACGCGTCAGGCTCAGATTACCGGCGAACTTATGGATATTGTCGGTGGTGCGGAAGCGCTCAAGGGATAACAAAATATACCTCACAGTATATAAACAGCTTTATTTAGGAGAAAAAAATGGCTGAAAATATAGGTAGAATAGCACAGGTCATGGGTGCTGTTGTTGACGTTGAATTCACACCCGGCAACCTTCCGGCGGTTCTCACCGCCCTGACCGTCACCAACCCCACCATCGGGGATGAAGAAGACAACCTGGTCATTGAAGTGGCCCAGCATCTGGGGGACAACATGGTCCGGTGCATTGGCATGGATGTCACCGACGGTCTCCAGCGGGGCATGCCGGTCAAAGATACGGGATCGCCCATCATGATGCCTGTGGGTGAAGCCTCTTTGGGGCGGGTATTGAATGTTGTGGGAAAACCCGTGGATGGCCTGGGAGATATTTCCAGGGAAAAAATGATGCCGATCCACAGACATGCCCCCGCATTCATTGAGCAGGATACCTCGGTCCGGGTTCTTGAAACCGGCGTCAAGGTGATCGACCTGCTGGTCCCCTTTCCCCGGGGCGGAAAAATGGGTATGTTCGGTGGTGCCGGTGTGGGCAAAACCGTTATCATGATGGAAATGGTAAACAACATCGCTATGCAGCACGGCGGTATTTCCGTGTTTGGCGGTGTGGGGGAACGGACCCGTGAAGGAAACGACCTGTATCATGAAATGAAAGATTCCGGTGTTCTTCCCAAATGCGCCCTGGTGTATGGCCAGATGACGGAACCCCCGGGAGCCCGTGCCCGGGTGGCCCTGTCCGCTTTGACCTGCGCGGAGTATTTCCGTGATGTGGAAGGCCAGGATGTGCTCTTGTTCATTGACAACATCTTCCGGTTCACACAGGCGGGTTCGGAAGTGTCTGCTACCCTGGGCCGCATGCCGTCTGCCGTGGGGTATCAGCCCACGCTGGCAGTGGACATGGGGGAACTCCAGGAACGCATCACCTCCACGGATAAAGGGTCCATTACCGCGGTTCAGTGTGTTTACGTGCCTGCGGACGACTTGACTGACCCGGCACCGGCCACTACTTTCGCCCATCTGGACGGCACCGTGGTTCTGTCCCGTCAGATTGCTGAGCTGGGGATTTATCCGGCCGTGGATCCGCTGGATTCCACCTCCAGGATTCTGGATGCCGTCTACATTGGTGATGAGCATTATTATGTGGCCCGGGTGGTTCAGCAGACCCTGCAAAAATACAAGGAACTCCAGGACATCATTGCCATTCTCGGTATGGATGAGTTGTCTGATGAGGACAAGATAACGGTCCAGCGGGCCAGAAAACTGCAGAAGTTTTTGTCCCAGCCTTTTCATGTGGCTGAAACGTTCACCGGCATGGCAGGGGTTTTTGTAAAAGTTGAAGATACCGTAAGATCATTTAAAGAAATCATTGAAGGTAAGCATGATGATCTTCCGGAAAATGCGTTTTATATGGTAGGCTCCATTGAAGATGCCATTAAAAAAGCGAAATCTGATTAATTCCCGGAGGTATAGCTCATGGCTGAAAAACTGATGCTTGAAGTGGTGACACCACAGAAAGCGGTGGTCAGCGAAGCAGTTGATACGGTGGTCGCTCCGGGGTCGGAAGGTGAATTCGGCGCCCTGAAGGGACACACCACGTTTCTGACATCCCTGAAAATGGGAACGCTGCGATATAAAAATGACAGTGGAAAAGAACAGCTCCTGTTCATAAATGGTGGGTTTGCGGAAGTTTTGCCGGATAAGGTCACGATTCTGGCCGAATCTGCGGAACGTAATCAGGATATCGATGTGGTCAGGGCTCAAGCCGCCAAAGAACGGGCGGAACAGCGTCTGGCCAATCGGGCTGCCGGCATTGATCTACTGCGGGCAGAGCTGGCACTGCGGCGGGCGATTCACCGGTTGAAAGTGGCGTCTGTCAGTAAGTAGCTGATCTGTTTTTTGTTTTTGACCAGATATAGGGTGCACCCATTGGGCGCACCCTATTTTTTTCTTTAAACGGGGATTCAAAACAAAATAAGGATACTCATGGATGCGGTGAGCGTAATTATTCTGGCTGCTGGCAAGGGGACCCGGATGAATTCAGAACTTCCCAAAGTGCTTCACCCGGTGGCGGGAAAACCCATGGTTCTGCACGTTATCGCCTGCGCCAGGCAGGTGACATCTGATCACCATATCCATGTGGTGGTGGGGCACCAGGCCCGGCAAGTGCAGCAAGCTGTAACGGCCTGTTATCCGGTTAATTTCAGTCTGCAAAAATCGCTTCTGGGAACGGGAGATGCCGTTAAATGTGCGATCCCGGCCCTTGCCCAGGATGTGAAACAAGTTGTCATCCTCTATGGGGATGTGCCTTTGATACAACCTGAAACCGTAGCGGATCTGGTGTCAGTCCATCGATCATCCCGGGCAAAGGTGACGATTCTGGCTGCGGATATGGACAATCCTTCGGGGTATGGGCGTATTATCTGCGATTCGATGAATCGGGTTATTGCCATTCGGGAAGAAGCTGATGCCAGTGCTGAGGAAAAAAAAATCCGCCGGATCAATACGGGTATTTATTGTTTTGACCGGCAGTTTTTAGCCATGGCGCTTGACCAGTTAAAACCGGACAACCTTCAGGCCGAATATTATTTGACGGATGTGGTGGGTATCGCTTCCCAAAAAAATGAGAATGTGGCTGTAAAAGTGTTGAAAGATATCAGTCAGGTTCTGGGTGTAAATACACTGGATGATCTTGAAAAAACAAGAAATCTGCATGGTCACATGCAAAATGAATTGCCTTGACTTTGACAAAAGATTTGATCTATACTGCTGGTAAATTAATTATCGTAGGATTATAAAATTGGGGAATGATCAGATACATAGCACGTTTGATGAAATCGACAAAAAAGTCGATAAATTGCTGGAACGCTGTCGGTCTTTACAAATTGAAAATCAGGACCTGGCTTTACGGATAAAACAACTGGAATCAGACCTGGAAGAAAAAATTCAGACTGAAGCACAGACATCTGAGCAGGAGGCAGTGATTCAAACGAAAATAGACGGGCTTCTGACGAAACTGGATAGTTTTATCCAGTCAGAATGAGTCTGAACAGATTAGGGCCGATGATAAGGTGCCCGTAGAGGGATTTCATTGGATGAAATTATCAAAATTGATCTTTTTGGAGAAGAGTTCAGATTTAAACCGGATGATCAGGTTAAAGATCCGAGCCAGGTTGTCCAATATTTAACTGATTACATCCAGGAGGCAGAAGGCATGGTTCCGAATAAAAATTCAGGAAGAAATAAAATAGCTATTTTGCTTCTTGCTGCCATGAACCTGTCCAAGGATTTTCATGAGTTGAAAATGCAGCACGCTGAACTTGAGAAAGACATGGAGAACAAAATTTCATCATTGATGAAAAAAATCGATAAAGGGTTGTAATGATAAGCAGTTGGATGATAACCATTTAAAACCCCCTGCAATGTGCGTGATTGTACGATAGACTTTGTCCTAACGCATATAGAAAGGGAACTCACACTGATACCGGTGCGCAGGTTCCTCGTCAGTAAGGAAAAGCCTGAAGGTATTAACTGAGTGCCCACTTTTGAACCAATGGTTCAAAGCCTTTAAAACAACACGGCAATTTGCGGGGGCAACTGTTTATTGTTAGCAACATTTTCTGATCCCATCTCATTTGAAATTCCATTCCATTTTATAATCTGCAGTACGGTTTATTAAACACGCAGCACGCTTTTAAAAAAAGGTGTTGATAATTCCATATATGTGAAGGAGACCGGTTGAATGGAAATAGTCCTCTCATTGATTATTGTTTTATTGCTGGAATTGGGAGTTGTCGGCTTTTTCAGGATTAAGAAAAAGTTTTCTCTTGAAAAGCTGAATATTGAAGAAGAGCAGAGGCGGATTATAGAAGCGGCTGAAATCAAAGCGGAAACATTGATCAAAGAAGCCCAGCTCGAAGCGAAATCCCGACTTTTGGAAATGAAGGGCAGTTTTGACGCTGAGACCCAGGAAACGCGTGAAGAATTAAAAAAAGAAGCCCGGCGGCTTTCCAAAAAGAGCGAAAAGCTGGATCAGACAGAAGATCTGTTGATCCAGAAAGAAGCCGAGCTTCATGGCAAAGAAGCAGAAATTAATGAAAAACTGGAAGCCGTCGCCAGTGATGAAGCCTATTACGCCAATCTGGTGGAAGAAACCCGAAAAGAACTGGAAAAGGTTTCCGGCCTGACGCTGGAAGAAGCTAGAGAACTGCTGCTGAAAACCCTGGAAGAAGAAGCTCGGCATGAAGGTGCCAAGCTGGTGAAAAAAATCACCTCAGAAGCCAGAGAGCAGGCGGATAAAGAGGCCAAAAAAATTATATCCACAGCCATCCAGCGGTATGCCGGGGATTTTGTGGCGGAACGTACCGTGTCTGTGGTGCATTTGCCGGGCGATGAAATGAAAGGCCGGATTATCGGAAGAGAAGGCAGAAATATACGGGCATTGGAAGCGGCCACGGGGATTGATCTGATCATTGATGATACCCCTGAAGCGGTCATTCTGTCAGGGTTTAATCCCGTGCGGCGGGAAGTCGCCCGGTTGTCTCTGGAAAAATTGATTTCCGATGGCCGGATTCATCCGGCCAGAATAGAGGATGTGGTGGAACGGGCAGGCAAGGAAGTGGATCTTGCCATCAAGGAAGCCGGTGAACAGGCAGCATTCGATTTAGGGGTTCACGGCATCAATCCGGAATTGATCAAGGTGCTGGGAAAATTGAAATTCCGGACTTCATATGCCCAGAATGTGCTTCAGCATTCTTTTGAAGTGGCATTTCTGGCCGGTGTGATCGCCGCTGAACTGAAATTGGATGTCAAGCTGGCCAAACGGATGGGTCTGCTTCATGATATCGGCAAAGCCATCGATCATGAAGTGGATGGGGCTCATGCCATTATCGGTGCCAAGCTGGCCAAAAAATACGGGGAGCTGGATTGTGTGGTCAATGCCATTGCGGCCCACCACGAAGATCAGATGCCCACGTCTGTGTATGATTATATTGTCCAGGCGGCAGACGCATTGTCCGGGGCCAGACCGGGTGCCAGAAAAGAAAGTCTTGAAAATTATATCAAACGGCTGGAAGACCTTGAAAATATAGCCAATTCGTTTGACGGGGTGGTCAATACCTATGCCATTCAGGCCGGCCGTGAGATTCGTGTGATTACTGAAAGTGGAAAAATCAGTGATGAAGATGCCGTGTTGCTGTCCAGGGAAATCGCCCGGCAGATTGAAGAGAACCTGACATTTCCGGGCCAGGTCAAAGTGGTGGTGATCAGAGAAACCAGAGCCGTTGAGTATACTAAAAAATAGCAGGGAAATCATGAGTGTATTATCAGTTTTAAAAGAGCGGGGGTTCGTTGATGCGGTAACCCATACTGCAGAACTGGAAGAATATCTGGAAAACAACCGGGCCACCTGTTACATCGGATTTGACCCCACGGCCACCAGCCTTCATGTGGGCAGCCTGGTGTGTATCATGGCCCTGGCCCATATGCAGCGGTGCGGACACCGGCCCATTGCTCTGGTGGGGGGCGGGACCGGTCTGATCGGAGACCCGTCCGGGAAAACGGAAATGCGCCAGATCATTACCCAGGAACAGATCGATGAAAACAAAGCCGGGATTCGGGCTCAGTTGTCCAGATTCATTGATTTCAACAATGACCAGGCCCTGTTGCTGGACAATGCCCAGTGGCTGACAAAACTGGAATATATCCCTTTTTTAAGAGATATCGGGCGGCATTTTTCAATCAACCGGATGATCAAGGCGGAAAGTTACAAAGCCCGGATGGACTCAGAAGAAGGACTGACCTTCATTGAGTTCAACTATATGCTGCTTCAGGCGTATGATTTTATGAAACTGGCCCAAAATTATGATGCATTGCTTCAAATGGGCGGCAGTGATCAGTGGGGAAATATTGTGGCAGGGATTGACCTGATTCGAAGAACGCTTGGAAAACAGGCGTTTGGAATTACGTTTCCATTGATCACCACGGCTTCGGGCATCAAAATGGGAAAAACTCATAAAGGTGCGGTATGGCTGGATCCGGACCGGTTTTCTCCGTATGATTATTATCAATTCTGGGTCAATTGCGATGATGCGGATGTGGCCAGATTTTTGGCATTGTTTACATTTCTTCCCATGGATGAAATCAATCATGTCAAAACCCTTGAAGGAGCGGATCTGAATAAAGCCAAGACCATTCTGGCGTATGAAGCCACCAAAATTGCCCATGGGAAAACTCAGGCCCGGGCCGCATTAAAAGCCTCAGCATCGGTTTTCGGAGCCATTGAAGTACCTGATGATTTGCTGCCGGGTTCAACAATTTCCCGGGGCATCCATTCATCCGCGTCTGATGGGGCCGTTCCGACAACACAAATCGATCGAAACGATGTCAACGAAAACGATTTTATCATCGATTTGTTCACCCGGACCGGTCTGTGTACATCCAAATCAGATGCCAGACGTCTGGTAAAGCAAGGCGGTGCTTATTTGAACGGAAGCCGGGTATCTACGATCGATCAAAAGATTGGGGAACTTGATCTGGATCAGGGGGAGATGCTGCTTCGGGCCGGCAAAAAAAAGTACCATAAGATAATTTTAAAATGAGTTAAAAAAGGTTTGACAAACCATTTTTAGACATGTATATTGTTCTGGTTTTTCGGTCACAGAAATTGTGAGCAAAAGCAAAAGAAGTACCCGATGTTTGATCTTTGAAAATTGGTCAGTGATAAAGTTTGAAGCGGGTCTAAAACAAGACCTTAACGAGTTTGTAGTTAAAGGATTTAACTGGAGAGTTTGATCCTGGCTCAGAATGAACGCTGGCGGCGTGCTTAACACATGCAAGTCGAACGAGAAAGGGATTGCTTGCAATCCTGAGTAGAGTGGCGCACGGGTGAGTAACACGTAGATAATCTACCTTCAAGCCCGGGATAACCCTTCGAAAGGATGGCTAATACCGGATGCAGTTTCAGTACACAAGTGCTGAGATGAAAGATTGCCTCTTCTTGAAAGCAATTGTTTGGAGATGAGTTTGCGTACCATTAGCTTGTTGGTGGGGTAAAAGCCTACCAAGGCTGCGATGGTTAGCTGGTCTGAGAGGATGATCAGTCACACTGGAACTGGAACACGGTCCAGACTCCTACGGGAGGCAGCAGTGAGGAATTTTGCGCAATGGGGGAAACCCTGACGCAGCAACGCCGCGTGAGTGAAGAAGGCCCTTGGGTCGTAAAGCTCTGTCAACTGGGAAGAAGTTGTTATTATTTAATAAATGATAGCATTGACGGTACCAGTGGAGGAAGCGCCGGCTAACTCCGTGCCAGCAGCCGCGGTAACACGGGGGGCGCAAGCGTTATTCGGAATTATTGGGCGTAAAGGGCGCGTAGGCGGTTCTGTCGGTCAGATGTGAAAGCCCGGGGCTCAACCCTGGAAGTGCATTTGAAACAGCAGAACTTGAGTACGGGAGAGGAAAGCGGAATTCCTGGTGTAGAGGTGAAATTCGTAGATATCAGGAGGAACACCGATGGCGAAGGCAGCTTTCTGGACCGATACTGACGCTGAGGCGCGAAGGCGTGGGTAGCGAACAGGATTAGATACCCTGGTAGTCCACGCAGTAAACGATGTTCACTAGGTGTAGCGGATATTAAAATCTGCTGTGCCGCAGCTAACGCATTAAGTGAACCGCCTGGGAAGTACGGTCGCAAGACTAAAACTCAAAGGAATTGACGGGGGCCCGCACAAGCGGTGGAGCATGTGGTTTAATTCGACGCAACGCGAAGAACCTTACCTGGGTTTGACATCCTGTGAATCTTCAAGAGATTGAAGAGTGCCTTCGGGAGCACAGAGACAGGTGCTGCATGGCTGTCGTCAGCTCGTGTCGTGAGATGTTTGGTTAAGTCCAGCAACGAGCGCAACCCTTATCGTCAGTTGCCAGCGCGTAATGGCGGGAACTCTGGCGAGACTGCCCCGGTTAACGGGGAGGAAGGTGGGGATGACGTCAAGTCCTCATGGCCCTTATATCCAGGGCTACACACGTGCTACAATGGTAGGTACAAAGGGCAGCGAACCCGCGAGGGTGAGCGAATCCTCAAAGCCTATCTCAGTCCGGATTGGAGTCTGCAACTCGACTCCATGAAGTTGGAATCGCTAGTAATCGCGGATCAGCATGCCGCGGTGAATATGTTCCCGGGCCTTGTACACACCGCCCGTCACACCATGGAAGTTGATTATACCCGACGTCGCTGGGCTAACTTCCCTTTCTTTATAGATTGGGCAGAGGCAGGCGCCTAAGGTATGGTTGATAACTGGGGTGAAGTCGTAACAAGGTAGCCGTTGAGGAATCAGCGGCTGGATCACCTCCTTTCTAAGGAAAGTAAATTAAAGCGCTTTAAGCGGCATCACTGGCCAATTTTGAGGGATCAAGGATTTGGGCCTGTAGCTCAGTTGGTTAGAGCGCACGCCTGATAAGCGTGAGGTCGGTGGTTCAAATCCACCCAGGCCCACCATGTGGGGAATTAGCTCAGCTGGGAGAGCGCCTGCCTTGCACGCAGGAGGTCAGCGGTTCGATCCCGCTATTCTCCACCATTCTTTTTCAGAGGACTACATTACATGAAAGAGAATTATGCCCTCAGATGATCTTTGACAATTTGTTGTAGTAAGAAAATAACCGATTGATTTTGATGTTGATCGAGATCGATCGGGACATTGCCGCAAGGCAATGTGTTCGCATCAAAGCGTTTAAACTTATTTGTGGAAATAGTGGCTAAGCTACTAAGGGCAAACGGTGGATGCCTTGGTGTCAAGTGACGAAGAAAGACGTGGACAGCTGCGATAAGCTTCGGGGAGGGGCTGAACACCCTTTGATCCGGAGATGTCTGAATGGGGAAACCCGGCATGGTTAATACCGTGTCATCCCTGAATGAATACATAGTTCAGGGAGGGTAACGGGGAGAACTGAAACATCTTAGTACCCCCAGGAGTAGAAAGTAATAACGATTTTCCGAGTAGCGGCGAGCGAAAGGGAACCAGCCCAAACCGATTACGTGTCAAGCCCGAAAGCGTTGCGTAATTGGGGTCGCGGGATATGATTAGCAGGTGTTTCGGAACCTGCGGAGAGTGATAAAATCAATTGTTAGCTGAAGAAGCTGGAAAGCTTCACCATAGAAGGTGACAGTCCTGTAAGCAAAAGCAATCGATCTCTCTTATCGTACTCCCAAGTACTGCGGAACACGAGAAATTCTGTGGGAATTTGTGAGGACCATCTCATAAGGCTAAATACGACTTGACAACCGATAGTGTACCAGTACCGTGAGGGAAAGGTGAAAAGAACCCCTGTTAGGGGAGTGAAATAGTACCTGAAACCGTTTGCTTACAAGCAGTGGGAGCATGCAGCAATGCGTGTGACCGCGTGCCTTTTGCATAATGAGTCAGCGAGTTACTTAATGCAGCCAGGTTAAGCCGATAGGTGTAGCCGAAGCGAAAGCGAGTCTGAACAGGGCGGTCAGTTGCATTGAGTAGACCCGAAACCAGGTGATCTATCCATGTCCAGGGTGAAGCGCCAGTAAAATGGTGTGGAGGCCCGAACCGATACAGGTTAAAAACTGTTCGGATGAGGTGTGGATAGGGGTGAAAGGCCAAACAAACCTGGAGATAGCTGGTTCTCTCCGAAATATATTTAGGTATAGCCTCGTATGTTTCTTACCGGAGGTAGAGCACTGGATGGGCTAGGGGTCTCACCAGATTACCAAACCTAACCAAACTCCGAATACCGGTAAGTTAAAGTACGGGAGTCAGCCCGCGGGAGCTAAGTTCCGCGGACGAGAGGGAAACAACCCGGACCGCCAGCTAAGGTCCCCAAATCTATGCTAAGTGGAGAAGGATGTGGGAATGCCCAGACAACCAGGAGGTTGGCTTAGAAGCAGCCATCCTTTAAAGAAAGCGTAACAGCTCACTGGTCGAGTGGATCTGCGCCGAAAATGTATCGGGGCTAAAGCATAGTACCGAAGCTGCGGGATGTATTTATACATCGGTAGGAGAGCATTGTGTTGTCATAGAATCGCACCTGTGAGGGTGTGTGGAGAAGACACAAGAGACCATGCTGACATGAGTAGCGATAAAGCGGGTGAGAGGCCCGCTCGCCGAAAGCCCAAGGTTTCCTGAGTAAAGCTAATCTGCTCAGGGTTAGTCGATCCCTAAGGCGAGGCCGAGAGGCGTAGTCGATGGAAAACAGGTTAATATTCCTGTACCACCTCGTTGTCGTTTGAGAGAAGGGGGGACGCAGGAGGGCAGGTCATCCGTCTGTTGGAATAGGCGGTTCAAGCCGGTAGGCTTAAATCCCAGGCAAATCCGGGATTTTTTAAGGCCGAGAAGTGATGAGGAGGGTCTTTGACCCATAAACTGACTGCACCCATGCTGCCAAGAAAAGCCTCTATCGAGATAACAGGTGATCGTACCGTAAACCGACACAGGTAGGCAAGGAGAGTATCCTAAGGCGCTTGAGAGAACTCTGGTTAAGGAACTCGGCAAAATCATACCGTAACTTCGGGAGAAGGTATGCCCCTGATGGTGATTATAATTCTATATGAGCTGTGGGGGGCCGCAGAGAAATGGTGGTAGCGACTGTTTACTAAAAACATAGGACTCTGCAAAGTCGTAAGACGAGGTATAGGGTCTGACGCCTGCCCGGTGCCGGAAGGTTAAGGGGATTTGTTAGCCGCAAGGCGAAGCACTGAACCGAAGCCCCGGTAAACGGCGGCCGTAACTATAACGGTCCTAAGGTAGCGAAATTCCTTGTCGGGTAAGTTCCGACCTGCACGAATGGCGTAACGACTTCCACACTGTCTCAACCAGGGACTCAGCGAAATTGGAATGGCGGTGAAGATACCGTCTACCCGCGAAAAGACGGAAAGACCCCGGCACCTTTACTACAGCTTGACATTGGATTTTGGGACATGATGTGCAGGATAGGTGGGAGACTTGGAAGCAGGCACGCCAGTGTTTGTGGAGTCACCCTTGAAATACCACCCTTTATGTTTCAGTGTTCTAACTTAGGTCCGTAATCCGGATCGAGGACAGTGTCTGGTGGGTAGTTTGACTGGGGCGGTCGCCTCCCAAAGAGTAACGGAGGCGCGCGAAGGTTCCCTCAGGCTGATTGGAAACCAGCCGCAGAGTGCAAAGGCATAAGGGAGCTTGACTGCGAGAGAGACATTTCGAGCAGGTACGAAAGTAGGTCTTAGTGATCCGGCGGTTCTGAATGGAAGGGCCGTCGCTCAACGGATAAAAGGTACGCCGGGGATAACAGGCTTATCGCCCCCAAGAGTTCACATCGACGGGGCGGTTTGGCACCTCGATGTCGGCTCATCACATCCTGGGGCTGGAGCAGGTCCCAAGGGTTCGGCTGTTCGCCGATTAAAGTGGTACGTGAGCTGGGTTTAAAACGTCGTGAGACAGTTTGGTCCCTATCTTTCGTGGGCGCAGGATATTTGAGGAGATCTTTTCCTAGTACGAGAGGACCGGAATGGACCAACCAATGGTGTTCCAGTTGTTCCGCCAGGGGCATTGCTGGGTAGCCAAGTTGGGCAAGGATAACCGCTGAAAGCATCTAAGCGGGAAGCCAACTCCAAGATTAGATATCCCATCACATACGTGACTGAAGACCCCTTGAAGACTACAAGGTTGATAGGCCGGGTGTGTAAGCATGGCAACATGTTGAGCTAACCGGTACTAATCGGTCGTGAGGCTTAGCCACTTTTTTTTCACCGACAGGTTTAAACGCTTTCATGTGAACACATATCTTACTGCAACAGATTTTTGGATCTATGGAACAAAGCCGCGCAAAGCGCCCTTACCCCATCAAACGTTCCGGATCCATACCCCCCTTAATCCGGTGGTTAGAGCAAAGAGGTCACACCCGTTCCCATCTCGAACACGGAAGTTAAGCTCTTTAGCGCCGATGGTACTGCATGGGTGACTGTGTGGGAGAGTAGGACACTGCCGGATTATTTATCAAAAAGCCCTGATCGTTATTAACGGTCAGGGCTTTTTGTTTTTCCAGTATCCATTTAAAAGGCAGTGGCGGCGTTTCTTTTAGACTTTACGAAAATGGATGTTTTGTGGTACTACCCCATAAAACAAACGGGAGAAAAAATCGTATGTCAATGCATCATACCCGGATTTCGCATCATTTGATTACCCGGGATCTGGCCGCAGTGGCCATGGGGGCGAAACCGGCGGATCTGATCATTAAAAATGGCCGCCTTGTGGATGTTTGTACCGCCAGAATCCGGGAGCCTGTGGATATTGCTGTCTACCAGGGCCATATCGCTCTGGTGGGAGATGCAGCCCATGTTCAGGTCAATTCACAGACCCGCGTTATGGATGCGTCTGGTAAATATCTGTGTCCCGGATTAATCGATTCCCATATGCATATCGAAAGTTCCATGGTGGATCTGCCCGCATTTGCCGCCGGTGTGCTGCCCCAGGGCACCACCACCATCTGTCCGGACATTCATGAATTGACCAATGTCCTAGGGATGAAGGCGGTGGATCTGTTTTATGAAAGTGCAAAGGGGTTGCCCCTGAAGGCGCTGATTGCCATGCCCGTGTGCGTCCCGTCTCTGCCGGGCATGGAGGATGCCGGTGCCGATGTGACACCTTCCCTGGTCCGGGAAGCCTATGAAAGCGGCAGGGTCTTTCTTCAGGGAGAACAGATGAATTTTCCGGGAGTTATTTTCGGGGATGACACAGTGCATCAGATCATTTCAGCCGGCATCCGGGCCAATAAGGTATTGACCGGCCATTTTTCATCCCGGGACACCAATGCCGGGTTGAATGCCTATATCGCTTCGGGTATGACAGCGGATCATGAAACAACAACGGCACAAGGTGCCGCAGCCCGGGCCATGCGCGGCATGTACGTGCAGCAGCGATATGGCAGTGCCTGGCTGGATCTGCCTCAGCTGGTGGAAGCCATCACCCATGATCCGGGCTGTGACACCCGGTTCTATACCCTGGTGACCGATGATGTCACCGCGGCCACCGTTGTCTCGAACGGGCATCTGGTCCGTGTATTGAGAAAAGCGATTCAGCTGGGGATCAACCCGGTCATGGCGTTGCAGATGGTGACCATCAATCCCGCGCAGATGCTGGAAGCATCCCGGTGGATCGGGTCATTGACCCCGGGTCGGGCCGCGGATATCCTGGTGGTGGACAATCTGACGCAGTTCACTATATCTCAGGTGTTTTGCGATGGCGTGGCCGTGGCAGAAGACAATCAGTTGTGCCGGCCCATTCATCCGTATGCGTATCCGGACTGGGCGTTGAAAACCATGCATCTGGATTGGCTGGCACCCACGGATTTTCATATCCCGGCACCGTTTGAAAATCCGGTTCAGGTCCGTGTCATTCATCTGGTGCCCGACCGGGTGCATACTTTGTCAAAAACAAGGACGCTTGAATCCAAAGACCGGTGCCTGCATGCAGATCCTTTGCAGGATCTGGCCAAAGCCGGAGTGTTTTACCGGCATTCCCCCAATGGCTCGGCTGACAAATCCCGGGGACTGGGATTTGTATCCGGGACCCGGTTTATTCCGGGGTCTGCCTATGCGTCAACGGTGTCACATGATTCCCATAATCTGCTGGTCGTGGGGATGGATGACACTGCCATGGCGCTGGCTGCCAATACATTGATTGAATCAGGCGGCGGCCTGGCTGTGGTGATGGAAAACCGGGTTCTGGCGCATTTGCCTTTGCCTCTGGGAGGGATCATGGGGCTTGAATCCATGGAAACCACAGCAGTTGGGGTTCAGGCGGTTGAAAATGCACTGGCACAGATCGGGTGCCCCCACAAGTCCTTTGAAATGACTTTGAGCCTGCTGGGTCTGGTGGTACTGGGAGAACTGCGCCTTTCCAACCGGGGCCTGGTGGAACTGAAAGACGGTCAGGCACCCCGGCGGGTGGATCTGATCCTTGATTCATGACAGTAAAATGCCCTTTACCCAATAAGGAGGCGTGTATGCAAGAAAATCCCCACCATCTGGTGATGGGAGAGTTGACCGATTATCTGACGGGTGAGACCGTGCCCGACACCCATGATGAACGGTTCAGACAAAAAATCGCCCGGCATCTGGTTCAGGTCTGCGGGTATGAGAAAAAACAGATTGAATCCCGGAAACAGGTCATTATCAAAACAGGAGAGAAAACGGCCCGGCTCTGGATGGATTTTCTGGTGAGTACGGGGGATAAAACCGGCATGATGATCCGGTATGCGCCCGGATCTCTGGTGACCCGGCGGTTGCCCAATCTGGCTTTGTCCCGGCTTGTTTACCCGTATCAGATCCCCGTGGTCGTGACCTGCAACGGCGAAGATGCCGAAGTGATCAACGGGGTCACCGGCAAGGTGACGGGGCAGGGGGTTGATGCCATTCCGGACAGACAGACATTGATGGCCCTGGATATTGCCGCATCCTTTCCCAAAGTGTCTCAGGCACTTCATGACAAAGCGTCCCGGATCGCCTTTGCCTGTGAAGTGGACGGGGCCTGCCCCTGTGACACGGATGTCTGTATCCTGGATTAGGGTTTGATGTTTGGGCCGGCAAAGAATCCGGCCTAAAACAAAGGTGTCATGCCACTGATTCCGTGAGCCGGATTCAGTCTTTTTTCTGAAGCACTTTTGACAGATAATATCCCGTAAAAGAGGTCGGGTGTTCGGCCACCTGTTCCGGGGTTCCCTGAACAATGATCCGGCCGCCTTTGTCCCCCCCTTCAGGTCCCATATCAATGATATGGTCGGCATATTTGATGACATCCATGTTATGCTCAATCACCACCACGGTATTGCCGGCGGCCACCAGCCGGTCCAGAACCGACAGCAGCCGGTTGATATCATCGGCATGCAGGCCCGTGGTGGGTTCATCCAGAATATAAATGGTTTTTCCCGTACTTTTTTTGGACAGTTCCCTGGCCAGTTTGATGCGCTGGGCTTCTCCCCCGGACAGGGTGACGGCAGACTGACCTAAAGTGATGTAGCCCAGTCCCACTTCCACCAGGGTGGACAGTTTGGCCTGGATGGCAGAAATGTTGTCAAAGAACCGGACCGCCTGGTGAATGGTCATGTCCAGCACCTCGGCAATATTTTTGCCTTTGTAACGGATATCCAGGGTGTCCCGGTTGAACTGCCGGCCCTTGCACACATGGCAGCGCACATGGACATCGGGCAGAAACTGCATTTCAATCTTGATGACGCCCTCTCCAGCACATGCCTCACATCGCCCCCCCCGGATATTGAAACTGAACCGTCCGGGTTTGTATCCCCTGGCCCGGGCATCCGGTGTTCTGGCAAACAATTCACGGATGGCCGGAAGCACCCCCGTGTAAGTGCCGGGATTGGACCTGGGCGTTTTACCGATGGCGGACTGGTCGATATGAATCACTTTGTCCAGATGCTGGATGCCCGTGATCCGGTCATGGGCACCGACCAGCTTATTTGTATATGCAATTTGGTTGCACAGGGCCGGATATAACGTGGACAGCACCAGCGAGGATTTGCCGGATCCGGACACGCCGGTCACACAGATAAAACATCCTAGAGGAAACGACACAGTGACCTGTTTGAGATTATTGGCTTCTGCATTGACAAGGGTTAAATGGCGGCCGTTGCCTTTTCGCCGGATATCCGGAATGGGGATCTGTCTGATTCCCTTGATATACTGGCCCGTCAGCGAATCCGGGCAGGCGGTCAGTTTTTCAGGCGGGCCGGAAAATATGACCTGGCCCCCATGAACCCCGGCAGCCGGACCCATATCGATCACATGGTCGGAAGCCAAAATGGTATCGGTGTCGTGTTCCACCACCACCACGGTATTGTCAAGATGTTTCAGATCCATGAGCGTTTTGATCAGCCGGGCATTGTCCCTGCGGTGAAGGCCGATGCTGGGTTCATCCAGCACATAGAGAATGCCGGTCAGTTTGGAGCCGATCTGGGTGGCCAGACGGATCCGCTGGCTTTCACCGCCGGACAGCGTATCTGCAGACCGGGAAAGAGACAGGTAATCCAGCCCCACATTGTCCAGAAAGATAAGCCGCTGGGTCAGTTCCCTGATAATACCGGCGCTGATCTGTTCCTCTTTCCGGGTCAAAGTCAACGACGCAATGGCTGCCAGCGTCCGTTTAATGGGAAGGCGCGTGATTTCCCAGATCGTATGCCCGCTGACCCGGACATGGGCCGATGCCGGATTCAGCCGGGTGCCCTGGCACCGGGAACAGACACGGGCGTTCATATACCGCTTTAATTCTTCTTTGATGGATTTGGAATCGGTTTCTTTATACCGGCGTTTTAAATAGGGAATCACCCCTTCAAAATTTTTTTTGCTCCGGATTTTTTTGCCGGCCTGCTCTGTGTAAAACTCGATGAGTTCTTCCTTGGATCCGTGCAGCAACACATGCTGGAACCGGTCTGACAGGTTTTTGAACGGGGTATAGATATCCTGGTCAAAATGAGTGGTCAGCGCGTCTAAAAATTCCATGAACTGCACCGAATCCCTGTTCTGCCAGGGAAGAATCGCTCCCTGGCGCAGAGACAATCCCGGATCCGGCACAATCAGGTCCGGGTCAAATGCCGTGATGGATCCCAAACCGTCACAAACAGGGCAGGCCCCCTGGGGGGAGTTAAACGAAAAACTGGCCGGAGTAAAAGGCGGATAACTGATATGGCAGTTTAAGCAGGATGCCGTCTCACTGAACAGCCGATCCTGATTTTTGTCTAGATCCATCACAATAAGAAGACCCTTGGACAGGCTTAACGCCAGTTCCAGAGAAACACTCAATCTTTTTTCAATGCCCGGCTTGATGACCAGACGGTCCACCACCACTTCCAGGGTGTGTTTTTTTTGTTTTTCCAGAATCGGATGGTCCTGGGTCCGGCAGATTTTCCCATCCACCCGCATTCGGGCAAACCCTTGTTTTTTCATCCGGTCGAACACAGCGTCATGCCGGCCTTTCTGGTCTCGGATCAACGGTGCCAGAAGCATTATCCGGGTGTCGGCAGGCAGGGTCAGAATCCGGTCGCAGATCTGGTCAACGGTCATGGGTTCAATGGGATTTCCGCATTGATGACAATGGGGCGTTCCTACCCGGGCGAACAAAAGCCGCAGGTAATCATAGATTTCCGTGATGGTGCCCACCGTGGACCGGGGATTGTGGCCGGCGGTTTTCTGTTCAATGGCAATGGCCGGGGACAGGCCGTCAATGCTGTCCACATCCGGTTTGGCCATTTGCCCTAAAAACTGTCTGGCATAGGTGGACAAAGATTCCACATACCGCCGCTGGCCTTCGGCATACAGGATGTCAAAGGCCAGGGTGGATTTGCCGGATCCGGACAGGCCCGTGACCACGGTCAGACAATTTTTGGGGATCCGCACATCGATATTTTTCAGGTTGTGTTCCCTGGCCCCCTGAATAATGATGTCAGTCATGGGGCAGATTCCGGTCGGTTCGGTGCCGGGCCTGGAAAACCGCCATTTTGACGGCTTCAACCAGGCTGGTGGGATCGGCACATCCTTTCCAGGCAATGTCATAGGCGGTCCCGTGGTCCACGGATGTCCGAATAATGGGCAGTCCCAAGGTGACATTCACCCCGTCCTTGAAATGAATCAGCTTAAAAGGAATCAGGCCCTGGTCATGGTACATGCACACCACGGCATCACAACCGGTCTTTATGGCGTAATTGAACACCGTATCCGGAGGCATGGGCCCTTGAATATCCAGGCCCTGGTTTTGGGCGGCTTTGACAGCCGGGGCAATGATTTGTTGTTCTTCATGACCGAAAAGACCGGCTTCTCCGGCATGGGGATTCAATCCGGCCACGGCCAGGCGGGGGGCTTTAATATTGAACCGGGTTTTAAGATCGGTACAGGTGAGATGGATAATGTCTAAAATGTTTTCCTGTGTCAGGGAATCCGGCACGCTGGCCAGAGGCATATGGATGGTCACCAGAACCACTTTCAGAGTTTTCCCGGCCAGCATCATGGCAAATTTTCTTGTTCCGGTCTGGTGGGCGATCAGTTCCGTGTGCCCATGGAAACGGGACCCCGCCATCTTGAGTCCGGTTTTGGTGATGGGTCCTGTGACCAGGGCATCAATCTGTCCGGACAGGGCCAGATCAACGCCCGTATGGATGTAATCCGCCATGGCCTTTCCGATTACAGATGTCATGGACGGTTGCATCGACATATTCAGTTTCAGGGAAGAAACAGCCAGCAGATTCAGATACCCGGGATCCTCGTTGCCTTGTTTGGGATCATGGATCTTGTGGATGCGCAACGGAATTAAAAACTTTGAAAGTGCTGTGTGCAGGACATCCTGATCCCCGATCACCACAGGGATGCACAAGGCTTGGAGTTCATTTTCACACAAGGCTTTCACCAGTATTTCCGGACCGATGCCCAGAGGATCTCCCATGGTGATGCCAATGATGGGTTTGCCAGACAAATCTGTTTTTTTTACAAAGGGAACAGGCATGATGTATTGAAAATATCAGGTTAAAGATTAAATGAAATATATACTACCCCCGGCACGGATTGTAAATATGCCGGCCCATTTGCAACCAGCAACAATTAAAATTGTGAAACCCTTGGTATATTAGCATTGAGGCAATAAATTGGATTTTGTTTAAATTAATAAGCAAATCAGAGTAATCTGAAGAAAATCAAAGAAAAAATTTTTATTTTTTTTATTTAAATTATCAATATCCGTTGTTTTGTCTGAAAAAATAACCAGTTGTAAAAGTGACTGTAATGTTTAATAAATCAGTTGTTTCACAAAAAAATAGACTATAATTTCAAATAGTTGAATAAATATGCCAATGAAAATTCTAACATTGCCCTAACATGACTGATCCGGTTTGACCAAAATCTGATATTCGAATAGAAAAACACATGCTTTTTTTTACGCCATGAAATATTCAGTGAGAGTCGTAGATTTCAGTACCATCCTTGCCATTTATTGGTAAAGTCAAATTTGTAGCATGTTCAATAGAAACAGAAAGGTCTGAGTGAATAATACCATGGATAAATTCTGGGCACAGGTCAAATCTCAAATCAAGAAATCAATTCCGGATCACAGTTACAGGATGTGGGTAGACCCGCTTGAAGTCCTGACCTTTCAGGAGGATCGGCTGTGTCTGTCCACCCCGAATGAATTTTTTATCAAGCGGTTGAAGGACAATTATCTGGGGTTGTTTGAGCAGGAATTTCATAAACTGGGACAACCGGTCCGGATCGAGTTCAAAACAAAAACGTCCCCCAAAACACCCGGCCATGTGCCCGGGAACCAGGTGGGAAAAGGAAAATCAAAAAAAAACGATCTGGCTCAGGCCAGTCTGCCCGGGTTTGATCCACGGTTCAACGGCGGCCGGCTGCTTAAAAAAGGGTATACATTTGATGATTTCGTGGTCGGAGACAACTCCAGTTTTGCCTATTCCGCGTCTTTGTCTTTGGCCCAGGGGAACATGAACGGGGCGGGCATGCTGTATCTTCTGGGTAAAACCGGGTTAGGTAAAAGCCATTTGTCCCAGGCCGTGGGACACCATGTCATCACCCATCATACAGCGTTGCGGGTATATTATGTGACAGCGGAAGATTTTACCAATGAAATGATATATGCCCTGAGAAATAACACCATTGAATCATTCAAGGAAAAATACCGCAAAAAATGTGAAGTCCTGATTTTAGAAGATGTCCATTTTCTGGCCGGTAAAAAAGCCATTCAAAAAGAACTGGCCGTGACCCTGGACTATCTGCTGGATGCCAACCGGAAAATTATATTTTCAGGATGTGATCTGCCCGATGATATTCCCAAACTGGATGATCAGCTTAAATCCCGATTGACCATGGGGCTTGTGACGGAAATCAAAGCACCGGATTTTAAAACCCGGGTGAAAATTTTAAGAAAAAAATCAAAAAACCTCAATTGTCTGATCCCTGACTCGGTCACGGAATATATTGCCCAGGAATTATGCGATGATGTCAGACAGCTGGAAAGCGGTCTGTTCGGTGTGGCAGCCAAAGGACAGCTGCTGGGCCGGCACATTGATATTGAGCTGGCAAAAAGCGTGCTGGCCAATATCCGCAAGCATCAGAAACGCATCACCATCGACGGGATCAAGAAACTGGTGTGTAAGGAATATGATATCACGGAGCAGGATCTGATATCAAAATCCCGGAAAAAACACATTGTCAAACCCCGGCAGGTGGCAATTTTTCTGTCCAGAAAATATACGGATCAACCCATCAAAAAAATCGGTTCCAGTTTCAAGCGGTACCATGCCACAGCCATTTATTCAGTGAATGCCGTGGAAAAGGAACTTCAGCACAAAGGGGTGCTGTATGAACAGATCCGGTATCTGTCAAAAAAAATTGAATCAGGTAAATTTTAAATGGGCCTGGATGATGCGGTTTATCGACTCCTGAAAAAACGGGTGGGAGATGCGCAGATCACCCGGAATCCGGAAGACCGGGTCTGCTATTCCTATGATGCGGCCCCGGGGCAGTCCTTTATGCCCGATGCGGTCGTGTTTCCGGAATCGGAAGCCCAGGTGGCGGATATCATGCGCCTGGCCTGGGAAAAACGGATTCCCGTCATTCCCCGGGGCAGCGGTTCCGGCATGACCGGCGGGGCCGTGCCGGTCCAGGGAGGACTGGTCATGGCCATGACCCGCATGAACCGGATACTGGACATTGACACGGACAATTTTATCGCTTCTGTGGAACCGGGAGTGATTGTGGCGGATCTGCATACGGCTGTGGAAAACAAGGGGCTGTTTTATCCGCCGGACCCGGCCAGCTCCGCCGTGTGTACCATCGGCGGGAATGTGGGAGAATGTGCCGGCGGTCCCAGAGCCGTGAAATACGGGGTGACCCGGGATTATGTGCTCGGGCTTGGCGCCGTGATGCCCAACGGGGACATCATCCACACCGGGGTGTGCACGGCCAAGGGTGTGGCCGGGTATGACCTGACCCGGCTGATCGTGGGATCGGAAGGCACACTGGCCATTGTCACCCGGATCACGCTGAGGTTGTTGCCGAAACCGGCATACGTGGCCACCATGGCGGTTTGTTTTGACGACATGGGAAAGGCGGCCCGAACCGTGTCAGGCATCATGCGCCGGGCCGTGATTCCCCGGTGTGTGGAATATCTGGATGAAGCCTCCCTTGCCCTGGTCAGAAATCAGCTGCAATCGGATCTGCCGGATCAGACCCGGGCCCTGCTGATTCTGGAACTGGACGGGGATGAAACACTGGTGAAATCCCAGACAGAACAGATCCGGGCCTTTTGTCTGCAATCCGGTGCCCTGGATATTCGCATGGCAACGGATCCGGTTCAGGCAGCCGCCATATGGCAGGCCAGAAAAGCGTTGTCTCCCACGCTGTATCAAATTGCCAGCCAGAAGCTGAACGAGGATATTGTGGTGCCCATATCAAAAATTCCCGACATGGTGTCGCATATCCAGACCCTTCAGCAGGAATCCGGCCTGACCATTGTCAGTTTCGGCCATGCCGGAGACGGCAATATCCATTGCAATATCATGTATGACAAAACCGATGCCGCCCAGGTGAAACAGGCCCATAACGCCGTGGACAAACTGTTTGCCGCAACCCTGGCCCTGGGGGGAACCATCACGGGTGAACATGGGGTGGGGCTGACCAAAAAAGGGTATCTGTCCTGGGAGATCGGAGAAAAAGAACAGGCCATCATGAAGCAGATCAAGGCGGTATTTGATCCCCGGCAGATTTTGAATCCGGGTAAAATTTTTTCCTGATACGTCAAAAGCACAGATCTGACGATCTGTTTCCAGCGGCTTAATGGGGTTTGGGCGCGTACTGGTTGTGAATCAGCAGTTTTTCAAACAAACCGACTTTGGGATGGATGCTTCGCATCAGGCAGCATTGAATTGACACGGCGCAATGGTTCTGGCACATCTGATTGGTTTTACTGAATTCCCCAAAGCACTCGGGCGTGTCCAGGGAATCGGCTTTTTCATGGTCAAAATCGGTCATTTTATCGGGTATCATCCTGTATGTTTATCTCTTTTGATTTTTGAAACGCCGTATATGTAAAGCATAAAACCTCATTGGTCAACCCTTAAATGGGATGCCGGCAGGGTGACCATGGATTCCAGTTTTTCGATCAGACCGGTCAGGCTCTGCTTCTGGCGGGCACAGATACAGATTCCTTCATTCAACAGCCAGGGGGTGTCAAAGTCAGCCATGTCCACCCGGTCCATTTTATTGAAAACATACAAGACGGGAATGTCATCCAGGTCCAGCTGTGTCAGAATTTTTTCCACGGAGTCTTTCTGCTGCATATACCGGGGATTGCTGATATCGATCACATGAAGAATAATGTCGGCTTCAGCCAGTTCTTCCAACGTGGCATGAAACGCTTCCATCAGTTCTTTGGGCAGATGCTGAATAAATCCCACCGTGTCCGTGACAATCACTTCCGTGTCCGCGGGAAACCGCAGACGTCTGGAAGACGGATCCAGTGTGGCAAACAGCCGGTCGGCCGCAATGATGTCACTCTGGGTCAGGGTATTGAGCAGCGTGGATTTGCCGGCATTGGTATATCCCACAATGGAAATAACGGGAATATTTCTCTGCCGGCGCCTGGCTTTCTGCTGGTGCCGCTGTTTCCGGATTTTTTTAATTTCTTTTTTCAGCCGTGTGATGCGATCCCTGACCCGCCGCCGGTTGATTTCCAGCTTGGTTTCACCGGGTCCGCGTCCACCGATGCCGCCGGTCAGCCGGGACATGGCCGTATTTTTGGTGATGAGCCGGGGCAGCAGGTATTCCAGCTGGGCCAGTTCCACCTGAAGTTTTCCTTCCCTGGATTTGGCCTGTTTGGCAAAAATATCTAAAATCAACTGGGTCCGGTCAATCACCTTCATTTCCACAAAATCGGTAATGGACCGGATCTGGGACGGGGTGAGCTCACAGTCAAATATCAGCAGCGTGGCATGGTTCTGAATGGCCTGGATCACCAGAGCGGACAATTTGCCTTTTCCCACCACAAATTTGGGATCAATGCGTTTTCTGTGCTGAACGGCCGTGCCGGTAACCGTAATCTGGCTGGTTTTACACAACTCCTTGAGTTCATCCATGGACGCGTAAGCTGCATCTGCATCCTGGATGACCGCATTGATCAGAAACGCATTTTCCAGACCGGAGGCGGGTTTGTGCAATGCGTTTTTTCTGGACAGTTCCGCTTCCAAAGCCAGAATCTGCGTCAGGCAGTCATTGTTCAGATCAGACAGGGTGGCAGGGGGCTGCACCTGATACGGCTCTTTGGTTTCATCCGGCAGCACATGGCCCGAATAAACCGGCCCGGGCCGGCCGTCCGATGTCAGACATACGGCCGTGATAAAATCCAGGCGGAGCAGGGCCAGGTCCGTCAGGTCATCCCGGGTTAAAGGCTCGTCCTTTAAATGGGTATGCACGCACCGCACCCCTTTGAGGCGCCCGGGAATGGCCATATGATCCGGGGTCACGGGAATGACGATCCGGTGGGGTTCACCCGCAATGACACAGACGATTTTCCCGTTCCGGTCCACCAGCAATCCCATCTGGCGGCGGATTTCATGGCTGATCTCAACCAGCTCCACGGCAATGTCCGGGCTGATGATATATTCCGGGGAGGATTTCTGGGCGTACAGGTTTTCAATGCGTTTGAGCTGGGTATTGCGAAGGCCCGCCAGGTTGCCGTAGACTTGCTTGTTCATTGAAATTCCTGATAACTGTCCGGTGCCAGTTCTTCAAACCGGGTATATTGTCCGTGAAAATGCATCAACGCCGTGCCAATGGCACCGTTTCTGTTTTTGGCCACAATGATTTCAGCCGTCCCTTTTTTGGGATTGTCCGGTTCTTTATTATAGACTTCATCCCGATAGATGAACGCCACAATATCGGCATCCTGTTCCAGGGCCCCGGATTCTCTGAGATCCGACATCATGGGACGTTTGTCGCTTCTTTGTTCCAGCATGCGGTTGAGCTGGGACAAGGCCATGACCGGAATGTTCAATTCCTTGGCCAGGGATTTAAGGCCCCGGGAGATTTCCGCGATTTCAAGATCCCGCCGCTCGGAGTGAAACGGGGCTTTCATCAATTGAAGGTAGTCAATCACGACCAGCCCGAGTTCCCCGTGTTTTTGAAACAGTTTTCTGGCTTTGGCCCGCACATCCATGACCGAGATATTGGGGGTGTCATCGATGAAGATCGGTATCTCATTGAGCATACTGGCGGCATCCGTGACATTCTGCCAGTCTTCCTGGCTGATGAACCCTGTGCGCAACCGGTTGGAATCGATGCGGGCTTCAGAGGTCAACAACCGCATGGAAAGCTGTTCATTGGACATTTCAAGGGAAAAGACGGCCACGGGTTTTTGTTCTTCCATGGCCACGTTTCGGGCGATGTTCAGGGCAAACGCGGTTTTCCCCATACTGGGACGGGCCGCCAGGATGATAAGATCTGATTTCTGAAGTCCGGATGTGATTTTGTTCAGCCGCATATACCCCGTGGAAAGACCGGACAGGCCCCCATCTTTACCCTGCTGGTCTTCCAGGTGATCAATATTTAAATTGATCAGATCTCCCAGGGGTCTGAATGCGCCCCCGGATTTTTTTTCCGATATCTGAAATATGGTGGATTCGGCAAAATCAATGGTCTCTGCCACATCGTCTTTGTCATCCAGGCATCGCTGGATGATTTTTGATGCCGCATCGATCATGGTCCGCAATGAGGCTTTGCCCTGAATGATCCGGGCGTAATGCACGGCATTGACCGCCACGGGTGCGGTATCGGATATGGTCGCCAGATAGGCGGCCCCGCCGATACTTTCCAGCTCATCTTTTTTTTTCAGGGCATGGGCAACCGTGACCAGGTCTGCCGGTTCTTCCTGGGACGACAGATTCAGGATGACCCGGAATATTTTTTTATGGGCCCCTTTGTAAAAATCTTCCGGTGTCAGGATGTCGGTAATATCGTACAACACATCGTTGTTGATGAAAATGGCGCTTAACAGCGAGGCTTCCGCATCCAGATCATGGGGCGGGGTCCGGTCTAGCAACGGGTCGGTTTTTCTGGATCGGTTCTGGGGCACGTGGGTTCCAGCAGGTTGAATGCCTGGGCGGCCCAAAGGATCAATCCATCGGGCCGCCCAGGCAAAGGTTGTTTAATGGTCCTGTTTTTCTTCCGCTTCAACGATCACGGTGATTTCAGGTTCCACATCCTTGTAGAGCCGGATGGGTACTTTGTATTCACCGGTTTCCTTGATGGGTTCCGCCAGAAGAATGGCACGACGTTCCACCCCGATATTCTGGCTGCCCAGTGATTCCTTGATATCATGCGTGGTGATGGAGCCGTAAAGATAAATCTCTTCCCGGACCTTGGCTTTGAGCTTGCAGACCACGCCTTTGATTTTTTCGGCCATTTCCTCGGCCAGTTTTTTCTCTTTGGCAATCTGCAGTTCCAGCTTGGCCCGGGCCTGTTCCATGATACGTCGGTTCTGGGGTGTGGCAAGCATGGCTTTTCCCTGGGGAAGCAGGTAATTGCGGCCGTATCCCGGCGCCACTTCGCACTCCGAGCCTGCAATTCCCAAGGTATCGATGGTTTCTTTCAATATGACTTTCATGTAAAACCTCCAAAAAGGGTCAGCCCGTTTTGCATGGACTGAAGGGTTTTTTTATCATTTTTCCTGTATTTCCAGCTTTCTGAAATTGATCCAGTTGTCAAAAAATCCCAGACCGATGACCAGAATGAGAAAATAGATCTGCACGGCAATCAGGCCGTAACAGAAAACCTTCAGAAAGGTCGGGGATTCTTTTTTCTGGAAATAAAATGATATAACAGCGATTCCTTGAAAAAAATAAATCAGCATTAAAATGATCAGACAGTTGATGCCCACATACTTGACAGGTCCCACGGGCAGGGCCAGAATCACGCCGAAACCGATCACGGCCCAGACAAGTGGATCCGGTGCTTTGAACCGGTTCAACGCTTCCATGTTTTTCAACCGGATGCCGATCCGGGCCAGCAGTTTTTTGATGACCAGGATGTTGAGCCAAACCGTGGTCATGTACGACACAATGAACATCCCGGGCATGACAACCAGAAACGCGGCATTCAGGGCATCGATCTGGGCTTTTTCAATTCCCATTTCCGTATATAATGCGCCTGTCAGTTCCAGGTACTGGGAAATGTAAGCGTGAACCATCTCCCCGATCCCCCGGGACTGAAAAACCGTGTACACACCGAAGACAGCCACACATACGCCAAGAACACCCGACACGGTGAACAGCATGGTTTTTTCAATGCGGCACTGACGTTCAATGCATTCTCCCAGAAACAACCCGGTCATGAGCAACGCGCCGAAGTACAGGGTATCAAAGGCAAGGCCCCGGCTCATCACCAGGAGCACCAGAAAACTGACCCCGGCAATGATACTGCCGCTGTTTCTGCCCAGCTTTAAACGAAAATACAGCACGGGCAGGGGCAACAGCAGCAGCGCAAACACCCCCAGCAAAGGAAACGTGTAGCTGACGGCAAAAATCAGGACACACAGGCAAATTCCCAGGATAATATCCTTGATGGCGGATGGATGCACGATAATAGGGGACATCTTGTATGATTCCGGCTGTCTGATCTATTGCGGGGGTCGGCCCACAAACGGAAGCAAAGCGATCTGGCGGGCCTGTTTGATGGCCAGCGACAATTTGCGCTGATGCTTGGCACAGGTGCCTGTGATGCGCCGGGGAATGATTTTTCCCCGTTCCGTAATGAACTGTTTTAATGTTTTGGCGTTTTTGTAATCAATTACCATGTCGTTGTCCACGCAGAAGCGGCATATTTTCCGGCGCTGGTAAAATCTGTTTTTGGCACCGCCTCTTTGGGCCTGGTCTTTATACATAATCAGTATCCTTTCTAACTAAATTCAATTCTGATCGTCTGTGACGGTTTCATCGGATTTTTTTGATGTTTCATCCGCATCCGAGTCATCGGTTTCTTTGTCTGTTTCGGCATCGGCTGTTTTTTCAGCATCCTGGGATGCGGCTGTTTCAGCTTTTGCCGCTTCAGCATCCTGAGCCTCTTTGGCCAAAGATTCCGCGGTCTCATCCGCGGAAACAAGGATGGTCATGTATTTCATGACATCGTCACTGAGTCTCAGATTTCTTTCAAGTTCCTTGACCAGGTCCCCGGTGCCCCCGTAGGTCAGGCAGATATAGTGGCCCCGGAATTTTCTGTTGATTTCATAGGCCAGTTTTTTGCTGCCCCAGTCATCAACATACAACACAATACCATTTTCTTTGGCAATGATATTTCTGACTTTATCAAGCAGGTCCGTGCGTGATTGATCCTGAAGATCAGGGTCAGAAATAATGACGGTTTCGTACTTCCTCATTTCATCTCCTTGCGGATATAAAGCCCCGGCATGATTCCGGAGCAAGGGATTAAATAAACCAACACCTGCCGTTCAGGTGTTTAATAAAACCATTCTATATACCATCGGCACCGGCCAGGGTCAAGGTGAAAATGGACTGGCACCAAGATTTCAGTTGACAAAAGGGGAGGGGTTGTCTTAATCATCGAAGAAGACCAAACCGGGAGGAAAAACATGGCGCTTCACCGGCAGACATGATCGGCAACATACAGATCACCATTCTTAAAACCAGGTAAGAATGATATCCATTGAAAACATCACCAAACAGTATCAGGGGGTCACGGCCGTCAAGGATCTGACCCTGTCCATTCCTTCAGGGTGCCTGTTCGGGTTCATCGGTCCCAACGGGGCCGGAAAAACCACCACCATCCGGATTTTGGCCGGCATACTGGTGCCGGACGCAGGCACGGTCAGGATTGCCGGCATCGATCTGAACACCCGTCCGGAAAAAGCCAAACAGAAAATCGGATTCATTCCGGACCGGCCCTATTTATATGAAAAACTCACGGGCAATGAATTTTTAAAATTCTGCGCCGATATCTACCGGGTGAGGCCCAAAGATTTTATTGCGGCCCGGGACCGGTATCTGTCGCTGTTTGCCATGCAGGATTATGCCGATCATCTGATCGAATCCTATTCCCACGGCATGAAACAGCGCCTGGTCATGGCATCGGCCCTGATTCATGATCCTGAGATCATCATTGTGGATGAACCCATGGTGGGCCTGGATCCGGCCGCCATCCGGCTGGTGAAAAAACTGTTCCGGGATCTGGCTGATAAGGGAAAAACCGTGTTCATGTCCACCCATACCCTGGAAATCGCCGAAAGCATCTGTGATCAGGTGGCCATTATCCACAAAGGCAGGATCCTGACCCATGGAACCGTTGCCGAGCTCCAGGCCCGGGCCGGTGACTCCCATGACCGGCTGGAAGATCTGTTTTTGGATCTGACCGGATCAGGAGAAGTCCCGTGAATGCGGTGATCCTGCTGTTGACCCCGGGACTGCGGGGCATGAAAAATCAGCTGTGTCACAAATCCGCATCCCGCATCCCCTGGAAGCTGTTTTTTCTGGCGCTGCTGGGCCTGTGTTTCTGGGCCGGAACATTCTGGATCTCCTGGCGGGTCCTGATGTACTTTTCCGGTATTGATGAGATCGGCACACTGCTGTCTTATAAAATGCTGTCCATGATCATTACCGTGGCGTTTTCCTTGCTGTTCATCAGTGCCGTTATCACGGCTGTGTCACGGTTTTATCTGTCCAAAGACCTGATCTGTGTTCACGCCATGCCCGTGCCGGCCTGGCAGGTGCTGTTGTCCCGGTGGACGGCTGCTTATGTGGACGGCTCCTGGATGGTGCTGCTGTATCTCATCCCCGTGCTGCTGTCGTATGTGCTGGTTTTTGACAGCGGGGGTCTTACGTTTGTATTGATGGGCATGTCCGTCATATCCCTGTCTGTGACAGCATCGGTTCTGGGAGGCATCTTTGTCATCATTCTGGTCATGGTGATCCCGGCCGGCCGGCTGAAAAGTGTTCTGGTGGTTGCCGGCATTCTGGTGTTCTGCCTGCTGTATCTGGCTGCCCGCATGATCCGGCCCGAACAGCTGGTGGACCCGGAAGCTTTCAACACCGTGCTCTTGTACATCGCTTCATTGGAAACCCCGTCATCTCCCTGGTTTCCCGGCACCTGGTGTTTTGACAGCATCAAAAACCTTCTGGAAAAAAACACGGGCCCGGCCCTGGTCGATATGGCGCTGTCCTGGAGCTTTTCTCTGGTGGCTTTGCTGGCCATGCTTCTGGCGGCCGACCTGTATTATAAAAAAGGGTTGTCAAAAAGCCTGGGCAAAAAGCAAAAAACGGTGAAAGGACCGGACAACGCCCGCCTGATGCAAAAAAAGCAGCCCTCTTTGACCCTGGCCCTGGCCTTCCGGGAGATCCGGTCCTTCATGCGGGACCAGACCCAGTGGAGCCAGATTTTTCTGGTCCTGGCCCTGATCATCATCTATATATACAATTTTACCCTGCTGCCCCTGGACCGATCTCCCATCAAAGCATTTTATCTTCAGAATCTGCTCAGTTTTCTGAACATGGGGCTGGCCCTGTTTGTGCTGACGGCCGTGGCCGGCCGGTTTGCCTATCCCGCCGTCAGCATGGAGTCCGAAGCGTTCTGGATTATCCGGTCTTCGCCCGTGTCCCTGTCACGATTCCTGTGGATCAAATTTCTGGTTTATCTGGTCCCGTTGTTCATCATGGCCCAGGTGCTGATCGTCACCACCAATATCCTGCTCCATGTCACTGTCTTTATGATGATCCTTTCCATTGTCACCACGGCCCTGGTGGTGCCGCCCGTGACCGCGCTTGCCATCGGCATCGGCAGCATATTTGCAGATTTCAATCTGGAGAGCCCGTTGAAAAGTGTTACCAGTTTCGGCGGCATGGTCTATATGACGGCCTGTGCCGCGCTGGTGGCTGCCGTCATCCTGCTGGAAGCCGGTCCCGTCTACACCATTTTCATGGCCGGTATCAAAAACCGCCCCCTGGCCGGATACGAAATAGCATGGAGTGCGGTCAGTTTTGTGCTGGTTCCCCTGATCTGCACAGCCTGTGTCATTATTCCCATGCGGCTGGGGGCCAGGCACCTGCAACAGCGGCACTAGTCCGGCGTTATCTGATCAGTTTCAACCCGGCACCGAAGGGGGCACAGAGGGCTGTTCGCAGATACCAGATATGATTGTTGAGGTTTTGATTTATTCATGATAGGGCAAGAGAGGTTGCGTGGGACCCGAATCAACGATTGCAAGATGGGTGAGACTGGACAACTGGAAAAAATGCAGACCTGATTGTGTTTGTACTATTTTAAAAGTGGAAAGAGATGAGATATAAAGGTGCCGAAGCTCGTACCAACTTAAATTTGGGAGTAGACGATGAATAAATATGAGATAATCATCTATTGGAGTGAGAGTGATAAATTATTTCTCGCAGAAGTCCCAGAACTCCCTGGATGTATGGCTGATGGTCATAGTTATCAAGAAGCTGTTTCAAATGCAGAGATAATCATAAACGAATGGATTGAAACTGCGAAAGAGTTGGGGCGTGAGATTCCGAAACCTAAAGGGAAATTAATGTATGCATAATCAGGCTAATTCAGCCGACGTAAGCCACACTGCTGATTGGCGGTGTTACTGAGTTACCCTTTATTAATAATGCAAATATTTGCGAAATTAATATTTTGCTCTCCAATGGTCAATTCAACGCCGCTCATTTATGTCCCTGTCACTGTTGATATCACGCCGGTACCTATTTACCCAAAATGCCACAAGTGGCAAAATGGGTAAATATCGATTTATTGAAAGGTTTTACGGTCCCACAGGTGGCGAAAAAGCACGACTGGCCTGAATCTCTGGTCTGGTCCCGGGCGCTGGTAAATGCGGATGATTTCAGTCGGTTTAAGGCACTTCAGTAAGGGTAATATTATGAAATCTGACAAACAACTGACAATCAGAGAACAGATCATCCGCTGCCTGGAAGCGGCGCCCATGACCGCAAGAGATCTTTCAAAGGCCCTGCGGATCAGAGAAAAAGAAGCATACTCACACCTGCCATCAATTGAAAAAAGTATCCGCCACCAGAAAAAACAAATTAAAATAACACCATGCTACTGCCTGGGCTGCGGATTTGAATTTAAGGACAGAAAAAGTTTCAAGAAACCCGGAAAATGTCCGGAGTGCAAGAAATCAAGAATCGAGCCGCCTGTATTTCAAATCATGGGGTTTTAAATGTGAACTGAATGTTGTGATGTCAGGTATAAAATTTTTGTGATCATCTATCATTATAGCCCGGCGTTATCGGATCAGTTCCAACCCGGCGTCTTTTCCCATCTGAAGAGCGGTTTTAAATTCTTTGGCTGTCAAGGGGGCGGCCAGATCGGGGAATTGGGCGGCATCTCCCATGGGCCGGTACTGGGACATAAGATTTACATGGGTGTTGGAAGACACCTCGTTTTTAAGAAATTGTAAAATCCGGCGGGTTTCCTCCAGCCGGCCGGGCATGACAAGGTGCCGCACCAGAAGTCCGGAAACAGCAATACCATCTTGATCCACAACCAGATCCCCCACCTGGGCCTGCATGGCCAGGACAGCTTTTTTTGCTGTCTGACTGTAATCGCTGGCATGGCAGTACTGTCCGGCAGCGGCATTGTCCCAGAATTTGAAATCCGGCATATAGATGTCAATGATCCCGTTTAAAAGCGCCAGGGTATCCCGGTTTTCATATCCTGAGCAGTTGTAGACCAAAGGAATGCCCAGGCCCTGTTCAATGGCCGAATCCAGGGCCTGAAGTATCTGGGGGACCACATGGGTGGGGGTCACAAGATTGATGTTGTGGCATCCGGCCTGCTGAAGGTGCAGCATGATGGCGGCAATCTCTTCTGGATCTGCTTTTTGTCCGGCCCCTGAAACGCTGATGTCGTGGTTCTGGCAGAAAACACACTTGAGGCTGCAATGGGAAAAAAACAGGGTGCCTGAGCCATTGTCCCCGACCAGTGGCGGTTCTTCCCCGAAATGCGGCGAAAAACCGGCCACCACCGCTTTTTTCCCGGTGCTGCAAACCCCTTTTTCATCTCTGGTCCGGTCAACCCGGCAACGGCGGGGGCACAGGGTGCAGGAGGACAGCAGATCCATGGCCTGTTGAATGGCCTGTTTCAGCCGCCCCGTCTGCCTGGCCCTGATATACCCGGGGATATATGATTGCATGGCCATGCTCCTTTAGTCGATGCATCAAAGTAAAACAGCATCCGGGCAGAGTGAGACCGGACCGGATACCGATTTCAAGGATCGTCCCTTTGGCCGGGGGAATGATTATCCCCGTTTCGTATTGCGGTTGATCCCCTGCTGGCGTTTACATACCACACCCGGGCCTTTAAAAAAAACAGATAGATGGCTTGGTTATCAGATACATCAATACGCAACAATTTTTTCATTGGTCAGATCATAGCGCCGGCAAAGAAGGGCCGTTCGCAGATACCAAATATGCTTGTTGAGGTTTTGATTTATTCATGATAGGGCATGAATGGTTGCTTGTGACCTGAATCAAAGATTGCATGATGGGTGAGACTGGACAACTGGAAAAAATGCAGGTCTGATTGTGTTTGTACTATTTCAAAAATGGAAAGAGATCAGATATAAAGATGATAAACATTTTTGCTCTTTTTTCATTTTAGCATGAGATACAGATAGATAATCTCTTTGTAAAGGGTAAGCTGATCCACACATGAACTTGTTATAGCTAAGTACAAATTATGAAAAGAATTACTATCGGCAATTACGAAACAACTGAATTGAAAACATTTGGATATGTCTATTTGTCTTCATTTGGAGCTTTGTGGCTTTTCATTGAACCATTAGGTGCTTTTAGTATTGCTCCAAAATATTTATCAAATCTTGGTTTGATAGGATATCTTGGTCTTTTTGTGGTGGCCTTCATTTTAAGCATCTTTCTTTGTCGGATTTGGGAAAACCTCATTTTTTTTAAACAAGACTTGATCACTTTAAAAATTGAATCTAGTTTGGAAGGAGTCAATTATTTGGTCAAAGCCCCCGCGAACATGCTAATTTTTGATTTTTCACATTTATTTATCGATCGCCTTGAAAAAGGGAAGGCCTCTAAAAAAGTAAAATTGCTAAGAAGAGGCAACTCACCTGTATTGAACATGAAACGTGATGGGGAAAAAATTGAGTTAGATGATAATATTACTTTAAAGGAAGCTAACCTGTTAGAATCCGATGTGTTCTTTATTACAGGAAGGCCGATTAAACCCGACAATACTCCAAGATTTCAAGTTTCGTCAGACTTTAAATAAGACACACAATAACTTGGCGTTTCACTGGATTGCAGAGGGCTCAGTCGGTTTGACTTTGGATAAACAACCTTCAATCGCCCGAATACGTTTTCTGGAATCCCTTGTAATCAGTATACTTGGCGTTAACATCTTTTTTTACTCAAAAATAATTATCTACAGCATGCGTTTTCAAAATCCGGAAAAAGAATGGATACCAATATAAATCATGAGGTCTTTACAGTGAAAGACCCGGACAGTGGAAAAGAAAATGATGGACTATGATTTTCTGTGCCGGCAGCAAAATTTGGCGATGCAGTCTCTAATTGGCAGATGGATCAGGTACAGATTCCCAGGTGAAAATGTCAGGCATGTCAGATTGTTGATTTTCAGCAAATCCCTTTACCCGTGCGGGATACGGGCATATATCATTTGATGAGTGTCAGAAATGCAAATTTTTGCATTTCCGACAATCCTGTTTTTTTCAACCATATGATCCGGCTGGAAACAGCTGGTATCTGCGTGTTTCCAGCAGAAATAAATCAGGTTCACTGTTTTTTATTGACCGACAAAATAACCATGGCATGGGTGGATGAAAAAATATCGGTGGGGTAACCTGCCATGGATCTTTTCAAAATCTCTGAAATCCCTTGCCTGGCAAAGGATTGGGAGTATTGATTCTTAGAGCTGTTTTTGAAAATATCAGAAATGCAAAAATTTGCATTTCTGATACCTTTGGTTTGCCGGGAAGTTGAAAGGGCTGCAAATCGGGGACATACGATCAGTCTGAACTTCTGACAGCACTGATTATTTTCCCTGACCGCATTCACCCATAAGTATCCCTGATGGGTGGCAGCCATGATATCTGGAAATTTGACATTATGGGCCAATCAGGATATCTAAATGGGTCGATGTGAGTTCAGAACCCAAACCATTAATGAGGATGTAATATTGTTCAAGCCAAATTATTCATTTGAAAAGCGCCAGAAAGAAATGGCAAAGAAAAAGAAAAAAGAGGAAAAAAGACAACGCAAACTGGAGAAAAAAAACAATTCTGATCCGGATAATGAGAACACCGCTCCTTCCAAAGAGTAACCTGTTTGCCGAAACCGGGTGCAACCGTGTTTCTTATCATCTGAATTTCCTGTAATCTGGACGCCCATGTGTCTGCGTTCATTTATTTAATCCCGGGTTTTCTATCCCTTGCTATTTGACCAAGGTTGTGGCATCTATTGGGTTTTAATATGTAAACAGATGTTTTAAGATGCGTGGGAAAGGAAAAAAGAAACATGGAGGAACGGTACAACCCTGCGGATGTGGAACCCAAATGGCAGGCTTTCTGGAAAGACCGGGGACTTTTCAAGGTCACGGAAGACCCTTCGAAGGAAAAATATTACCTGCTGGAGATGTTTCCCTATCCGTCCGGGAAAATTCATATCGGGCATGTGCGCAACTATACCATCGGCGATGTGGTGGTGCGGTACAAGAGAATGCAGGGATACAACGTGCTTCACCCCATGGGATGGGACGCATTCGGCATGCCTGCGGAAAACGCGGCCATTGACAACAACACCCATCCGGCGGCCTGGACCTATGACAACATCCGGGCCATGCGGGCCCAGCTCAAAAAAATGGGATTTTCCTATGACTGGGACCGGGAGATCGCCACCTGCCGGCCGGAATATTATAAATGGGAACAGTGGCTGTTTTTAAAGATGCTGGAAAACGGCATGGCATACCGCAAGGAATCCTTTGTCAACTGGTGTGAAAAATGCCAGACCGTGCTGGCCAATGAACAGGTGGAACAGGACAAGTGCTGGCGGTGTTCCCAGCCCGTTCACCAGAAAAAACTGTGGCAGTGGTTTTTTAAAATCACGGATTTTGCCGAAGATCTTCTGGTGCACTGCGACCTGTTGCCGGGATGGCCGGACAAGGTCACGGTGATGCAGAAAAACTGGATCGGCAAAAGCGTCGGCTCTGAACTCAAGTTTCAGGTCGCGGACATGGACGAAGAAATCGAGGTGTTTACCACCCGGCCGGACACGATTTTCGGGGCCACGTTCATGTGCCTGGCACCGGAACACCCCCTGGTGGAAACCCTGTGTCAGGGAACGGATCAGGCCGCAGCTGTGGCGGATTTTGTGGAAAAAGTGGCGGCCCAGGAACGGTCCCTGGAAGGCCTGGAAAAATATGAAAAAGAAGGGGTGTTCACGGGGCGGTTTTGCATCAACCCGGCCACGGGCGAAAAAATCCCCATCTATACGGCCAATTTCGTGCTCATGGGATACGGCACGGGGGCCATCATGTCCGTGCCCTGCGGAGACCAGCGGGACTTTGACTTTGCCAGAAAATACCATCTTGAGATCCGGGTGGTGGTGCAGTCTGAAGGCGAGACCCTGGACCCGGACACCATGGAGGCCGCATATGCCGGCCCCGGGGTGATGGTCAATTCCGGCCGGTTTGACGGCATGGACAATGACACGGCCATGGAAGCGATCACGGACTGGCTGGCAGCGCAGGGCAGAGGGAAAAAAGCGATCTCCTACCGGCTGCGGGACTGGGGCATCTCCCGGCAGCGTTACTGGGGCGCGCCCATCCCCGTGATCCACTGTCCGGACTGCGGGGTGGTGCCCGTCCCGGAAACGGATCTGCCCATAACCCTGCCTGAAGATGCCAACCTGCTGGCCAAAGGGGGTTCTCCTTTGCCCACCCTGGATTATTTCAAGCAGACCATTTGTCCGGCATGCGGCAGAGAAGATGCCCGGCGGGACACGGATACCATGGACACGTTTGTGGAATCGTCCTGGTATTATCTGCGGTATTGTTCTCCCCGGTATGAAAGCGGCATGTTTGATCCGGATGCCGTCAAATACTGGGCCCCCGTGGACCAGTACATCGGCGGGGTGGAGCATGCCGTGCTGCATCTTTTGTATTCCAGATATTTTATGCGGGTCCTGCATCACTTCGGCATGGTGGACTTTAAAGAACCGTTCACCCGGCTGCTCACCCAGGGCATGGTGTGCAAAGAGACCATGACCTGTCCCGAGCACGGGTATCTGTTTCCGGAACAGGCGAAGAAAAAAGGGGACGATGCCTTTGTCTGCACCCGGTGCGGCAAGGATGTGGAAGTCGGCCGGGTCATCAAGATGTCCAAGTCCAAGAAAAACGTGGTGGACCCCAATGACCTGCTGGAAAAATACGGGGCAGACGTCACCCGGTTGTTCTGTTTGTTTGCGGCCCCGCCGGAGCGGGACCTGGAATGGAGTGAAGACGGGGTGGATGGCAGCAACCGGTTTATCAACCGGGTGTGGCGCCGGGTCCTGGAATGCATGGAAAAAATCGACACCCAACAGGTGGCTCCGTTCAGCGGACCGGCCGGGGATTTGAAAAACCCGGCGGCCAAAGCCTTGTACATCAAAACCCACCAGACCATTCAAAAAGTCACGGCGGATATCGATGAAAGCTTTCATTTCAACACGGCCATCGCTGCGGTCATGGAGCTGGTGAACGCTTTGTACACCATTGATCTGGATACATCAGACAAGGAAACAAACGCCGTGGTGCTGGCTGCCATCAACAACATGGTGCTGCTGCTCAGTCCGTTTGTGCCGCATTTCTGTGAAGAGCTGTTTGAAAAGATGGGGCACAAGGGCAGTGTGCTGGCGCAACCCTGGCCAAAATTTCGCAAAGACAGCCTGGAAACCGACCAGGCCCTGGTGGTGGTCCAGGTCAACGGCAAGCTGCGGGCCAAATTCAGCGTGGCCGCGGACACCAGTGAGGCGGTCATCAAAGAAACGGCCCTGGCGGATGAAAATGTGGTCAGACATATTCAGGATCAGCCCGTTAAAAAAATCATTCTGGTCAACAAAAAACAAATTCTTGTCAACATTGTGGTGTGATATGATCGGTTCCATGAAATCTTTGATGCTTTTTTTCGCCGGCGGGCTGCTTGTGCTGTCCGCCTGCGGGTATCGCCTGGAGGGAGGCGGTCCCGTTCATCCCGGGGTGACCCGGGTGGGCGTGGAAGTGTTTACCAATCGAACGGCCCAGACCCGGGCCGGCATTGATTTTACCAATGAATTGATCCGTGAAATTCAGGACCGGACCGACACTGCCGTGGTGGCCCCGGCAAATGCCGCGTATCTGATCAAAGGAGAAATAACCGCCATCACGTTTTCGACCCTGTCCCGGTCTTCCACGGAAACAGTGACGGAAAGGCGGGTCAGAGCTGTGGTGGATGTGAAATTGCTGTCACCTGATAAAAAAGTGATCTGGTCCGTGAATAATTTTTCCGCGCTTGAATCTTTCACGGTGGGTTCGGACAATATCGATGATGAGTCCAATATCAGAGATGCCTTAGAAATCATTGCACAACGAATGGCGGATCGGCTGGTCAGCCAGATGTCAGCCAACTTTTGAACGAGAGAAAAACGGTTGAAAACAAGACAGGATCTACCCCGGGTAAATCCTGTCTTTGTTATTTACGCGTGCACAAGTTTGGAAAGTCTTGAAATTTTTCTGGAAGCGGTATTTTTATGAATAATGCCTTTTTGGGAGGCTTTTTGAAGGGCGGACTGGTTTTGCCGCATCAATTCCATGGTGGCATCATCCCCCGATGCCTTGGCCGCACGCAACTTTTTTTCCAATGTTTTCAGTGTGGATTTTACAGATCTGTTTCTCTGTCGTCTGACCAGGTTCTGTTTTGCCCGTTTTTTTGCGGATTTGTGGTTGGCCAATTTACGTTCACTCCTTGTATTCGTCGGTTGAATTTTAAAAAATTAGATATTTCAAAACCAAATATCTACAAAAATTTTGCTTTCCTGTCAAGGATAATTTTGTCATGGCCCTGATCAAACATACAGCCGCAATCACCGGTTTAACGCTTTTAAGCCGGATATTCGGGGTGATCCGGGATGCGTTCATCGCCATGATGATCGGAACCACGGCCGCAAGTGACGCTTTTTTTATCGCATTCCGGCCCTTTGACCTGCTCAGAAAAATGTTCAGCGACGGCATTTTCAGCATCTCTTTTGTGCCCCCTTTTTCCCGGTCCATTCAAACGGGTCAACAAGATGAGGCCGTGACAATGGTGACCAGTGCGTTCGGGGTCCTGTCTGCCTTGAGTGCATTTCTGATTCTGGCCGGATGGTTGCTGGCCCCCTGGTTGCTGCATTTCATGGCACCGGGATTTGCGCCCGGCGGGGATCGGTTTGCTTTGACCCTGACCCTGTTTAAAATCATGATGCCGTATCTCTGGGTCATTATGATGATTTCTTTGTGCATGGCCGTGTTGAACACCCTGGGCCAATTTTGTGTGCCCGGAGCCACCCCCCTTGTTTTTAATCTGGTGGTGATTGCGTTTGCATTGACCGTACCAAAGCAGGTGTTTGACCCCGTGATCTGGCTGGCCGTCGGAGTGATGGCAGGGGGCGGGATTCAGCTGATGTTTCAGATCCCTTTCATGGTCCCGTACCAATTGTTTCAACCGGCCCGGTTTGTCTGGTGTCATCCCCCGGTCATGGACAGTATCAAAAATATGGTGCCCTGTATGGTGGGGGCGGCCCCGTATCAGATCAATATGCTGGTGATCTCTTTTCTTGCTTCTTTTCTGGTGGATGGCAGTGTGTCGTTTCTGTATTATGCCGACCGCCTGGTCCAGTTTCCCGTGGCCCTGATCGCGGTGTCAATTTCCACGGTGCTGCTGCCTTTTTTTTCCAGAAAAGCGGCAGCCGGAGACATTAAGGACATCAGCGACGTGTTTGATGCCGGGGTCCGGCTGGCCGTGTTTGTGGCTGTACCGGCCATGGCCGGACTGATGGTGTTGCGCGAACCCATTGTCCGGCTGTTGTTCGGCCAGGGTGCTTTTGACACAGCCGCCGTGATCAAGACGGCGGAATGCCTGTGGTATCTGGCCCTGGGCATCGGCGCATTTATCGGCACCCGCCTGTTCGTGACCCTGCATTATGCCTTGAACAGTTCCCGGGATCCTTTTTATGCCGGAATCATATCCATGACCACCAATCTGGTGTGCGCTCCTTTACTGATGTATTATATGGGGGCACGGGGGCTGGCACTGGCCGTGACGATGTCTTCCATGGCCGGATTCTTTTTTTTGATGACCCGGCCTCTGGCAGGGGTGGTTGTCTCAAAAACAGGTATTCTGGTTTCAGCTTGCAGAGCCTTTTTCTTATCTGTTATAATGATCATTTCAATCCAGTGGGTAAAACAGCACCTTTTCTTTGATACCCAAGGAAAGCTGTTATTGGGGATAAAAGTGATGGCTTGTGTGTTGCTGGGTATGGCCATTGTATGGATCGGGGCCAAATTGCTGCATTTGCCGGAACTGAGCATGATCGGGCACAGGCTGGATGACCATTTGAAAAAAAAGGATTCCCATGGGGCGCATTGAAAAATTCGGTTTATATCTGACATTGTTTCTGATGGGGCTGTTTCTGGTCTTTATTTTTTTCTCCACCCACGGGATTCGGGATTATCGTCAGCTTAACCGGCAAAAAGCATCCGTATCCGCCCAGATCGATATTGTGAAACAGGAGAACCAGCGGATAGAAAATCAGATCCTGCGGTTGAAACAGGATATTGAATACATCAGACATCTGGCAAAACATGAACAGGGTATGGCAGCACCGGATGAATTAATTTTCAAACAGAAAAATAAATAAAGGAAATGGATATGGACCATGCGTATCATACCCGGGAACTGGCAAAAACCTATGAAGCCCAAGGGTATTACAGGCAGGCACTGGATATCTATACACAGCTGGACGAAAACTTTCAGGGAAACGACACGGGCGTGCTGGCCGCGTGCCGCCGGCTGGAAACCCTTTTGGCAGAAAAAAAACCCGTAAACAGTAAAATTCGTTTGACCGCTCTGGTCGAAGACTGGTTAAAACTATGGTGGACCACACACCATCTGACAACGCTGGACAACCTGATGTCACAGGTGAGGAGAGAAAAATGAAACAAAAGGAAAAACCCGCCTCAAAAATTCCCACCACCCAGACCAATACCAACCGGAAAAAAGCGGAACCCAGTGCCGGCCCCTGGGGTGTCAGCACGTCGATGTTTAAAAAAAACGATACCACCCTGATTATTGCCGGCGCGTTGATCGTGACCCTGATCGTGTTTTTTGTTTTTTTTCTGTCATCAGGATCCCGAAACGAACAGACATCGTCTTCTCCTGAAACCAGCCGGATTCAGGAGATGGAAACCCGTCTGGCAGCCCTGGAACAATCCCTTGCCGCCTTGACCTCAAAAATGGACGCTAAACTGGCTGTGATCGCGGACAAAGCCGCACGTCCAAACACGGATATGGATGCGGCCCTGGCACAGATCCGCAGACAGGTTGCTGCTTTGGAGTCCGGCGTTCAGGTTAAAGTGGATACATTGACCCGGCAGGTGGCGGGTCTGGAAAAACAATTGACCGAGGCAAAAGCGCCCATCCTTACGGCGAGTCCGGAAATTAAAGAAAAAAAGGCCCTTGAAAAACCCGCGGCCCCGGCGCAGACCGCTGAGACGGAGGCGTTGTATCATACGGTTCAAAAAGGAGAAACCCTGTGGCGTATTTCCCAGAAATACGACATCACCGTTGACCGGCTGCGCCAGTTGAACAACCTGGCCCCGGATGCAGATATCTATACAGGTGCAAAAATGCGGGTCAGGTGATCCCCGGTTTTTTTCAGCCCCACGGGCGCAAAGGCCAGTCCGAAATTTTTCATTTCATAGATCACCCGGCCATCCACGCAAAGGGCCCCGTCCGCCGTTGCCGCATAGATATCGTTTTCCTGTGATACCTGACGGATATGGGTGTGAATGGTGACCTCTTTGTGGGTCGGGATGATCTGCCCCCGGTACACCCATTCATGGGTATCCCCCAAAACCGGTGACACGGCATGGGTGGACGGGTCCATGGAAAAGGTTTCCAGTAAATAATACCGCAATGTCTGCAAAAACGATTCAATGCCCAGAGATCCCGGGCAGACCGGATCCTGATAAAAATGCGCGTCAAAGAACCATTCTTTGGGATCCACGGTTTTTTTGGCACGGACATATCCATGGTTGAATTTACCGCCGGAGGGATCCAGTACCTCAATGGCATCGATCATGCGCAGGGCATCCCCGGGCATGCCCGTGTCCGGGCCCATGGAAAGATCCGCTGGTGTCCGGGGAGAAATGGATGGAAATACTTTAAAGGGTTCCCGGGGCACAGCGGGTGTGTTGGAAACCAGGGCGCAGTTCTGGATGCCTTTTTGACTGGCCAGGGCCTGGGCCGTGAAAAATCCGAAACGGGTGGTGCCTTCATAGACTGTTTGACCATGATTGCTCACCTGCATGTCAAATGACTGAAGAATCATGTCTCCGGCCTTGGATACATCGGTCATCCGGACCCGGACCAAAAGGGTGCCGGCATCCCGGGACACCTCTTGAATATATCGGGCCGTGCCGCCCAGGTTTCGAAAATGCAGCCTGTCCTCACTGTGCAGTGCGGAGCCGGCATAGGCAGCCAGCCAACCGCAGGGCTGCAACGCGATCTCCAGCAGAATGCAAAACGGCAGGGTACGGGTGTAATTGGCTGTGAAATACCAGGCATCGGCCGGCACATCGTATGCCGTTTCAATCCATCCGTCCGGCTGCATCTGCCAGGGGACATGATCCGCCGTCAACACCCGGTCCATGAAAAAATAAGGGGGCCTGGGCAGGCGGGCGATCTGACGGTCTTTGTCAAAAATCTGGTATCTGGCACCAAATGCGTCGGACGGGTTTCCCTGGGCAAAGGCCAGGATGGCTTTTTTGTCAAACAACGGTTCAGGTTTGAACTTGTCATGCAGGGCCGTGTCCACCACGGCTTCAAATCCCATGATACTGGCTGTCACATTGCCAAGATCGTCAAAAAAGGTGAAATACCCCTTGATCTGATGGTCCGTGTTTTCATTGACGGTAAACAGAATATGGATGCCGGCATTTTCAGCCGGCTTTTGCCGAAACGAGGAATAAATCCGGAGTCCGGCCACAAAGCTGGGCAGACAAACCTGTTTCCGGGTTTCCCAGGTCCAGAGGATGGCCGCCTGAAACGCGGCATCCACCAAAAGCGGGTCCGTGGTCCAGCCGGTTTGGGGGGGCGTTTCAAACCAGTGGTCCGGGGAAGGGGCCATGGTGGCCGTCACTTCGATCCCTTTGTCAGAGATGCCGGAAATCGCGGTAATGGCCTGAAGGTCTTTGCCGTGAAACAAAACGGTTTCATATGCGGCTTTTACGCTCAATTGACAGGGGCTTAAGTCCATGCGGTTTTTGCCGGATAACACGGGCGGGTCCGGCAGGGTGTTTTTCAACACGGCCGTGGCATGGGTGACACAATCGTTGTCGTCAGACACAGATGTCAAAGACACGAAAACAAGGTATCGGGTATCCGTGCAGGTGCATCGGCTGACGTTCACGGCCAGCCGGACGTCCCGGTTTCCAGGCCGGATGCCTTTTAACAGCCGCAGGTCATCCAGTCCGGTCAACACCAGACCCGGATGGTTTTTTTCCGCTGCATGGGCCATGATTTCAGCCATCAGGGCAAACGGTACCACGGGTTCATGATTGATCCGGTGGGATGTGATGATGGGAACGGTTTTACGGCTGATCACCATCTGGCTGACCAAAGACAGCTTCGGGGGTTTTTTCTGTTTCAGATCTATTGTCGGCGCCGTAATGACAATTTCCGTGTGATTGGGCTCCGGGTTTGCCATCTCCCGGATCAGCTGCCGGGCACCGGCGGATATGGGAATCAGGCCCACCCCTTTTTTGGCAAACACCTGTTTGAGCCCGTCATGAACCATGCCCCCGTCCCAGGGCCCCCAGTTGATGGCCAGGCATTTGCAGTCGGGTTTTTTTGCAGCCATGTCCCCCATGCATTTGTTGAGCACTTCATTGGCCATGGCGTAATCGCACTGGCCCGGATTTCCCGTTCGGGCCGCAATGGATGAAAACACGATCATATATTTCAACGGATCGGTCTGTGTGGCCTGAATCAATGCGTTCAATCCGTCGACTTTGGTGTCAAACACCCGGTTGAACTGGTCCGGATGTTTATCCACAATCCATTTGTCTTCCAGCACGCCGGCCCCGTGAATAATTCCGGCAATGGGCGTGTTGAACCGGCTGCGGATCTGATCCAGCGCAGCCTTTACCGCTTCGGGCTCCCGAATGTCCGTGGAAACATACACTGCTTCGGATCCATGGGACCGAATTTTTGCCAGGGTCTGCTGAATCTGGCGATTGGCACAAATGGCTTGAAATCTTTTTTCCAGGTCGGCCGGGGTGGGCTTTTTTCCGGCAAATTCATGGGTGAGGATCGCTTTTTTCAATTCACCCGGATCAGACAGGGATTTTGCCCAGTCCGGTTCATCAAAGGGAGGGGCGGATCTTCCCAGCAAAACAAGGGTCAAGGGACCGGTTTTTGCCAGCTCTTCAGCACAGGCGGCCGTCACCCCTCTGGCACCGCCCGTGATCACCACCACATCATGGGGTGAAAAGTTCAAACGGCCCGGTTGGACGGGTACCGTCTCCAAAGTGGGAATACGGCAATGTTCCCTGCCCAGCCCCATCTCCACGGGTCCCTGGGTCATCATCAATGCAGCGGCCGCATCTGCGCATTCAACCCAAGCCTTTGGATCATTGGGCAGGTCCAGGGCATGGCACAGCACGTCTTTCCATTCCAGGGCCGCTGTTTTGGCCAGACCGGCCAGGCCCCCATACTCAGGCAGGGTGTCAAACCCGTAGGGCGGAATCCCGAACCCCCCGCCGGAAAAGGTGACGGTGGCCAGAAATGCCCCTTTTTGCGCGGCAGAGGTCTGAAGATGGCGGCCGTTTTTATGGACCAGGGCAAACGCGGTCTTTAAAAATGCAATGGCGTTAGCCGTGTCCGTCTGAGACAATTGATTCTGGACAATCACCAGGCCGGCGGCATCGGTCAGATCCGGGATGTTTTCAGATGAAAAATCCAGGAGTTCCGCGTTCTGGCCCTGTTTGTGAAATGCCTGTATCAACGGGTCGGCCATGCCGGCCTGATCCCGGGTGATATAGATTTTTCCCGTGTCTGGTACCTGGATTTTTGAGCCGTTAAAAAAACGGACCTGCTGGATGGAAATCTTTTCCAGATGGATGGTTTGACGGGTCAAATCCGGGTTTTCAGGCGGTTTTGGGGCATCATCCCCGGATGAAGCGTTTTTTTTTTCCTCAGGTTCCGGCAAACACGGGCCCTGATCCAGAAAGGAAACCATGTCCCGGATGGTTTTCAACCCGGCCATGTCATCTCCGGACAGTCGGGATGCCGTGTCTCCCAGCGTTTGTTCCAGCCGGGATAAAATTTCCACCCGCTTGATGGAATCCACCCCCAGATCCGATTCCAGGTCCATCCCCGGTTCCAGCATTTCTTGGGGAAACCCGGTCAGTTCACTGATGATGGTGACAATCACATCCATCACCCGGGAATCAGAGTTCGGGCCTGAACACGACGTCCCAGCGGTCTGGGTATCGGTTCCGGCAGCAGCCCCGGCAGCGGGTCCAGATGTATCAGATTCAGGTGTGTCAGACTCAGGCATATCAGATTCAGATGAGCCCGGTGTGTCGGAAAACACGGTGTCCAAAGATGGCGCATCAGATGTTTCAGAACCTGCGGATGAAATGGCCCGGCAGATATCGGCCAGGGTTCTGGCCGTGCCGATGTTTTCCGTGGTCAGGCCCCGGGTGTCGGGCAGTTGTTTTTCCAGTTCGGAAATGATTTCCACTTTTTTGATGGAATCCACCCCTAAATCCGATTCAATGTCCATGTCCGGTTCCAGCATTTCTTCGGGGAATCCGGTCAGGCGGCTCACGATGTCAAACAAAACAGACTGAATTTTTGCGGACGCCCGGGCCGGGGAGGGGGCCGCAGTCACGGGCGGGTCTGAATGCGTGTGCCGGGGAGAAGCGGTGGTATTCATTTTTTCACGCAAGGGGGGCTGCTCCGGCAAAGGCGCTGCCAGCCGGGAAGCTTGGTTGTCCGCCGGCTGGGGTGCGGGGCTGTTCACCGGCTGGGATGCAGGAATGTCCGCCGGCCGGGGCATCACAGGACTAGTGTCCGGCACCGGAGAAATACCGTCCACAAATTCACGGGTGTGTGACATCATGGCTGCCAGGGTCTGGGTGGCCCGGGCCTGGGTATCCAGAAATTTTTCATGGGCCCGGGCGGTCTGGGCCTGCAATGCCTGCATGGCTTCAAGCCCTTTGTGAACCAGGTGCATGGCCTGTCCGGTATTTGCCCCGGACCGGGCGGAGGCCTTTGTGTTTGATTTTTGTTGCGGGGCAGGTGAAAATGATGACAACGGGGGCATAACAGGTCCTTGTTGATCCGCCGGAGTTGTTTCCGGCCGGTGTTGTTTTATGGTTTGGGCAGAACTGTTCAAAGAGGGGACATCGGCGTTGCTGGCGCAACATCCCGTCCGGGGTTCAGAATGATTCAAAGGCCGGGGCAATGTTTTTTCAACCACGGGTTTGGGGTTGGCGCCGGATAGTTTTATGCGCATACGTTTCACGGCCGGTGACGGCACGGGGTCTTCCCATGGGGTCAAATCCACGGCAAAGCCTTTGGCTGCCAGATGACACAACGCATGGGCCAGATCCGTGAGCCCGGATTTTTTCCCGCTGGAGCCATCCAGTCCAATCACAGTGACTGGATCCGATGCCAGTATTTTTTTTGTCAGCCCCGTTAACACGGTTTTGGGACCGATCTCCATGAAAAACCGCACGCCTTTGTTGTGCATGGTGTCAATGTTCTGCTTGAAACACACCGGGTGCATGAGCTGATGCCCCAACAGCGATTTAACTGTGTCAGGATCGGTGTCATACAAGGTCCCTGTGGTATTTGACAGCACGGGAACTTTTGTGGGGGCAATGGACTGACCCGCCACAAATTCGTGGAACGGGGCCGCGGCATCTGCCACCAGACGGCTGTGAAACGCGGCTGCCACGGGCAGTTTGACGCATCGGATCTTGTTTTTCCGGCACCATGTCACGGCCTGGTCAATTGCCGGAGTCGGGCCGGACAATACGCCTTGATCCGGGCTGTTCTGGTTGGCCAGCACCAGGTCGGAAAACCGGTCCTTGATCCAGGTTTCAATGTCGGTCAAAGGGGCCTGAACCGCCAGCATGCTGCCGCGGTCCGTTCCCGTGTCACGGGCATGGGCCATGTGCTTTCCCCGGACGGCCGCCAGGTTCAGCAGGGTGGTGTCATCCATCCATCCGGCGGCATGCAGGGCCGGCAGTTCCCCGAAACTGTGGCCACAGGTCATGTGCGGCAGGACATTGAACCGTTTGAGCACCTGGATCATGGCAAGGGAGACCACCCCAATGCTCATCTGGGCCGCATGGGTTTGTCTGAGCCGGGATTCCGTTACGGATTTTTCCTGGGCATACAACGGCGGCGCAAACATCAGTTCAGCCAGATCCGGAAAAGGGGTGGCCGGATCCACTGGGTCCGGGGAATGGGATTTGAAGATGTCCTGTGCCAAATCCAGCGCGGCCATGGCTTCAGGAAAAGCGGCAAACAGGTCTTTGCCCATATCCGGGTACTGGCTGCCCTGCCCGGGAAACAGAAACCCCAGTTTTCCCTGGACCGGGCCGGATTCAAAATATATGGGCCCGGCACCCGGTTTTTTTTGTTCAACCAGATCCCGGGCCTTTGCTGTCAACGCAACGGGATCATCTGATTTCTCCAGGACCATGAGCAGGCGAAAATCATCCCGGGTGTCAAAGGTGTTCCTGGCGTCGGCACATGCCCGGGAAACAAGATGCTGCATTTCTTCATCATCCGGTGAAAAATCGGGCATAAGACTGTTTTTAAAGGTTTCCAGATTTTTCAGCAGCGTGGTGGTGTCATTGGCTGAAAATGCGGCGATCTGAACGGAGCCGTCCCAGGAAACATGGGTTTTCTTTGACGTCTGTTCTTCTAACACCACATGAAAATTGCTGCCCCCGAAACCGAACGCGGACACACCGGCCCGGCGGGGAGTCATGGCGTTTGTGCCGGCAACCCAGGGTTTGGACCGGTGGTTGAGATAAAAAACAGACTGGTTGATGGCAAGGTCCGGGTCGGGATCCTGGGCTTTGAGGGTGGGCGGGATCACTTTGTGGTGAAGGGCCAGTGCGGCCTTGATGATCCCGGCGGCCCCGGCAGCGGCTTTGGTGTGGCCGATCATGGATTTCACGGATCCGATGGCAATCCTTGAAGGGGTTGTTTCCGGGGTAAAGCAGGCGTTCAATGCCGTGAATTCCACCTTGTCCCCCACCCGGGTCCCCGTGCCGTGGGCCTCCACCAGACCCACACTGACCGGATCGATATCTGCCTGGTGATACGCATCCTTGAGTGCTTTGATCTGGCCGGCGGCATCCGGCGCATAAATAGCGGAAGTTTTCCCGTCACTGGAAGTGCCCACCCCCTTGATGACCGCATAGATCCGGTCCCCGGCTTTCCGGGCGTCATGCAGGCGCTTGAGCACCAGCATGCCGATGCCTTCCCCTAAAACAGTGCCGTCCGCATCTTTGGAAAAAGGCCGGGCATCACTGGTATGGGACAACACCCCGGTTTTGGCGAAACACATGTGCATGAAAATATCGTTCAGGCAGTCCACCCCGCCCGTGATGGACATATCGCATTTGCCGGCGGACAGTTCCATGACCGCGGAATGCAGTGCAGACAGAGAACTGGCACAGGCCGCATCACTGACACTGTTGGTGCCGGACAGGTTGAACCGGTTGGCGATGCGGCCGGCCACCACATTGCCCAGCAGTCCGGGAAAAGAGTTTTCCTGCCAGGAGGCATAGGATGACTGAATCTTACGGCAGATCCTGTCTTTTTGTTCCGGTGAAATACCTGCATCGTCCAAAGCGTTTTCCCAGATGGGATATCCCAGTCTGGCGCCCAGGGGAATCACCAGTTCCTGGGTGCCCGTCACCCCTAAAATCACATTGACCCGGGCCGAGGAAAGAAACGGGTGTTCTTTGGGATACCCGGCATCTTCCAGCGCCATTTTTGCCACCTGAAGTCCCAGCAGCTGGGCCGTGTCCGTGGCGGTGATGTTGTTGGGAGGGATGCCGAAAACCGTGGGATCAAAATTGATTTTCGGAATAAATCCGCCCCGGGAACAATATACATGGTCCGGCCGGGATGGATCTTCATCAAAATAGTCTTTAATGGGCCAGTGGGTATCTGCCGGGATCGGCTCAATGGCGTCCACACCCTGGTATAACAGGTGCCAGAACGCCTTGAGGTTGACGGATCCGGGAAAGATGCACCCCATGCCGATAATGGCGATGTCGGTATTTTTTATTTGCTGTGTCATAAACGCTGGTATCAACCTAAGATTTTTTTGGGTTTATTGCGAAATATACGGATCTGATACAAAGAAATCATGCGATGACAAAGGATTTGACAAAACTTTTACATGGGATCCGCTGCCATGGAATCGGTTTGAGGCAAAGATCCGGCCAAAGCCAGAATGTCGGTTTTTTTCATGGGATGGACGGCCGTGGCCGAAGGGGGCAGGACCACACCCTGGGTTTTCAGCATCATGGCCCGAAGGGTGACACTGGCACCCAACAGCAGATTCAACGCCAGATCAGCGGTTTTCCGGTGTTCCGGTCCAGCCAGAAAACTGTTTTTTGCCCACTGGTTGAATGCGCCCATGGCCGGGCCGCACCAGATCTGGTAATCCATTTTACGTTCCAGTATTCCCTGGATGGCCCAGCGGGAACTTTGCCCCAGATAGGAACGGAACACCAGCGCCATTTTGTGTTTGGGGTCCGTTTGGGCTTTTTGTATCTGTGCCGGCAGGTGTCTGGATTCAAAAAACGCGCGAGTGGACTGCCATGCGCGTTCAAAATCAGTTTTCAGCAACTGGGTCTCAATTTCCCGGCGCTGTTTTTCAGGAATATCTTCAAACCGGGCATGGGTCCGGTACAACTGATACAGTTTTTCAGCCCGCATGGCAAACAGGGTCCCGCGTTTCAACACCTGGACCCGGGCACCGATTTCAAACATGTCGGCTGCCGGAGCCATGGCCATATCCGCCTGTTCCGCCTGGCACAGAAGCGTTTTTACATCATCGCTGATATCCGCTTCCACGCAGGACTGATTGATGGACCCCGTGAGGATATAGGCCGCACCCATGGCAAAAGCTGCGGCCGCGGATTCCGGCGTGGCAATGCCGCCGGCCAGTCCCACACACAAAGGATCCGTATAATGATATTCATCCATACACTGTTGTTTCAAGGCCAGCATGGTGGGAAGAAGGGCCAGGGCCGGGCGGTTGTCCGTATGTCCCCCGGAATCGGCTTCGGCCGTCAAATCCTGGGCCATGGGAATGCACCGGGACAGATCCGCTTCTTCCTGGGTGATCCATTTTTTTTCCAGTAACAGGTGTACCAGTTTCCGGGGCGGGGGTGCGAAAAACTGCCGGGCCACCTCGATCCGGGAAACCTTGGCAACCACCTGATTCGGGGCTTTCACCTGTCCGTTTTTGTCTTTGTGAAGCCCTTTAATTCGATAATAAACCAGAGCCGGGGTCATGCGCATGAATGCGGCGGCACTGATCCGCCGGATGCCGTGATTCAGGTATAATTGCACGGTGGCGGTTTCAAGGTCTGAATCCGTCGGGGAATGGATCAGGTTAAAACCAAAAGGTGCGTCTTTTAATCGGGACGTCAGGGTGATGACGGCCTGTTCAATCTTTGATAAAGACAGCCCGCCGGCCCCGAAAAAACCGATCATCCCGTTTTTTGCCATGGCCTGTACCATTTCCACGGAAGCAATCCCGTTGGCCATGGCCCCGGCCACATAAGGATACTTCAGATGGTGCCGGGCCGTGAATGTGGGATCTCCCAGCGCAGACAAAGGGATTGCCGGTGCAAACGCATCAAAAGGAAGCGCTTGGGATGTTTCTGCTTTTCCTGAACGCGGACCGGGCAGGTCATGGGACATGTGCGGCCCGTTGTTTTTTTTTGTGACAAAAATGGGCCTGGATATCTGAAACAGGGCGGATCTGACAGGGTCCGGTCGGGTCATAAGCTGATTTTCCATATCGGGTGTTAAGGTGGTATTGACCGCCTGTCTTACCATAAACCCGCTGGAACAATCAAGACCTGTTGCCGGCTTGAAAAACCTTACCGCCGGGGATGATATCTTTGATGCATGCGCATCAGATAATCTCTGGAAATATGGGTATAAATCTGGGTGGTGGAAATATCCGTGTGCCCCAGCATGGTCTGGACGGACCTGAGATCAGCCCCGCCTTCCAGCAGATGGGTGGCAAAAGAATGCCGCAGGGTATGCGGGGTGACATTGCGGAAAATGCCGGCCTGAACCGCGTATTTTTTGATGATTTTCCAGAATCCCTGGCGGGTCATGGGTTTTCCCGCCCGGGCCACAAACAGGTAGGGACTGTTCAGGGTTTTGAGCATCCGGGGCCGTCCCCGGTCTTTCCACTGGCGGGTGATGTCGGCGGCCTTGGTGCCGATGGGCACCATCCGTTCCTTGTCTCCTTTGCCTGTCACCCGCACCAGGTTGGCATCCAGATTCACATCCTGGATCTTGATGAAGATGAGTTCAGATACCCTGAGCCCGGCCCCGTACATGACTTCAAGCATGGCGGCGTTGCGCAGCTCTCTGGGATGCGTGGTATCGATGGTGTCCAGCAGTGCGGCCACCTCGGGGATGGTGATGATTTCGGGCAGAGACCGGCCGGATTTGGGGATGTCCACTTCTTTGACCGGATTGATGGACAGATATTTTTCAGTCACTAAAAACCGAAACAGTCCCCTGAGAGTGATCAGGTGTCTGGCCCGGGATTTGGGGGCCAGGCCGCTGCGGGTCAAGTGAACCAGCCATGCCAGGATTACGGTGAGATCCACCTGATCCAAAGATGACATCTGCTGGGATTCCAGAAAATCCAGAAACCGGGTTAAATCCGTGCCATAGGCAGTCAGACTGTTTGGGGACAATCCTTTTTCCACCACCAGAAAATCCAGGTATGCCTGAACCCGGTTCCGGGTTTCAGATGTGAGGACCAAGTTTAAAAGACCTCCTGTGAGCCGTGGGCGTAAAAAAAATCAAGTATCATATATTTGTGCGATTATTTCAACCGGACATCAAGGATGGGGATTGATCTTTTTTCAAATTGTGTTACATAAGATAAATTATGGGGACGATTTTGACAGTTTCAGGTGTGACCGGCGGTATCGGTAAAACAACCGTGGCCGTCAATCTTTGTGCGGCACTGGCATTGTATGAAAAAAAAGTGCTGATCATCGATTGCGATCCCAGGGCAAGTGCCACGTCATGGCTGGGAAAAACCGATGCAGCCCATGGCCGCAGTTTATCATCGGTTTTGAAAAAAAAGACGTCTTTTCCAGATGCCATCGTAAAAACCCGTCTTGCCTGGCTGGACCTGGTTCCGGCTGATTTCAACCTGTTTACTGCGGCCCGGTCCCTGTCCGGAAAAGCGGCCGGCCCCGCCCTGTTGAAACAGATGCTGCATCAACAAGTCGGTTCGCTATATGATTATATCATCTTGGATGCACCGCCTGGTTTCGGGTTTTTAAATATGATGGCCCTGACGGCGGGACACGGACTCATTGTTCCCATCCGTTTGCACCGAACGTCAGACACGGATTGCCAGTGTCTGCTCAAGCTGATCCATTATATCCGGAAAATTCATCATACCCCATTGCGCATCGCAGGATTTGTTGTCAATGCCTGTGAAAATTCATCAGATATTCAGGCCTTTCCGGAAAAAACGCGTTTCAACCGGTTATCGGATCTGGTTTTTCATACCCGGATTCCGGAAGATCATACCGTGATCCGGGCCATGGATCATCAGGTGCCTGTGGTTTTAGAGGATATCAACGCCCCGGCGGGAAAAGCGTTTTTGCAGTTTGCAACAGAAATCGATTCGATTTTCAGCCATCAGAAAGAAGACCCTGAAACCCGACCGGGGCCGGATAAGTTATCCATGGCAAAGACATCGCCCCCAAAAATGGTGGACATCCGGGAACGCAGCAGCGAAAAAGTGGAACAGCTGGCCGCAAACATTGCGGACATGATCAATGAAATCAATCAGAGCGAGCAGGCCTGATGATACAAATACGCACAAGAGGCATTGATGGACCCGATATTTATGGATGAACGGCTCAAGCCGATTTATGCCAAGGTCAGACAGGGAACCCGTCTTTCAAAGGAAGACGGGATTTGTATTTACCAGACACGGGATCTGCTGGGCGCAGGAAAGATCGCCCATGCGGCCCGATGCGCCCGGCACGGCAACACGGCTTTTTATGTATACAATCAGCATCTGAACTACACCAATATCTGCAAGAACCGGTGCCGATTCTGTGCATATGCCAAAGACCGGCAGGAATCCGGTGCCTATGCCTGGTCCATAGAGGAGATCTCCCGACGGCTGATGGACCGGATCGATGAACCTGTGGATGAACTGCATATCGTGGGCGGGCTCAATGAGGCGCTGGGATTTGATTATTACATGGATCTGCTGAAAACCGTGAAACAGATCCGGCCCCATGCCGCCATCAAGGCGTTCACCTGTGTGGAGATCGATTATCTGTCCCGGTTGTCCGGCCTGGGCGTGGATGAAACCATTGCGCACCTTAAAGAGGCCGGTCTGGATATGATGCCCGGGGGCGGGGCTGAGATACTCAATACCCGAATTCATGATGCCCTGTTTCCTAAAAAAATCGATCACACAAGGTGGATTGAGATCGTCAAAGCCGTTCACAAGGCCGGCATCACCACCAATGCCACCATGCTGTACGGCCATATCGAAACCATTGAAGAACGGGTGGACCATCTGATCACCCTGCGGGAAATCCAGGATGAAACCCATGGATTTTCCGCATTTGTGCCTTTGGCATTTCATTCAAAAAATACCCGAATGCCTGAACTGCCGCCCACCACGGCCGTGGATGATCTTAAGTCCGTGGCAGCGGCCCGGCTGATGCTGGACAATTTCGATCATATCAAAGCCTACTGGGTGATGATTGGAGAACCGCTGTCCCAGGTAGCTTTAAGCTTCGGGGCCGATGACCTGGACGGCACCATTATTGAAGAGCGCATCACCCACACGGCCGGGGCCAGTTCCGCCAAGGGGCTGACCCGGGAACAGATGGAGCACATGATCCGCAAAGCCGGTTTTGAGCCGGTACAGCGGGATTCTTTTTACAATCCCAAAACCCGTACAGGTCGTTGAACAATGAATGAATTATCTGAAATCATCGAAAAAATACAGGATCATCAGCGAATCGATACACACGAAGCCGGCATCCTGTTCAAACAGGCGGACCTGTTGACCTTAGGCCAGCTTGCCAATGCAAAACGGTGTCATTTACATCCCGATCCCGTGGTGACATATGTCATCGACCGAAATATCAATTATACCAATATCTGTGTGTCCGGGTGCCGGTTCTGTGCATTTTTCAGATCTCCCGGCGCCAGTGGGGGATATGTGATCTCCCGGAAGGATCTGGCCGATAAAATTCAGGAAACCCTGGATCTGGGCGGCACTCAGATTCTGCTCCAGGGCGGCATGAACCCGGATCTGGACTTAAATTTTTATACTGACATGCTTGGGTTCATCAAACAGGAATTCGGGATTCACATCCATGGATTTTCTCCACCGGAAATCCATTTCATGGCCGAGAAATTCAATATGTCTGTGGCAGACACGATTCAATGCCTGAAACAGGCGGGGCTGGATTCCATCCCCGGGGGCGGGGCTGAAATCCTGTGCGACGAGATCCGGACAAAGGTGTCCCCCAACAAATGCAATGCCAATGAATGGCTGGAAGTGATGCGCCAGGCCCATGGGGCCGGCATGCGGTCATCCGCCACCATGATGTTCGGTCATCTGGATACCATGGATCATGTGATCGAACACCTGGACCGGATTCGGCAGCTCCAGGATGACACCCACGGGTTTACCGCGTTCATTCCCTGGACGTTTCAGCCGAAGAACACCCGGATTCTGGTGGAGAAAAAAACCGGGGTGGAATACCTCAAAGTGCTGGCGTTGAGCCGGATTTTTCTGGACAATATGGACAATATTCAGGCCTCCTGGGTGACCCAGGGAGATAAAATCGCCCAGACCGCCCTGTTTTTCGGGGCCAACGACATGGGCTCCACCATGATCGAGGAAAACGTGGTGGCCGCAGCCGGGGTATCTTTCATGATGCCCCTTGAATCATTGCAGCGGCTCATTGCCACGGCCGGGTTCACCCCGCGCCAGCGGGACTGTTTCTACAACCCGGCATGACCTCATACAACACACCTGGAAAAACCTTTGTGCCGGACCCCCGTATCCAATATATCCGGGCCGGGAATGAACCGGCGGTTTTCAAAGCCAAATGGGTGATCAAAGATCCCTGGACCATTCTGGAAAATGCCGGCATTGCCGTGGCAGGCGGGCGGATCACTGCGGTGCTGGACACCGTTCCGTCCGGGCCATCCGTGACGGACTGCGGCCCCGGGATTTTGATGCCGCCCCTGGTCAATGCCCATATGCACCTGGAACTGTCGGCCCTGGCCCACCGCCTGCCTCTGGGAAAGGGATTTGAACCCTGGGTGAAGGCCCTGCTCACAGCACGGGACTCCCTGGGCGCGTCTGCCCTGATCCGGGCGGCCCGTCACGCGGTTCAGGCATTGCCGGGGCAGGGCACCGGTCTGGTGGGAGAGGTCTCCACCTTAGGTCTCACCCGGTCGCTGCTCACCGACCAGGGCATGGCCGGGGTGTGGTTCCAGGAATATCTGGGAACCGGATATCCAGCGCCGGATCTGGCGGCAGATTTTCCATTGTCTGGTTCCGCAGCCGGGCATGCCCCCCACACCACATCCCCGGATCTGCTGAAATATCTGAAAAATCGCACCCAAAAAGCAGGCCTTGTTTTTTCCATCCATGTGGCGGAATCCGATGCCGAGATGCGGTTTATTAAAGGGAATAACCGATCCTGGCATGATTTTCTGATTCAAAGAGGCATTGATCCAAAAGACTGGCCCGTGGGCAACAAAACCCCGGTAACGTATCTCAAGGATCTGGGTATCCTGGGACCCCATACCCTGGCCGTTCATCTGCTCCAGGTCTTGGACACGGACCTGGATCTGCTGGCAGACACCCAAACCGGTATCTGCCTGTGCCCGAGAAGCAATCAAAACCTGCACAACCGGATTCCCGATATTCCGGCCCTGTTGAAACGACATTTAAGACCCGCACTGGGCACGGACAGCCTGGCATCCTGCGCATCTTTGTCTCTGTTTGATGAAATGGCGTTTGTGCGGCATCTTTGTCCGGAGGTGTCACCGGCCGATATTTTTGCCATGGCCACGAAAAACGGGGCCAGTGCCCTGGGACTGGCAGATCGGTTCGGTACGCTTTCTCCGGGAAAACAATCTGAATTCATTTATCTGGATACGGGGGTATCTTCCCGAAACCAGGTGCTGGAAAAGGTAATCTGTTATGGAACATGTTAATCTTCGTATGGGAAGAATCAGCTATATCAATGCGTCTCCCGTATATTACGGCCTGGATCACGGCCTGGCCCCGTCCTGGCTCACGCTGGTAACGGATGTGCCGGCCGCCCTGAACCGGCAGATCATGGATGGTTCCGTGGATCTCAGCCCCATATCCGCCGCCCATTATGCCATGAATCATGAATCTTTGCTGCTTTTGCCGGATCTGTCCATCTCCTGTCACGGACCCGTGATGAGTGTGTTGTGCGCTTCCAATCTCCCTTTGGATGCGCTTGCCGGAAAAACCGTGATGCTGACAAAGGAATCCGCCACCGCCGCCTCGTTCATGAAAATGATATTTGCCCAGCGCGGCGTGACACCCAGATATATAACCAAAGATGTGGGTAATATCGATGAGATTCCATCGGATGTGGATGCCGTGCTGGTCATCGGGGATGCGGCATTGACCCAGCCCTGGGATCAACGGTTTGCTTTCTGCTTTGATCTGGGCGAAATCTGGCATGATATGACACAAATGCCGTTTGTATTTGCCGTGTGGGCCGTGCGAAAACAAGTGGCAGCCGCGCATCCGAACACCGTGACCCGGGCCCTGGAACTGTTATGGGCCAGCCGGAAATCCGGATACGACCATCTGGATGCCGTCATTGCCGCGGGACAGGCCAAGCTGGGGCTGCCGGCATCTTTGGTCGGCACCTATTACCAGCATTTGTTCTGTGATATGGATGCCCCCAAAATTCAGGCCATGACCCGGTTTTTCGATATTTTGTACCGGAACAAAATCCTGACATCCCCCGTGGACGTGACCTTTTTTCAGCCAAAATAAACAAGCAGAAAGGGGGAATCGGACAGGCCCTTGTTAGGGTTTGAATCAGGTGGTGGGATAAAATAAAAAAGCGGTGAGTAATAAAAAAATGCTGTGCGTGTAGTACAGGAAAAATCTTGAGGAAAAATGGTCGGGATGAGAGGATTTGAACCTCCGACCCCAGCGTCCCGAACGCTGTGCTCTACCAGACTGAGCCACATCCCGACTCTGAAAAACCTGTATTAAATATATTAAAAATTGATAAAAGTCAAATTATAAAATCGATTCTTTGATAATGGTGGATTCCCGGCCCGGTCCCACGGAAACGATCTTGATGGGCACCCCGGACAATGCTTCCATTCGATCCAGATACTTTTTGGCATTTTCCGGGAGATCTTCATACCGGGTGATATCGGAAATGCGCTGTTTCCATCCCGGATGGGTCTCATAAACCGGTGTGCAATGCGTCAGGGTGTTGATATCCGAAGGAAATTCATACAACGTGTTGCCGTTGTCCTGGTATCCCACACAGATTTTGATTTCATCCAGGTCATCCAGCACATCCAGTTTGGTGATGACCAGCCCGGTGAGACTGTTGAGCCGGGCCGCGTTTTTGATCATGACCATGTCCAGCCATCCGCACCGTCTTTTTCTGCCCGTGGTGGCGCCGAATTCCGCACCGGTTTTCTGGAGAATGTCCCCCGTGCCGTCAAACAGTTCCGTGGGAAAAGGGCCTTCCCCCACCCGGGTGGTATAGGCTTTGACAATGCCGATGATTTCCTTTAAATACTTAGGACCGATGCCGGATCCGGCGGCGGCATTGCCGGCCACGGTGGACGATGAGGTCACAAACGGGTAGGTGCCGTGTTCGACATCCAGATGGGTTCCCTGGGCCCCTTCAAACAACAGGGTTTTTCCGTTCTGATGCCCTGTGTGCAGAGCAATGGACACGTCGGCAATATAGGGCAGCAACCGGTCCCGGATGGCCATCACCTGGCTGATGACTTGATCACAATGGATGGGGGTGGTGTTGAAATAGTGTTCCAGATAAAAGTTTTTTTCTTCCAGAATCGTTTTGATTTTTTCCTTGAGCCGATCCACATTCATCAGATCACAGAACCGGATACCCCGGCGGGTGGCCTTGTCCTCATAGCAGGGACCGATGCCCCGGCCTGTGGTACCGATTTTTTTATCCCCTTTTTTTTCTTCCCTGGCTTTGTCTATGGCCTTGTGATAGGGCATGATCATATGGGCCCGGTCACTGATTTTCAGCATGTCCGGTGACACGTCGATCTCATTGGAGGACAGATAGTCGATTTCCTCGAGCAGAACAAAGGGGTCCACCACCACACCGTTGCCGATAAAGCATTTTTTGCCCTGAATGATGCCCGAGGGGATCAGGTGGCTGATAAAGGTTTTGCCGTTGACCACCATGGTGTGACCGGCATTGTTTCCACCCTGGAACCGGACCACATAGTCCGCATGCTCGCTGAGCAGGTCCACGATTTTGCCTTTGCCTTCATCCCCCCACTGGGTCCCGATTATCACTGTATTTAACACGTCGTGCTCCTTTTGTTCTTGAAAAAATGTTTCATGAGATCTCTGGTTTGTGCTTCACAAATCCCGGATACCATTTCCGGGTGATGGTTCAACCGGGAATCTTCCGCCATCCGGTACAAAGAGCGGGCCGCCCCCCATTTGGGGTCTGCCGCACCATAGACCACCCGGTTGATCCGGGAATGGATGATCGCACCCATGCACATGATACAAGGCTCGATGGTGACATACAAGGTGGTGCCGGTCAACCGGTAATTGTTCCGGTTGCGCGCAGCCATACGAATGGCTGTCATTTCCGCATGACAGGTCGGGTCACAGGTGGAAATCGGGGCATTGAAGCCATGCCCGATCACCTGGTGGTGACTGTCCACAATCACGGCCCCCACAGGGACCTCATCGGCAAGCCGGGCCTGCTCTGCTTGTTTGATGGCCAGCATCATGTAAAATTGATCATCCATAATTCAGGCTATACTTATATAAACCTTTTGGGGCAAGGTCAAATGGTTATTGCATATAAAAGTCTTGAAATATGAATTCATTCCTGATATAAACTTTGGGTCTTATGGGCGCCCGTAGCTCAGCTGGATAGAGTACCTGACTACGAATCAGGGGGTCGGGAGTTCGAATCTCTCCGGGCGCGCCACAGACATAAGACAAGAGGTTTTCAGCCTTCAGGGTTGAAAGCCTTTTTTATTTTAACGATTCTGTTCTGCCAGGCAACGTTTCAACAAAAAAATGGCTCCTTTACATAAGGACGCAAAACCGTTTTTCCATTATTCTAAATCTGAGATTTGTTCACATGACCGCCATTGATTAAAGCAAAAATTTCCGGAATTTTCCCATTATTTCTCAATTAGTAACCCATTTACCTTATTTTATCTATAAAGATTCATATTGTTAAAAAAGGTTTGAATATTTCAAAAAAAAGCCCTTGACAAAATGATCTAATTAAGATTAGTGAAGGATACTGTTGGGATCAAAAGCTTTATTTAAGATGCTGAATCGGCCGGATCACCCGGCTGAAACAGGAAGGGGAGCGTGTTTCGTTATATGGGAAAATCGATGGATCCAACCCAGGTAACAAAAAATAAAATTGGAAAATGCTTGAATGAGGCATTGTCTCCCAATGAGAGAAAAATCGTGTATTCTTAGGCTGTTCCCTGTGAAAACTGTTGAATGCCTGAATTGCAAAGGGTTTGATCTATGTATAAAAAATACTGTTTAATGCAGGATGAACCATCCATCTCATTTCCATCGCCCCCTGAAAAAATTTCATATACAGCTGAAAAACGAAAAATTCCCCGCACCGTGTGCCGTCTGACTGATATTTCCAGCAAGAATATCAATATCCCTATCGTTTCCATAAAAAACATTTCTCCCGAAGGATGCCTTTTGAGCTTCAGGGGAGATCTTTGCTTAAAAGACAAGATTGACCTTGAGTTTTGGCTGCCGGATGACTCAAGAAAAATCGAAACCACGGGTATTATATCTTATGTCATCAAAAATTGTTTTAAGGGGATAAATAGCGCCGGGGTCCTGTTTGCGGATATTAATGAAATTGACCAGAAAAGAATATATAATTTTATTGTCAGCACGGCTTCTAGTTCTGCATTAAAAAACATGCAGGAAACCATTTCAAAAGAAAAAATCGCAGATAAATATAAAATTTCTGCGCCAGGCAAAATAAATACATTTTTCAACCATGTAATGAAAGAAAGAATCCCTTTAACCGTTTTATTTGAGAATAGTCAGAACGTATTTGAATTAATTATCAACAAGATAAATATTCAGGATCAGGTATTTATAACCGAAAATCAGACGGACATAATTACCCTGGAACTGAGTGAAAATCATCCCTCCTATTTCTCTTTTTATTTCGATGGCGGCAGCTATTATTTTAAAACAAAATGTATCGGGTATGATAATGACAGCGTAATTTTTGCTTTTCCGCCTATTTTGTATCAGTTGGAAAAAAGAGCCTGTAACAGGGAAATGTCCGTCGATTATATTCAAATTTCCATTCACTTGGATGGAATACCAGACAGACAATTTCAGGGAAGACTGATTGATATCAGCCGCCGTGGGTTTTTGTGCGAATTTTCACTGGATCAATGGATTGAAAATTCGATCAAGTCAGGCCAAGCGATCAATTATACGTTAAATAAAAATTATGGGCTGGGATCATTTGGCGAGATACGTCATGTAATAAAAAAACAAGGATTCAATGGCAGCAATGTGCTTCAAATCGGTGTAGAAGCCGGGATCAAGCGGTCTGATTTTATATTTAAAAAATTTTGTGATTCAGAATGGAAGAAAAAAAAGCTATATCAGAAAATTCTTCCATCCTTTGTGAGGCAAATGCCCAGATCCAGGGTTGTCACATATAACAACAGCTCAGGCAAAAAAATTACCGCACTCCTTAATTATACCCGCAAAAACACCTTGGCACCGGTTGTCATTCTCCCGCCTGCGTTTGGCAAGAAAAAAGAAACATTATCCCCCCTTGTATCGACTTTGATCACAAATTATCGTCATGTAAATGAAGATATCATAACGATCCGGTATGATGGCATTAACAGACCCGGGGAAAGTTATAATAAGGAAATGTTTCCAAAACGCGGCTATGAAATGCTTCACTACCAGATCACTCAGGGGCTGGATGATTTAAGATCAACCCTGCGGTACGTGTATAACAATCCTTTATTTAAGCCGAGCATGGTGATTCTGGTTGCATTCAGCATGTCAGCGCTGGACGCCCGAAAGATAATGATTGATCCGAACAATGAAAAAATTGATTACCTGATCAATGTGATGGGCGCCACATGTGGTCAGAGCTCGTTTGGCAATGTTATGGGCGGGATGGATATCATCGGAAATGCAAGAATCGGTATTCAAAGCGGATTGGCAGGGGTGTTGGGCCATCTTCTGGATGTGGATAATATTGCCCGGGATCTTATCGATAATAAATATGCATACATCACAGACGCCAGGCTGGATATGTCAAAGATTTCAACTCCTGTAACCTGGATATATGGAAAATATGACCGATGGATCCCTGAAAATGAAATCATTGATATGATGAGCATCAAATCCGATGGTATGCGGGAAGTCATTGAAATACCAGCCGGGCACAACCTTCGTTCAAGTGACGATGCCATAAAGACATTTAAACTGATCACTCAGTTAATTTACCGGATGCAATTCAAGAAAGATTTCAATCCGATTGCCCCGGATAGAAAAAATATGGTGGCACTGATCACCTATGAACGGGAACGACTTGAAAATACCGAAAAATTCAGGCCGGATGATTACTGGAAACAATATCTGATGGGTCAAGGCAACAGTGTCGGATATGATTTTTATAAAAATATCAAGGTGTTCAGAGAATTTTTAACCCTTCAAAGCGAACTGATCGGACTGGAAAATGGAGAGGTCTTTGCGGATATAGGATGCGGAACCGGCATCTTTATTGAAAATATGCTCCTGGATCTTGCAGAGCGGAAAAAAAATATCAATGACACCCATCTGGTGCTGGTTGACCTTGTCCGGGAAGCATTGGACAAATCAAAAGCCAAATGTGAAAAGATTTTTAAATCATATAAATCACTTGTTCCTGAAAAAATTGAATTGATTCAGATGGACCTTGACCCAAACAGACTGATTCCCGTTAAAAAATTTGTCAAAGAGGACTCCCTTGATTTTAATTTTTTACGAAATCGAATTGATGGGTTGATGAATATTACCATTGATCAATTATTGCAGAACAATTCACCAAGGCTGTATGCCATCATGAAAGGGGCGGTTCTTACCCCTGATGACAGCGCGTATTTAAAAGACATTTTCAGTATTGACGCGTATGAAACGATTTTAGAATTTAACCGTGCTGCCAGATTCATCAATAAAGATTTATTTGCTCACGATATGATCAATGAAAAATATGTTCATCAAAATTTGATTAGAGATGAAGATTACATCCATATCCGAACTTCTGATTTGATTTTCAAGCGGCTGGATTTCAGCAAAAATGGTCTGGAAATGAATTTGAATTTCAAGGCCAATTATTTTAATAAAATTGTGGCAAGCCTTTTTATTTCCTATCTTTATAACCCGGATGACATTATTTATGATTTTTATAGAATGCTGAAACCTGGAGGCCGGCTGCTGGTTTCGTCCATGAAACCGGACAGTGATATATCCCTGATTTTTACAGACTATATTAATAAAGTTCAGAAATTTGACCTGGCTGATACAGAAATTAAAGACCAGGAAATGAATCTGACAGCCGCCAGAGCGATGTTAAACGAAGCTGCGAGTCTTTTTGAACTGGAAGAAGATGGATACTTTAGATTCTATTCAGACAAAGAGCTTGTCGCCATGCTTGAAAATGCCGGTTTTAAAGACATCACGGTGACATCATCTTTAGGCAAGCCTGAGCAGGTTGTCATCCTTACGGGAGAAAAACCTTATTCATGAAGATTACAGATATTGTATTTCAATCTTTGAATACCTGGGGAGATCATCCAGCCTATATTGAACTGTTGTCTGACAACTCAGCTGTTTATACGTCAGCTGAGAAATTAATGGAACAAATAAATGATATGGGAAAATTTTTAAAAAAATCAGGCATACAAAACAATTATCTGGTCGCTTTTTTTTTGAGAAATTCTGTGGACTTTGTTTCTGTTTTTTTGTCTTTAATGGATATCGGGGCAAAGCCGGTCCCTGTTAATCTGGCTTATAGAAAAATTGAGCTTGATGAAATATTTTCAAATGCAGACCCCCATGCCGTTATCGCGGAACAGGAATTTTTGCCGTTGATAGCGCCATATCTGAAAAACAAAATCGTTATTTTAAGATCAAACGGAAAATTCAAGCTGCACCAGGCTTCCAAAAATCAATCCGATCCTGCAGATATAGAGGAACGTATTGCTTCAATAAATTACACATACAGGGGATATGGCTACCCCCTTGGCGCCATGGTTCCCCATGCGCAATACCTTATGGGAGCTGAAGTACTGGTCAAAGGATTAAAACCTGTACCGGGAGAGAATATGCTGGTAATCCTGCCATTTTATTATATCTTCCCTTTAATCGGCTGTCTTTTTGTTCCATTGTTGTACCAGATGACTTCTGTGCTTTCACAAACGGTTAATCCATTAAAACTGTTTGATTATATTCGAAAATACAGAATAAATTCAATAACTGCCGTCCCTGAAATTTATGAGCTTCTTTTTAATTGTAGAGAAGAATCGGTTGATCTGTCTTCATTAAACGTATTTGTTTCAGGGGGAAGCAGACTTACAAAAGAGAATTATCAAAAAATTATCCAAGCCTTTGATATTGAATTGCTGCACGGATATGGGCTTACTGAATTCACGCCGGTCAGCAGGAATATCAGAAAACAGGCAAAAGCCGGAACAATCGGCCCTTTTTGTGACGGCATTCAATATCAGATATCTTGTTCCGATCATAACGGCTATGGAGAAATAGTAATAAAAAATTCAAATATGACAAATTCATATTACAAACGAACCAAAGAAACACAAGACGCGTTTAAAGGTGGCTGGTTTAAAACCGGTGATATCGGCAAGATGGAAAATGATCATCTGATTTTTCTAAAAGAGAAAAAAAATACCCGGAAATTAAAAGGGAATATGATTGATTTGCAGGAAGTGAGAAAAGCGATCCTTATGTATCCAGGGATAAAGGACGCTATGATTGATTTCGCGGATAACACGCTTTCTGCTGGAATCATGATGGATACAGAAAAAGATATGAAAGATGAATATATCAAGATCAAACAATTTTTAAGTGAGACGATTGCGGCGTATAAGATTCCCAAATTGATGAATCAGATATAGATTGTTTACAATTTTATAACTATTTAAAAATTATAGGAAAAAATCAATGCTTCAGAAAAGAAACTACAATGTTAATGTGACCTTGATTGACACCCTGTCTGAAATCACAAGAATTGGTTCTTCCGGTATAACTTATGACACATTGATATTTGAAGAGCTGGGACTTGATTCGTTAATGGCAATAGAAATATTGGCAAAGATTGAGAAGCGGTTTGATATAATTATTGAAGAATCGCTCCTGGCCAATATCAATACTGTTGGTGATTTTATCCAGGCAATTGAAGAAAAGATCAACATGGGAAATTAAAATATGTCTATTAGAAAATTAAATCATATTTGTTTGATCGGGACTAAACGTTATACTTGGGCTATAAACCCAAAGATAAAAAAGTCATTAGATGAAAACAATAAATTTATAAAAGCATACAACACTTCCAGCTTGAGTTTAATAACAATAGCAGCTCTTACCCCGCCAGATATCGACATTTCGTATATTGATGAAGATTTTGAAGAAATTGATTTTGATATTCAATATGATATGGTCGGTATTTCTGCAATGACCCAACAGGTCATTCGCAGTTATGAAATTGCAAAAGAATTTAGAAAAAGAGGCACGTATGTTGTAATGGGAGGCATTCATGCTTCATTTTTGCCGAATGAGGCATTAGAATGGGTGGATACTGTTATTATGGGTGAAGGTGAAGATCTCTGGCCGCAATTCTTGGAAGATTTTAAAAACAACAAAGAAAAAAAGATCTATAAACAGCCAGAAGGCACTTTTGTTGATTTAACAAAATCTCCCACTCCCCGATATGACCTTTTAACAAGAAAAGATTATTTTAAAAATAACAAAATTTTTTATAACATGATACCGATACAGGTGAGCAGAGGATGTCCACATAATTGTGAATTCTGTTTGGTTACAAAATGTTATGGAAGCAAATTTAGAAAAAAAACGATTGAGCAAATAATTCGTGAAATTAAAAAAATAAAAGAATACTTTCCAGGTAAAGTTATATTGTTCGCAGATGACAACTTATTTATTGATAAAAAATTTTCCAAAAAATTATTGAAAACAATCAAAGACCTTAACATTCGTTGGTGGGCACAGACAGATATTTCTATTGGTGAAGATGAAGAATTATTGTCATTAATATATGAAAGTGGTGGGTTATTATTATTAATCGGTTTTGAAAGTATTGATCCTGAAAATCTAAAATTAATAAATATTAATTCTTGGAAATATAAACAATTATCAAACTATAGTAAAAATATTGAAAGAATACAAAAACATGGAATTATTGTTTTTGGCTCGTTTATTTTTGGCTTGGACAATGATGATAAAAATGTGTTTAAGAATGTCGTTGGATTTATGGATGAAAACAATATAACAGGTCAGTTGACAATTGCGACGCCATTACCTGGTTCCCGATTGTTAGAACGCTTAAAACGAGAAGACCGTTTATTAGAAAATGAGCCTTTTTGGGATAAGTGTACGTTTTTTGACGTACTATACAAACCCAAAAAAATGACTGTTGAAGAATTAGAAGATGGGTTTATTGGTGCTTACAAACAAGTGTTCAATGAAAAAGTACAGGCAAAGAGAGTTCAATACTTAAAGGAAATTTACAAGAAAATAATTTAGTATCAATGGACATGATAAATTGAGCTAAAAATGATTATTTAAAACTGAACCAACTGAGGAACTAAATTTGGGAACCTACAAAATGGTGAGATATTTGATTTTTACAGATCTCGGTTATTGGAGGTATCCCTATGCTATATGAAAATATTAAATTGTTTTTTAATGAGTACATTGAAGATGATGAATTAAGAAAAAAATTTGAGAAAGAAACAGAAAGCCTTTGTTTAGAAATGGTAAAACTGGCTTGTCTTATCACAATATTTTTCTATCCGGTATTTGGTATTTTAGATATATTTTCATTTCCTGAAGAATATCCCAAAATTTGGTTAATAAGAGCCACTATATGTATTGTATTTAGTATTCTATTCCTTGCCTTAAAAAGCGGTTATGAAAAAAATAATATAAAAAATATCGGCATGCTTATCATAGTAGCAAATGGTGTTGCAATTGCTACTATGTGTCATATAACTGGCGGGCCTTATAGCATATATTATGCAGGTATTAATTTAATACTACTGGTTACAGTGTTAATTTTACCTATTGATGTAAAACGAGCTAGTATTTCATGTTTAATCATATACATATATTACATTTTGCCATTACCTTTAATTTATGATGATAATATTTATAAAATCGACAACTTATCTAATATTGTATCCAATAATTTTTTCTTATTAACGACAATGATTTTATGTATCATTGGAACTTTTTTTAAGAATAGAAATAGATTAGAACAATTAAAAACGAGGATAGAACTTGAAAATTCAAACAAAAACCTTGAAAAAATAACTCAGAAACTTGAAGCGACCAACAAGAAATTACGTGAGCTCGATGAGACAAAAATGCGATTTTTTGCCAATGTGAGCCATGAGCTTCGAACCCCGTTGACCCTGATCATCGGCCCCCTTGAACAGCTTTTACACGGCTGGAATGATATAGATCCTGTTCCCATGCTCAGGTCAATGGAAGCAAACGCCCATCGACTCTTGAGGCAGGTGAACACCATACTGGATTTTGCCAAGGCAGATGTAGGGAAGCTGACCTGTCACTATAAAGTGGGGAATCTGGGTAAAATTCTTTCTGAGTTTGTTCAGGCAAGCCTTCCTTATTCAAAACAAAAAAATATTGAAATGACTGTTTCCGGTGCGGATGAAATTCCTGATACCGCCCTTGATATTGAAAAGGTGGAAACCATTGCAGCCAACCTTATTTCAAATGCGCTGAAATTCACATCAGACAACGGTAAAATAAGCATTCGTGCCGGAAAAGAGAACCAGGTTATCTGGTTTGAAGTTCAGGATACGGGGTTGGGGATACCTGAAGATAAGATAGACAATCTTTTTGAACGGTTTCATCAGGTAGACGACCAGCATTCCCGGAATAATGAGGGGACAGGACTCGGCCTGGCAATGGTGCGTGAGTTAACCCTGCTCCATGGCGGAAAAGTCGACGTACATTCCAAAATCGGCAAAGGATCTGTTTTTCGGGTTGAGCTTCCAATGAAACCCCGTTCCCCTGAAAACGATCGTAGAAAGAGCACTGGACGGAGAAAGATCGACAAAATTGTGGAAGAAAGGCTTGAGGCACTGGTGGGCAGGGAATACCATAAAAGGGGCAAAATCAATAAAAAAACCTTGTTTGCCGACATGAGCAAGGGCAGCGGTCTGGTTGACAGCATTGATGTGGGATATGCAGATAAAAAAAAATCAGTGCCACCAGACGCCCAGAAAATTTTAGTGGTGGAGGACAACCCGGATTTAAGGGCATTCATCGTCAGCAATCTTTTTGAAACATATCTGGTGGAGCAGGCAGAAAACGGGCGCACAGGTCTGGATCTGGCCAGGCGCATGAATCCGGATTTGATAATATCTGATGTGATGATGCCTGAGATGGACGGATATGAACTCTGTCGTGAAATCCGTAAAGATCCTTTCCTTTCCAGGGTGCCGATTATCCTGGTCACTGCAAAGTCCGGGGGAGAGGCGGTTGAGGCCGGGCTTGAAATCGGTGCCACGGATTATGTTCCCAAGCCTTTTGAAATGAGGGAATTGAAAGCCCGCATTGCCACCCATTTAAAAAATCGCTTTCTGGAAAAAAATATCAATGAGCAGGAAACCCGATTGACCGCCATTGGACAGATGACAAGTGCCGTGGTCCATGACCTTAAGAATCCGTTGAATACGATCATGGGATTTACCCAGATCGCCCAGCAGGATTCCGAAACTCTTGGCGAAAAAGAAATTTCTAAAAATTTGTCCTATGTGATGGAATCAGGTGTTCGGCTTAATCGGATGATCGCTGAAATACTGGATTTTGCAAAAGGGTATGCCCCCCGGCTGAACAGTGAGGCGGTTTTGCTGGTTCCTTTTTTGGAAACAACATTGACCGTTCATAAGGAGCGGCTGTCACAGCTGGGGATTTCCCTGTTTTCCAGACATATCGGATGCGGTAATGTCCAGGTTTGTTTTGATTCAGATCAAATGCATCGTGTTCTTGAGAATCTTATCATGAATTCAAAAGATGCTTTTTTTAATTCAAACCATGAGATCCCGGAGAAAATAATCCGGGTTGAAACCAAATGGGATAAAAATCGTATCAAGATTCGATTTTCAGACAATGGACCGGGTATTCCTGAAGAGGTCAAAAAATCCATTTTTGACCCATTCACCACCACAGGGAAAAAAACCGGTGTGGGGCTTGGCCTTTCAACCGTCCGAAATATTGTGTCAGCCCACTCAGGAACCATTGCTGTTGAAACGAATGAAGAAAAAGGGGGTGCCGTGTTTGAGTTGACATTTCCAGTGGCGCAGCCTCAAGGACAATCCGAATGAACAATGTTGGAAAAATTCTAATTGTTGACGATGACAAAATGAATCGACTTTTGTTGAATACCATTCTGTCTCGAATGTCTTATCATGTGAGCGAAGCGTTTGACGGCATTGACTGCCTGGAAAAAGCGGTATCCCTTTGTCCGGACCTTATCCTCATGGATGTAAAAATGCCGGGAATGGATGGGCTGGATGTGACCCGTCAGCTGAAAAAGAACGATGAAACAAAAAATATTCCTGTCTTGATCATTTCCGCCCATGATCAATTGCCTGAACGTGTCAGAGCGGTTGAAGCAGGGGCGGAAGATTTCCTGTCCAAGCCGGTGGAACAGATTATTTTAAAAGCCAAGGTAAAGTCATTGCTTAAAATTAAGGAATATAATGACAATATTCACAATTATCAGAAAAAACTGGAAAAAGAGGTTGAGAAGAAAACCGTCAGCCTGAAGCAGGCGCTTGATGATTTGCAGTCTGCATCCGACAAGTTGCGTTTATATTCCATGGACACCATACTGAGGCTTTCCCAGGCGGCAGAATACAGAGACATGGAAACCGGGGAACACATCCAGCGCATTGGATATTATATCCATGCAATTGGAAAGGCATTATCGCTCAGTGATCAGGAGATAGAAACCTATCAATATGCATCCCCCATGCATGATGTGGGAAAAATTGGAATTCCTGACCAGATCCTGATGAAACCCGGTCCCCTAAATGAGTCGGAGTGGAAGATCATGAAGCAGCATACAATAATTGGCGGGAAAATTTTGAGCGGGTCAGATTCAAGTATCCTCAAAACGGCCGAGGCAATTGCCTTGACCCATCATGAAAAATGGAATGGCTGTGGATATCCATACAAACTCAAAGGCCTGGATATTCCAATAGCCGGAAGAATTACCGCCATTGCCGATGTCTTTGATGCCCTTACTTCCAAACGCCCGTATAAAAAAGCTTTTTCTGTGGAAAAAGCGTTTGATATCATGGCCGAAGAGCGTGGAAAAAGTTTTGATCCTGAGCTGATGGATGCTTTTTTTTCAATAAAAAAAGAGCTTGCTGAAATTCGAAATACACATAATCTTGATTATAAAGCGCCGCTGACGTTGTCTGAACTTACATTTCCTCAACAATCATCTGGGGCGTATCTGCCTTGAATTTGCTTTGTTTCAGGCGGAATGCCAGCTGTTCATAGAAAACAGGCAGTTGACGGGTGTCCGGTACATTGAAATGAAACGCTTCCACCACGGGCCCAGACTGGTTGTCAGCGCTCTGAAGCATCATTTTTCTGTGGCACCGGCCGATGATCTGGGAAGATACCACTTTCAGGTGCCTGGCAAGAAACAAAGGTTCGGGATTGTTCATGCCGAAGGGCCGCAGCCGGTCCAGGTCCCGGACCAGATCCAGGCGGATGTCGGAGATGTCCAGTATGGCATCGATGGTCAGGGTTTTTGAGAAATCTTCCCGGGTATAATGGGTTTGCAGATGGGTCTGAAGTCCGGTTGCCAGGTCGGTCAGCCGGTCCAGAGAAAGGGTCAGGCCCGATGCCATGGCATGGCCCCCGAATTTTTCCAGCAGATGGGCATGGGCGGTCAGGGCCTTATGGATATTGATGTTGTTGATGCTCCGGCCGGATCCCACAGCCATTTCATGATTGCAGGATAAAAGAAGCACCGGGCATACATATTTTTTGGACAGTTTGGATGCGGCAATCCCCAGTACGCTGGGGTTCCAGTGTTTGTCCCACAGCATGAGCAACCGGTTTTCCAGCAGGGACGGGTTGTCATGGATGCGACGTTCAATCTGCATGATGATCTCCTGCTCAATGGTCTGGCGCTGGGCATTAAGATCATCCAGCAGAAAGGCAATTTTTTCCGCATCCGCCAAAGTTTGGCTGGTGAGCAGAGACACGCAGATGCGGGCATGGGACATCCGGCCGGCGGCATTGATCCGGGGCACCATTTTAAAAGAGATGTCATCGGAATCCAGCCGGGTGACATCGATGCGGGCCGCTTTTGCCAGGGCCTGGATCCCGGGCCGGGCGTTTTTCTGCATCTGTCGGATCCCGGCCATGCTCAACACCCGGTTTTCGTTGATCAGCGGCACCATATCTCCGATGGTGCCCATGGCAAACAAGTCCAGAAACGGCAGCAGCCGGGGTTCAGGACACGATTCCCAGATCCCTTTTTCCCGGAAGAATTTACGCAGTCCCATGACCAGGAAAAACGCCACACCCACACCGGCCAAAAAAGAGAGCCCTGACGGGCAGTCCGGCTGTTTGGGGTCCAGAATGGCCACCGCCTGTGGCAGCACCGGTCCGGGTTCATGATGGTCGGTGATGATGACATCCATGTCTTCTATAGCAGCGGCCGCCACCGCGTCTGTGCCGCTGATGCCGCAGTCCACGGTGATGATCAGGTCCACGGCCTGTTCGGCTGCCATCTGGATATGTTCCGGGAGCAGGCCGTACCCTTCCTTGATACGGTGGGGAATATACCAGGTAATCCGGTCGGTCACACAGGACAGAAATTCATGGAGCAGTGCCGTGGCCGTTACCCCGTCGGCATCAAAATCACCGAATATCAGAATTTTTTCCCGGTTGATGACAGCAAAATAGATCCGTTCCACAGCCTTTTGCATGTCTTTCATGGCAAACGGATCGGTGAGGCGGGAAAAATCCGGATTCAAATAAAACCGGGCCGATTCCACGGTAGTAAATCCCCGGTGCCAGATCAGGCCGGCCGTGACCGGATGGCACCCCAGTTCCTGTGAAAGCCGGCGGGCGTTGTCCGGATCGATATCCGCATATGTGACGTGTGTTTTTATTGGCATGTGATGGATTTTATATAAGGGTTGCCAAAAATTGTCAATTGCTCCGGGCCGGAAGTTTAGACCGGATTGCCCGATATTCAGGAACAAAGCCGATGGCCTGAAAAGTGTTTGAGTAATGACAGGTTTTAGTGGTATACTGCATTTTTTGTAAATAGGGAAACAACCCAATGACCCTGCAGATGCTGCACAAGGAATACCGGGTGGACAAAACCCGCATCGGATTCATTAAATTCATATTCGAGGCCTATGAAGGCATTGCCGTGGTGACCACGTTGGATGCCCGGACCGGGCATGTGCGTTTTGCCATTGCACCGGACCAGGTTGAAGAGGCATTTCAGATCATTGCGGATTTGAAAAAGGATGTTGAATTTCATGCATTATAACGGGTATGCCCATATTCATACCATCGGATGCCAGATGAATGTCTATGATTCCGAAAAACTGGGCACCGTGTTACATGCCTTAGGGTATCAACTGACCCGGCATCCGGAACAGGCGGATATTATTGTGTGCAACACCTGCGCCATCCGTCACAAGGCAGAGGAAAAAGCGTTCAGTTTTCTGGGCCGGTTTGCCAAAGAAAAACGAAAAAACCCCCGTCTCATCACGGTCATGGCCGGGTGCGTGGCCCAGCAGGAAGGGAAAAACGCATTCCAGCGCCTGCCCCACCTGGACCTGGTGCTGGGGACCCAGGCATTTTCCCGGTTTAGCACCCATATTGCGGCATTGAAATCCGGTCAGCGGCAGATCGTGGACACGGCACCGTCGGATGTCATTTTCGAGACCCTGCCCGATGATACGGCGTTTGCGGAAAACCCGGTGTCCAAATTTGTCACCATCATGCAGGGGTGTGACAATTTCTGCACCTATTGCGTGGTGCCCTATGTCCGGGGCAGGGAGCGAAGCCGGTCCTGGCAGTCCATTGTGGCGGAGATCGAGATACTGGCGGAAAAAGGCATCCGGGAAGTGACCCTGCTGGGCCAGAATGTCAACTCCTATGGGGCCAAGGAAAACAGCCTCTCATTTGCCGGTCTTCTGGAAAAAGTGGCGGGTGTTGACGGCATTCACCGGATCCGGTTCGCCACCTCGCACCCCAAAGACCTGTCGCACGATCTGATCCGGGCCATGGCCGATCTGGACAAAGTGTGCGATCATCTGCATCTGCCCGTGCAGTCCGGTTCCAACCGGATTTTGAAAAAAATGAACCGGGGATACACGGCGGAACTCTATCTTTCCAGAATCGATGCCCTGCGGTCCGCCATTCCGGACATCGGTCTGTCCACGGACATTATCGTGGGGTTTCCGTCTGAAACATCGGAAGAGTTTGAACAAACCATGGCCCTGGTCAAACAGGTGGGGTTTGATTCCATTTTTGCGTTTGCTTACTCAGACCGGTCCTCCGCGCCGGCGGCAAAATTTTCAGATCCCGTGGATGACACGGAAAAAATGGCCCGCCTCAACCGGTTGCTGACATTCCAGGACACCATGACCCAGAAGAAAAATGAACAGATGACCGGCCGGGTGGTTCAGGTTCTGGTGGAAGGGGTCAGCTTAAAACAGCATGACGGGTTTGTGAAAACCACGCCTCATACCCGGCAGATGACCGGCAGAAGCGAAGCCAATAAAATCGTTCATTTTCCATCCGACACCCTGGCCGCCGGCGATTTGGTGGAAATCAAAATTTTGAATGCCTATCCCCATTCCCTGTGGGGGACAGCCTCTGGAACAGTGATGCCATGAAAACCAAAACCGTGAGGATCGGCAGAAACGATCCATGTCCCTGCGGCAGTGGGAAAAAATACAAACACTGCTGTCGAAACAGTAAAAAGGAAGTATCTGTGAAAGACACCTACAAACAGCAATACAACATTATTTTAAAAACCCCGGCCCAGATCGAAGGGATCCGGCGGGCGGGCAGACTGTTGATGCAGATCATGGACGGGGTGGAAAAAATGATCCGTCCGGGCCTTGTGACCGAAGAGATCAACACCTTTGTCCACAACCAGACCCTCCAGGCCGGAGGTATTTCCGCCCCCTTGAACTACCGGGGGTTTCCCAAAAGCGTGTGCGTATCCATCAATGAAGTGATCTGTCACGGCATCCCCGGAGACCGGGCCCTGCAGGACGGAGATATCGTGAACGTGGATATCACACCCATTCTGGACGGGTATTATGCCGATGCCAGCAAAACATTTTTTGTGGGCACCCCGGGGCCGGCCGCCAGAAAAATCGTGTCTGTGGCGGCCCAGTCCCTGAAACTGGGTATGGAAGCCGTGGCTCCGGGCGCGACCTTAGGCGATGTGGGGTATGCCATTCAAAGCTATGCCGAAGCCCAGGGATGTTCCGTGGTCCGGGAATTTGTGGGTCATGGGGTGGGCATTGATTTCCATGAACAGCCCCAGGTGCTGCACTTCGGATCTCCGGGCAAAGGCGTGGTCCTGGTGCCCGGCATGGTGTTCACCATCGAGCCCATGATCAATCTGGGCAAAAAAGAGCTGCATGTGCTGCCGGATAAATGGACGGCCGTGACCAATGACGGGTCTTTGTCGGCCCAGTTCGAGCAGACCATTCTGGTGACGGAAAACGGATTTGAAAGCCTGACCCCGTACGATCTTTAGCGTGAAATCGAGTTACCGCCGGGGGGGTTTTACCCCCACTGGCGGATATCTGCGCATGTTTGCCGCAAAGGCCCGGCACAGATCCGGATCGGTTTTGTGTACATACAATTGTCCTTCCTGATCCACGCCCCGGATGTTGCCGTCATTTAAAAACCACTGGACCAGCCGGTCACTGACTTTTTCCCTGTCCAGATCCGGGTCAATAAGCGTGTCCGCATGCGGCACCGGCCCGGGGCAGGGGGGTGCCAGACCGGCATCCGCCCGATGTTTCAGATAATTCAGTATCCGGCTCAGGCGCAGCAGGGTCACGGCCTGAACCCGGGTGGTGGTGTGATCCACGGGAAAGGCCGTGGACCGCATCAAAGAAAAATAGCCTGGTAAAATTCCTGACTGCCGGCACTGATCATAATCCTTACTGCCCGGGGCCGGATAAAAAATGGACAGCCCTGCCAGGGTGGGCCGGGCCCCCAGATACAGCAGATCCGCCAGAGAATCGGATGCATGCTGGCCCGGGGCCGCGGCAATCAGATAAGACACACAGTCAAGCCCCTGTTTTTGGGCCCAGCCCAGAACCTGATCATGGGCGGCCCGGACATCCGGGCGCCGGAACCGTTTCAGCTGCGCTGCCGACATGGACCCCACAGACAGGTTCAATGTCTTGAATCCCGCGGCTGCCATGGCCTGGATCATTTCTATGTCCAGAGACGGAGGGAACAGCCCGTTCATGGCCCGCAGCTCCACGGGAGGCCGGTCTGTAAAAACGTTTGAAATCCCCTCCAGCAGTGCCAGAAACCAGGCCCGGTCCAGGCTGATATTTTCATCCTCAAAATCGATAAATCCGATATCCCGTCCGGCCGCCTGGTTTTGGATCTCTTTGATCACATGGGCCACCGGACGTTTTCGGTACCGGCCATGGCTGGAGACGGCAGACACGGCACAATAGGAACAGGGCATGGGGCATCCCCGGCTGGACACCACCATGATGGCATCCTGATGTTTTCTGCGATAATAGGAAAGATCCACAGGATCCGGTATGGGCAGCTTGGACAGATCCGGGGTCCAGTAAGGCGGCTGGATCACCTGTCGGCCCGGATTCTGAACATTGTCGGAATTTTCCTGAAACGCGATGCCGGGAACCTGTGAGGCAGGGGTGTTTTCCTGGAGGGCCCGGTACAGCAGAGGCAGGGAGTGTTCCCCTTCTCCCCGGAGCACATAATCGATGTCCGGACAAGCGATTACCTGTTCAGGAAACAAGGTGGGATGATGCCCGCCCATGACAATGACCACGTTGGAATTCCGGCGCCGAATGGCCGCGGCTGTGGCCATGGCTGTGTCATGATACGCGGAAAACAAAGAAGAGATGCCCACCAGAAAAGGCGTATGCCGGGCTGTTTCCAGAGCGATATGATCCAGGTGATACCCGAAATGCCGGTATGTATGAAACAGGCAGAACAACGACCGGTCGGCCCGGCCGTAAAATTCATCCATATAAGTGAACCGTTCCGGCCGGTGCATGGGTTTTGATTTCCGGGTGGCCAGGCCATCCATGATGGCTGTGGTGATTCCATGGGACCTAAGCCCTGCGGCAATGGACATCAGCCCATAGGGCAGGGTGCGCTTGCGGGTCAGGTAATAGTCCTCAATGGGCGGCTGTACCAGGACCACCTGTGCCATGTCGAATCACACCACCCTGGGAAACCGGGCAATGACCCCCAGGCAGATCAAGGGAATGAATGACAGGGCAAACAGCACAGGTTCGATGCCGTAGACATCAGCCAGCCCCCCCACCAGGGGAGACACGGCCCCGCCCAGTCCATAGGCCAGTCCCATCATCAGGCTGGATACCATGGCCCGGGACTGGGGTACCAGTTTCTGGGCCATGACCACGCCTAAAGGCAAGGGTGCCAGCACGAAAAAACCGGCCACAAATGCGCCGGCAAATACCCAGGGGCCGGGCAGGTACAGGTAAAGCATCAGGGCCGGGGCCATGAACAGATAAGAGATGAAAAAGATTTTTTTGAACCCCGTGCGGTCCGCCATATATCCGGCCAACAGTCCGCTCAAGGTGCCGGCTATGATGAAAAACGCCACAATCAGGCCCACGCTGGGCAGCGGATGTCCCTCATTCACCAGAAAAATGGGCATGAATGTCATGAATGCCTGGCCCGTGACGGCCCGCAGAAACATGACCAGCCAGATGAGAAAAATGATTTTGTACACAGGCCCCAAAGTGGCTTTCAATGATTTGAAAAATCCTAAGTGAGACAGGTTTTCACTTTTGGGTCGTGGCAGATATAGAAAACAGAACAAAAACGCCACCAGTCCCAGCATTCCGGTCCAGGGCATGGCTTCCAGGCCCCAATGGGCCACATACCAGGTGATGAACACGGGTCCCAACGCAAAGGCCAGGGTCCCGCCCGTATTGTAGATGGACAGGCAGAACCCGGTGCGGTTGCCGCTGTACAGCGGCACCATGCCCGTGGTGGCCGGATGAAACATGGAAGAGCCCAAAGACCCCAGACTCAGAACCAAAAGCAGCACATAAAAATTGGGAGCGATGCCTGAAAACGGAATGCAGAAAAACGCCAGAAACAGTCCGGTAAACACAAACCACCGGCTCTCATGCCGGTCGGACAGATATCCCACCACTGGCTGGATCATAAAAGCCAAAAGCCGCACCAGCCCGGTGAGCAGTCCCACCTGGGTCAGGGTCAGTCCCAGCTTGTCCACAAACGCGGGCAAAAGCGGTGAAAAAAACGAGGAATAAAAATCACCCGTAAAATGCACCAGGGTGATCACAAAAACAATGCCGTACTGGACCCGGCTGGGATCCGGAGTGTCCTGGCCCGAATACGCGACAGGGGGTTCTTCCCCGGGGGTTGAATCAGACATAAGCTTAATTTTTCAGACTGTGGATGGGTGCGGGAATCCGGCCCCCGTGATGCACAAACAAACTGGCATCCGCCATATGGGGAACGGCCATGATTTTGGCCTCGCCCAGAAGCCCGCCGAAATACACGCTGTCCCCGGCTTTCTTGCCCGGCACGGGGATGATGCGGGTGGCTGTGGTTTTGGCATTGATCATGCCGATGGCCATTTCATCGGCAATCATGCCGGCCAGGCACTCTTCCGTGATGTCTCCGGGCACGGGCACCATGTCCAGTCCCACGGAACACACCGAGGTCATGGCTTCCAGTTTTTCCAGGCTTAAAAACCCCTGGTGGGCCGCCTGGGCGATGTTGAGGTCTTCGCTCACCGGGATGAACGCCCCGCTCAGGCCCCCCACATGGGAGGAAGCAAATGCCCCGCCTTTTTTCACGGCGTCATTGAGCATGGCCAGGGCCGCCGTGGAACCGGGCACCCCGATATGGCTCAGGCCCAACGCCTGGAAGATCTCTCCGATGCTGTCTCCCACGGTCGGGGTCGGGGCTAAAGACAGGTCCACCACACCGAACCGGACATCCAGTTCTCTGGCCACTTCCCGGCCGATGAGTTCTCCCACCCGGGTGACCTTGCAGGCCGTGCGTTTGATCACTTCTGCAATATTGCCCAGGGTCATGGGGCCATTTTCCAGGTTCCGCTCAATGGCCCGTTTGACCACGCCGGGTCCGGACACGCCCACATTGATCACGGCATCGGCCACACCTACGCCCAGATAGGCCCCGGCCATGAACGGCATGTCTTCGGGTATATTGGCAAACACGCACAGTTTGGCACAGGCCAGGCCGTCCTGGTCTGCGGTCAATTCCGCAGCCTGTTTGATGGCCCGGGCCATTTGCAGCACGGCATCCATGTTGATGCCGGCCTTGGTGGTGGCCACATTCACGGATGCGCACACTCGCTGGGTTTCAGCCAGAGCCCGGGGCAGGGCGTTAATCAGGGCTGTGTCACCGGTTGCCATGCCTTTTTCCACCAGTGCGGAAAATCCGCCGATAAAATCGATGTCCACAGCTGTGGCAATCTCATTGAGTTCATGGGCGATTTCCACCATCTGGTCGGCGGAAAATGCAGCCCCCACCAGGGCGATGGGGCTGATGGAGATGCGTTTGTTCACCACCTGGATGCCGTATTTGTCTCCCACGGCATCGCACACGGATTTCAAAGCACCGGCATGGCCCGTGATTTTTTTCCGGATATTGTGCCTGAACGTATCCAGGTCGTGGCTGATGCAGTCAAACAGGTTGATGCCTAAGGTCACGGCCCGGACATCCAGGTGTTCGTTTTTCACCATTTCAATGGTGGAGATGATTTCATGATCTTCAAACATGGAAACTTCCTTGCAGTTAAATGACTATATTTTGTTGATGGCATCAAAAATATTTTTATGCTGGATCCGGATATCCAGGCCCAGTTCATCCGCTTTTTTGCGCAGATCCGCAAACATTGCCGCCGTATCCATATCCGGAGTGACCCACACCTGGTAGGACATGACATTGTCTCTGGGGTCTATCCCGCCTTTGAACACGGCTTTAAGATTGACGATATTGGCCCGGTATGCGGCCAGAATATCGGAAAATCCGGCCACCAGACCTTTCCGGTCCGGTCCGATGGTGGTGATCAGAAAGATATCTCCGTGCGCATCCATGCCTGTTTCATGGGATTCCTCCAGGGTATTGACATGAATCACCAGATCCCGGCCTTCCGACCGGGTGGTCAGGGTTTGTCTCAAATGTTCTTTGTCCATACTTTCCGGGGCTTCCACCAGAAACAGGCCGGCAAACTGGGTCTGGAGAATCATCTGATTGACGTTTTCAAGGTTGCAGCCCAGCTCGAACAGAATCCGGGTCACATGGGCGATAATGCCGGGCCGGTCCTGGGTCAGCACGGTGATGATGAATTTATTCATGGGTTACCTTTCAGCGGCCAGGCGCAACGCCGCAATGGTGTCATTGTAGTCGGGGGTGTTGAAAATGGCCGAGCCTGCCACAAAACAGCTGGCCCCGGCCCGGGCCACGGAGGCAATGGTGTCGGCATTGATGCCGCCGTCCACCTGGATGATGGCGAACGGATTTTTTTTGGCCAGCAGATCGGACAGGGCTTTGATTTTTTCAATGCTGGATTCAATGAATTTCTGGCCTCCGAATCCGGGATTCACGCTCATGATCAGCACAAAATCCAGCTGATCCGCAATATACTCAATGCAAGACAGCGGGGTGGCCGGGTTCAGGGCCACGCCGGGCTTCACGCCCAGTTCCCGGATCTGCTGAAGGGTCCGGTGCAGGTGCGGGCAGGTTTCCGCGTGCACGGAAATATAATCGGCCCCGGCTTTGGCAAAATCAGGAATAATGGCTTCGGGTTTTTCAATCATCAGATGTACATCTAAGGGCAGGGATGTGACCCGTTTGCAGGCTTGAACAATAATGGGGCCATAGGTGATATTGGGAACAAACCGGCCGTCCATGACATCGATGTGGATCCAGTCGGCGCCGGCATTTTCAACCGCTGACAATTCCTTGCCCAGGCAGGTGAAATCAGCGGATAATATGGAAGGGGCAATATGTGCCATGATCGGTCTCCTGTGGTTCAATCAGGTGTTAAAAAAGGCATACCATAATGGGTATTTTGCCAACAATCAACTGTTTTTATGAACGGGTTTCCGGGGTGAGGCGTTTCAACCGGGCTGCAAAAAACCCATCCATGTCCATGCCGTTGGGAAAGGTGGTTAAATACCGGTCCATGGGCAGGCCGAAACAGTCCATGACCGGTTCCAGTACGTAATCTTTGCGTTTTTTTAAAAATGCCGTCACCACATGTTCGTTTTCCTCAGGTTCTCCGGAACATACGGCATATAAAAGAATCCCGCCGGGTTTTACCCGGTTGGCTGCGGCATTGAGCAGTTTTTTCTGCTGACCGGCCATGCGCAGAATATCCTGAAACGAGCGTTTCCATTTGGTATCCGGATTTCTGCGCAGCACGCCTAAGCCCGTGCACGGGGCATCCACCAGGACCCGGTCAAAATATTGGGGAAAATCGGTCTGACCCGCTTTCATGAGGTCCAGGGTAAGGGTTTGGATCTCTCCTGCTCCGAGCCTGTGGGCTTCGGCTGTCAGCAAAGCCAGTTTGCCAGGATCCGTATCCATGGCTGTGATTTTCCCCTGGCCGCCCATGATCTGGGCCATGTGCAGGGTTTTGCCGCCCAGACCGGCGCAGGCGTCCAGCACAATGTGATGGGGTTGGGGGTCCAGCATCAACGAGACCAGCTGGGCCGCTTCATCCTGGACGGCAAACAGGCCCTGGTCAAAACCGGGCAGGGCTTCGATGCGGATGCCGGATCCCATGACCGATATCCCGTGGGGGCTCAAAGAGGTGAGCCGGGTATCAAAACCCGCAGCTGTGAGAATGTCGTTTAATTCAGACCGGGTGGTTTTCAGGGTATTGGCCCGCAGGGTCAGGGGCGGCACCTGGTTGATGGTCCGGCACAGCTCCAGGATCTGCTCATTTCCATACCGGGCCAGCCAGCGCTCGGCCAGCCATTCAGGAATGGAATGTACAATGGTGATATGGCCCAGAAGATCGGTGTGCGGGTCGGGAAGATTCAGTGTGTGGAACTGCCGGACCGTGTTTCTCAACACCCCGTTCACAAATCCGGCCGTTTTTTTTCCGTTTCGGTTTTTGATTAAATTCACGCTGGTGTCAATGGCGGCAAAATCCGGAACCCGGTCCAGAAACCGCAGCTGGAACAAACCCATGCGCAGCACGGTCAATACGGGCAGATCCATGCGGGTCAGGGGAATTTTTGAAAAAGACTGGATAATGAAATCCAGAAAATTGCGGTGGCGCAACACCCCGAACACAATGGCATGGCACAGGTTCTTGTCCGGCTGGGACAAATGGGCCAGGTTGGGAGAAACCGCATCCAGGGCCCGGTCCAGGGTGGCGTGTTTTTGGTCGGTTTGCAGCAGAATTTCCAGGGCTGCCTGTCTTGTATCCCAGGTCATGGATCACTCAAACCGGTCGGAAACGGCCAAAGAATGGCCCCGCAAAAATGCGTCTGCTGACAAACGCTTGCCGGATTTGCCCATGAGTTCCCGGATGATGACCACGCCCGTGCCGGCGACCACGTGAATGCCCTGTTCATCGACGGCGCACACGGTTCCCGGCCGGTCCGGGGCCTCATCTTGTCCCGGGGCTGCCGTGAACACCTTGATGCGCCGGCCTGCCAATCGGGTAAACGCGCCGGGCCAGGGGGTCATGGCATGGATATGGGCCACTACATCCAGATGGGATTGAGTCCAGTCGATTTGGCCGTCCTCTTTTTTGAGCATGGGCGCATATGTGGCGTTTTCTGCATCCTGGGGTGTGGGGGTCAACCGGCCGGCATTGATCTGGTCAATGGTGTCAAGAATCAGATCTGCTCCCAGTTTAGTCAGCTGGTCGTGCAGGTCCCGGGCCGTATCTTCCGGATGGATGGGGGTTTCTTTGAAAAGCAGAATATCCCCGGCATCCAGTTCTTTGGCCATGACCATGGTGGTGACCCCGGACTTGTTATCCCGGTTCCGGATGGCAGCCTGGATGGGCGCGGCCCCCCGGTATCGGGGCAGCAGCGAGGCATGAATATTGACGGGATATTTTTTCGGAATATCCAGAATCCGCTGGGACAGAATCTGGCCGTAGGCAGCCACCACCAAATAATCCGGTGCCAGGGCCGTCAGTTCTTCCACCATGGCATCCGTGTTGAGTTTTTCCGGCTGGGACACGGTCAGGCCCAGGTCCAAAGCCGCGGTTTTCACCGGCGGCGGACTGGGTTTTCTGCCCCGGCCTTTGGGCCGGTCCGGCTGAGTGATTACCCGGCAGATCTCAAAATCAGGCCGGGCGGCCAGGGCTTTCAGCGGCGGCACGGCAAAATCCGGGGTCCCCATAAAAACGATGCGGGTCATGATGATGTCTCTTCCTTGAGCTGTTTCATGCGCTTTTTTTTGTACATGGTTCGTTTCAGCGTACTGATGCGGTCAATGAACAGAATTCCGTCCAGGTGATCGATTTCATGCTGCATGATCACTGCCATCAGGCCATGGGCTTCAAATTCTATTGGGTTTCCGTCCATGTCTATGGCCTGCACCGTCACCTGTTCATACCGCTTGACATCGGCCCGGAAATCCACCACGCTCAGGCATCCTTCATTTTCCGACAGTTGACTGCCCGCGGCCTGGATGATTTTCGGATTGATCAACGCGATGATCTGTTGTTCCGGTCCGTCGTCATCGGGATTCTGTGCCCTGGCATCATATACCAGGATGCGTTTGTTGACCCCCACCTGGGGGGCGGCCAGACCGATGCCGGATTCCTGGAACATGGTTTCTCCCATGTCCTGAATCAGCTGCTTTACCTCGTCATCGATGATTTCCACCTTGTCCGAGGGCATTGACAATGATTTTTCAGGATATGTAACGATCTTCAACAGAGCCATTTTTCAATAATATTTCCTTTGCAGTATCAATATCTTTCCGGATCTGGTCAGACAGTTCCCGGATGTCGGCAAACTTTTTTTCATCCCGCAGCCGGGCCACCATGTTCACCCGGATCCGGGTGCCGTAGATGTCCTGATCAAAATTCAGGATATGGACTTCTATGGTAAAAATATGGTCATCAAATGTGGGGGAGTAACCGATATTGGCCACACCCATGAATTTGCCGTGGATGGTTTCCACTGTCACTGCATACACCCCGAACTTGGGGCACAGCTCGTCATGCAGTTTGATGTTGGCCGTGGGAAACCCCAGCTGGCTGCCCCCGCGGCTGCGGCCCTTGACCACTTTGCCCCGGATCTGGTAGTGCCTGCCTAAAAACTGCCGGGCCTGTTCCACCTGGCCGTCCATGACAATCTGCCGGATCCGGGTGCTGGAAATCCGGTGAGTACGGCTGGCCGGATCTTTGATCCAGTCCGCCACTATGGTTTCAAACCCCAGGATCGGGCCTTGCTCCCGGAGCAGGGCGATATTGCCGGTCCGGTTTTTGCCGAAGGTATAATCCGGCCCGATGATGATCGCTTTCATGCCGATTTTTTCCACCAGGATTTTTTCAATAAACTCTTGGGCCGGGATGGCGGCAAAGGCTTTGTCAAACGGCAGACACATCACCACATCGATGCCTGATGCATCCAGCAGCTCCATCTTCTGGTCATGGCGGGTGATGACCGGCGGGGTGTCGATGCCCAGAGCGCGCAATGGATGGGGTTCGAATGTCAGGGCCACGGACGTGCCTGATATTTTCTTTGCTTTGGAAATGACCTGTTTCAGCAGGGCCTGGTGCCCTTTGTGAACACCGTCAAAATTGCCGATGGTGACCACCGCATTTTGAAAGGGGGTGCTGATCCGGTCCAGGGATTCAACAAGTAGCATATTTTCCTTTTCACCAGCATAAATATTCTTGACAATTCTTCCAAACACATATATATATCCCAACCATTGTTTGAACGCAACGTTAAATTGCGGCGGACAACGCAGTCAACAGATGTGCCGAAGTGGCGGAATTGGTAGACGCACTAGTTTCAGGGACTAGCGAGCGTACGCTTGTGGGAGTTCGAATCTCCCCTTCGGCACCATCTATTCCTTCCAGACAGATCCAAAGCCGAAGTGGTGGAATTGGTAGACACGCTAGACTTAGGATCTAGTGCCGCAAGGCGTGGAGGTTCAAGTCCTCTCTTCGGTACCAAAAATACACAAAAAACGGGCGTTTCAGGTGTTTTTAATCAAAAATTTCTGAAAGGCCCGTTTTTTTGTTCAGGTGACATATCCGTGATAACCGGGCAATGGTGCCCCCCAAAAAAAGGCCTGTGATCTCTCCCATGCGCCCGTTAAATTGTTTTTGATAAAAAATTGCCCGTGGGCAGATAAAATTTGACAGCAATGAACTCGCCGCCGATTTGAAGGCGATCATTTATAACCTGCTTGCGGATGACCTTCAACAGGCCGTGCCATCCGGGTGAAGCAATCTTGATGATATTCTGACGGACAAAGGGTTCCCGGGTGGCAAAACAGGCACCTTTGGGAGACAAGTCAATGATTTGCCCGGGCTTTGGCGGCTGGGGCCACCCATCCCAGTATTGAACCGGATCGGATTTGCTGACTCTCAAGAGCTGCCGCTGCCGGGCGGTAAAGGTGATACGTTTTGTGTCAGGAATCGGACTGCCGCATGTCATACAGGTTTTATCACGACTGTTTTCCGGTTTATGTCGAGTGTTGCAGAATGCACAGATCATCCGGCTTTTTTGTTCTTCATTGAAATTTTCAGGCACGGTGTTCCCTGAATGCAGGAGCTGTTCCGCCAGGTGTGCATCATATCTGACCCGTCTGTCCGGGGAGGACAGCACATGATAGGCCTCATTGATTAAAGCGGAATTAAAGTCATCACCCCCTAAGTCTGGATGAACACGCAAAGCTTTCATCATCGTTCGATAGCTGGAGTGTATCACTTCGAGCGGTGCATCTGGCTGGACATGCAGGATTCGATAGTAATTTCTTCGATTATTCATATTTGTATAACGCCATTACCAAATATTTTTCTAATCACACCTGTTCCCACTCAAAAGATACAATATTTCTTTTTTCCTTTGAAAATTCGATGCCGATGAGAAAAATGCGGTTTCCGTCTTCCATATATTTTTCAAAGTAGCGTTTTTCTCTGATCTGTGCCAGCGGGTTTTTACTTTTGGATTGTCCATCCTGAACCACTTTGAATTCAAAGATATATATTTTTTCATGCCCGGGAAATTTCAGGGTCAGGTCCGCCCGGCCTTTGCTGGTGATATCTTCTGCGGTCAGGTCCAGGCCGAGGCTGGCAAGAAAGGCATAGATCACGCTGACATAAAAGCCTTCATAATGGGTCAGGTTGCCGTGGGCCGTGTAGGGGATGGCGGCAAAAAGGCGCACGATCTGCGACTTGAGGCCCGTGAAATCATCTTCAAGCAAGGTTTTGTATAAACGGGCATCCGGCTGGAACCGATGTTCCGTGAAGTATCCGATCAGATATTGATTGAACGCGTTCTTGACTTCAAAGTTTGGATAGGAAAGGGTATGAATCACCTGGTTGAAAATGGTGGCGGTTTTTTTGATGGTCAGGTATCCGGTCTGGAACATCAGGGATTCGATGGGGATATTGCCCACATCAAAGGTGTTCAAAAGCTGCTCCGACACCTCCAGGTTTTCCAGGTCCGGCAGAAAATACTGCTTGTCCCGGATCATATCCATCAGGAATGTGGGGGTGCCGCTCTCGAACCAGTAGCTTTTGAACTTTCCGCCTTCCTGGAAGAACAGCAGGATGTCGTAGGGATTGTATACCGGCTCTCCGGAAAATGAATACCCGTTATACCATTTTGCCAGTTCCGCCAGATCCACGGGTCCATTGGGTCCGGTCCGGGCCAGATGTTCTTTGAATCCGGTTTCCACATCCATCTGGGTATATCCGCAGATGGTGCTGTATTCCGGGGACAGGGTGATATCCCGCAGATTGTTCAACCCGGAAAATAGGTTCATTTTACTGAACTTGCTCACCCCGGTGAGAAATGCAAACTTGATGTGTTCATCCGCATCCTTGATGGCGGAATAAAATCCACGCAAGGTGTCTCTGACAGACAATGCCGTGTCTTCATGTGTGATATTGTCCAGAATCGGCTTGTCATATTCATCTACCAGCACTACCACGGGCATCTGATATTTTTCATGGCAGGCCTCGATGAGAAATTTGAAATAATTGCCGATGGTTTCTTTGTTTGCCGCAGTGACCCCGTTGTCTCGTTCATTTTTCTGAAGCAGCCCGGCTATGGTTTTCTCAAGATGTTCGGATGACTGACACACATCCCCGCCAAAGCTGATTTTGATCACGGGATATTTTTTATCCCAGTCCCATTTGTCATATACAAACAGGCCTTTGAACAGATCTTTTCTTGCTTCAAACAAGCATTTCAACGTATCCAGAAACAGGGATTTGCCGAACCGCCGGGGCCGGGAAAGAAAATAATAGGTCCCCTGTTCAGCCATGGCAAAGGCATGTTGTGTTTTATCGATATACAGATAGGGGTCTGTTCTAATTTTTTCAAAACTCTGAATACCCAGGGGCAGTTTTTTCATGGTCACTCTCCATCCAGGGATTCATGAGAACGAACCTGCTCTATAAACTGTTCAAAATCCGGGAGATGTTTTTGAATGATGCCGTATATCAGTGCATCGTCTATCCGGTCATACCCATGTACCAGAACATTCCTGGTGCCGGCCATGGGTATGAGAAATTTCAGAAGAGCGGTCTCAATGATGCCGGATTCCGCCAATACCATAAAAACGCCTTTGTTGTCGGACGGTTCTTTTAAATGATGGATGGCAATTAAAATTTTTCCGATATCCAGACAGGATTCGATCGCTACCTGGATATTTCTCTCTGCCACATCTTTATCTCTGGCAGAAGACACATAGGCTTCAAAAGAATTCAAAGTTTGAGCCAGATGTTTCAGCCGCTTGATTCTTTCTTCCACGGTCAGGATTTTTTTTTGAATTGATTTCATGATAAATTTTTACGGATGAACCGGTTTGCCTGAACGCAGTTCATCCAGAAAAGGTTTGAAGTCAAAATACATGCCTTTTAAAGCGATTTCATATTCAAGCCGGTCGGCAGCATCTTTTTCATACAACAGTTCACCGGTCGTAATTACCTGGTAGGCGGTTTCAACGGATGCTGCATTCAAAATGACCACATCGGTCCGGCGGCCGGTTTCAAAACTCACCCGGGTCGATATATGATAAGCGTCATATGAAGCCGTCAAAGGATCTACTGCATATTCTAAATTTTCCAGCAAAAAAGCCAGGTCAATATCGGAACCCGATTTAAACCGGTTTTCATCCAGAACGGAACCAAACAGATATACCGCCCGGATCTTTTTCCGGGCCGACAATGACTGCTGCATACAGCGCTTCACGATGCCGGCAACCAACTGGATCATTTTGCCTTGTCTGTCTGTCTGTGTCATAAAATCAATATACCTTTAAAATCCGGTGTTTACAAGAGTTTATGACGTCGAGATCCAATGAGCTTGACAGAAAAATACATCTGGTGCATTTTAATGGATAAAGTGCTGAAGCTGGTGGACCTGAACACCCTGGAGATCAGCAAGGACAGCTTCATTGAAAAGGATCTGGCTGAATATCATTCGGATATACTGTACAAGGTGAAACTGACAAATGGCAGTCAGGGTTTCATTTATGTACTGTTTGAGCATAAAAGCTACTATGACAGGTTTGTCCATCTCCAGCTGCTGGAATACATGGTTAAGATCTGGCGTTTGTATATCAAGCAGCATAAAAAGCAGCCGGATTTCCTGCCCATTGTGATCCCGCTGCTGGTCTGCCACGCCAGGAAAGAGTGGCCCGAAGATACTGTGCGACTGGCCTCATTGCTGTCAGGTCCGGTGGATGACCTCACCGCGTACATCCCGAATTTCGGGTTTGAACTGTATGACCTGCACCGGTACTCGGATGATCAGATCAAAGGGACCATCGCAAGCCGGGTGATATTGCTGCTGCTCAAACACATCCGGGATCCTGATTTTCGACAGAAGCTGCCGGGTATATTTGCACTGATGCAGGCATTGATGAAAAAAGAAACCGGGCTGCAATGGTTGGAAGTAGTGATCCGGTACCTGGCATCGGCCTTGGAAGAAGATGAATTAACGTGGAAACAAATAAAGGAGATAGCGGAGCAGGCTATTTCCAAAGAGACAGGGGGGTATGTTATGACATTAGAAGAGAAAGTAAGGAATGAGGGCAAGCAAGAAGGCCTGGTTGAAGGTGAGCAAAAAGGCAAGCTGGAAGGTCTCAAAGAAGGCATCGAACTGGGCATCACCCTTAAATTTCCCGGGGACATTGACACAGTAATGGCCGAAGTGAACAAAATTGATGATCTGGGTACACTGAAAGAAATCAAAGAAACGATAAAAACCGCAAAAGACATCTCGGAGATCCTGGCACTGCTGAAATAACATGAACCCGCTACCATACCATTACGCCTGCCCATAGAGAAAGACAGGAGTGGTACGTCCTTTGTGAATTTATTCTAAGACCCTTCCAGGAAGCGCATCCAAAAGATTTCTTTTCTCTTGATCGGGGCCTTCCTGTCCCACTTGACAATCAAAAATAATTTGAATACAGCTTAACAGTTTAAAATTTCCTGACGTTGGAAACTCTGGTTTGTGGAAAAACCAAAGGGCGGCTATCCTGGAAGTGTAATCGTAAATGCCTTTCACGTCAAAAGAGGCACGTTACGTGGCCTTATCAAAGATTCCGGGATGACTGTCGATGAATTTATATCTAAGTTGTAATATCCCAAAACACATCAAAACCCGATTTGCAGCAGCCCATACCCGTCTTTGGAGAACAGCACTCGGATATGGGATTCAAAAAACTGCCTGAGCACCTGCCGGTCATGATCGGAAGCAACTTCCTTCAACCATGAATTGAATGCCGGGTAACTCATCAGGATATGGGTGAACCCTTTGCCGGTCAGGGTTGTCGCTACATCCTTCCCGGATGCGGCATCTTTGGCGGCTCTGTAAAGCAGCGAATCCGAAAACGCTATATACCGGTCTGAATAATATCCCCGCCCTCCCATGAACAGCCCGAAGATTTTCGCATCCTTTGCCAGATGGGCATTGGCATATTGAAACGCGGCATATTCCGGCCGGAATGCCTGGATGTACTCATCCCGGGTCACTTTCCCCGTCAGATACTCCAGGGGCCGGTCTTTTTTGAACCGTTCGACCATGTATGCGGCATTCAGTCCGAGCATGACCGTGATCACGGCAAAAATCAGGAATGTCTTGACAGGCCCGGACCATCGAACAGGCGCAAGAATCCGTGTCTGAAAATTGTGGAGCCCGAGCATGGATAGCACCACCAGCGGCGGCAGGATGGGTGAGAAATACCGGATCCGGATCGATGTCTGGGCGCAGGCATAGAGCAGAAACAGCAGAGAGAAAAACAGCATGAGCAGAATTTCGATTTTTTCCTGCCGGGATCGGGTCCTGAATCCCGGAATCAGACACAGGGGCAGAATCAGCAGAAACGGACTGGTCCGGCCGTCAAAAAGCCGGAAATCATCATCTTTGCCCTGAAAAAACACCCGCAAAGGAATCAAAGCGATCTGCGCCCAGGATTCTCCATACAGCTCCCGGCGGGCCTGGATATGGGAGATGCGGGGGGAGGGGGCTTTGTCGTTTTTTTCAACGGACGGAGGCGGTGGATTGAACACTTTATTGTATAAGGGATACACCGGGTTCCCGGTCCAGACCCCATTGCGGACCATCCAGGGGGAAAACACCAGCAAAGAAACCAGAACAAACAACGCCCCCCATGCCGCAGCCTTGAGGCTGACGTGGCGGGTGCCGACACGCATCCTTGCATATACAAACGGCACAAACAACCCCAGCAGAAACAGTCCCACCAGCCCGTTGTATTTGGTTCCCAGGGCCAACCCGCAAAATACTCCACTGATGATCAGCGGTTTGTATCTGAATCCGGATTCGATCCAGTCAAACAGATACAGCAGTGCGGCAAAGAAAAAGCAGATCAGCCCCAGATCCACATACACGGTGGAGGACAACCGGACAATCACAGGCAGGGTCAGAAAAAAAAGTGCCCCCAGCCAGGCACAGGCGGGACTGGTCCGCCGGGAAAGATACCGGAAAATCATAAACGCAGTGATCAAAGCAAAGGCAGAATGGATAAATTTAGGGGCAATGTCATTGTTGAACGCCAGCGGAATCAGATACAGCAGATCCAGGTTCATGGGATAATAAGAAAACGGGATATGAAAGATCTCATATATTCCGCCGTGGAGCAGGTACAGCTTGGGAATGAACAAATGATGGGTCAGGGCATCCCGGTCCACGGGGGGCACGGAAGCCAGCAGCGCGACATATGCAATGGGGCCGGCCAAAAAAAAGGAAAAAAGGATGTGGGTTCGAACGCTGCGGGTCATGATCTGTGTTTATCCGGAAATGGATTATGCTTTGGTATCTGTTTCATAACGGACCTTAAAATAAATGCGCTATTTTCGTCAACCGGTTTCAAATTTTGTCATATTTGCCGATTTTTGTTATTTTCAAAAGAAAAAATGCCATTTTAATACAATCCAACCAGGCCTATGAAATTTAAATTTCATTAAATATTAATAGGTTGGAATAAAAATGAATTATAATGCTGAATTTGAAATCCATGGTGTATTTTTTGCATCAAATTGATCCAAAGCGTTTGAATGGCAAAATAAAGCCAAAACACAAAACAGGAAAAAATTAAAGGAGACATTTATGAAAAAAATGTTGAAAAACAACAAAGGTTTTACCCTGATCGAGCTGATGATTGTTGTGGCCATTATCGGGATTCTGGCGGCGATTGCCATTCCCAATTTCATGAGCTACCAGTGTAAAGCAAAACAGGCTGAGGCGAAAAGTATTTTAGGGAACATGAGAGTTCTTCAAGAAGCATATTTTGCGGAATATGGTAACTATGCAGACAATACTGTTCAAATGGGGTTCAATACTCCTAAAGGAGATCCTAAATACACTTATGATGTTACTGAAACTGATAGTGGGGCTGGATTTGATGCAACGGCAACTGCTAAAGATGGTAAGGGTCTTGGTGATGGAGCTGCTGCAGATAAGTGGACTATGGATGAAGATGCCAACCTTGTGAACTCGCCATCTGGTTGCTAAGTAAGAAATTTTAAAATCAATTTTTCTTAATCCCCTTTTTTGATGTGAGTTGTCAAAAAGGGGGATTTTGTTCTTGATGGATATTTTTCTGATAAAATAATGAACAATGTTGAAATATAATAGACAGGAACCCAAAAATGAACATGTAAGTATAAACTGGCGCATTTTTGTTCTCCTGTCCATACTTGTCCTGATCATTTACTGCAACACCTTCAACGCCCCTTTCCATTTAGATGATTTTCACAATATCGTTGATAACACCCGACTTCACGTCGACAATTTATACCCTGGTACGATTTTAGAGGCGATACTTGAAAATCCAGAAAAAAAGAAACTTTTTTACCGCCCGATATCCAACTTGAGTATTGCGATAAACTGGTATTTTGGTCAAACAAATGTTACTGGCTACCATATTGTAAATATAGGATTTCATATCCTGACTGCCTTTTTTCTGTATTTATCGATTATCAACCTTTTCAATACCCCGAACCTTGCCGGGAGATACAGAGGAGATGGATATTTTATCGCTGTCCTGGCTGCCTGCTTGTGGGCGGTCAATCCCATCCAGACACAGGCAGTGACATACATTGTTCAGCGCATGGCTGCCATGGCTGCCATGTTTTATGTGATGGGAATCTATTTTTACATCAAATTCAGGCTTTGTGAATCATTTAAGCGACGGATATATTTTTTCTCCGGCATACTATTTTCATTTTTGTTGGCTGTGGGTTCCAAAGAAAATGCCATCATGCTTCCAGTATCGCTTCTGCTTTTGGAAGTGGTGTTTTTCAGGGACATGTCCGATTATGAAACCCGGCAAAAAGTGTTGTTGTGGGGGGCGGGATTGATTGTGGTTGTTTTTGTTTTCGGCGTTTTTTTGTTTCTGGGCGGGGGAGTGATAGAAAGTATTCTGGGCAGCTACAAAAACCGAACATTTTCTTTTTTTGAACGGGTTCTGACACAGCCAAGAATCGTGATGTTTTATTTATCACAGATTTTTTATCCCATTGCCGACCGGCTGTCTCTGGATCATGATATCGTGGTGTCAACCGGATTGTTCTATCCCTGGACTACCTTGCCTGCCGCTGGTTTAATTTTACTGATAGTGGGCATTGCCATCCGGCAGATAATTAAGTGGCCATTGTTTTCCTTTGCTGTCCTTTTTTTCTTTTTAAATCATATCATTGAATCTTCTGTCATTGCATTGGAGCTTGTTTTTGAACACCGAAATTATCTACCCTCTCTTTTTTTGTTTCTACCGGTAGCGACAGGCATCAAAAGGATGATCAATCATTATTCAATGCAAAAAAAAATAATGGAAGGGTTGGTCATTGTATTTGTCACTCTTCTGATTGCCTTGCTTGGATTAGGAACATACACCCGCAATATGGTGTGGACAGATGAAAAGATTCTGTGGGAGGATGTTATCCAGAAATCACCTGGCAGAGCAAGAGGATATCAGAATCTTGCAGCTGCTTACTATATGGATGTAAAGGAGTATGATCAGGCAATTGCCTTGTTTCAAAAAGCCATGTATCTGGATGGCAGCACCCGAAACAAAGCTGTGTTGATATCCCTTGCCAACATGGCCAATATTTATGCAAAATATAAAAAAAACTATCAGAAAGCCATTAAATTATATTATCAAATTCTCGATATTAATCCTAATAACGATGCCATGCGATATCATCTTGCGTTAACGTTGCTTCGTTCCGATCGGATCGATGATGTCCAGGAGCATGTCGATTATCTGCTCTCAAAAGAACCTGAAGTGCCGGCATACCTGAATATAAAAGCAGCTGTTTTATTAAAACAGGATGATCCTGAAAAGGCATTGACTTACCTGATCAAAGCGATAAAAATAGCACCTGATACAGAAAGAACGCTGCTTTATACCGGAATAGGAAAAATGATGAGACACAACTATACTTCAGCAGATCATTATTTTAATCGCCTGTATCAAAGGTTTCCTCAAAAACCGGTCAATTTGTTTTTTCTGATCGAAAACAGCGTCAGGGCTGGAAATAGTGAGAAAGCAGCGTCTTATGCTGAAAATCTGATATCGACTTTCAGTGTACCAGAAATATTAAACGCATTGAGAGAAGACGCTGATATTGATCTTCAATGGCCGATTCGAACCGATTTGATTGCACCTGTGATCTCCCAAAAGATTTCAGAACTTTCTCTTATGTCACAAGAAATATCAGGCAATGGGTAACAGAGGTAAAAATTATTTGATCGCAATGATTCCAGGGAAATATCATGAAAAACAAACGGATCAACAAAAAAGGGTTCACTCTCATTGAGTTGATGCTTGTGGTAGCCATTATCGGAATTTTAGCGGCTATTGCCATCCCCAATTTTCTGTCCTATCAGTGTAAAGTGAAACAGTCGGAAGCGAAAAGTGTTTTGGGGCATATCAGAATCCGCCAGGAAGCTTATTTTGTTGAAAAGAACACGTATGCTGACGACATTGCGCATCTCGGTTTTATTGTGCCAAAAGGTGATCCCAAATATGACTATTCGATAGACGCTGCAAGTGTAAGTCAATCATATTACATTGCAGTTGCTGAAGCCAAGGCCGGGAAAGGCCTTACAAATTCTGCCGGAGGAAGAGACAAGTGGACGGTAACTGTTAATGCGACTTTGTCTAATGAAGTGGCAGGTTGTGGGAACTAAAAAAGCCATAACAAAACCGCTTCCTTTTCCGGTTTATTTCTGGACCGTGTTTAGTGTCGCAGCTGCCGGGCTGTTGAATATGGTGTATTCGTCAATATCCCACTACCGGATCCACACCGATATGCTGTATGTCAGTTTGTGTGCCGTGTCAGAATCCATCAACTGTGATACCGTTTCCCAGAGCATGTATTCCATATTTCTGGGAGTGCCGGTGCCGGTGTGGGGAGTTCTGGGATATGGTTTTTTTCTAATCCTGTTGTCATTTGCATACCATCTGAAAGCAAGACCGCATCGGATCTGGCGGCTGCTGTTTTTGATTGCCCTGTTTTTTTCTGTCTACAGCCTGATTCTGGCCTATATTTTAAAATTTCAGATCAAGGCGTATTGCATTGTCTGCATGGCCGGCTACGGCATCAATTTTATGCTGCTTTTTCTGGTGTGGATCATCCGCAGACGGTTTCCTGAAAAAGGTTTTTGGAGTTCCTTGAAAAAAGATATCCTGTTTTTGTGGCGGCCATGGAAAAAGAAAACCACTGTGCTGGTTTTTTTTCTGCTGGCAGTGTTAATCCTGCCGGTTGTTTTTCCCAGCTACTGGTCATTTTCTCTGCCGGAAATATCCACAGATGTGCCCACCGGCATCACCGAAGACGGCGATCCATGGATCGGGGCGCAGGATCCTGAGCTTGTCATTATTGAATATTCCGACTACATGTGTTTTCAATGCAGAAAGCTTCACATGTATTTACGGCAGATCATTGCTGCCAATCCGGATAAGATCCGGCTGGTACACCGGCACTTTCCCATGGACCCGCAGTTCAATCCCACGTTGACCGGATCATTTCACCCGGCATCCGGTAAACTGGCCGTTGCCGCAGCCTACGCGGTCCTGGAAGACAGATTCTGGCAGATGAATGATCTGTTGTATGACATCCCCAAAGATATCAAAAGCCTTGATATCCGGGAACTTGCCCAGAAAAGCGGGGTGAGCTTCGAAGGTCTTGCCACTGCGCCCGGCATCCGGCAGGTTAATTACAAAATCAAATGGGATGTGTTAAAAGGGATCGAGCTGGGCGTGACCGGCACCCCGGCGTATGAAATTGACGGCGAACTGTTCCAGGGCCGGATTCCCATGGCAGTGATCAAAAAAGTGATATCTGAATGATAATGACTGTTTCCATGCTGGGTACATTGCCGCCCCAAAAAGCCCTTTCTCCATATTGCCTGGGCCTGGTAACAGCGCTGGATGCTGCTGGGGTGCGGCTTTTTTTTTATTCTTTTTCAAACCTGTATCCTGCCTGGCTTCATCCATCAAAAGAAGCTCTGGAAGACCCCACATTCAAAAAAATCGATACCAGGAATCTGACCGTTTCAACCCTGCTGACCTGGTACAATCCCTTGTCCTGGATAAAGGCCGGCATGACCATGAAAACCGACGTGTTTCATGCCCAGTGGTGGAGCCTGCCCACCCTGCCGGCAGTGATATCCATGATATATCTGGCAAAACGCAAAAAAATTCCGGTGATTGTCACCGTTCACAATGTAATGCCCCACGAAGGGTCTGTTTTGTTTGACTGGGCCAGCCGGTTGATTTTTCAATTGGCAGATCATCTGATTGTTCATACCAAACATAATAAAAAGACCCTGATTTGCCAGTATCAAATCCATGCAAACCTTATTTCAGTGATCCCTCATGGCCCTTTGACCGTCTTTAAAACCGGGATCCAAAACTTCAGGCAGCACCGGCAAATCAGTGAAAAAGAGAAAATAGTGTTGTTTTTCGGAACCATTCGACGCTATAAGGGACTGGATATCCTGATTCACGCCTTGTCAAAGGTAAAGAAAACACTGCCTGCCAGGCTGGTGATTGCCGGCAGTCTGTGGGAGCCCTGGGACCGATATGAGAATTTGATCCGGCACCTAAGTTTGGCGGATGATGTCATCAAATTAATCGGTTATGTACCATCCGACCAGGTGGGCGCTTTGTTTTCCGCGGCCGATCTGGTGGTACTGCCTTACACACATTTTGACAGCCAGAGCGGGGTAGGGGCTGCAGCCATAGCTTTTCATGTCCCGATGATTGTCACTGATACCGGCGGTCTGCCGGACCTGGTCGCTGACCCGGAATGCGTGGTGCCGTGTTCTGATTCGAATCTGCTGGCCGAAAAGATAGTCAATGTGTTATCAAATGAGACGCTTCAAAAAAAATTGAAAAACGATGCCCGGAAAATTGAAAAAATGATGTCATGGGAGCGGATTGCCGATCAGACCCTGTCCCTGTACCATCAAGTGCTGGATGACCGCAGATAATGAACTTGATGAATCCCAACCATTTTGTGTATAAACTGCCGCTGTATTATCTGTCATACTGGTTTGGGATCAAAGCCCCGCTGCCTTTCAATCTGACCTTTTCTGTGACCAATGTCTGCCAGTCCAGATGCCGGACCTGCAAGATCTGGGATATCTACCGCCAGACCCCGGCCCTGAAAGACCAGGAACTGACCCTGGATGAAATCGAAAAGATATTTGCATCCATGGGTCCGGTTTATATTTTCAATGTCAGCGGGGGAGAGCCTTTTTTGCGGCCTGATTTTACAGATATCATTGCCCTTGCCGTCAAATATCTGAAACCCGGGATCATCCATATCCCCACCAATGCTATTGCCGGCCAGAAGATTGTGACATCCATTGAAAAAATTATAGCCATTCTTAAAACCCAGGCACCTGATACGCGATTGACCATTAAACCCAGCCTGGATCATGTGTATGATAAACATGATGCGATCCGGGGCGTGAAAGGCAATTTTGAAAAAGTGCTGGCAGTCTTTCAGTCGCTGCAGGACTTGAAATCGGTGTATCCACACCTTTCTGCAGAACTGGGAACAGTGATCTCACGATGGAATATCAACGATATTCATGAGATTTCTTCGTTTGCCCTGTCCCTGAACCCGGACTCATACCGCAATGAAATTGCTGAAGAACGGTCTGAAATGTTCAATTTTGACGATCAGATCACCCCGGATCATCAGGCATATCAGCAGGCCATACAGATTTTTTCCGCCCATCAGATCAAAGAGATGAATCAGAAACCATTATTCCATCGAATGATCAATGCATTCCGCCTGGTGTATTACCAGCTGGCCCTCAAGATCCTGCATCAAAAAACCCAGCCCATCCCCTGTTATGCCGGAATTACCAATGCGCATCTGACCCCGTATGGTGATGTGTGGGCCTGCTGCACACTGGGCTACACCCGGAGCATGGGCAACCTCAAAGATGCCGGGGATGATTTCAGGACGGTCTGGCACAGCCCCCGGGCACAGCAAATCAGAAAACAGATCAAAAACAAGGAATGTGCCTGCCCATTGGCAAACCAGATGTACTCCAATTTATTGATGGATACCAGGAGCATTTTAAAGGTGCTGTCGCTGATACTCAGGAAAAAGAGCAACGCGGAGGTCACATGAAATTTCTGGTTACCGGCGCCACCGGCTTTATCGGACCCTATCTGGTGAAAGAACTGACCCGGCGCGGCCATGCCTGCCGGTGTCTGGTCAGAGACATTGAAAAAGCTGTTCCCATGCTGCCTGAAAACCTTGTTGAATTGGTTCAGACAGATATCAGAGAAACACACCGGCTGGCAGGCATTGCCGATGGTATGGACGGAGTGTTTCACCTGGCCACCATGGGCCATGCCTATCATTACAATGTTCCGGACCAGGATTTTTTTGATATCAATGTACAGGGCACTGAAAATATCGCCCGAGAGGCCCTGACATCAAACGTGAAGCGGTTTGTCCACTGCAGTTCGGTTGCCGCCATGGGCGTATGCAAGGAGACCCCGGCCGATGAAAACACCTTGTGCCGGCCGGTGCATCCCTATGGTATCAGCAAGCTGGCAGCGGAAAAAAAAATCATGGAACTGATCCAGACCCGAAATCTGCCGGCATCCATCATCCGGTTTTCCATGGTGTACGGCCCCGGCGACTGGCGGGACATGCTCAAACTGGTCCGTTTATACAAAAAAGGCCTGTACCCGAAAGTCGGGAACCGGCCCAAACTCACGCCGTTGATCCATGTCACCGATGCTGTGAACGGACTGATCCAGGCCTATGAAAAAGGCCGGATCGGTCAACTGTATTTTCTGACCAATGAAACCCCTGAAAAATTCGATGATATCCGGCAGTACATCGCCCAAGGACTGAATATGAAACGGCCGGTTCTGTATGTCCCGGAATGGATGGCTCTGACTGGGGCCGGTATGATTGAAACCCTGTTTAAAATGATCGGCAAAGTACCGCCCGTGACCCGGAACAATATCCGGTCCACCCTGGCGGACCGGGTGTTTTCAGTGGAAAAATCCATCAGAGATCTGGAGTTTGCCACCCATGTGCCGGCAAAACAGGGGATTGTTGAAACCGTGAAATGGTATAAAGAAAAAGGATGGGTATAGATCGATGGGAAAAGAGCGGGAAGTCTTCGGGGTCACTTATGATCGATATGTGCTGATACAACTGCACAGAGAACTCACCAACCAGCTGCATCTGAAGCGTATCGTCGAAATGCCCAGCCATGGCGCCAAGGCTGCCGGATCGTTATATTCCATCGGTTTTGCCGTGGCCGGATGCGATGTCACGCTGGTGAACCCGGAAATCAATATGCTTGCCAAATGGGACGATATCGGTCAGACCGATCGAATGAGTTACAGGGAGAATGTCGATCCCTGCCGAACCCTGTTTGAAACAGATGCCTTTGACCTGGCCTGGAATTTTGTGACCTGGACTGAACTGGAAGACCCAAAGCGGTATCTACAGGAAATGAAGCGGATCTCAAGAAAATATATCCTTTTGGTGACCTGCAACAATTTTCAGCCCGGCTATCCCTGGCACCGGTTTTTACATTACTGGTATGGATTTCACTGGAATCACGGCCAGGTAAAATACAACCACATCACCACAGTGAGAAAACTGTTCAAGCAATTAGGCATCCAGGTGATCGAATCCGGCGCCATCGACACCCCTGGCTGGCCCGATCCCAGCGGCCCCAGGGATGTCCGGCTCCACCGTCGCTACGGTAGCAAAGATCCCCGTCTGCAATCCACCCCGGACTGGGACGTCCCGATTCTCGATTATGTGAAAAATAATTCATATCCCGGGTGGATGAAAAAACTGGGCAAATGGGATATGTTGTTCAGAAAAGGGGTGTTCAAGCTGCCGTTGAGCCATTTGTTTTATGTGCTGGGAGAAAAATAGGGAATCGGGTGTGTTTTTGAAATTAACTACCATATAATGAATAAGTTTTTGCTTTTAAAAAACCGACCCCAACTTTCATTGCAGCATAATATTTGGTAAATCGGATGAACCACCGGAGCCGACTTCTCATGGGCAATCCGTAATCTTTCAAAAAAAGCCACGAATACCTTGTGACAGCTTCGATCATTCCAGCGGGTGGATCAAGAATCTCAATTCGGTCAGGGAAATCTATAAGTTTCTCATGATCAATAAACGCTTTCAGACGTATTGCGGACAATTGACGCAAATATATCAGAGAAATAAAAGTAATATAATCTTTGTACCGGTTTTTATGGATATAATTAGCATCCGGTCTTACTTTCCCGTCGATAAAATGGCGATGATCAAATTTTATATTGTTTAAAAAATAAATTCTGTTCTTTCCAAGATGCTTTAGCCTTGTAAAAATATCAAAGATATGGTCATCAATGAACAAAGCATCGTACTGCTTTGGATACGGTTGAGAGAGAATTTCACAGGTTTTTCTCGACATGACAGGAAAGGTGGACAAGTTTGCCTTTTCCATATCATCGGGATAGACCAGATAAACTTCATCATAGATGTTTTCGGCCAATTTGCGGATAATCTCGTCCCATCCCGGTGTGCAAACCACCAGATCATCATTTATTAACATGATAATATCACCTGAAGAAGCTTCTAAGCTTCTGGTATTTAACTCTCCCATTGTCGCTTTAGGTCCAACGATTTTAATTAAATTAAGCCTGTTGTCTTCTATACTATGGCTTTGAAAGTCATCATCATCAAGACATAAAACAATTTCTAAATTATCTTTATCGGCAGTATGTTTTACTATACTTTCAAATAACCTTTTTACTAAAAACAGTCTATTTCTTGTGGGGAGTAATAAAGAAATTTTTTTGGGCGATTTTAATTGCATATTTTCTCCCCTAATAGGGACTTTGAGTATGGTATCATCATCTTTTCATTTCATTAAAACTTTACATTTGCATCATAAGGCTAAAACCATTTTTTACCATAAATCTACAATATTTTTTTTATCAATCCCTATTCTTCTCAGCAAATACGTTTTTCTCTCAACGTCATCAAAAGAGGCAATTATAATTTTATCAAAATTATTTGTCATTTTCTCATCAGCTAACCCACTCTTAAATACGAACTTAATTTGATGTTTTTTGGAAAAAAAAGCCAAAATATCTGCAACACACCGATCTCCCCAAAGAACAATTCTCTTAACTCCCATGGAGTTTAAATCATCGATACATTGAACACATCTTCCAACAAAGTAATAAGTATCTTTTTTGAATCGATCAAAATAATCGTTTGCCTTCTTTTTTAATTGTATTTCTCCGGTTTTGCTCACGGAAGACTTACTTATAAAGGGAGATGCACTTGAAGCGCTGATTTTTTTTCTCAAACGTCGAATCATTGCCAATATAAAGATTTTATAAGCACAATAAAGCATAAAGGGTTTGCCGGAATAATGGCTGATCCTTTTTTGCGTTAGGGTTTCAAGTTCCAACATATTAAGCTTATAGTCACCAATTTGATAGTCTGCTGCTTGATAATCAGGAACAAAAATAGTCCATTTTTTTGTGTCAATATTTGATAAAATTCCTTCCAGAAAAGTCGAGTTTATCGACTGTTTATTTTCGGATTTTCGCAACTGTTTTATTGCTTGATTTTCAACCAGTGGAAGAACGCGGCCTGTAGTTCTTGCCGTTAGCGCTGTTTGAGACATATGTCGTCCATCATGTGGCCCAGCAAAATTATTATCTCCACTCTGCCCCGGGTGCCATAGATGATAAAGCCATTCACTATCATGCCACACTTCTTTTTTCCCTAAATTAACCAGGCGAAATGTCATATCATAGGGGCCGCAGATATGCCCCAAATAATCTATATGCTCGTCTGCCCCGCCAATGGCAATAATATCTTCACGCAAAGCGGAAAAACATGCACCAAAGTTTGGATTATGATATGGTTTTGAACGGTCCACAATTCCTCTGGGTTTTCCGTCTATTATGTTTATACATTCAGATGATTTGATTTGTTCAATTGAAGGATAATTGAAAGGATAAAAACTTCTATCATTACTCCGCACCTGATCCAGGTGCAGAACAACATCATTTTCATTATCAAAAAATGTTATTATACTTTCAATAAAAGTTGGTTGAACAACGGCATCAGAATCGCAGATTGTTATAATATCTCCTCTGCTGACAGCAATTCCCAAATTATACATGACATGTTTGTGGTAGTAAACCTCGTCCGCCATTCCGATTATGACCCATTTATCCAAAATAGGCTGGCCAGATTTAATACTCTTTTCAAGCCAATCCGAAATTACGGCAGGTTTTCTTTTATAATATTCTATCCAGATTATTTCATATAAGTCTCGTGATACAGTTTGTGTGTTTAAATACTTTAGGATGTGGAAACTCTCCCGGCAAGCCCAATCCAAAAGAATTATACTTATTTTTGGTGATATAGACCGATTTGAATTAAAAACGATTTCCATGCGAATATCTCTTTTTATGAAACTTTAGTGAGGCCAACTATGTGCTTCTTAAAAAATTTTCCAATAAGTAGCAATATAGAAGGTCTCGGTTTTCTTGCTATTTGTTGTTTTACCGCAATCAAGTTTTCGGAGGAATGCAAGAAATGCAACAACCAATTTTTATCCTCAAAATCAATGTACCCTATTTTATATGGGACTCCGTAATACTTATTTTGATATTTAACAATAAAATGATCTAAATAATTATGCTCAATATCAATGGGGGTGTCATCATAATTTACAGCGCTGTATTCGACAGGTCTTTTTAAAAAATTTTCTGAATGAGCAGGTATTGCAGTTTGGCCATTATAACCATATTCATCCATAAAATCCTGTGGCAGTTTATAAAATGCATCCAAACTGTTTTTATTTAATTTCTTTTTATGCGAACCGATTAATCCTTTTCGAAAAGTTGGGCTATCTGACTGAAAGGCTTTAGAACCGAATTCAAGAGGGCTTCCAGGAATATGTAATTTTAATTGCAAAGACCAAATTAATCTGGTCTGTACCATCAGCGATCCTCCTCCCTTTTCCCCTATGAGTTCCTCAAATGAAATAGGGATGACATTTGGAAATTTAAGCCACGGGATAAACTTACCGGTTCGTTTTCTTATGCTACCTAATAACCATGGATCATCAATAAGTTTCATTACTCTTTCTTCAAAAGTAAGACCATTGAAATATCCATGAAACAAAGCTTTGCCATCTAAATGGTAATAATTTGCCTCCGATACCAGAATATCCAGAGGATTTCTGTACAAAAAAATTGCCGGTGTGTGTGGGAAAGCATGATCACGGTTCCCAAAGGGACTTCTACGAACAGTATCTATAAAAAAATCTTGAGCAGATGTATGTGAGTTTGAATATTCAAGACAGTACCAATTTCCAGGGTGTGGAATGCTACTGTATGTTACTCCCCGTTTATATCCGAAAAGATCAACAAGATGGTATAATAGGTGTGTGCCGCTTTTTGGGATGCTTATTAAAAATAATGGTTTTTTCTTAAAATAATTTGGGGTAATAGGGGCAAGTATTGTTCCTGCATTATCATCTATGTGCTTAAGCAATTCCTTAGATAGCTCTTTAGCATCAGGGATGCACAAAACAGATATATTTTTTTGTGCTTTATTGTCTTCGAATTGTGTAGTTTCATTGATTCCATCTTCATCAATGAAAGATACTTGAGGATTTTTGTTTAATACCCTTTGTTTGAATTCGACAGCAAATGAATTGGTCGGTTTTATCAGAATCCTTTTAGTCTCTATTTCATTGATCCTAAAAAATGCATCGACGAAGTGATCAATATTATACTCTGCAAAAACTAACTCACGTTGATTATTCATCATAATAGTCTTGATAAATATCCATGATTTTTCCATTAACGCGTTTAATGGGTACTTCTACAGCATCAATAAACCCATTAAAAAACATCTCATTTTTAATAGATGATCGTTCAATTTCAACTAGCCCATTTTTTGAATACCCAACAAAGTCATATTTACTTGAAACAAAATTCGATTTATTAAATGCGAACATGAACAAATCTGGATCACTGATTTCTTGAATAATTTGACCCTTCTTGATGGAGGATTCAACTTTTTTTTGAAAAGGCGTATAATTCTTTCTATCAATAAATTGAATTTTTTCATAACCAAACATAGAAAGATAGTCATCAAACCCATATCCTTTCAAAATTTCCAGGTGTTCATTTACCAAATAATTTTTCCAGTCTCCAATAATTCCTTTTCGAAAATTATGCCGATGACTAACAGTTTGATTCTTAAATTTCATTTTTTGCCACATATTTTTTGCACTACTTATAGGAATGTTCAGTCCCGCCTTTTCTGCGATTCTGAAAATTGTTGTTTCAGGCATTGTTATCAAATCTTCCCATTTCATAATAATGTACCGATCTTTTACTTTTTCAAATGATCGCAGATAAGAAATCAATGGTGTGATCAAACCTTCAATAAAGTTCAAATCAGTAAGTTTATATAAACCTAAACTCTCTCTAATCAAGTCACTTTCCTCGAATAACACATTGTCTATATAGTCACCAGTCAGAGCATTCAATGAAAAAACAGACGAATTTATAACATCAAGAAAATTTCGCATGGAGGAAAATTTAATGTAAGAGTTATAATAATTATCGGCAAGCCATTGATTTGGGTCGTTATGAGAATGGATAACAAACTGAAGATCCATTGCGAATTTTGGTATTTGATAAACAGCGAGAAAATCCCCTTCACCTATTATTCCCAGATACTTTCGAACACATGCCATATCATTACTTTTTGAACTAAGCCATTTAGGACCTCCAAGAAGTGGGACAAAATCAGGTGCAAGAACCAGTTTATCTATATCAAAAAAAGACGATACATACTCTTTAACACACTTGTCTACATCTTGCGATCCCTTTTCAATAATTCTTCTCAGTTCTCTTCTAAACGTTTCTCTTTTGAATGCCTTCCGGTAAACAAGTTTGTTCAGAATTGAAATCAGCAAGGTAAAACCACTTCGAGGAGAACCAACTACCAATAGCTTAGGGTGTGGTTTAAATAAGGAATTTGGCAACAATTTAGTAAATGTTCTTAGTTTCATCGTGGTCGCCATATCTTTTTTATGAGCTTAAATTTTTTTACAATATCGAAAAGGAGTGTTGTAGTATACAACCAGCTAATGACACTTCATTGTTTTTTACATATGCCTGACAATCAGTAATATTAAAAGAACAACAATCTTCCCATGTATCCTGCCTGACATTACCTGTCATAATACTCGTGGATATTGAATAGTCACCACTTGATAATGTAAGAGGCCCAAGCTTTATTCTTATTTTCTTAACTTTTTTATGAAAATATATATTATGAAACGGGCCGGAAGCGGCTACTGTTATCAAACTTTTAATTCTTTCAGCTGTCCCAACAGTTCCATATATGCGATACTCAAAACTGTAATGGCTGGTATCGGGCTCACCCATTAAAGTGACATCCATAACCATAATATCATTATATTTAAATAAATTGGTGTTGTCTCCCTCCACATTCATTATTTCAATTTTTTTAATACAAAACGAGGTATGTTTTATTTCTTCATTTTCTCGTATGGTAATATTTGATATTCCATTATCAAGAAGGTTGTCACGTTCATATTCGTTAACAACAGTAGAAGTCAAACCATTATGGCTAATTTTGCCAATTTTTAAATAAATACTACGAGAGCAAAGGTTTCGAACACTTCTCAAATTATGACTAACATACAGCACAGTTCTCCCATCTTTCCCAACATCTCTAACTTTTCCAAGGCATTTTTTTTGAAAAGCGACATCTCCAACCGCCAAAACTTCATCAATTAGTAGAATATCGGAATCCAGATGTGCTGCCACGGCAAATGCCAGTCTCACATACATACCGCTAGAATACCTTTTTACTGGCGTATCCAAAAATTTTTCAATCTCTGCGAATTCAACAATCTCATCAAATTTCTTTTTGATTTCCGATCTGCCCATTCCCAATATAGAACCGTTCAGGAAAATATTTTCCCTCCCGGTCAACTCAGGATGAAATCCCGTTCCAACTTCCAGAAGGCTGGCAACCCGTCCTTTGATATGAATGCGGCCGGTTGTAGGTTCTGTAATGCGGGAAAGAATTTTAAGAAGTGTTGATTTACCGGCACCATTACGGCCGATAATGCCTAGCACTTCACCCTTTTTTATATCCAAAGAAACGTCCTTTAATGCCCAAAATTCCTCTTCGGATTTTGATTGATGTCTTTTTGCCGAAGGTCTCAGTATTCCTTGACCGATGCCTTTTATTTTTTCGGTAATGACATCTCTTAACGCCACATAGTTGCCTCCATGCTTGTGACTGAGGGTATATTTTTTCCCAAGATTCTTAATACTAATGATAGCGTCAGACATATTTTTTCAATCTCTACTAATGATTAGATTATATCCGCAAAAGTCTTTTCTGTCGCTCTGAAAAAACGAATACCGGCCACAAGCAATACAGTAACCAGGATCACGGAGAGAATAAATCCAGGCATAAAGAGCGAGATATCTTTTCCAAGAATGGCCCATCGATATCCGTCTATAACGCCGACCATGGGATTCAATGAATATAGCAGTCGCCATTTCTCAGGGACTATACCGCTGCTGAATCCCACCGGAGAAATATAAAGTCCGAATTGCACAATAAAAGGGATCACATAGCGAAAATCACGGTATTTGACATTCAAGGCAGAGATAATCAATCCGCTTCCCATTGCTGCGGCAAACGCGATCATGGTAAGGGGCAGCAGTGCAATAAACCGCCAGGTTGGCCAAATATCATACCACACCATCATTCCCAAAAGGATGGTTCCGGATAATAAAAAATCGACCAAGCTTACGATCACCGCACTTGTTGGTATGATCAACCGAGGAAAATAGACTTTGGATATCAGATTAGTGTTGTCTATGAGGCTGTTGCTGCACTCTGTAAGGGAGTTGGAAAAAAACTGCCAGGGCAGCATTGCGGCAAAAACCAGCAACGAATACGGAACGCCTTCCGAGGGTAATTTTGCAAGCTTGCCGAAAACAACTGTAAATACTATCATGGTAAGAAACGGACGAAGCACTGCCCAGGCAAAGCCGATGGTGGTCTGTTTGTAACGGACAAGGATATCCCGCCAGGCCAGGAAATAAAACAGTTCACGGTAATCCCAAATATCTTTCCAATATTGCCCTTCAGTTCGTCCGGCCTCAATGATCAGTTCTTTTTGTTTCATCTTCTTATCAATATTTTTTATTTTTTCTATTCAATTTTTTTGCCGTCGTTTCAATAATATAGGAGACGGTCGTGCTGCCGAATTTATCATTAATCATATTAAGATAGTTTGGATTTGAATAATAAGCATTAAATGCATAATCACGGAAAGACAGGACATCTGCACTATCAAGATATTTTGTCGGTAAAGGAAGGCTTTCAAATGAATACTGGGAATAATCGTGCCAGTTTTCAGGCAGGGACCAGCCATCCTGTATTGCCCTATCATACAATTCAGAGCCGGGGTATGCCATGGCGCAGTAAATATTTGCCCATTCAGCATTGATGTCCAGCATCATTTTAAACGTTTCGTTCATAGACTCATAGTCTTCTTCAGGCAAACCGAAAATATAATTCCCGCAGATATGCATCCCGACGTCATATGTCATTTTGACAACATCCATTACCAGTTCTGGTTTGTACCCTTTTGTCACGCTTTCAATGACCCGCCTGCTGCCCGATTCAAATCCGTAAGCCACCCAGTTGATACCGGCCTTCTTCATTTTCAAAAGCATTTTTTCGGTGACCGTGTTGACCCTTGCATAGGCCCACATGTTCAAATTATATCCCCTTTGAATAATCAGGTCACAAAGAGAAACCACCCGTTTTTCATTCATTGCGAACATTTCATCAATGATTTTAATATTCCTGACACCGTAATTTTTCACCAGAAAATCAATTTCATCAATGACATCTGCAAGGGGGCGGTAGCGGATAATATGCTTTCCAAACAGCGCATTAATACAACAAAAGTTACAGTTGAACGGGCATCCTAAACTGGTGTAAAGAATGGCATAGGGCTGTCTTTTTTCAATATCATCGAAACAATGCCAGTTGTGGGCCCTGTATTTTTTCATGGGCAGAAGGTCCCAGGCCGGCATGGGGATCTGTCCAAGATCTTTAACTAAGGCGGGTCTGTGATTTTTAACGATATGATTGCCCTGCATATACCACAGACCATCAATATTGAAATCATATGCTCCAGATTTCAATACATCAATCAGATCGGGGATCGTATGGAATCCTTCTCCCTGACAAATGAAATCGGCGTTTCCTTCTCTGATGGTTTGTTCCGGAAGTGCACTTGGATGCAGTCCACCCAATAGAGTTTTTATTTCAGGGGATAATTCTTTTATTAAAGAAACAATCTTTCCTGCACCGGTCATATTCATGGTGGATGCCGACGGATTAGAACCCGAAACAATGACGGCTGCCAGTAGTGGGTCTGTATCGATTACCGTGCGGGCTGTTTCTTCATAACTCCAGTTTTCAACCTCGGCATCAAATAAAACCACAGAATATCCCAGGTGCCGTAAATATCCGGCTAAAATGGCACCCCAGAGTGGTGGTTCGATGGCCGTTAAGGCAAAATCGCTCAGCTCTCCGTATATCTGCTTCTGACTGCCGGGCTTTATTAATACAATATCAATTTTTTTCATATCAACGACTCACCCCCTATTCAATGGCATTTAGAAAACCGCATAAGGCCAGAATTCTTTCCGGTGTCAGTGTCGGGTAGTTGCCGATATAATATCCGAAAAAATGGATATGTTCTGTGCGGGGATATTGTTCCCATGCCTTATCCGGAACAATCCCTTTCAAATAGGGCTGCCTTATCTGATTACCCCCACCGGAACTTCCCCGGCGGAATTCAATACGGGCATCACGCATGGCAGCTTCCAACAGGTCGCGGAATTCAGTATCCGGTTTTTTCAAAACCAGATTAAACGCATAGTTGCAGCTTCCTTCCAGGTCAAAATCTGTCCTGTATTTTGTTGAATCAAGGTTCTCCAAAAACAACTCAAAATTCCTAGACCGCTTCCGGTTGTTTTCATCCAGGCGCTTGAGCTGGTTTCGTCCTAAAACCGCTCCGATCTCCGTATTCCTTACATTATATGCTGGAAACGCAAATATGAAATCAGGTGACAGATCCGGATGCTTGCGGACATATGTTTCCCGAATCTCATTGTTTTCAGACTCTCTAACCATTCCATGGGATCTGAGCATTCGAAACATTTCATAAAGATCGGAATCATTGGTGCATACCATGCCCCCTTCTATTGTGCTCATATGATGTGCAAAATAAAAAGAAAAATTGGAAACCAGCCCGTAGGAACCCAGTTTATTTCCTCTGAACGTGGCTCCGTGGGACTCGCAAACATCTTCAATTAAGGGAATATTTTTTTCTTTTAGCACCTGAAGCAGTTTATCCGACAATCCGTTGAATCCCTGAACATGGGTCATAAAAACCGCCCGGGTATTCTCAGTAATTTTTGACAGAATTTCGTCGGTGTCCATGCTCAAGGTTTTAGGATTGATATCTGCAAATACAGGGCTAAACCCATTTTGAATGACACTTGCAATATCTGAAACCCAGGTAAGGGGGGGCACGATAATCTCACCGCCGCCAAACAACTCTTTTATTGCCGCCATTGTAATCAAATTGGCAGATGCGCCCGAATTGATAAAAACACTATGGCGGACACCCAACCATTGAGACCATTCCTGCTCAAATAATTTTACATTTTCGGATTGGGTTAGGCGAGGCATTTTTTTTAAAAAATTGATCAAATGGTCAATATCAATTTTGGTAATGTTGTCCTCCATCAATGGCCAGTTCAATTGCATGGTTCAATCCTCATTATCTCTCAAAGTCAATGGTTTTCATCACGGCGTGTTTGATGTCTGACTGGCCGATGTAATAGGCATCTTCCAGCGTATATCCTGCAGGTGTCGGTAGATCGGGGCAGGCTACACGTTCAATAGGGGCTTTCAGAAATCTGAAGGCTTTGCTCGAAACCAATGCGGCAATTTCTGCGGTTACCCCTCCTGTTTTCCATCCGGTATCGGCAATGACAAGACGTCCTGTTTTCATAACCGAGTTAAGGATAAGCGCTTCGTCCAGCGGGCGTAATGTGCGGGGATCAATCACCTCGACATCCACCCCCTGGCCCGCAAGTTTTTCCGCGGTCATAAACGCATCTGCCACGAGATGGGATATGGCAACAATGGTGACATCCCTGCCGGGTCTTCTGACAATCCCTTTTCCAATGGGTACGGTGTACATATCTTCGGGGACCATCCCTTTCTGTTTGAAATTATACCGGTGGTCAAGAATCAAAACAGGATTGTCATCCTTTATTGCTGCAAGCAGCAGTCCTTTAGCATCATAACAGGTACTCGGCATTAACAGCTTTAGTCCCGGGACATGAAAAAAAATCCCCTGTAGCGCCTGGGAATGTTGGGCTGCAGATCCCCATCCCCTGCCGATACAGGCCCATAAAACGAGGGGGACATTCACAGCACCACCGAACATAAAATGCCATTTTGAGGCATGATTGACCAATTGATCCATGGCTAAAAGCAGGAAATCAGGCCTGTTGTGAAAATAAACGGGCCGCATTCCGCCAATGGCAGCGCCATTGGCAACGCCTGTCAAAGCGGTTTCGGCAAGCGGGGTATCAAACACCCTTTTTTTTCCAAACTCTTCTTGAAGCCCTCGGGTGGTTCCGAACATTCCGCTGGGGTCATCTACGCCTTGCCCCATCACAAATACACGTTCATCAAGTGTTAGAGATTGCCTGAGGCCTTCATTAACAGCTTGAGCATAGGAGATCTGGCGGCCGCCGCAGTTGCCGTTATGGCAGTAGTTTAATTCATCTGTATCTGGTTTTATTTTTGACCACGGCATAAGGGTCCTCGCTATTTGAATAGATAATTGGTCATTTCATGGGAAGGGGGCAGCGGGCTCTTTTGGGCAAAATCAAAAGCGTCTTCAATTTCTGCCTGAATCCTGCTTTCCATATTTTCAATGTCTTCTATTGACAGGAAATTTCCTTGAATCAACTTCTCTTGAAAAGTGTTGACAGGACATTTCTTTTTCCATTCGTCAGCTTCTTTTAAGTCTCGGTAGCCGTCCGCATCCTGGCTGGCACATCCGGCATGACCCAGTATCCGATAGGTTTCACATTCAATAAACGAAGGGCCATAGCCTTTTCTAGCAAAATTGACAGCCTCTGAAACCGTTTCGTAAACCTCAAGCACATTATTTCCATCGATTTTTTTAGTCATCAACAGCTTTTGCGGGGCATGGTGGAAGATATTTTTTCCGGCCTGGCGACTTGAAACATGAGAGCACACCGACCATTGGTTGTTCTCAAGGATATAAATTACCGGTAGCTTTTTTAGAATAGCAAAATTAATGCTCTCGTATAAAACCCCTTCATCTGCAGCTCCGTCTCCGAAAAAGATAACACTCACACTGTTTTGCTGTTTCATCGAAATGGCAAGCCCAAGACCTGTTCCAATTGGTATCCCGCCCCCGACTATTGATGAACTGCCCATATGGCCTACTGAAGTATCAACAATATGCATGGAACCGCCGTATCCTTTGGAACATCCAGTCATTTTGCAGTGAAGTTCAGCAATTAAGTTGTTCAGATTCCCGCCTTTAGCAAGGTAGTGTCCATGGCTGCGATGATTACTGGAAATATAATCTGTTTTTTGTAATGCACTGCAAGCACCAACAGCAACGGCTTCCTGACCAATGCACAAATGAACAGGGGTTTTCATTTCATCCTGAAGATAATGAGATTCTATATGATCTTGAACCATACGAATCCTTTTCATTTCATAAAACATCAAAATTTTAGTATTATCTGCTATCTGCATGGACTGCTCCTATTGTCTAAATTGTAGACCTTTCCCCGAATCTGCCAGCACAATTGTTATCAGGCACCTTATCGATATTGCTAAATTCGTCAAGATGGGGTTCGTAGGCAATAATTTTACTTCCCGTAAAATCAAATCGAAATGGTACATGGAGCAGTTCACTCAATTCTTTGCGAACCTGAACCTGCGCGTTTGGCGGAACAAAAAGCAACAGAAAGCCACCGCCACCAGCTCCTGTAATTTTGCCTCCGAGAGCTCCTTTTTTCAAAGCCCGCTCGTAAAAATCATCTACAATAGGATTGGTGACTTTTCCACTTAACTGACGTTTTGCCTGCCAGGTTTCATTGAGAAGTATCCCAAAATCTTCAATACTATTTTTGCCATGCAAAATGGTAATGCTATCATCCACCATATCGTGCATTTTATACAATAATTTTTCCTTTCTCAAAATGTCAGGAACGTAGCTCTGTGCAATGTCTGATGCCGTACGAATAATTCCTGTATAAAATAGCATTAAATTGGAATTTAGCTCATCACTTCGTCTAACGGAAACTGTTATGGGATTAACATCTATCTCACCATTTTCTTTGAATATAATATGATTTAAGCCACCAAAAGCTGCTGCAACTTGATCCTGGGATCCTACAGTTTCTTTGATTAAATTTTGTTCAATTTCGATACTTTCTAAAGCAAGCCGCTTTTTTGTAACCCGCTTTCCTTTTAACGCATACAACGCATTCAACAATCCAACAATAAATGAAGAACTAGATCCCATACCGCTTCGAGCGGGCAAATCTCCATCATGATGAATTTCAAGGCCGTTGTTAATTTCCATAAAGCGCAAGGTTTCCCTTACAGCAGGATGTTGAATTTCCGTAAATTTTTGGCACAATTCTATTTTGGAATAGACTAAACGAATGCGATGTTCGAAAAACGGAGGTAAATATCGAAGAGAAATGTAACAGTACTTATTAATGGAGGTAGACAAAACACTGCCACCATTTTTAAAGTACCAGGACGGATAATCTGTTCCGCCACCAAAAAAAGATATTCTAAAGGGCGTTCTGCATAAAATCATTACATTAATCGACTTTTTTGATTTATTAAATCTGGAAATTAATCAAAGCAACTCTGTGAAAAAACTTTCAGCCTGTTTGTATGATTTCGAGGTTCCAATATCAATAAAAGATCCCTTGCATGGAAATCCGTATATTTTGTCACCAATTAATTGGGGGAAAAATTCTTTTTCAAGAGAATAATACGTTTTTTCTGGAATTTTTGAAATTTGTTTCTTTTTCAATATATAAACGCCGGCATTGATCCAGCCGGGATTAATGCCGGCGCATTTTTCATCAAAACGGATCAAGTGTCCATCATCAGACAGAATGACCGTTCCGTATCGGGAGGAATTTGCAACATACGTCAGTAAAATAGAAACATTTCGATCTTTTTGAAAAAACCATTTTACATACCCCCCCAAATCCGTATTGATAAATGAGTCTCCATTCATAACAATTACAGGATCTGAAGATATTAGCGGCAAAGCATTTCGAAGTGCCCCACCGGTACCGAGTGGACTGTTTTCCCTTGAGTATCTTATGGTTAAGGATCTATAGCTGTCTCCCAAAGCCTCAAAAACCTGCTCAGCCATGTACCCGGTGCACAAAAGTACATCCAGAATTCCTGTTTCAATCAATTGATCAAAAAGATAAGTAATATAAGGGCGACCAGATATTTCTGCCAAAATTTTAGGGCGGTCATAAACAGCAGTTTGCAATCTCGTTCCAAGGCCACCTGCCAAAACAACTGCAGTGATATTTGACATATCAGGTATATTAGACATTAGCGAACCGATTTGGATTTATAATTTTATATCCTTTTATCAACTCAACAATTCCCATATCCAGCGTATAATCAGGTTTCCATCCCAGCGACTCAATTTTAGCATTACTTACTAAATAGTCCCGTTTATCGGGATCTTCACCAACGGGAGCTGAATGAACATAAAAATTTGGGATATGTTCTTTTATTTTTTCACATAGCTGATATTTGGTCAGATTAGCAGAACTGAGCCCGACATTAAAGGGTTCTCCCTTCATGGTACCATAATGTTCAATTCCAAAAAGAAACGCTTTTGCAACATCTCGTATATGAATATAATTCCTACGAAAATGCTCCTCAAATAGGATGATGAACCTGTCTTTATATGCCCTATAAGTAAAATCATTTACTAGCAGGTCCATCCTCATTCTTGGACTCATTCCGAAAACTGTTGCTAGACGAAATGTGATTGAATTACCTTTTTCCAATAAAGCTTCTTCAACTTTAACTTTAGTCCTCCCATATTCGGAAATAGGATTCAAAGGAGATTTTTCCGTGCAAAAGGCATCTTTTTCCCCAATGCCATAGCCACTATTTGTTGTAGGGAATATGACCATTTGAGATGGTGAAATCATTTCAATCATTTCCATTTGTGCTTTAAAATTAACCAAATCTGTCACAGTCGGATTGATCTTACATGCAGGAGCACCAACAATTGCAGCAAGGGGAACAATCAGATCCGCCTCACTAATGTGTTTATTCATAAGTGCTTTATTGCAAATATCACCTTTTACAAAATCAAATAACGGATTTGCACAACAGTCCAGCAGAGAAAATTGATTGTGCAACAAGGAGTCCAATACTGTCACCTTATGCCCCTGGTTCAGAAATTCAGGAACCATAATCGAACCTAAATATCCGGCTCCACCAGTCACTAAAATTTTAAAATTATTCATTTTTATTTTCCTTATACCAAACGAATTTCAATTAAGAGGTTGTTTAGTATGCGAAAGCCGATTGCTTTGGGCATCTTTCAACCCTCAATTTCCCTCTTCAACCTCTACAAAATCACATTGTATTTTTAGGTTTTACTCAAATTCCAAATAAAAATTGCTATGACCACAAATAACGGTTGGATTCAATAATGTCAATCGGTTACAACCTCAAAAATGCCATACTTGATCATTTCTTTATGATTGCTTTGCTCATTTTTGTTTTGACCGATAAGAAAGAAAAAATGACCAACATGCTGATAATCAAGCATCATGGGCTATATTACTTGATAGTAAAAATCAAAATTAAAGCTTGTAATGCCGGCCCGGTTTTGATAAAGTATTGCAAATACTCAGCTGGATTAGAGTATATTTGCAATACTTTATCAGGAGGTGCTGGTACATATGGAAACAACACCCGACCAGAAGCTGATTTCAGCCTTTCAGGAAAACAAGTGCTGGATGATCCAACCACTGGCCGAGCGAATGAACTACTCCATCCCTTCGGTTCGGCGGTTCCTGGCCAAAACCGGGTTACTTCAGCAGTTTTTCCCACAATGGGAAATGGTACACCCTGGCTTCGATTCCCCGTTTCAGCAGCAAGGGTTTGTGGTTTTACCGGGATATCGGATTTTTCAAGACATGGTCCATTGACCCACACACTGGTGAAATCTGATCGAGAAAAAGTCATCCGGGATGACAGCCGATCATCTGGGTCAGCTGCTTCGATGCCGCTGCCATGCTGTTCTGGTTCAA